>QHYZ01000091.1:0-64885 GCA_003225295.1 Acidobacteriota bacterium | reverse complement strand
GAAGTGTTAACAGCGGCCCTCGCAGCTCGAGTAGTTTCTGGAGCTTACTCGCTGAACTGCCAGTGTTTAAGCCCACGGTCATCACAGATTTTACCGTCTTGACAACAAATTTAGGGTTTCCTACGTCCAATAGAGTGGAGAACAAAATTTGCAAGGCACCCCCGGCCATGGGGACAGTTATTGCTTCGCCATGCCGTTTGCCCGACAGCAACACCACCAGAGTAGCGGTGTTATACTCTTGAAGTTGGGCCTCGACAGGATCGGGGCAAGCCGAAGTGCGGTCAACTGAGGCCAACAAGGCTGCGGGGGCTTGAAAAGGGGAGTAACATGGAAGAGCAGGTGAGAGAGCTTTTTAACTGGACGCGTCGCCGCAAGATACTCGCAGCGGTATTTGTCGCGTTCACGCTGACGGTCGGGATTTTGATCGGGTCCGTCGTTTCCGGCCGCGTGTCGGCGATGAAGAGTCTTGGATTTTCAGGCACAACCGCGACGGCGCTGACGGTGCCAGACCCGGTGCCGTCGTCTAGCTCTTTTGCGGGGATCGTCAATCGCGTGGAGCCCGCGGTCGTGAACATCGCCACGACCCAAGTGCTCGAGCGCAAGCAGAGCAAAAAGCGCCGCTCGCAGCCGTACGATCAGGAAGATCCGATGCAGGATTTCTTCGACCGGTTCTTTGATGGACGGCAGGACGGACCGCCACAGGCCGAGCGCAGCTTGGGTTCGGGGGTAATCGTCGACAAGCGCGGGTACATCCTGACGAACAATCACGTGGTCGAACAAGCGACGAAAATCCAGGTGCAATTGAACGGCGATACGACCAGGTACACCGCCAAGGTCATCGGCGTGGACGAGGATACCGACCTGGCGGTGATCAAGATCGATGCGAGCAAAGAACTGCCCATCGCGAAGCTCGGAAATTCGGATGGCGTGCAGGTTGGCGACTGGGTGCTGGCGATCGGCAGTCCCTTCGGACTGCAAGCCACAGTCACTGCGGGAATCATCAGCGCAAAAGACCGCGGCGGGATCGGGCATCAGTTCCAGAGGTTTCTGCAGACCGACGCGGCGATCAACCCGGGGAATTCTGGCGGGCCACTGGTAGACCTGGCCGGCGAGGTGATCGGGATAAATACGGCGATCATCACGGGCAGCCGCGGCTATGAAGGCGTGGGCTTCGCCCTGCCCTCGACCACGGCGATCAACGTTTACGACCAGATTATCAAGCAAGGCCGCGTGACGCGCGGGTCGATCGGCGTCAGCTTCCAGGAAGAACTGAGCACCAACACCATCACGCTGAAATCGCTGGGCGCGCCCTATGGCGTAGTGATTGAAGGGGTCGAGCCGGGAAGTCCGGCGGAGAAAGCCGGTTTGAAGGGCGGTGACGTGATCACCAGCGTGAACGGTCAGGTGGTCAAGACAGGGAATGATCTGGTGAACCCGATTGCGCAAGCGCCGATCGGTAGCAAGGTGAAACTGACTTATATTCGCGACCGCGCGCAGAAAGAAACAACCGCGGAGGTTGGAGACCGCACGCGAGTGTTCCCGAATTCGGCTGGGCGCCTGGGCGAGCAGCCTGGCGAAACCGCGCCTCCGGAATTCGGCCTGCATGTGGAAGAATTGACGCCGGACCGCGGGCATCGCGTCGGAATGGAAGGGCAGAAGGGCGTGCTCGTAACCGAAGTCGATCCGGCTTCGTTTGCCGATGATTTGGGATTCGGTCGCGGAGACGTGATCTCTCTGATCAACGGTGAAACCGTGAATTCTGTCTCCGATTACCGTAAGGCCGTGTCAAAACTGAAGCATGGCGAGGACGTTGTATTTAAGGTTCTTCGCCGGCAGGACGACCGGATCCTGACACTCTATTTGTCGGGCAAAGTTCCGGCCGACAGCCAGCAATAGTAACGTAGCGACAGCCAATACAGACACGCCTATGCGAGTGCGAAGAGTGACCCACCTAGCCCTGACGCTGCTCGTGGCAGCAGGGTTGGGTGTGTGTGTCGCTTCGGCGCAAAAGAAATCTACTCCTTCCAAGTCGCCCAGCACTGCACACCGGTCGAAGTCGTCAAAAAACTCAAAGCGGCGGGAGCGGGGGCAAAAAACCCCCACTCCTGACCGAATTTCCGAAATCCAGCAGGCGCTCGCTAAGAACGGCTCGTTCACCGGAAAACCGAACGGGAAGTGGGACGCGTCAACGATCGAAGCGACGAGAAAATTCCAGGAAGCGCATGGGCTGAATCCTACCGGGAAGCTGGATGCGAAAACACTACAGCAATTGGGCCTGGGCTCTCAAACCGCGGGTGTTGCCCCACCCATGCCTCCGACGAGCTCTTCTTCTCGGCAGAAAACGCCATCCCCTCAGACGGCCCGCCGCCAGCAGTAGTCCGCCATTGCATTCTGTCGACAACTGATTTAGAAGACGGACGTTGCTCGGCGTGTATGGGTGGACCGAAGAGGTGAGCGTGCCATGAAAACAATGAGGGTCTTCCTAGCGGCTGTTCTCGCAGCCTTGTGTGTGGAAGGAATTTGTGCGCAGGAGAAACCGAGCGCCACACCTGTCAAGGCCGTGCGGCTCGGCAGGCTCTGGGACGCCAAGGGGAAGCTTTGGACGAATGCCACGGTGATCGTGGAGCGTGACCGGATTCGCGGTGTGACGACGGATGCCTCGACGATCCCTGTGGGCGCGGAGGTGATCGATCTGTCGAAATACGCGGGCTTGCCCGGGCTGATCGATGTGCATACGCACATGACCATGTACACCGACGAGACTCCCGGCGAGCCGATGCTGAAGCAGTTGACCAGCAACGCGCCTGCAGTAGAGGTGTTTGTCGCGCGCAAAGGAGCGATGCGCACGCTGGGAGCAGGCGTGACCACGGTGCGCGATCTCGGCGCGGATCAATACATGGACATTGCCATGCGCGATTTGATCAACCGCGGAGAAATGATCGGTCCGCGCATGTTTGTGTGCGGGTACGGGCTGTACGTCACCAACACGCCGTACAAATCGGGGATAAATCCGCCTGCGGGCGGGATCGCCGATGGCGTGCCGGAAGTGTTGAAGGCGGTACGGCAGCAGATCGCTGCGGGTGCCGACGTGGTCAAAATGTACGGATCGACCGGAACGGACGATGACGTGACGGGATTCGAGACGTATACCTACGAAGAGATGAAGGCGGCGGTGGAAATGGCCCACCAATTTGGAAAAAAGATCGCCATCCACTCGTACGGGCCGGACGGGGCGCGGGACGCAGTACGCGCCGGGACGGATTCGTTAGAACATGCGACGGACATGGACGATGCCACGATTCAGGAAATGGTAAAGCGTGGAACGTTCTATGTGCCAACGATCGACCACAACCGCTATTACATCGAAAACGGCGACAAGATCGGGTACGCGGCGGGATACCAGGAGAAGCTGCAAGCGTTCATTCCCAGGAATCTGGAAACGGCGCAAAAGGCGTTCAAAGCCGGCGTGAAGTTTGCGATGGGTTCGGATGCCATCTACACGATGTTTGGGCAGAACACTCGCGAGCTGGGCTGGTTCGTGAAAGCAGGAATGACGCCGGAGCAGGCCTTGCGCACTGCGACGACTAATGCGGCGGAGCTGTTGGGGAAAGAAAAAGAGCTGGGAGCAGTCGCTCCGGGATATTTCGCGGATCTGGTCGCCGTCCAAGGGGACCCTCTGGCTGATATCGATGTGGTTTTGAAGAACGTGAAGTGGGTGATGAAGGGCGGGTCGGTGGTGATGGACCGCACAAAGAACTGAGAGAATTTGCTCCGCGACGCTCGCTGAAAACAAACCATTCCCTTGAGCTAGTGGCGAGCGCAGGCCCAGCACTCCGGGCGTGTGAGCGAGCCTTAGACAGTTTAAATAGTGGGTGCAATTCGGGACTCATCGAGACGTTCCCTATTTTCATGCCGTCAGGCCGGGTATTCACTAGAGTGGTCGTGGTTTGCGAAGAGGTCCCTGGTGTGTCGTGGGTAGAAATAGAAGGATGAGCCAGCATCAAGTTGAAGAACCCCTCCAGGATGAGCCGAGAAATGGGTAGATATTTGCGGGAATACAGCTCAAGGGAACTGCGTTTGACCGTATTGAGAGGCGACTGTAGAATTTAGACTCCACCTGGCTGTGTTTCGCGTTCCAACCCGCATTGGACCAGACGAAGAGCAAAGTGGCAAGCTTCAAGGATCGAGGAGGAAGTATGGCTACCGCAGTCGCGCCCCGGCTGTTTAAGAATTTCATTAACGGCGAATGGGTGGAATCGCGCGGCGGAAGAGCGTATGAGAACCGCAACCCGGCGAACACCGGTGAATTGATCGGCATGTTCGTGTCTTCTACGCACGAGGACGTGGACGTCGCCGTGGCCGCGGCGACAGAGGCGTACAAGACGTGGCGGCTGGTGCCGGCGCCGAAGCGTGCAGAGATCTTGTTCCGTGCCGCTGAACTGCTGCTTCAGCGCAAGGAGGAATTCTCAAAAGACATGACGCGCGAGATGGGCAAGGTCCTGGCAGAGACCCGCGGCGACGTGCAGGAAGCCATCGACATGACCTATTACATGGCCGGCGAGGGGCGCCGGCTGTTCGGTCAGACGACGCCTTCGGAATTGCCGAACAAGTTCGCCATGAGCGTGCGCCAGTCCATCGGCGTGTGCGGAATGATCACCCCCTGGAATTTTCCCATGGCCATTCCTTCCTGGAAAATGATGCCGGCGCTGATCAGCGGAAATACGGTGGTGCTAAAACCTGCGGAGGATACGCCGCTCTCTGCATATCACCTGGTGCAGGTTCTGACGGAAGCTGGCGTGCCGCGGGGCGTAGTGAATCTAGTGAGCGGTGATGGGCCTGGGGCGGGAGCGCCGTTGTCACAGCACAAGGATGTGCCGGTGATCAGCTTTACGGGATCTACGGCAGTGGGACGAATCATCGCCGAGGCTTGCGCGCCCCAGTTCAAGCACTACAGTTTGGAGATGGGCGGCAAAAACGTCATCATGGTGATGGATGACGCCAATCTCGATTTGGCGGTAGACGGCGCGGTCTGGGGTGGTTTTGGCACCACGGGGCAACGCTGCACAGCGGCGAGCCGCCTAGCTGTGCACAAAAGCGTGTACAAGGAGTTTGTGGAGCGCTTTGTCGCGCGCGTCAAGTCGCTGAAGATTGGTAACGGGCTGGATGTGGATACGGATATGGGGCCTTGCATCAACGAGCAACAATTGCAAACGGTAATGAGCTACGTGGAGATCGGGAAGAATGAAGGAGCGAGATTACTGACCGGGGGAGATCGCCTGGACGGTGGCCTGCACGCCCAGGGCTGGTTCCACGCGCCGACTGTGTTTGGCGATTGCTCGCCGAAAATGCGCGTGGCGCAGGAGGAGATCTTTGGCCCGGTGGTGTCGGTAATCCCCATCGACACCTTGGAGGAGGCTATCGACGTAGCGAATGGTGTGCCGTATGGTTTGTCCGCCTCCATCTATACGCGCAACGTGAACCGCGCCTTCCAGGCCACTCGCGATCTCTACACCGGAATTGTCTACGTGAACGCGCCGACCATTGGCGCGGAGACCCACCTGCCCTTTGGAGGTACGAAGCAGACCGGCAACGGCCACCGCGAAGCCGCCATCGCCGCGATCGATTTTTTCACCGAGTGGAAGACCGTGTATATCGACTATTCCGACAAGCTCCAGCGCGCCCAAATCGACAACAACTAGTTCGGTCCGCTGGCACGGAATTGGTGACGCTAGGTTGGCGGGCACGACAACCGCGACTACGCCGCCGCCGAGGGAGACATACGTTGACCGCGCTTGACACGCTTTCTACAATATAGGTAGCGCTCGTTAGCACCAGGTGTAGAGTGCTGATATGAGGAATTCGGCGCTCCAAGAGCGGCGTAATCGCCAGATACTGGCGGACATTGTGCGCGCGTACATCGAGACGGGCGAACCGGTGTCCTCGCGCGCGATTTCGAAAGGCTTTGAAGAGGCACTGAGCACTGCAACAATTCGCAATGTTATGGCCGACCTGGAGGATGGCGGGTTTCTGTATCAGCCGCATACTTCAGCGGGGCGCGTGCCAACTGCCGCGGCGTATCGGTTTTTTGCGCAAGAGATTGCGTCGCAGGCCACGATCAGCACGACGGACCGCGAATGGATTCAGCGGGAGATGGGTGGCGCCAGCAGTGCAACGGAAATCACCGAACGCGCCGGACACGTGCTGGCCGAGGTTTCCAACGGCTTGGGCATAATTGTGTCGCCGCCGCTGGGCAAAACTGTTTTGGAACATACGCGAATGTGGCTCCTGCCGGATGGTCGCGTGGTGGTGGTGCTGATCTCGCCGGGCGGGAATACGCGTGACAAGATCCTGCGGCCGAGCAGGTTGTTCACCCAGGGCGAGCTGGACGCGACTGCGGAGTTTTTGAACCGGCACTATTCCGGTTGGACGCTGGAAGCGATTCGCAGCGACCTTTTGCAGAAGCTGGCAACGGAGCGAGAGCGCTACGAAGGCATGGCTCAGAGTGCTCTGACGCTGTGTGACCCGGCGGTGCTCGGAGATGAGTCCACTCTGCACGTGCACGTACAAGGCACCGCGCAGATGATCGGAGCCACGGAGTTCGTAGACCAAGCGCAGTTGCGTGATCTGCTGGCAGCCATTGAAGAGAAGCATCGGCTCGTTACCGTGCTGAATGCCTGTATTGAGACGCCTGAACCGGTTCACGTGCAAATCGGTGTGAAGGGAATCTCCGAGGCGGGCGAAAACCTGGCGCTGATCGGCGCCGCGTACACCAGGAACGATATGGTGCAAGGTTCGCTTGGCGTGCTGGGGCCGACACGCATGCATTACGAGCGGGCCATGACCGCCGTCGCATACGTGGCGCAGCTCTTCAGCGAAGCGCTGAGCAAGACTTGAAAAACTACTGGCACAGGAGAAGCGAGAAGGTGAGCGAAAAGGAAGTGAAAATCAATCTTAATGTCAACAAGGACGATGACGCCGCGAACGTCGAACAGTCCGCGGATGCCCAAGCCGTCGCCGCGGATACCGCCAAAGGCGACGCGGAAGTCGCCAAGCTGGGCGCAGACCTGGAAGAATTGCGCCAGACGTTGCTTCGGCGGCAAGCCGACTTTGACAATTACCGGAAGCGAATCGAGAAGGAGCGTTTTGAAGATTCGAAGCGCGCCACGGCTCGGGTGATCGAGGGGCTCATTCCGGTGCTCGACGGATTTGAACACGCCCTTGCAGCGCACCGGGAAGCCAAATACGAGAATTACCGTAAAGGATTTGAGCTCATCTACAAGCAGCTTTTGGAAGGCGTGACGAAGCTAGGAACAGAGCGAATCGATCCTGTTGGAAAGTCATTTGATCCGCACCTACACCAGGCCGTGGATCGCGCTGAAACAACAGAGCACCAAGACGGAACCATTCTGCAGGTGTTTCAGCCGGGATATGTGTTTCATGGACGGGTGCTGCGTCCGGCAATGGTGCGTGTAGCGGTGCATCCGACTCCCGCATCGAAAGAAGCGGTGAACTAAAGGAGATCGAGGGTTTCCATGGCCAAAGGGAATCAACGAGATTACTACGAGGTTTTGGGAGTGGCACGAACGGCGGCGGTCGAGGAAATCAAGTCCGCATACCGCAAGGCGGCGCTGCAATGGCATCCCGACCGCAATCCAGCGAACAAAACCGAGGCGGAAGTAAACTTCCGCGAATGCACGGAAGCCTACAGTGTGCTTAGTGATGCGCAAAAGAGGCAGATTTACGACACCTATGGGCACGCGGGTCTTTCGAGCGCAGGCGCCAGTCAGGGATTTGACAACACCGTATTCCAGGATTTCCACGACATTTTCGGAGATTTCTTTGGCTTCGAGGATTTGTTTGGAAGCGGCGGACGACGCGGACGCAGCCGCGCACGGCGCGGGGCCGATTTGCGCTACGACATGTCGCTGACGTTCGAAGAAGCGTCCGCGGGCGTAACCACCAAGATCAAGCTGCCGCGGCAGGAATACTGCGAGGCCTGCAACGGCACCGGCGCGAAAAAGGGCACCGGCGCTCAGGCCTGCCAAACCTGCGCCGGACGCGGTCAGTTGGCCTATCAGCAGGGATTCTTTACCATCACGCGCACCTGCCCAGCGTGCCAGGGCGCAGGACAGACGGTGAAGGAGCGCTGCCAGGAGTGCCGCGGCCAGGGTCGCCTCGAGCGTGAAAAGATCATTGAGCTGCGCATTCCGCCGGGTGTGGATACTGGAACGCGGCTGCGGGTGGCCGGCGAAGGCGAGCCCGGGCCGAACGGCGGGCCAGCGGGCGATTTGTACGTTGTGCTCGAAGTCAAGGAGCACCCCTTCTTCGAACGCCGCGGCGCGGACTTGTACTGCACCATCCCCTTGAGCATCGCGCAGGCCACTCTCGGTGCGGAATTGCAAGTGCCGGGATTGAACGGAGAAGAGAAGCTTAAGATTCCCGAAGGCACCCAGAGTGGCGCCGTGTTTCGCATCAAGGGTAAGGGACTGGCCGATCCGCGCGGCGGCGGCAAGGGCGATTTGTACTACCACGTGCGTGTGCTGACGCCAACAAAGCTCACGCGCGACCAGCGCAAATTGATTGAGCAGCTCGGCGCTACGCTGAAGATAGAAAATAAGCCCGCGGACCGCAACTCCTCGATCTTCGATAAGGTGAAGGACATCTTTGGGTAATAACACTGCTCCTCGGGATAGAATCTCGCCGTGCGAAGGCGATTTTTTGTTGAACAGTTTACGGGTAAGAGCGCCTTCATGGAAGGCCAAGCGGCGCATCACCTGGGTCGGGTGTTGCGCGCCCAAACCGGCCAGCTCTATGAGCTGAGCGACGGTGAACAAGTGTGGGTCGGCAGGATCGAAAGTGTCGGCCGCGATCGCGTGCAGTTCGCCCTGGTCGAGGAATTGCCTGTCGTTCAGCCTCGCGTTGAGGTCACCTTGCTGCTGTCCGTAGTGAAGTTTGACGCGTTCGAATGGGCGATCGAGAAGGCTACGGAGCTGGCGGTGAGCACCATCGTGCCGCTCGCTGCGGAGCGAGGCGAGAAAGCCTTGCTCACCGCGGCGGCCAAGCGAGCGGAGCGATGGAAAAAGATCTTGTTGGAAGCATCGCAGCAGTGCCGACGCGTCCGCGTGCCAGTGCTGGGTGAACTGGCAAAGGCAGAAAGCATTTTCAGTGCAAGCAAAAACGGCTTGCGCGTCATGCTTTCGGAGCGAGCCATGGCCACGCCTCTCCGAAGGATCCTGGAAGGCCAGCGGACAACAAGGGTAATTATGGCCATCGGTCCGGAGGGTGGCTGGACCGATGCGGAATTCGAGGCGGCCCGGAGCTGTGGCTTTCTGGAAGCTTCGCTCGGGCGACTGATCCTGCGCACGGAGACCGCCGTCATTGCCGCTTTGGCGTCGCTGAATTACGCCCTCGACCGCGAATAGTCAACTGCCGACCTTGGTCCGGAGGAAGCTTCACACCTTTCGGCAAATAAACCGACTTTGGCGAGCAACGAACAGGGGAGGTCGGTGAATCTCACTGCGTGTAGGAGCACGGCCCCCTTCACGCTCCGCCGACAACGACGACAAAACGCATCTGGCGCCGGCCGCGATGGCCATGCTATAAATACAAGGCAGCTAAAAATGGAAAAACCGGACGAGAAACAGCCCACGACCCCGACTTTACCGGAGACCCAGGTTCTGGCCGTGTCCTCGGTTGTGAGCGCTGACCAAGTGACGGCGAGTGTGAGAACTGAACGATCGGATTCAGGTGCGGCCGCTGGGCGGCCGGCGCCACTGCTTTCCTTGCGCAGCGAAATCCGCGTCTGGACGCGCGACCTGTTGATCGCCATCGGTCTGGCACTGGTAATCATCGTCTTCCTGTACCAGCCGGTGAAGGTCGAAGGCACCAGCATGGCCCCGCTGCTCTCCGACCAGGAACGCATTTTCATCAACAAATTTGTCTACCGATTCGAGCCCATTCAGCGCGGTGATGTGGTGGTGTTCTGGTATCCGCTCGATCACTCGAAGTCGTTCATCAAACGCGTTGTCGGATTGCCGGGAGAGGCTGTTGAAATTCGACAGGGCGCCGTGTATGTCAACGGGAAGATCGTGCCGGAGCCCTATGTGCCGCCGCAGTACGAGGACCTGAGCGATTTCGGGCCGGTGCGCGTGCCCAAGGACAATTACTTCGTCATGGGGGATCATCGCATCAGCTCCAACGATTCGCGCGTTTTCGGTCCGGTTGCCAGCCGGTTTATTTACGGCCGCGCCGTCTTTGCGTACTGGCCCGTGGATCATTTCGGCTCGCTTTCAACCACGGAAGCCAAAACCCAGTGACTGGCACATTTTGATGGGAGACACGGGAGGACCCACTGGCCGAAGTTCAGCACCGACCCGCGATACTCGCGCTGGAAGATGGGCGCGTCTTTAACGGCCGCGCGGCGGGCGCGATCACGCGCCGCGGCGGCGAAGTGGTTTTTAATACCAGCCTCACCGGTTATCAGGAGGTCTGCACGGACCCCAGCTACGCCGGGCAGATCGTCTGTTTGACCTACCCGCACATCGGAAATGTCGGCGCAAACGCCGAAGACCAGGAATCCCCGCGGCCCTTCATCGAGGCGCTGGTGGTGCGGGAATTCTCGCAGGTCTGTTCAAGCTGGAGATCCGCGGAAACCGCGCAGTTGTATCTGAACCGTCACAAGATTCCGGTGATCTGGGACATCGATACGCGGGCGCTGGTGCGTCACATTCGAAACGTTGGCGCCCTGCGCGGCATTGTGTCGACGGATGGGACGCCCGCTGAACAATTGGTTTTCGAAGCCAAAAAATTGCCGAGCATGACGGGGCAGGAACTCGCCAGCCGCGTCACGTGTGGGAAACCGTACGGGTGGGATAAGGGTTCCATCGAAGTGGCTATCTCGCCCTGGTCCGAACATATGGGCGAATCGGACGCGCCTGCGGAGATACGGAAACATCGCGTAGTGGCTTACGACTATGGAATTAAGCAGAACATTTTGCGGTTGCTCGTGGACCATCACTGCGAGGTCTATGTCGTGCCGGCGCAAACGTCCGCCGAAGACGTTCTGGAGATGAAGCCGGACGGCGTCTTCCTTTCGAACGGGCCTGGTGATCCTGAGCCAGTCACCTACGCGGTGGAAAATATTCAGAAGCTCTTCGGCCGCGTACCGGTCTTCGGCATTTGCCTGGGACACCAGTTGTGTGGCCTGGCGCTGGGGGGAAAGACATTCAAGCTGAAATTTGGGCACCACGGCTCGAATCATCCGGTAAAGAATCTGCTCACCGATCAAGTGGAAATTACCGCCCAGAATCACGGGTTTTGCGTCGATCCGGAATCGTTGCCGTCGAGCACCGTCGAAATCACGCACGTCAATTTGAACGACAACACCAATGAGGGCATGCGCCACAAATCGCTGCCGTTCTTTAGCGTGCAGTATCACCCGGAAGCATCGCCCGGGCCGCACGATTCGCACTACTTGTTCACACAGTTCACGGATTTGATGAAGGAATTCGCGCACCCGGGCAGCTCGAGGCGTTAAAACAGTTTTACGGGAGATGATGCCCTGACGTCAAGAGGAGTCTCGGTATTGGCTCCCAGGAGGTAATCCCGTCTCGGAAGGTCTCGCGGTGTCCGAGCTGCGCCTGCTCGGGAGAAGCAGATCAAGTCCCGGGCGAGGGGGCCAAAAGCTGGTGGCGCTCACCGCGGCAAGGAATCCGGCGTGGGAGGATGCAGTGGTTGATTGGTCTTCGCCATACCGTAAGAAAAGCAGATTCCTCGCTTCGCTCGGGATGATAATAAGAGCACGACGATCAGAGCAAGCCAAGTTAGGGGTGCAGGGTTACAACCGGAAATATTGAGGGAAGATGCCGAAGCGGAATGACATTAAAAAGATTCTGATTATCGGGTCGGGCCCGATCATTATCGGCCAGGCTTGCGAGTTTGATTACTCCGGTGCGCAGGCGTGCAAGGCGCTCAGCACGGAAGGGTACGAAGTCGTGCTGGTGAATTCCAATCCGGCGACCATCATGACCGACCCGGAACTCGCGCATCGCACCTATATCGAGCCACTAACGAAGGAATATCTCGAGGGAATTATCGCCCGGGAAAAACCGGATGCCCTGCTGCCGACAGTCGGGGGGCAGACGGCCCTCAATCTGGCCGTGGAGCTCTCCGAAAGCGGCATCCTCGAAAAATACAAAGTGGAAATGATCGGCGCCTCGTTGCGCGCCATCAAGGTTGCGGAAGACCGTCTGTGGTTCAAGGATGCCTGTAGAAAGATCGGGCTGGAGGTGCCGGCGTCCGCCCTGGTGAACAACGCGAAGGACGCGTTGAGGCTCTGCGATCAGCTGGGATTCCCGCTGGTGATTCGGCCGTCGTTCACGCTGGGTGGAACGGGCGGCTCCATCGCATACAACAAGGAGGAGTTTGGCGAAGCCATCGCCCACGCTCTGGACATGAGCCCGGTCCATGAAGCGCTGGTGGAAGAATCCGTGCTCGGCTGGAAGGAGTTCGAACTCGAAGTGATGCGTGATTTCCGCGACAACTTCGTGGTGATCTGCGCCATCGAAAACTTCGACCCCATGGGCGTGCACACCGGCGATTCGATTACCGTGGCTCCCGCGCAGACACTGACGGACAAGGAATTTCAGCGCATGCGTGACGCCTCGGCTGCGATTATCCGTGAAGTCGGCGTGGAGACCGGCGGTTCGAACGTGCAGTTCGCCGTGAACCCGGAGAATGGCCGGATGGTGGTGATCGAAATGAATCCGCGCGTCTCGCGCAGCTCGGCGCTGGCCAGTAAGGCGACCGGCTTCCCGATCGCGAAAATTGCGGCGCGGCTGGCCGTGGGAATGTCGCTGGACGAAATCCCAAATGACATCACCAAGAAAACGCCGGCGTGCTTCGAACCTACCATGGACTACGTCGTGGTGAAAATTCCCAAATGGCAGTTCGAGAAATTTCCCGGCGCGGACAGCTCTCTCGGAACGCAAATGAAATCGGTCGGCGAAGTCATGGCGCTTGGCCGAACCTTCAAGGAAGCGCTGCAAAAGGGAATTCGCTCGCTGGAGCCGAGCACGCCGTGGCGAGCCCCCTCGGAAACGCCGCATTCACTGCTGCGTGAGAAACTTGCGACGCCGAGGCCAGACCGGATTCACTGGTTGCTGACCGCCATGGAACGCGGGCTGTCAGCCCAGGAGATTTGTGAGCTGACGAAAATCGATCCTTGGTTCATCCAGCAGATTGAAGAGTTGACGGCGATGAACCGGCGTGCCGCGGCTGTGACCGTTGAGACGGCTTCCAAGGAATTGTTGCGCGAAGTGAAGCGACACGGGACGAGCGATGAGCAATTGGCACAAATCTGGAGAACGACACCGGCTTCGGTGCGGTTGCAACGCGCCCGCTACGGCGTGACCCCGGTGTTCAAGCGCGTCGATACCTGCGCGGCGGAATTCGAATCCTTCACGCCGTACCTCTATTCCACCTACGAAGACGAAGACGAATCGGACGCCCAAGCGCGGCCCAAGGTCATGATTCTGGGCAGCGGACCGAACCGCATTGGGCAGGGGATCGAATTCGATTATTGCTGCTGCCATGCCGCGTACGCGCTGCGCGAAGACGGCTTCGAAACGATCATGGTGAATTGCAATCCGGAGACGGTCTCGACGGACTACGACACCTCCGACCGCCTGTATTTCGAACCCCTCACGCTGGAAGATGTTCTGGCAATCGTTGAGCGGGAGAAACCGCAGGGAGTGATCGTGCAGTTTGGCGGTCAAACCCCTCTGAATCTTGCACTGGAATTGAAGCGCAACGGTGTGCCCATCGTGGGCACCGCTCCGGAATCGATTGATTTGGCGGAAGACCGGCGGCGATTCGGGCGTTTGCTCGACGAGCTGAAGATTCCGCAGCCGCGCAATGGGACCGCTCTGGTGCCGGAGGAAGCAGCCCGCGTGGCCGGAGAAATTGGATTGCCTGTGCTGGTCCGGCCGAGCTATGTGCTTGGCGGGCGCGCCATGGTGATCGCGTATGACGTGAACACCGTACAGGAGTACGTCGCCCAAGCGGCGCTGATGGGGCCCGCGCGGCCCGTGCTCATCGATCAATTCCTTGAGGAAGCTACGGAAATCGATGTGGATGCGCTGGCCGATGGAACGGACCTGGTTATCGGCGGGATTATGGAGCACATCGAAGAAGCCGGAGTCCATTCGGGGGATTCCTCTTGCGTGCTGCCGCCCGTGAGCTTGTCGCCCGCGATCCTCAATGCCATCCGTGAATATACGAAGCGGCTGGCGCTGGCACTGAAAGTGGTCGGCTTGATGAACGTGCAGTACGCAATTCAGCGTGACACGGTCTACGTTTTGGAAGTGAATCCGCGCGCCTCGCGCACCGTCCCGTTCGTGAGCAAAGCGACAGGAGTGCCGCTCGCGAAGGTCGCGGCGCGATTGATGACCGGAAAAAGACTGGCAACTATGAATCTGCCAGTTATGCGGCACAACGGCGTGGCAGAAATCACGGTGCGCGAATTTTACTCAGTGAAATCGCCGGTGTTTCCCTTCAACAAGTTTCGCGGCGTCGATACCATCCTTGGCCCCGAAATGCGCTCCACCGGCGAAGTCATGGGGATTTCAACATCCTACGGACAGGCGTTCGCGAAGGCCCAGCTTGCGGCGGGACAGCGCTTGCCGCGCAAGGGTACCGTCTTCCTCAGCGTTAACGACCGTGACAAGAAGCAGCTGGGTGCCCTTGGAAAAGAGTTGTCGACGCTGGGTTTTCGTCTGCTTGCCACTCGGGGAACCGCGGCTGCGCTGGCATCCGCCGGCATCGAAGCCGAAGCGGTATTCAAAGTGAACGAAGGCCGGCCGAACATTGTGGACCTGGTGAAAACGGGCAAGATCGATCTGGTAATCAACACGCCATTGGGGCGCGAATCGTTCTACGACGAAAAATCGATCCGCCGCGCAGCAATTCGCTACAATATACCGTGTATCACCACCCTTGCTGCGGCTCATGCTGCCGCGCGCGGAATTCGGGCGCTCCTCGAACAGGGAACGGAAGTCGCCGCATTGCAGGATTTGCATCGCGGACAGGCCGCCGCCTCCGGCGTGCCTGCCTCGGGAGATTGAGCCGTGACAGTTTCCGGAGTTTTCGCCGCTCTGACCACGCCGTATGCGCACGACGGGACAGTTTGTCTTCCTGACTTAAAGCAAAACGTTCACCGCTACAACCACACGGATCTGGCGGGCTATGTGGCGCTGGGTTCGACCGGGGAATCCGTGCTGCTCACTCGAGCGGAGATGGACAGGATTCTTGTCGCGGTAAAGGAAGAGGCGGCGAAGGGGAAAACGCTGCTGGCCGGGGCCGGTGCGGAGTCGACAGCAGAAACTATTGAGCGCACAAAGCGGGCGGCAGAGCTGGGGTATGATGCGGCGCTGGTGAAGACGCCGTACTACTATAAACCCGCATACAAGCCCGAAGTGTTGATCGCGCATTACCGGCGAGTGGCAGACGAATCTCCTATTCCCGTTTTGCTTTATTCGATTCCGCAATTCACCGGCATCGCGCTGGCAGCCGCAGAAGTAGCCGTACTCGCCGAGCACCCCAACATCATCGGTATCAAAGACAGTTCAGGAAATGTGCAGGGCGTTGGGGAAATTGTAGCGGCGGCTCCACCTGTATTTCAAGTCTTGGTCGGCTCCGCGGCCACCGTGTATCCATCGCTGGCGATCGGCGCGCGAGGAGCGATTCTGGCGTTGGCGTGTGCACTTCCGGAAAAGTGCGTGGAGCTGTTTGAAGTGGTGCGGCAAGGTCACCACGAAAAAGCGCGCGAACTGCAATCCACTTTGGCCCGCGCCTCAAAGCTGATCGTTTCCGAGATGGGCATTGCCGGCGTAAAGCACGCCATGGATCAGCGTGGATACTCGGGCGGCCTGCCGCGTTTGCCCTTGCTTCCCTTGCACCAGGAACAAAAGAAACGTCTTAACGCCCTCCTAGCCACGTTGGAACCAGCCGCTGTCAGGGCCTAATTCAGGTCGAACGAACGGAATTGATGAGACGTTTTGCCGCGGGTATCATCTAAGGGCTCATGGATTGTCACGCCCTTACCTTCCGCCAGCTTCCCCATCAACCAAAGCTCTTTGTCGAATATCTGGATCACTTTGAGAAGGTAAAGTCATTCTACTTTTATCCGCCGACCATGCCAGCGGTGACGCGCTCGGCTCGGAAATTGGACTATCCAGGCGAGCGCAGGCGAGAACTAACTTCTATTCTTCGCAAACAGAACATCACCCTCGGGGCGGGTGCGGAAACACTGGGCAACCTGGAACGGCTGGAAAAGAGCGCCGTCGCGATTGTTTCCGGGCAACAGGTAGCGCTGTTCAGCGGGCCCGCTTATTCCGTCTATAAGGCGCTGACGGCCGTGGAGATCGCCGAGGAGTTGACGCGCGGCGGAATCCCCGCAGTGCCGGTCTTTTGGATGGCGACGGAAGATCACGATCTTGACGAGGTCCGCCGCGCCACGTGGTTCGACCAGGGAAAACTGGTCCGTTTTGAATTGCCGCTGATCGCCGAAAGCGGCCGGCCGGTGGGACGGATTCCGCTCGGTGCACAAATCGAGTCTCTTGTCGAAGAAGCCGCCGAGATGTTGGCGAACCAAGGCAGCGACCTGCTGGCGCAGTACCTGGTCGAGAGCTACCGGCCGGAGGAAACGTACGGCGGCGCGTTCGGCAAATTATTCGCGCGCCTGTTTGCGCAACACGGACTGATCCTGATGGACCCGCTCGATGCCGACCTGCACAAAGTTGCAGCACCGCTTTATCAGCACGCCCTTGCAGAACGCGATGCCTTGAACGAAAAACTCTTACAGCGCGGAGAGCATTTGGACCGTGCGGGATTTGATGCCCAGGTCAAGGTGACGTCGCGCAGCACGTTACTGTTCCACCTGGCCGACGGCGTGCGGCAGGTCGTCACGGCGAGCGCGGGAAAATTTCAGGCCGGCGAGAAAACCTGGACGCGGGACGAGTTGGTGCATATGACCCACACCGAGCCGCAAAATTTCAGCCCCAATGCGCTTTTCCGGCCGGTGGTGCAGGATTATCTGCTTCCCACCGCCGCGTATATTGGTGGTCCGGCGGAGATCTCATATTTTGCGCAGTCGGAAGTTGTGTACCGGCAGCTTCTCGGAAGGATGCCGGTGGTGCTGCCGCGCGCGGGGTTCACACTGGTCGACGCGAAGGCCAATAAACTTTTGCGCCGGTATGGCCTGACCGTTGAGGACGTTTGGGCGGGGTCGCAAGGCCTGAGGCACAAAATGGAGCGTCAGTCGGTTGCCAGCACGCTAGGGAAAAACTTCGACCGCAACCAGAAACAGATCGCCAAGATGCTGGCGCAGCTTGGCAGACAAATCGAGAAGCTTGATCCCACCTTGAAAGGCACGGTTGAAAGGGCGCGGAAGAGGATTGAATTTCACATCGACAAACTGCGCCGGAGAGTGGGCCGGGCACAGGACCAAAAGGTCGGGTTGATCTTGGCTCATGAACAATACCTGCAGTCACTCTTGGATCCGCACAAAGGGTTGCAGGAACGGGAATTGTGCCTGCTGCCGTTTCTCGCGCGGTGGGGGGCAAGCGGACTCAGCGAACTGCAAAAACATTCGACGGGAAAGAAAATCGGGCATCACTGCGTAATTCAGTTGCATTAGCTCGCGAGCGGCTGTCCATAATTTCTTGCCTGCGTTAAAGATAGGGGCGCACGGAGTCCGCCCCTGCGCCGAAACAGGAACGCTCCAACTCGTCCAGGAATGCTGCATGCTAGAATCTCCGCGCCTGCCCGGGAGGTCCGCACATGCCAACATTGAGCCTGAAAACGGATCGCCGCACGCAGCTTGTCGAGGTGACGGCGCAAGTGCAAAAAGTTGTCGCATCGTCCGGTGTGGCTACTGGCATCTGCTACTTATACGTGCCGCACACCACGGCGGCGATCACCATCAATGAATGCGCGGACCCGGATGTCGCCGAGGACATCGAAGGCGCACTGGACCGGTTGATCCCCGCTACGGGGCCGTATCGCCACAGCGAGGGAAACTCGGACTCCCATGTAAAAGCCGTGCTTGTGGGAGCGAGTCAAATCATCCACGTGGAAGGCGGAAAGTTGGTGTTGGGGCGCTGGCAAGGCGTGTTCTTCTGCGAGTTTGACGGGCCCCGCGAGCGAAAGTTGCAAGTGAAGATCGTGAACGAAGCAGGGCTGAATAGAACTGTGGCTATTGACACGGACATACGCTAGTCCGGTGCGACGGAAAGCAGCGTGAAGCCCTCTCTTTCGACAAGCGTTGCAAGTCTCCGAAATATTGCATAATGAACTGAAAACAAAGCACTTCGTTCCGTGGAAGCCACATCCTGCCGTTTTTGGTCAGAAGCATAGAGGGTCGCGTGCAGTTCCACGGGATTGCCAGAGGCAACAGCGCCTTTCCCGCGAAGTGGGGACCTCCCTGGCGATACCATCCCGCCCACGAACCCGCATCAAAAAATAAAAACCACAAACGACAAAAGGCCAAACACACGCCCCCATGAGCTCCCGGCGGAGCCCCATGATGGCTTGGCCGGCTTCGGAGGAATCATGCTGTTCGCGCGATCTCATTTCATCCCCTGGACCAAGAGCGGACGCGGGTGTCTCGAACGGAGGCGCCCACCCCCGACATGGTCTTAAATTGCTGAGAGGAAAGCCTTGCCTACGCATAAGTCCTCGAGCGGGATGATTCCTTACTCGACGATGGACGAACCAAGAGTAGGCTGCGCGCTGACCCGCGGGGAGCGCCGGTGGTTCGAACTGGTGAGGATCAAGTTGATGGGTTCCAGGATTGAGGCCGGGGTGTGCTAGAGTTTTTGAGCGATGAGCAACAGCGGGATTTACGTGCAGGTTCCCTTCTGCCAGACGAAATGTACTTACTGCAATTTCCACACGGGAGTAGTGGCCAGCAGCCGGTTTCGGCCCTATGTTGAGGCGGTCTGCCGGGAGATTCGAGAGCATCGACTGTTGCTCGAGGCAGCTGGGGCGAATTGGCCTGGGCGCTGGAGGGGCGGCGGAGTTGCGCGCGAGACTCGGAGCGAGGACTTGGCTGTGGACACGGTTTACATTGGCGGCGGGACGCCGAGCCTGCTTGATGCCGCTCACTTGCAAAACATTTTGAATGCGATCCGCGCATCATTCGCGGCGGATCTTACGGAAGTAACGCTGGAGGCGGATCCGGAGACAATCGAGGCGGGGAAAGCAGCGGCGTGGGTCCGGGCGGGAATCAACCGGGTGAGTTTCGGGCTGCAATCGTTTTCGGATAAGGAACTGGTGGCGGCAGGGCGGATGCATCGGCGGGCGGATATTTACCGGGCGGTGCCGATTTTGCGGGAGGCGGGGATTCGAAATATCAGTTTTGATTTGATTGCCGGTTTGTCACATCAGACGAAGGCAAGCTGGGGGCAATCTCTGCAGGAATTGGCGGGGTTGGCTCCTGAGCATGTTTCCGTTTACCTCCTGGAGATCGATGAAGACAGCCGGCTCGGCAAGGAGTTGCTGCAGGGCGGGGAAAAGTACAGCGCTCGTTCGGTGCCCAGCGAAGATGACATGGTGGAGTTTTATGAGATGGCGCAGCAGGTGCTGCGCGCGGCGGGGTACCGTCACTACGAGATTTCGAATTGGGCAAAGCCGGGATACGAATCGAAGCACAACCTGAAATACTGGCGGCGCGAACCATACCTGGGATTTGGGGCGGGGGCGCATTCGTTCTCGGGAACGGAGCGATGGGCGAACGCGCATGATGCTGCGGCCTATGTGACTGCGGTCCAGGGCGGACGAATGCCGGTTGAGCAGCATGAAACGATGACGGCAGAGAGCGCGCTGGAAGAAGAATTATTTCTCGGCTTGCGGCAACTCGATGGAATTGATCTTGCGCAAATCGAACGGGACTATGGCGTGTCGCTGGCGGCGCGATTCGATCCGCTGACGTCGGCTGGCTTGGTGGAGCGCGATGGCAGCATAGTGCGCCTTGCGCCGGAGAGGCTGACTATTTCAAATGAAGTGTTTGTGGAGTTGATGAGGTAAGAAAGTAGGGAAGTAGCGAGGTCGCGGTGAGCACCCCGAGCGGGTCGGGGCAGGAGCCGGGCACGGAGAAGGACGAACATGAGCTACACGGTGGCGAAGGGGAATCAGCGGGTGGATCCGAATCAGGTTGCCGAGCTGGGAAAGACTCCGGAGGGAGTGGTGGACCTGCGGAGCGACACGGTGACGCGGCCCACACCGGAGATGAGACGGGCCATGGCCGAGGCGGAAGTCGGCGATGACGTTTACGGAGAAGACCCCACGGTCAACCGGCTGGAAAAACGCGCGGCCGAGATTTTTGGAAAAGAGGCGGGGCTGTTTGTTCCCACAGGTTGCATGGGGAACCTCATCGCCATCAAAGTGTGGACGCATCACGGCGACGAGGTGATTTGCGAAGAGCGCAGCCATGTGAATTTGTATGAGTTGGCGTCAATGTCCGCGATTGCTGGCTGTATGCCGCGAGTCACACGGGGCGAGGACGGCATTCTGACGTGGAAACAGATCGAAGCGGTCATCCGACCAAAGATTTATTACGATTCGCAAACCGCGCTGGTGTGTCTGGAAAACACCAGCAACATGGCGGGAGGAACGGTGTATCCGACGGCGCAAGTGCAAGACATCTGCGACCATGCGCATGCGCTGGGATTAAAAGTGCACCTGGACGGTGCGCGCATTTTTAATGCGGCTACAGCGCTCGGAGATAACGTCGCGCAAATGACGCGAAGCGTCGATTCGGTGATGTTCTGTTTGTCGAAGGGATTGGGCGCCCCGGTGGGATCGATGATTGCGGGTGCGCACGCGTTCATCGAAAAGGGGCGCGTCTACCGGAAAATGTTCGGCGGAGGCATGCGACAAGCGGGGGTGATCGCTGCGGCGGGCCTGGTGGCCCTCGAAGAGTCGCCGGCGCGGCTCGGCATCGATCAAGAAAATGCCAAGCGGCTGGCTGAAGGTATCGCCGCAATCCGGGGGCTGCGTATCGATCCGAAGAAAGTCCGCTCGAACATCGTGATCTTTGATTGTTCGAAGACCGGGAAGACCGCGGTGGAGCTCTGTGACGTGCTTCATCCGTACGGCGTCTGGGCGCAGGACACCGGGCTGCATTCGGTGCGCTTGGTCACGCACTGCGATGTGGACCGAGGGAGCATCGAGAGAGCGCTTGTGGTGCTGCAGGATGTCGTTGCCAAGACGCAGGGGGCGGGGGCATGAAGGAGCGAGGCATGAAACGACTGCGGATGGTAGCTGGCGCACTGGCAGGTCTGATTCTCGCCGGTTTCGCAGCCGCGCAGAACCCAGCGGCCGCGAAAACCTCAGGAAAAAAGAGTTCTCCGACGGTGGCCGCGGCACAAGAGTTTCTTGACGAAGCGGAAAGCCGCTACTTCGATCTCACCAACAAAGCGCAAAGAGCGTCATGGGTGGAGGAAAACTTCATCACCGACGATACGGAGGAAATTGCGGCGCAGGCCAACCAGGAGTTGAGCGCCTTCAGCGCGGAAATGTCCAGGAAGGCGCATGAGTTTGACAGTCTAACGTTGCCGACAGAAATGGCGCGAAAGATGTTGCTGCTGAAACTCTCGGCGGGGTTTCCGGCGCCTGCGGACGCGAAAGAACAAAAGGAACTGTCGCAAGTATTGGCATCGCTGGACGGTGACTACGGAAAAGGGAAGTGGTGCCCCAGCGGGAACGCTTCGAAATGTCTGGACGTGACGGCGGTTGGCAAGCTGATGGCCACCAGCCGCGATCCTGAGGAACTTAAGCGCGCGTGGATGGGCTGGCACGCCGTGGGCGCGCCGATGCGGCAGCGTTACGCGCGAATGGTCGAACTCGGGAACAAGGGATCGCGGGAGCTGGGGTTTCGGGATGCCGGTGCACTGTGGCGTTCGAACTACGACATGGCGCCGGACGAGCTTACCAAGGAAACGGATCGGCTTTGGGAACAGCTGAGACCGTTGTATGAATCACTTCATGCCTATGTGCGCGGGCAGCTTCGGAAGAAATACGGAAATGAGATAGTTCCGGCTCACGGGCCGATTCCGGCGCACTTACTCGGAAATATCTGGAGCCAAGAGTGGAACAACGTTTATTCACTGATGGATTCGCCAAAGCCTCCGCAGAGCTACGACTTGACAAAGATCCTGGAGGACCGACGCACGGATGTCCAGGGAATGGCGCGTTACGGCGAGGCATTTTTCATCTCCCTGGGGTTCGCTCCGCTGCCGAAGACCTTCTGGGAGAGATCGCTTTTCACCAAGCCTGCGGACCGCGATGTCGTCTGTCATGCCAGTGCCTGGGACATCGATTCGAAGGACGATTTGCGGATCAAGATGTGCATTCAGATCACGGAAGAGGATTTCCGGGTGATCCATCACGAGCTGGGGCACAACTTCTACCAGCGCGCCTACAATGGGCAGCCACCGCTTTTCCAGAACAGCGCCAACGACGGCTTTCACGAGGCCGTGGGAGATACCATCGCGCTTTCCGTCACGCCCGAATACCTCAAGAAGATCGGTTTGATTGACGCCGTGCCGGAGGCGTCCGGCGATATTGACTATCTGCTGCAACAGGCGCTGGAGAAAATAGCCTTCCTGCCGTTTGGGTTGCTGGTGGACAAGTGGCGCTGGGAAGTATTTGCGAACCAGGTGAAGCCGGAGGAGTACAACAAAGCGTGGTGGGAATTGCGGCGGAAGTACCAGGGCATAGTGCCGCCCGTGGAGCGCACGGAATCCGATTTTGATCCCGGCGCGAAGTACCACGTGCCTTCGAATACCCCTTACATGCGCTATTTCCTCGCGCGCATCTTGCAATTTCAATTTCAGCGCGCGCTTTGCCGAGAGACCGGCTACACCGGCCCACTCGACCGCTGCTCGATTTACGGAAATAAAGCCGCCGGAGAGAGGCTGAACAAGATGCTTGGTATGGGGTTGAGCAAGCCCTGGCCCGAAGCGCTGGCGGTGCTGACCGGGGAGACACAGATGGACGCCTCAGCGCTGGCGGACTATTTCGCGCCGCTAAGGACCTGGCTTGACGAGGAGAACAAGGCCAACCATTACCCCGTAGGTTGGTAGAGGCGTTCGTGTAGAATTAAATGAGCAAAATTTTGTCTGCGTATCGGCAAAGCCCATAAGCTGCCGAGGAGACTGTGGAATTCAGCTTCACCGAGGAACAGCAAAACCTGCGCCGCAGTGTGCGGGAATTCGCCGAGGGCGAAATCGCTCCACACGTGATGGAGTGGGATGAAGCGTCCCATTTTCCGTTGGAGATCATGCCCAAGTTGGCAGAGATGGGGCTGCTTGGCGTCATTTTTCCGGAACAGTACGGCGGTGCGGGGCTGGGTTATATCGAATACGCCCTGGCGATCGAAGAGCTGTCGCGAGTGGATGGCTCGGTGGGCTTGATTGTCGCCGCGCACAATTCGCTGTGCTCGAACCACATTTTTAAGTTCGGGACGGAGTCGCAGAAAAAAAAGTATCTTGTGCCGCTGGCTTCTGGGAAAGCCATTGGCGCGTGGTCCTTAACCGAGCCGGAGGCCGGTTCGGACGCGGGAGGTACACGAACGACCGCCGTGCGCAATGGCAGCCGCTGGGTGCTTAATGGCGCGAAGACTTTCACCACCAATGGCCAATACGCGAATTATTGCGTGGCCATGGCGGTCACTGACAAATCGAAGGGCGCACACGGGATCAGCGCGTTCATCCTAGAAAAAGGAACACCAGGATTCCGGCCCGGAAAAAAAGAAAACAAGCTGGGAATGCGCGCGAGCGACACCTCGGAAGTGATATTCAACGATTGCCACGTGCCGCAGGAAAACTTACGCGGCCACGAAATACGCCAGGCAACGAAAACAGTTCGGCCAGGCGATCAGCGAGTTCCAGGCGGTGCAGTTCAAACTGGCGGACATGGCTACGCAGGTCGAAGCAGCCCGGCTGCTCGTCTATCAGGCGGCGTGGCTTGCGGATAAAAAGGACGTGCGTTTCACGCGTGAATCGAGCATGGCCAAGTTGTTTGCCAGCGAAATTGCCGTCCAAGTGGCCAACGAATGCGTACAGATTCACGGCGGCTACGGTTTCATCAAGGATTATCCCGCGGAAAAGTATTATCGCGACGTGAAGCTCTGCACCATTGGAGAAGGTACCAGTGAAATTCAGAGGCTGGTGATTGCCCGGCAGCTTCTCGGGAAGAAATAATGGGGGAATGCGCCTGCCTTTCGCAAGAAGGTTCCTCGGGTAAAGTATGACTGTGTCCGTTGAGAAGTGGGCGGAAAGCGTGTGCGCCGGTGATGTGCGCGCCGTTTCGCGGGCGATCACGGCCATCGAAAACCACCAGCCCGAAGCGGAGGCGCTACTTCGGCTGCTCTTTCCGCGCACGGGTCAGGCCTATTTGACGGGCATTACTGGCGCGCCGGGAACCGGCAAGAGCACCATCGTCGACCGTCTGGCGAGCTACCACCGCAGGAAACAGGAACAAGTCGGTGTGATCGCTGTCGATCCGACGAGCCCCTATTCCGGCGGCGCCATCCTGGGGGATCGGATTCGCATGCAAGGGCACGCCGGTGATGCTGGCACGTTTATCCGCTCGATGGCCACACGGGGATTCCTCGGCGGCCTTGCTCGAGCGACAGCGGAGGTAGCGCTGCTCCTGGACGCGGCCGGGAAAAAGCACGTGCTGATCGAAACGGTCGGCGTTGGCCAGGATGAAATCGACGTGGTTCGGCTGGCGGATTGCGTGCTCGTAGTGCTCGTGCCGGGGCTTGGCGATGACATTCAGAACATGAAGGCCGGGCTCATGGAGATTGGCGACATTTTTGTCTTGAACAAAGCCGATCGTGAAGGCGCCGACCGGCTGGAGCAGCAACTGTTGGCCATGCTGTCGCTGGTGATGCCGCGCGACGGATGGCACCCTCCGGTCGTGCGCACGGTAGCCCCGGAGAATAAGGGCATTGAGGAATTGTCCGAGACGGTGGCGAAATTTCGAAAGCATTTTGAGTCCAGCGGCCAGCGCCAGCGAAAACACATCGAGCATTGGAAAAACCGTTTGATCGGCCTGCTCGAATCCCGCCTGCTTGAGCGCGCCTTGGGCGGAACGGGTGGCGAGTCCCGCTTGGCGGAGATGGCGGCAGAGGTTGCGGATCGAAAGAAGGATCCATTTACAGCCGTGAACGAAATACTCAAGAGCAGCGGCCTCGATGATTGAAGAAACGGCGCATCCATGGGGGCAGCAGGAAAGCCCGACGACCGAACTGCGGTGACTCTCGATACAGGGATCAGAAAATATGGCCACAAAGAAGACCGGAAAGTCCAAGCGTGCCAAATCCGACGCACGGGCAGCCATCGGCATCATCGGAGGAAGCGGACTCTATTCGATGGCCGGACTGACCAATACACGTGAGATTCGCGTGAAAACGCCCTTCGGTGATCCGTCGGAGACAATCGTGCTTGGCACGCTAGAAGGAAAGCGCGTGGCGTTTCTGGCGCGCCACGGCCGGGGCCACCGCATCCTGCCAAGCGAGATCAATTACCGCGCCAACGTCTACGCCATGAAGCTCCTGGGCGTAGAGCGCATCATCTCCGTAAGCGCTGTCGGTTCCCTGACGGAAGACTTGCGCCCGGGAGAATTCCTGGTCCCCGATCAGTTTTTCGACCGTACGAAGAATCGCATCTGCACTTTCTTTGGAGAAGGGATCGTTGCTCACGTGGCGTTTGCACACCCCACGTGCGGCCAGGTGTCGGACGTTCTAGCCGACGCCTGCGTTCATGAAGCCATCATGGTGCATCGCCGCGGAACATACCTATGCATCGAAGGGCCGCAGTTTTCTACGCTGTCCGAGGCGGAAGTGCATCGGCAGCTTCGCTTCCAAGTGATCGGCATGACCAACGTGACGGAAGCGCGGCTGGCGCGCGAAGCGGAGATTTGTTACGCGACGATCGCCATGATCACTGACTATGACTGCTGGCACCCGCAGCACGAGTCGGTCACAGCCTCGCAGATCATCGCCACGCTGAATCAAAACGCCGAGAATGCGCAGAAGGTGCTGCGAACCGCCGTTCGTGAGCTGCCCGCGACTAGGTCCTGCAAATGTGGATCGGCCCTCGGCCACGCGCTGGTTACGGATTTTAGCATTGTCCCCAAAGCAACAAAGAAGCGACTCGCGGCAATCATCGGAAAGTATATTTCTTAGGGGCGCATCGTGTCCTTACTGGTTGTGGGTTCCGTCGCATTCGACGCTCTGGAAAGTCCATATGGAAAAGTGGACCGCACACTTGGCGGCGCAGCCACGTATTTCGCCGTGGCAGCCAGTTTTTTCACGGCCGTGAGTCTTGTCGGCATAGTGGGCGACGATTTCACTCCGGAAGACGAAAAGATCTTTCGCGGCCGGAATATCGACACGGACGGCCTGGAGCGCGCCGAGGGCAAAACATTCTTCTGGGCCGGGCGTTATTCCCAGAACTTGAATGAGCGCGTAACGCTGGCAACGGAATTGAACGTGTTCGCGGAATTCAAGCCTCGCTTGCCGCAACAATACCGGACTTCAAAGTACGTTTTCCTCGCCAACATTGCACCCGATTTGCAGCGGGACGTGCTTCACCAGGTCAAGAAGCGGCCCAAAATCGCAGCGCTGGATACCATGAACTATTGGATCGAGCGTTCGAACACGGAGCTGCGAGAGACACTGAAACACGTGGACATCCTGATGATCAATGATTCCGAGACCCGCGAGCTTTCCAGTGAACATAATTTGCTGCGCGCGGCCAAGAACATTTTCAAGATGGGACCGACGACCCTGGTTGTGAAACGCGGAGAGTACGGCGCCATGATGGTGGACAAACGCGGGATCTTCTGCGTCCCGGCGTTTCCCCTCGAAGAGCCGCACGATCCTACCGGAGCAGGCGACAGCTTTGCTGGTGGCTTCATGGGCTACCTGGCGGGTTGTGAGGATAAGAGTGACGCCTCGCTGCGCCGCGCCATGGTTTACGGTTCGGTGCTGGGTAGCTTCACCGTCGAAAAGTTCGGCCTTGATCGGCTTCGCCACTTGAAGCGCAGCGAGATACACGCCAGGGCACGCCACTTCGCGAAATTGACGCAATTCAAATTGTAAATAGCTAGAATTCCGTTCAGGCGGGTGTGGATCCTGCTGGCAATGATTTCTCTTGGGGACATGATCTTGCGGCTGACGGTAGCCGCCGCGTTAGGCGCGGTCATTGGCATTGAGCGCGATCTGCGGCGGCGACCCGCGGGTGTTCGCACCAGCCTCTTTGTTTGCCTGGCGACTGCTTTGTTCACCATTCTATCGGCCGAAATCGCTCGCCGGTTTGGCGATACAGGGAGCACGCGAATAGCATCGAACATCGTCCAGGGCATCGGTTTTCTGGGCGCGGGCGCGATTCTGCGCGAAGCAGGCGGCGTGGTGGGGATGACCACCGCCGCGACCGTTTTCGTGGAAGCCGCAATCGGCATGGCCGTCGGCGGGGGTCTCTACTCCGTGGCTGCCTATGCGACGGGCCTGGTGCTTTTCGGACTGGTGGTCATCGGCTGGTGCGCGGATCGCCTCAACTTGAAGCGCCGAATCATGGTGTTCCGGATTACCGCGAGCCAAGCGGATAACGTAGCCACGGAAGTGCAACAGCTGTTGGCGGAGATGAAAGTCACCATCCGGCACTTGCGCGCGTCGATCGCGGGAATAAACTCCATTGTTGAGCTCGAAGCCGACGTGAGTCACAGCCAACAGCAAAAGATTGTCGCCCACCTCAATCGGAAAGGTATCGTTACCGAGGTGATTCCGTTCGAGGGCCATCACGAATGACGGGAAGCAACGGGACTCCCCGAAAGCCAAGAGCACTGGCCCCCGGTTCCCGCCTGGGAGTGTTTGCTCCGGCCTCTCCTGCAGAGTCTGTCGAGATGATCGCCGGACTGGCAGAACTGAAGCGGCACGGTTTTCAGGTCGTTGCCAATCAGAACAGCAAAGCGGAGGGGTACTTTGCCGGGCCGTCTCTGGAGCGCACCAATGGTTTTCTTGGGACCCTGAATTCCGATCAGGTTGACGGACTCGTGGCCTTGCGCGGCGGCTATGGATCGAATTACCTTCTAGAATTCGAACTGGAGAAGAGCCTCGCCAATCTCAAGTGCGTGATTGGATTCAGCGACCTCACCACTCTGCAGATCTTTCTCTGGCAACGGTGTAACTGGACAACTTTCTACGGTCCAATGGTTGCTGCCGGGCTCAACGCGGGCCCGGGGGCGCGCAAGGGCTATGACGAGAGCTCATTTCTTCAAGCGGTGGGCAGAACGGAAGGGGGCTGGAAGTTACGGCTGAAGGGTGAAGCCGTCCTCGCCGGTCAATCCAGGGGCAGAGTTTTGGGCGGATGCCTGACTCTGCTGGAAGCTACGATAGGAACGCCGTGGGAATTGGACACCAAAGATTCGATCTTGATCCTGGAAGACCGCGGCATGAAGCCCTACCAGGTCGATCGTGTCCTGATGCATTTGAAACAAGCCGGTAAATTCGAAGGTGTTCGCGGGATTGTGCTGGGAGAGTTTCCCGAAAGTGAGCCGGCTGTGGTGGGAGCTCCCACCGTGCGGGAAGTATGCGCGCGAATTCTGAGGCCGTTCGGCGTTCCCATCATTTTCGGTGCGCCAGTTGGGCACACCGTTCGGCCTATGCTCACGATACCCCTGGGCATACAGGCGCGCCTGGATGCAGATGGGGAAGGCACACTCGAATTCCTGGAATCGGCGGTCGTGTCTTGAACGAAACGAAACATGTGCATGTGATCGGGATTGGCGGATCGGCGATGGCCCCGCTGGCCGGGATGCTCCGCGAGCGCGGCTTTCGCGTGTCCGGTTCGGACTCGGGAGTCTACCCGCCCGCGTCAACACTTCTTGAAAGTCTGGGTATTTCATTCTTCAACGGTTTTGATGCCGCGCACTTGCATCCGGCGCCTGATCTTGTGGTGATCGGGAATATTATCGCCCGGGGGAACCCCGAGCTGGAAGAAGTGCTGGATCGAAAGATTTCCTATCGCTCGATGCCAGAAATTCTGGAGGAATTCTTTCTTCCCGAGAGACATTCCATTGTCGTCAGCGGAACGCATGGAAAAACGACCACTACGGCCATGTTGGCTTGGATCTTCCACACCGCCGGGAAACGCCCCAATTTTCTTGTGGGGGGCGTGGCGGAAAACTTTGGAAAGAGTTACGGCCTTGGCGGGGGTGAGGAGTTCATCCTTGAAGGCGACGAGTATGAAACCTCATTCTGGGACCGCGGGCCCAAATTCTTTCATTACCATCCCGATGATCTGATCATTACCTCGCTCGAATACGACCACGCCGACATTTATCCGGATTTTGAGACCTATCAGTTGGCCTTCCGCCGCCTGGTGAATCTTGTGCCCCGGCGAGGGAAACTGGTGATTTGGGGCGACACGGAGGAATCAGGCCCGGCGTTGCAGCGCGCGGCGGAAAAGGCTTTCTGCCCAGTGGAAACCTACGGTCTCCATGGCGGTAATGATTGGGTGGCGAGCGATCTCGCTGTTGATGGCGGAATCATGCGGTTTCGGGCCGCGCATCATGGAACGATATTTGGAGAATTCGCATTGGCCGCCACGGGGCGGCACAACGTCTTGAACGCCATGGCAGCGCTCATCGTGGCGCAGGGGCGGGACATCCCAGCCGCGGAGATTGCCAAAGCGCTCGGGACGTTTCGCAGCGTGAAACGTCGAATGGATGTGCGGGGCGAAATCGGAGGAGTAGTGGTGGTCGACGATTTCGCGCATCATCCCACGGCGGTGAAAGCAACCATCGAAGCGGCCCGTGGCCGCTGGCCCGGACGGCGTCTCTGGGCCATTCTCGAACCGCGGTCAAATTCCATGCGCCGCAAAGTGTTTCAGGAAGCGCTGCCGCCGGCGCTGGCCCTCGGCGACCGCGTCGTTCTCGGCGGTGTTTTTCGCGTCCAGCAATTGAGCGGCGAGAATCGTCTTGACCCCGAAACCGTTGCAGAAAGTGTGCGCGCCCTGGGCAAGGACGCCCGCGTGTTTCCCAGCTCCGACGCCATTGCCGAACATCTTGGGGCGGAAGCCAGAGCAGGCGATGTTCTTCTCATTATGTCCAATGGCAGCTTTGATGGTTTGTGCGAAAAACTCTTGAAGAAACTCAGCACGGCTACGCAGCTTGCAGGCGAGGCGAGAACTCGGTGACCCTACCTTCGGCCCCATGCAGGCTGCTGATCTCGGGGCGCCTCTGGCTTTTGTTTATCCTGACGTTCAGCTCTTCGGCCAGAGCAACAATTCAATATGCCGTCTTCTTGGATCATCCCGAGAGGCATCTCTTCCACGTAACGATGACCATTCCCGATGTGACTGGCGAAGTGATTGTGCAGATGCCGGCGTGGAATGCGCTCTACCAGATCCGCGACTTCAGCAGTCACGTGCAGCAAGTGGAGGCATCTGCCGGTTCGCAGAAAGCATTCATCGAGAAAGTGGACAAGCAAACGTGGCGAATCAAGGGCACGGGCACGATTAAAGTTTCTTACGCCGCGTACTGGGATGAAGTGGGCCCCTTTGCCTCGCAACTCAATGCCGAGCATGCCTTCATCAATCCGGCGATGATCTTCATGTACGTGCCAGAGCGGCGGGGCGAGGCCGTGCATCTTCAGATGCCGGAGGTTCCCGCAGATTGGATAGCAGCCGGTGCCGCCCTTCGATTCGTCGAATATGACGGCAGCGTCCGAGTCTTCGGTGGTGATGCCCCGAGCTACGATGCCCTGGTCGACGCGCCCATCGAGGCAGGGAAGTTCGAAGAGTTTCAGTTGACGGGAATTAGGCCGGACATTTGGGTGGTGGTTCATGGCGACAATTGGAGGAAAAAACAGGTCGAGTCGGACCTGCAGCGCATTTGCCAGTACCAACTGAAGCTCATGGGCGGAGCTCCATTCGAACGCTACACCTTCATTCTCCACCTTGGCAAAAGAGCCAGCGGCGGTGGCATGGAACATGCGAACTCGACCGCGATTGGCGCCTATTCGGATGAATACTTGCCCAGTGTCGCGGCACACGAATTCTTTCATCTTTGGAATGTGAAACGCATCCGGCCAGCATCGCTGGATCCCGTAGACTATGCCAAGGAGCAATATACGCGCGCTCTGTGGTTTGCCGAGGGGGTGACCAACACCTACGGTTCGTACACCCTTGTACGCACTGGCATCTGGAGCAAAGAGCAGTTCTACGCCGACCTCGGCGACCAAATCACCGAGCTGGAAAGCCGCCCGGCTAACCACTGGCAGAGCGCGGAGCAGTCCAGCCTGGATGCCTGGCTGGAAAAATATTCCCTCTACGATCAACCCGAATACAGCGTCTCGTATTACACCAAAGGGCAGGTATTGGGAGACCTGCTGGACATCCTCATTCGCGATCGCACTGGCAATGCCAAGAGCCTGGACGATGTCTTGCGCTTGATGAATACTAATTTTGCCAAGCAGGGAAAAACATATCGGGACAGTCTGGACGTCCAGCTGACCTCGGAGACGATCGCCGGCGGCTCGTTCGAGGAATTTTTCCGGCAATACGTGGCGGGCACGGACGCCTTCCCGTACGAGCAGATCCTGGCGTTGGCAGGCTTGGGTCTGCGAACCGTGGAACGTCGGAAAGCGGTGCTTGGTTTCGCCATGGAGCACGATCCGAATGGTCTATTCGTCATAAGTACAGTCGATTCCGAAGGCCCTGCGGCCCCGGCCGGCTTGCGTGCAGGGGATGTCATCATCAGCTGGAATGGTGGCGAGGTGCCCAGGCGCGTCGAACGTTGGCTCCAGGAGCAAAGGGCGGGAGACCTGCTGAAGCTGCGGGTACGCCGGGAAGGCAAGGAGATTTCGCTGGAATTCCGGCTCGGCGAGAACAAAGAGACCGTTTACGAGGTCATGGAGATTTCACACGCTGGTGAAAAGGCGCGGCACATTCGTCAGGGGATGCTTCGCGGCGAGACCAGCGCGATCCCCGTTCGCTAACCATGCGGTTGATTCCACGTTCCGCTTGACCAGCGGCGCGGGATTCGAGAGAGTTTTGCCTGCCTATGCTGCGGACTCTTTTCATCGCCGTCTTCTTGTCGCTGTATATCCTGATCGTCGGGCCGCCGTTGCTGGTCTACACTCTAATCGCGCGCAATCCTGATCCGATTTATTGGGCAGGTGTGAAAGGCGTGATGTTTTTTGTCAAGGCCGTCGGCGTGCGGGTTCACGTCCGGGGTCTTGAGCGCATTCCCCCGGGCGTTTGCGTTTTTGTCGCCAATCATACGAGCTCTGCCGATGCGCCGGCAGTTGTTGGTGCCATCCCTCGTCGGATCGCCATTCTTTTGAAAGCCTCACTTTTCAAATGGCCCATCGTCGGACAGGCCTTTTTGTCGGCTCATTTCATCCCCGTCAATCGAAGTGCCCGCGAATCGGCGCTTTCCAGCATCGAGAAAGCCACGGAGGCGCTCAAGCGCGGCCAATCGTTCCTGATCTACCCCGAAGGCACGCGCAGCCCGGATGGCCGCCTGCAGGAGTTCAAAAAGGGTGCGGTAGTGATGGCCATCAAAGCCGGCGTGCCCATCGTACCGATCGTGTGCTCTGGCGCGCACCGGGTTATGGAGAAGGGTTCACTGGTCATTCGCCCGGGTGAAATTCTTGTGGAGTTTCTCAGTCCCATCGATGCGTCCGCCTTCGAAAATCGCGATGATTTGAACCATTGCGTGCGCCGCGCCATGGCTGTCGCATTGCCGCCCGATCAGCGTCCCATCGATTTTGCGACAGCGGATTCCAGTCCAGAGGAAGGGAGAAGCGCAAATGTCAGTTAATCGAGGAGCTGCCTGTTGGAGCGTGATGATTGCCATGATGGTGTCCCTTTTGTCGGGCGGCGCAATCGCGCAAGAGAAGCATCCGACTGCTCAGGAAGTAATCACGAAAATCCAACAGCGCGTCGGGGTGCCGTGGCGGGCGGAAACGGTGGACACGTTCAAGGCTGGCAACCCGGATTCATCAGTTACGGGTATCGCCGTGACGATGATGGCGACGATGGATGCGCTCGAACGCGCGGCTGCTTCCAGTCAGAATCTGATCATCACTCACGAGCCCACCTTTTACAATCACCTGGATAAACTGGATGAACTCGAGGAAAAGGAAAACGATCCCGTTTTAGCAGAGAAACTGTCCTTCATCGCAAAACACAATTTGGTAATTTGGCGCTTTCACGATCACTGGCACATGCGCAACCCGGATGGAATTGAGGCGGGCATGGCTCACGCACTGGGCTGGGACAAACATCAGGTCCGTGACAATCCATACCTGTTCGAGATTCCAGAAACCTCGCTGGAGATGCTGGCCGGCGATCTTAAGAAGAAACTGGGGATTCACGTGCTGCGAATCGTCGGCGACCCGCAGTTGAAAGTAAGGAAAGTTGCTTTAGTGCCCGGCGCTTCGGGCCTCCGCAAAGAGACCCGCGCACTGGAAATGAACGACGTGGAAGTACTCGTGACCGGGGAACCGCGCGAGTGGGAGACCGTAGAATACCTCGCGGACGCGGTGACCGAAGGCCGGCGAAAAGCTCTAATTATCCTCAGCCACATTCCATCCGAGCAGGCCGGAATGGAGGAATGCACCCGTTGGCTCAAGACGTTTATCAGCGAAGTTCCGGTCGAATTTGTTCCCGCCAAAGACCCTTTCTGGAAGCATTAGGCCTTGCGCCTTTCGATCTCCGCCTCCAATTCGCGCACGCGCTTCTGCAATTCGGGCAGGCGATGGAGCGCCGCGGTGATTTTCATCCACAAACGGCCATCCACGGCGGGGGAACCGCCAACCTTGGAGCGAGGTGGCAAGTCCCCTGGCAGTCCGCTCTGCCCGTAAACCACCGTTCCGTCGCCCACCGAAAGATGTCCGGAGCTTGCGGATTGACCGGCAAAGACGCAGCTATCGCCGACTTTGGTCGAGCCGGCCAGTCCAACCTGGCCGCACAGCAATGTGTTAGCGCCGATTGCCGATGCGTGGCCAACGAGCACCAGGTCGTCCAGCTTGGTGCCCCGGCCGATTCGCGTTTCGCCGATGGTGGCCCGATCCACACAAGAATTGGCTTGCACCTCGACGTCGTCTTCCAGCACTGCAGGACCGGACTGCCGCATCTTGTACCAAGTACCGTCGTCTTGATGGGCAAATCCAAACCCGTCTCCGCCGATAATCACCCCGTTTTGCAAGATCACGCGATCCCCGATGCGGCAATACTCGCGCACCACAGCATGGGCATGGGCGAAGAAGTCGTTGCCGATCTGCGCGCCGCGATAGATAGTGACGAAGCTGTGCAGCACGGCATGGCGGCCAATTTCGACGTCTTCGTCAATATAACAGTAGGGCCCGAGATGCGCCCCCTCGCCAATCCTGGCGCTTTTCGCGATGATCGCCGTCGGATGAATCCCGGGCGCATAGCCGAGCGACTGATGGAATAGCTCGATGGCCTGAGCAAATGCCAAGTACGGATTACCAGAGCGCAGCGCCGCGAGTGCCGGCAGTGCCGCCTCTCGATCCAGCGTAATTCCTTCCTCGACCAGAACCGCCGATGCGCGTGTGGTCTTCAGTAGCGGAAAGTACCGCCGATTCGCAAGGAACGTAATCTGACCCGCTTCGGCATGCTCGATTCCGGCTACCCCGCGAATCTGGAGTTCCGGTGGGCCTTCCAATCGGCATCCCAATTTCTCCGCAACTTCGGCAAGTTTCATGGAGAGAGCTCCTCAGAGGCTGTCTGCGAGTCTCGCACAGGCCAAAGAGGCAAGTACAGCTGGGCTGGAAGCCTATTCGTTGAAAAGGCGGGGCTGTGAAGCAGCGGCAGCGGCCGGCTTGCGGCGCGCCATACCTACCACCCCGAGAACGGTCAGTTCAGAGAGCGCGGCACGCGGAACAAAGATACGGTCCGTGGAAGAGTTCAGGTCCGGAGATGTGATCTGCAACCCGTTATCCAACAGCGACAGCAAGTCGTTCGGTACGACGCCTTCCAGAGTTTCTCCGTCGTTGTAACGCAGCTTCACCCACAACCCGTCCAGTTTTGGCCGGCTCAGAAACGCCTTACGTTCCGGTTCGAACTCGTCGGAAAACTCACGCACGAAATAGATCGAACGCACTCGCGCCAAGGGAACCTCAATGTGCTCCCCTTCAGGAGTCAGCAGATCGACGGGATCGGCTTGCCCCAGCCGCCCAGGGTTCAAATAGCCGCGCAAGGGCTTCTTGTCGGCGAGCACAACAACGACCTTCTTGTGCGTTGACGCTGGGGCTTTATTTTTCAAATTTAGGATATCCCGGTTCCGGACGGCCCAGATTTGCCAATCGGCAAAATGTATGTTATGTTAAGTCCGTTTTTCCTGTCAACTTATTGTTTTCATTAGGGTTAGGGCCCCGGAGCACTGCCCTTTGACCGATAAAAAGCACATCCTCAAGTCGGCCTCGATCATCTCCCTGGTCACCATCGTAAGCCGCGTCCTCGGCTACGTGCGCGAGCAGCGTATCGCCCTCCTGCTCGGAACAACGGCTGCAGCCGACGCCTACAATCTTGCATACCGGATTCCCAACCTATTTCGTCGCCTGGTGGCTGAGGGCTCGATGACCGCTTCGTTTATCCCGGTCTTCACCACCTACATGCGGGAAAACACTAAAGAGGAGGTTTGGGAATTTGCGAACCGGCTTTTCTGGACCCTGGCTCTCGTTGTGGCTGTAATCACGATCCTCGGGATGGTCTTTTCGCCCGCCGTAGTCCACCTGTTTGCCGGAAAAAACATCGCCGAGGCCCAGGCAATCGAGCTGAACCGCATCGTATTTCCTTACCTGTTTTTCGTAGCGTTGGCCGCACTGGCGATGGGTATACTGAACTGTTTTCATGTCTTTGGCTTGCCCGCGGCGACTCCCGTCTGCCTGAATCTAGCAACCATCCTGTTTACCTTAGTCGTGGTCCGCAGCCATTTCAAGGACTCTGCGACGGCCATAGTGGTTGGAGTGCTGGTAGGGGGGGTGTTGCAGTTCCTGATACAGGTACCACTCCTGGTACAAAAGGGCATGAGGTTCAATTTCGGGCTTTCCTTCTCTCATCCGGGGATCAGGAACGTAGCTCGGCTGATGATTCCAAGGTTGTTTGGAATCGGCATCGGACAAATTAATCTGTTTGTTGATACCCGATTTGCGACGGCAACTTTTATGCCCATAGGAAGTTTGGCGGCACTGACGGTTGCGGACCGTGTTATGGAGCTGGTCCTGGGGGGATACGCAATCGCCGTGGCGACGGCGATCCTGCCCATGATGTCCCATCAAGCCGCGGCCAAGGACTACGAATCGCTGAAGAAGACGCTGGCGTTCTCCGTGCGCATCGTGGCCTTCATTACCATACCTGCGGCTCTAGGGCTGATGATTCTGCGTGAGCCGATAATCAGGGTGTTGTTCCAGCACGGGCAGTTTGTTGCGGAGTCCACGCGTTTGACGGCAAGAGCTTTGCTCTACTACGCCGTAGGTTTGCCAGCGCTGGCAACGGTAAAGCTGGTAGTGCCAGCCTTCTATTCGACAGGAGATACTAAGACACCTGTCATAGTCGCGTCCATTTCGCTGGGCATCAACATTTTGCTGAACATCATTTTTCTGCAATTTTTCTTCAAGCGCGTGCAGAATGGCGGGCCCGCCCTAGCGACAGCCATCGCCTGCTTTTTTGATTTCTTCGCACTGTTTATTATTTTTCGTTTGCGCTACGGGACTATGGGAACGATGGAGATATTGCGATCCTTCGGAAAGACCTCCTTGTGTGCGAGTATCATGGGAGTGGGGTGCTGGTTCGGAAACTACTACACCGCTTTTACGATCCACTCGCGCTTCCTCGTGCAGCTCCTCGTTTTTGCCGGCCTGATCATCGGAGCGACGGCCCTTTATCTCGCCCTTGCTTGGCTGTTCCGCTGCCATGAAATCGAGGAGGTCTACGGAATTGCAACGCGGCGCACGGTCGGCGCGGGTAACGGATACGCGGAGCCCTGATGGAAATTGCGGCAACTGTTTCGGCATTTTTGACTCACGTGCGCGTGGAGAAGGGACTCTCCTCCAACACCGTATCTGCGTATCGTCGCGATCTCGTAAAATTCGATGAATTTGCCCGCAAACGCAAGCTGAGCCTTGAGACCGTCAGCCGCGACGATCTTGTGGATTTCCTCGCCGGACTTTATCGTCAAAAGCTCGAGAGCAAGACAGTGGCGCGGCATCTGGTCACCCTGCGTAACTTTTTCCGTTTTGCCCAGATCCAGGATCTGATTCCGGAAGATCCCTCCGTGAATCTCGAATCGCCGAAAATCCGGCGCTCCTTGCCGGGCTATCTCCGCCTTGAGGAAGTCGAGCGCCTCCTTTCCCAGCCCGATGTCAAGACCCCTCTCGGCTTGCGAGACCGCGCCATGCTCGAGGTTTTGTACTCGACCGGCTTGCGTGTATCGGAACTCACGGGGCTGCGCGTCAGCGATCTCGATGGCAAAGTTGGCTGTGTTCGTTGCATCGGCAAAGGGGACAAGGAACGAATTGTTCCCGTTGGCAAGAAGGCGCTCACCATCGTCGAAAGGTATCTCCGCGACGCACGGCCGAAGCTGCTCGGCAAAGTGGCAGGCAGCCCGACGTTGTTCGTGAATCGGCGGGGCGCGCCGCTGAGCCGTGTCGGCGTGTGGAAGATACTTTCATCCTACGGACGCCAAGCGGGTATGCGCATAGCGCTTACCCCGCACATGCTGCGGCACAGCTTTGCCACGCACTTGCTCGAGCGCGGAGCGGATCTCCGGTCCGTGCAGCTCATGCTCGGCCACGCGGACATTTCCACCACCCAAATTTACACCCACGTCGTCGAGGAGCGGTTGAAGCAGATTTACAAAGCGCATCACCCGCGTGCATAACGCGGCAGGCCAGGGAAACCCATTGCGGGTGCCTCTGCGGCAGTCAGCGCGGACACCCTGAAGCAGAAGGAGCGCAATGCCAGACTACATGTTTTTGCTGGAAAGCCGGCTCTCTCCCGAACAGCGCGCCGTGATGCTGCGCGTGCAGGAACTCTCCGCCGCCCTCGGGTTCAATGCGTACCTGACGGGCGGCACCGTCCGCGACCTCGTTACCGGTGCCTCGCTGCGTGATCTCGATTTCACCGTGGAGGGGAATCCCTCGAGGATCGCTCACGAACTCGAAAAAGGTGGCGCCCGGATCATCTCCGAAGATGAAAAACTTCGTCATGTTGAAGTGCTCTTCGCTGGCGACTGTGAAGGGAGCATTTCCGCCGCCCGCGACGACCATTACGTTCGCCCGGGGACGCGCCCTGAGATCCGCTGGTCCACCATCATGGAGGATCTGCGCCGCCGCGATTTTTCTCTCAACGCCATCGCCATTTCCCTGAACCCCGCCTCGCGCGGCTTGCTGCTCGATCCCACAAACGGCCTGTCCGACATCGAGCGCGCCGAAGTGCGTGCGCTCACCATTCACAGCTTCACCAACCAGCCGGTCCGTTTGTTGCGGGTCTTGCGCTTCGCGGCGCGCATGGGCTTCAAGATTGAACAGCGCACTCAGGAATGGTTTGACCTGGCCATCGAACGCAATCTGCAGCAGACCATTGCGCCGGAAGATGCCGGCGGCGAGCTTCGCGCGGTTGCTCGCGAAGAAAGGCCGTCCGTCGTGCTGAAGGCTTGGGAAGAGCGCGACCTCCTCGAGGCCATCAATCCGGTCCTGGCGAAAAAACATCCGGCTTACGACGCCATCGGACGCCTGATGAAGGTGCGCGAGGACCTGTTCACTGCGGGTTTCCGTCCGCGTCTGGCTGCCCCGATGCTGCTCGCCATTTTAGGACGCTTAAAGGAACGGGAACAGGCCCACATCCTCCAGAAGGCCGGATTCCGTTCGGCCGAAGTGGAATCCGCGCTCGGTTTTGAGGAAGAATCGTTGGAGGCCCAGAGGGAGCTTACGGGGCGGAAGATGGATGCCCCGATCGATGCTTTCCGATTTCTCGAGAAACTTCCGCTCGATCAGATTGCGTACCTGATGGCGGCGTCCAATAAATCGGCCGCCCTTTCAAAGATTCGGGCCTTCCTGAACAAGTGGCGCCCGGTTCGCATTGCTCTTCCGGCGGTGGCCACCGAACTGGAAGCGCTTGGTATGGCGCGGGGAGCGAAGTTCGACCAGATTGTCGACCAAGTCTTCGCCATGCAACTTACCGGGCGCGGGAAGACCCCCGAGGAGAGGGAAAAAATTCTGCGAAAGCTCAGCGGCATCAAGGAACCCCCCAAAAAGAAGGAGAAGGAAAAGAAGGCGTCAAAGGGTGCTGACAAAGCTCACGCCGCTGCGGCGATGGGCGACGCTGCTCACAAGAAGCACGCGGCTGCGAAAATCGAGGCGACAACGCATGCCGCCAAGGGGCAGCCTGCGCGCCCCAAGCCCCACGCAAAGCATGCTGCCCCAGCCTCTCAGAGCAGGGGTGCGGCCCCTGGCAAGAAGAGTCACGGGCGGAAGTAACGCCCCGGATTGGCGGCGGTGGACTTCCGGCGGTGGGAAGGTCACGTTGGGTAATCGAATCTCCCGGAAAGGAAGCTCTCCAAGAATCGATCCCTCGCGTATGTCGAAGAACATAATGGTCAACCCAAACCCTTTGTCCGGACCGCCAAGGCCAATGACATTCTCGGAAAAGGCTAAACGCGCCAAGCCCAACCTGCATAACCGCCCATCCGTGTGACCCCGTAAACAAGACGAATCGAAAGATTCGTCGTTTCGCTTGGTGCGCGGCATATCGACTTTTTCAGTATCCTGTTAGAATCGAGTTCCATGGGCCAACCGCAGTTTGTTCATCTTCACGTTCACACCGATTACAGCCTGCTCGATGGGGCCTGCGAAACCTCCGAGCTCTTGGACGAAGCGTCCCGGCAGAAAATGCCCGCCGTGGCCATCACCGATCACGGCAATCTCTTTGCCGCCGCGAATTTCTTCTATGAAGCCAGCAAGCGCGACGTCAAACCGATCATCGGCTGCGAAGTCTACGTGGCCAAGGGCAGCCGCCATGACCGCGGCGAAAAAACCGAGGGGGGCAACGGCCAGGATCGCGGCGACGCCGAACCCGGAATGCGCGGTTCGAATCATCTGGTGCTCCTCTGCGAGTCGCTGGAGGGCTACCATAATTTAATCAAGTTGGTCTCCGCCGGCTTTCTTGAGGGCTTCTACTACCGCCCCCGCATTGACTACGATTTGCTTGCCAAACACAGCAAGGGCTTGATTGCGCTCTCCGCCTGTCTTCGCGGGCCAGTGACCGAAGCGGTCGTGGACCAGAAGTACGATCGGGCGCGTGAAAATGCCTACCGCCTGCGCGATGTTTTCGGCAAAGGGAATTTCTTCCTGGAAATTCAGGATCAGGGGATACCGATCGAAAAAGATGTCAATCGCGAACTGGTCCGACTTTCGAAAGAGACCGGAATTCCGCTCGTCGCCACCAACGATTGTCATTATCTTCATCATCAGGACGCTCACGCCCAGGAAGTGCTGCTCTGCATCCAGACCGGCAAGACCATGAGCGACACGAATCGGATGAAATTCCAAACGGATCAGTTTTACTTCAAGTCAGCGATGGAGATGGCCCAGATTTTCGGCGAGATTCCCGAAGCGCTCAGTCGCACCGTGGACATTGCGTCGCGCTGCAACGTCAAGATTGAGCGCATCTCCAATCCTTTCCCGGAGTTCAAAGTCCCGGAAGGGCATACCTCGGCGAGCTATTTTGAATCGGTAGCGCGCGAGGGATTCGCCGCCCGCGTTCCGCAACTTGAGCGGCAGGCCCAGCTTGGTTTCCTTCGGAATTCACTGGCTGAATACGAGCGCCGTCTGACCTCCGAGATCGAAATGATCAAGAAGATGCGCTACGAAGGCTACTTCTTGATCGTCTGGGATTTCATTCATTACGCGCGCGGACAAGATGTTCCCGTCGGGCCGGGGCGCGGTTCGGCGGCGGGGAGCCTGGTGAGCTACGCCCTACGGATCACCGACGTCGACCCCTTGCAGTACAACCTGCTCTTCGAGCGTTTCCTGAACCCCGAACGCGTCTCCATGCCCGACATTGACATCGATTTTTGCATGCGGCGGCGCAGCGAGGTGATCGAATACGTGACGCGGAAGTACGGCCGTGAAAATGTCGCCCAGATCATCACCTTCGGAACCATGGCCGCGAAGGCCGCGGTGAAGGACGTTGGCCGCGCCATGGACATTCCCTACGGCGAAGTGGATCGCCTGGCCAAGCTCATTCCCGCGACCCTCGGTATCGAGCTGGGAAACGCCTTGGAAGAATCCCCGCAGCTCAAAGCGGCCATCAATAGCGATGAACGGCTCAAGGATTTGATGGCCGTGGCGCTGCGTCTCGAAGGTTTGTCACGGCACGCCTCCACTCACGCTGCTGGTGTGGTCATTTCGCCACGGCCGCTAACCGATGTCGTCCCCGTGTACAAGACCAATCGCGATGAAATCACCACGCAGTACGACATGAATGCGCTGGAGCGCATCGGCCTGCTGAAAATGGATTTTCTTGGCCTCACAACGCTCACTGTGCTCCACGATACCGTGCGCATGATTGAACAGAATCGCGGCTCGAAGATGGACATCGATAATCTCGCCCTGGACGACGCCGAAACCTATAAACTCTTCGCCCGCGGCGAAACGACTGCCATCTTCCAGTTCGAATCCCACGGTATGCGCGACATTCTCCGCCGTTACCAGCCGACTCGCATCGAGGATCTCACGGCACTCAATGCGCTGTACCGTCCTGGCCCGATCCAGGGCGGCATGATCGACGATTTTATCAACCGCAAACAAGGCAAGACCAAGGTCAGCTACGAACTTCCACAGTTGCAAGACATTCTTGAAGAAACCTACGGCGTCATTCTGTATCAGGAACAGGTGATGCAGATCGCCAATCTCCTGGCGAGTTTTTCACTCGGTGAAGCCGACATTCTTCGGCGCGCCATGGGAAAGAAGAAGAAAGAGGAGATGGCCGCGCAGCGCGCCAAGTTCATGACTGGGTGTGCGGTCAACAAAATCCCCGAGAAAAAAGCCGAGCGCATCTTTAACCTGATGGAGGAGTTTGCGGGCTACGGCTTCAACAAATCACACTCCTGCGCTTACGCATTGCTTGCTTATCAGACCGCTTATCTGAAGACACATTTTCCCGTCGAATTCATGGCCGCCTTGCTGACCTCCGAGGCTGGCAACAGCGAGAAAGTCGTTAAGTACATCAATGAAGCGCGCGGCATGAGCATTTCCATTCTGCCGCCCGATGTGAATGAGAGTGATCTTTATTTCACGCCCGTCGGTGAATCGATTCGCTTCGGTCTTGCTGCGATCAAGAATGTAGGCGAGAACACCGCCAAAGCGATTCGTGAATCGCGACTGAATCAGGGGGAATTCAAATCCCTCTACGATTTCTGCGAACGCATCGAGTCGCGCTTTCTGAACAAGCGCGTGTTTGAAAGCCTCATCAAGTCGGGCGCCGTGGATTCGCTTGGTGCGCGCGAATCCATGCTGGCCTCCGTCGATGATGCGGTCGCCGCCCTGCAGCGCGCTTCCCGGACGCGCGAATCCGGGCAGCACGGATTGTTCGGAACCGCCGCCGCTTCCGCGCCGATGCCGTTCGAATTGCGGGAAGCTGCGCCGTGGAGCGAGGAAGAACGCCTCGCGAGCGAGTACGCCATGCTCGGTTTTTACGTTTCCGGCCACCCGCTGGCGAAATACGCTTCGCGCTTGATGGACCTGAAAACGGTTTCTCTCGATCAAGTCGAAGACCAGCGAAACGGAAAAGAAATTACCGTCGCCGCGCTGATTGTCGGCGCGCGTCCCATGCGTTCAAAAAAGGGCGCGCGCTGGGCCATCTTCACGATCCAGGACATGACCGGCGTTCAGGAACTCCTCGCATTTCCTGAAAGCTTTGGTCGCCTCGAACAGTTCTTGAAGCCCGGCAATCCGCTGCTGTTGAAAGTTCGCGTGCAGGTTGAGGAAGCAGGCACGCGGCTTTCACTGCAGGAGGCGCGGCGGCTCGAAGAAGTGGGGGAGCGCGCTGCACCTAACGAGCTTCGCGTTCGAATCGATATAGAATCGCTGAGCGAGGATGCTCTTGACCACTTGGAAGACTTGTTTGTGGCCTCGCCGGGACCCTGCCAGGTGGTGTTCGAATTGTGCTCGCCGGACGGTTCCATGGCCGTGCTACCAGCGCAGCAGCGCGTGAAAGTCACATCCGAATTGGTGGAAGCGGTTCACGAAATCTGTGGCAGCCGCGCCGTTAGAATGGTGCCGGAATGAGCGCACGAGAAAAAACCAAAGCCCGCGCGCCGTTCCCCGACCCAGCGAAAGAGAAGGACCGTCAAAAGGAAATCGAACGCCTGGAAAAAGATGTCGAAGAATTGCGCCACCTGGCCGGACACGCGGATGCCGACGCGGAGTTGGGGCGTATCCGCGAGCAGGTCGCGGAATTGCGGCGCGAGTTTTACACCCACCTGGGGCCGTGGCAACGCGCGCAGATCGCGCGCCACCAGCAGCGCCCATACACGCTCGATTTTATCGGTCTGCTATTCACGGAGTTTATGGAGCTCCACGGTGACCGTGGCTATGCCGACGACAAGGCGATCATCACGGGATTGGGGAAATTTCATGGGCGCCCCGTAGTCATCATCGGCCACCAGAAGGGACGCGACATGAAGCAGCGGCTGGTCCGGAATTTCGGCCAGCCCAAGCCCGAGGGTTACCGGAAAGCGCTACGCGTGATGCAACTCGCGGCGAAGTTTGGGCGGCCCATTCTCACGTTTATCGATACACCGGGGGCATATCCGGGAATCGATGCAGAAGAGCGGGGACAGGGCGAAGCAATCGCGCGAAATCTTCGAGAGATGGCGCGGCTACCGGTGCCGGTCATCGCGACGGTGACAGGCGAGGGCGGCTCGGGCGGGGCGCTGGCGATTGCCGTCGGCGATCGCGTCAACATTCTGGAGAACAGCTTCTACTCGGTGATTTCCCCGGAGGGGTGTGCTTCGATCATTTGGCGCGATTCCACGAAAGCGGAAACAGCGGCCGCAGCGATGAAGATTACAGCGAAGGACTTGAAAGAGCTGGGCATTGTGGACGAAATCGTGGCGGAACCAGAGGGTGGCGCGCACACCGACCATGAAGCGGCGGCGCGGTTTCTGGATGAAGTGCTGGACCGGCAGCTGGTCTCGTTGGCGCACGAGCCGGTCCGGGAACTGCTCGATGCGCGCTACGAGAAGTTCCGCAAGATGGGGCAGTTTTTCGATTTGGGAAATTGACGGCCATTCTCGCCTACGATGGAAATTCACCCTAGACCTAGGAAGCCCGTTCCTCAGTCGGAGCTTTTGCCCACGTTGGCGGGTCTCAAATGTCGAGGGGAGGCTTGATGTAGGCGGCGCCGTGGCGATAGAGGCCGGCGGTGGGGATGGACTGGGAGAAGACGATGCGGATAGGAACGAAGATGGCGCCGGCCCCGGGGGTGAAGGGCACGGCAACTTCCACGCGAGAACCTTCGGCATATTGATTGCGGCTGCGGAAGCTGAGGCCGCCCTTGGACAAATCCTCACAGACGGCAATCTCTTCCTGAAAGCCGCGGTGGCGAATGCAAGCGAGGACGCGGGCCTTGACGCGAGTGCGGTTGCGGCGAGGAATGACGCGGTCTTCGACGGTGCTGCCCGACGCGCCGTTTTGCGGATCGCGGATTTCGGATTGGGATTCAATCCAGATGGAGGGCGAGTCGCAAAGGCGGCAGTGACGCGCGATGCATTTGCGGACTTCGAAGGATTTCAGCTGCAGCTCGTTGAGATAGACCACTTCGCGGCGTTGGCAGAAGCTGCATTCCATGAGGAGACGCGCGAGGGCTTCCTCGGCTTTGTGAAGAGCGGGGAAGTCGATGTCCCAGAAGTCGGAGTGCGGATCGAGAATATGAATGGCGTAAAGGAAGTGATTGGGGGGGTCTTGGTCGATTTCGGCGACCACGCGGGCGCGCGTGCTTTTCCAGGTGTCTCCTTCGAGGTTGCGGCGCAGGTGGAGCTCCTGTCCCATGGAGAGTTTGTCGTTCAGGCGGAGGACACCCCCATTGCGGCTGACGAGCAGGGTTTCCGCGGCTTGTGTAAGGGTGGCGCCGGCGGGCGAGACCCACGAGGCCTCCACGGGCATACGGAAGTTGACGCGGTCACTCTGCCGGAGTCCATCGGATAGTGTGGTCATGGCGCGATAAGAGAGAAACCTGCAGCCAGGCTAACATGGCAGGAAGGGGCCAACCGCTTGGAGAATCGCCGCTTTGTCGTTCCAAGTAATATCTTGCTGGGACAAGGCCGGACCCTGCCGGGGCTCAGGAGGTGTTGCCTTTTTGGCGTTCTTCATGGTTTGAGAATCCACAGGTCAGGCTGCTTGAGGCAAAATAAAAGGTGCCGGACACGCGCGCGGTAAGCAAGGCCGTTTGCTGCCTGGCGTAAGCGACTGTGAGCAACGTAATCTCCATGGACGACCGAAAATTGAAAGGCGACGCGCGCGGCATGTCCGTGCGCGACCGGCGCTACTGCATCCGGTATCCGTTTGCCTCGGACGTTGAGCTGCTGGACCTGGAAAGTGGAGCAAAGGCAGCGGGGGTTACCTCCGACATTTCCATGGGCGGCGCGTTCGTCTGCACCAGCCGGCCGTTCCCTTTGAACACCCGCATTCGCATCACGCTCACGCGCAAGGACCAAAGCGTGCAAGCGCTGGCCGTAGTGCGTATCGTGAAACCTCGGATCGGCATGGGCGTTGAATTCATTGACGTTGAGGCGCCTTACCAGGGCCTGCTTTCCCGCTGGGTGGAACAACTCCGCAAGTCGCGCTGACGATTTCCGCCGATCATCCTGATTTGAGCGACGCCGGTTGCGCCGGTCTAGGTCGCGTATTATGGCCGAGTATCAAGGGGATGTTTGCTTTTTTCGTAGAATTCGTTTTGGAGCTTGAGACTCTGATCATCCGTCTTTGCGGCCCGAATGGCCTCGACGGTGGCGGCGATCCAATTGTTCATGTTCCACTCGCCGAGCTCCCGGGTGGCGACCGAGCCGTCACCGGAGTAGTGGTTGGGAAAGCGGGCGTACCACCAGATGCCGGTGTACACATCTTCGGGCAAGTTCACGCGTTTCTGGTCACTGCCGGATTCGCTGGGGGCACGGTCGAGGTGGACCAGGTCGGGACGGGAGACCATAGTGTTGGAGGTTTCGTTCTCACCGGCGTGGTAATCGATGCCGGTTGATTTTTTCGGCGGCCCGCCCGGACGGCTACGTTCGCCGTCAAGAACGTAAACAACGTAATCGTGAGGCCGATCGAGTTGCGCCTGGGCGAAAAAGGGAAGCAGATGCTCGTTTCCGCCATGGCCGTTCACAATGACGATCTTCTTGCAGCCATTGCGTGCCATTTCATCGGTCGTTTCCTGGAGCAGCTTTAACTGGAGTTCCATGCTGTAGGCCACGGTTCCCGGTTCGTGCTTGGCTTCAAAAATTTGTCCGAAGTAGTACTGCGGAAAAACGACAGCATACTCCCGCTGCGCTGCTTCGAATGAGGCATGGCGAACGTTGAGAAGGTCCGTGCCCAGAGGCAAGTGCGGCCCATGCTTTTCCAGAATGCCAAATGGCAGCAAACAGGTGCTTTTGGATAGCTGGATGGCTTCGCGAAAGTCAGCAGCCGTCAACTCTTCCCAATTTACGGGGAGTTTGGACTGCGCATGGATGGAACAAGCAACTACCAGAGATAGGAGCACAGAGCGGATAGCCGCGCGCTTCATTGATTTTCCTCCTGAACCGTCCTGCATTTTAGCCCGGTTCCAGGTCCTCAAGCGGCCGCTTTTTGGGCTCAATTCCAAAGCGCAGGACGACCACAACCTGTCCAAGGAGAAAACCGATCATCAGACTGAGGACGCCGCGAAGCCCGTAAGACCGGAACAAGGCTACGGTCAGGAACGGCGTAAGAATCGTTGCACCGCGGCCAAAGGTGTTGCAGATCCCCGATGCCCGCAGGCGCACTTCCGTGGGGAACAATTCAGGAATGTAAATCGCAAAGAGCGTGGCGACCAGGATATAGATGGGAATGGTCAGCAAGAAGCCGATAGTGATCAAAGCCGCCGGCTGATGGATGAACGGATAAATGCCGCCGGGCACAATGGTGAGCAGGGACGCCCCGACGATCGTGGGCTTGCGCCCCCAGGAGTCTGCAGCGAAGGCTCCAATAGCCGACCCAAGCGGCGCGCCGAGCGACATAATGAACGAGTAACGAAAGGAGGTGACCATGCTTAGCCCCTCCTGCACGAAGAAGGAAGGCAGCCAGGTCACGAACCCGAAAATTAAGGTGTTCATCACGATCAGAGTCGTGGCTCCGACGATCATGCGAGGCAACAGCGCCGGACTGAGCAGGGAACCGAGATTCGTGGAAGGAGGAGCCGAGCAGCGCGGCACGGGAGCCACAAGAGAACCGTGCTGTTCGGAGACCTCACTTTCGATAGATTCGAGGAGGGCCTCGGCTTCGGCAGTTCGCCCGACCGATTCCAGCCAGCGTGGCGACTCCGGCAACGACTTGCGCAGATACCAGACCACGAGCGCGCCCAGTCCGCCGAGCGCGACCATCGCGCGCCATCCGAAGTGCGGGATGATAAGTGCTCCGAGGAGTGCGGCGACTGGCAAGCCAGACACCACGATGACGTTCATGCCGCCAAGCCACTTGCCGCGGGCCGCGGGAGGGACAAACTCCGTCATCGTCGAGTATCCGACGACATTTTCCGCTCCGAGCCCCACCCCCATGATGAAACGCAACAGGGTCAGCACTGTCATCGAGGGAGCGAACGCGGAAGCGATGGCGGCGAGCCCGAAGATGGCCAGATTGGCTTGATACGTGAAGCGGCGGCCGTAGCGGTCGCCGAGGAAGCCGGTCATAAACGATCCCAGCATCATGCCGACAAATGTGACGGACATGAACTGCGCGTTCTGGCCCATGGTGGAAAAACCGCTCTTTAGCGTGGCACCGAGAACCGTGGCGGCGACGTAGATATCAAAGCCATCGAAAAACATGCCCGTGCCGATCAAGAGCAGGATGCGGCGATGGAAGCTGGAGATAGGGAGACGATCGAGACGCGCTCCTGAGTCCGCGGTCAGGAGCGCGTTCATTTCTTTTTCGCTACCAAGGCCAGGCTGCCTTTCGTCAAAGCGTCGACGGCAAGAGCGCAGTTCTGATCGAAGGAGTTTTGCTGGGCGCTGAGAAAAAAGCTTTTGCAGCGGCGCACCGCGGATGGGTCGAGCCGCAGGATACGCTCGACGAGAGCGTGGGCTTCGGCCGAGAGGCGAGCGGGGGGACAGACTCGCGAGATCAGACCAATTTGTTGCGCGCGATGCGGGTCGACGGGCTCACCGAAGAAAATAAGGGGAAATGCGAAGCGGGGGAGCATGTATTCGCCGAGATAGGACATGATGGCCACGGGGGCCAGGCCGGAACGCATCTCGGGGAAAGCGAGCGAGGCGTGGTCCGCGACGAGCGCGAAGTCGCACACGATTGCGAGGCCGAAGCCGAACCCGAGAGCGTCTCCTTGCACCTCCGCGACACTAATTAATGGCGAGGACCGCAAGGCGACTTTGAACTTGATCAGGCGCGCCGATTCACGACGGATTGCCGCCAGGGTGCGGCCCGCGCGCTCACGCCCCGTGCAGAAAACATTGCCGCGCGCTCGAATGCGCAATACCCGGGCGCGAGGCTTTGTTGCTTCCTTGCGGAGTTCGATCAGCATATCGTCCAGCATGGCGCCGGTGACTTCGTTGCCGTAGCTGGGGTTATCCAAGGTAAAGGTGAGGACGTCAGCGGCGTGATCGATCACGACTCCAAGGGGAGTGCGGGCGTCACTTGGCCTTTTGTTGCTCATGGCGGGCACGGTATACAAGGAATGCAAACCTGTCAAATGGCGCGGGAAGTGCCTCCGATGATGTCCAGGTCCACTCTGTCTGAATTCACACAGAGAGAAAAAGAACCGCGGAGACCTGCCAGCGAATGCAGGATTGCATCCTTGGTCATGGGGCAAAGAATGGCAGGCGCGACCAGGCCTGCATTCCGGATTCTAATTCTTTCCCTGAAACTGTGACCCTGGAGTGAACCAAGGTGTTTTGAATAAGGACGGGCAAGCTGTGAGGTGCCCCTGGCGGGCAAGATACAACCCGCGTCGTCGATTCGATGATCCTGGCAACGAAGAAGTCCCAAAGCGTTTCAGCAAAGGAGGAGAACTTTGCCATAGTTGTGCAAAGAGTTTCACGCGCCGGCAACACACTATTAAGGCAAAAGTCTTTTCGATGCAACGACTTTCGACCAGAACGCCGATTGGCGATGTACGTGCGCTAGAAAAACCGACGAATTAGCTCGAATCTGGCAGTTGAATGACGATGCATTAGTGCGAGTCATTGTGATTTCAGACGTGCATTCGCGGAGCAAACTGGCTGGGCGGCTCATCCCGCTGTTCGCTTCCCTACGGGGCTGCTTGCTCGTTCTTGTTGCATCTTTCTTTAGTACCATACCAGCGCAAGCAAGTAATGTTAGTTTGCCTACGACGGGGCATCGCTTAGACTTTGCAATTGCCGATTTCGACGGGGATGGTCGCCCCAATCTGGCGACTATTGAACCTGGATCGAATAGTCCTTCACAATCAATTTACCGGATTCAAGTTCAGCTCGGCGACGGCGGGGTGCGATCTGTAGATTTGGTCGCGCTCTCCGGTGGTCTTCGAATCGCGGCGGACGATGTGAACGGGGATGGCATTCCCGATCTCATCGTCAGTTTAGCTTGGCGAGAAGGTCCCGTGGCCGTCCTTCTCAATGACGGCCACGCTTCTTTTTCATTGGCCGATTCATATTCATTTCCCGGAGTCTCCGGTGGGTCAGGGAAGACTCTGAATGGTGAGGAGTTGCCGCCGCCGACCGACGCGGTTGCGACACCGCCGAAATTGCCAGTAGGAGATTTCTCGGGATGGAAGTACCTGTTACACGCTCGCCGGGAGACGGACTTTCTTCCAAGAGCGAACTTTGCGAGAATCAGCAAACTCCTCTTAGTGTCGCTCCTCGGACGCGCGCCTCCCACACCCTCCTGCGAATAAAGATCTGCTGAATCTGTGCAAACCGACGGCTTACGGCCTCGCGCATTTTTAGTTGGCGGTGTCTAGCCGTTCTTCGCTAACAAACTACTAACTTGAAGGTTTGACGTGCGCTGGCTGGAGTTCCATCCGAAATACTCCAGGCAGCCTGGGAGACCTAATTATGGCCGAGGGCGCGGAGAAGTGTTCACTGATGACAAGATCTGAGCTATTTGCGGGAATTCCTAGTTCCGTTTGTACCAATATCGTATCGATGGCGCGCCCTATCGATTTCATGTGCCGCCAGGTGATGTATTTCGCAGGCGATCCGATTGAGCAAATTTTGTTGCTGACTGAAGGGCGTGCGAAAATAACGCAGTGCAGCGAACACGGCACGGAAATCATTGTTCGGCTGTGCGTCCCCGGCGACCTAATTTCCGAGCTTCCTTTGGTGCCGGGGAGCAGGCACTCCTCGACAGCCCAAGCCCTCCAGGATTGCAAGGTTCTTGCCTGGGACGCAGTGACCTTTGAGGTTGCTTTAGAGCGTCTCCCGGCCCTTCGATCGAACGCTAAGCATCTCCTTGAACAGCGCCTTCAAGAGCTGGAACGCCGTTTTTGTGAAGTGTCTACGGAAACGGTTGCGCCAAGACTGGCTCATGGGTTGGTTCGTTTGCTTGACCAAATAGGTCAGAAAGTGAACAGCCATTTCGAAATCAAGGTCTCGCAGGAGGCGCTGGCGCAAATGACCTCCATGGCGTCGTTCACCGTGTGCCGGCTCCTGACCAACTGGGAAAATCAGGGGCTCGTAAGACTTCGAAGGGAAGCCATTGAGGTTCACAACGTCCCTCGCCTCATGGATCTGTGCAAGGCCAAATGATTCCCGGGTTGTGGGCTCTGCTTGTTCAATTGGAGGCCATTATTTAGGAACAGGCCATGGTTGGTGAGCGATCCGGATCTGCGGTTGCAGGGATCGAGTCAGCTCGCCGCGCCGTTTTCAGACACCCATGGTTTTCTATCCCTTAAATACAAGTACGGCAATACCCTTGATATCTCTGCAGGCGGACATGAAGCCAAGAACGCGCATCGCCAAGAAACGGTTCTATTCTGTGGCCGACTTTAACCGCGAATTTGCGAATGATGATGCCTGCCTCGAATACATCAAAGAGCAGCGCTGGCCGAATGGGGTCACCAAGTGTGAGAAGTGCAGCATCGAGCGAAAGCATCATCGCGTGACTGGCCGCACGGCGTACGCCTGCGACCACTGTGGGCATCACATATACCCGCTGACTGGGTCTGTTTTTGCGAAGAGCACCACTTCCCTCAAGACTTGGTTCTACGTCATCTACTTAATGGGTTCCACAAACAGCAGCTTGTCCGCCAAGCGGATTCAGCGCGAAACAGGCGTTACGTACAAGACGGCATGGCGCACGCTGCGTCAGATTCGGCGATTGCTGACCAGTGAGGACCCGCAAGTGGTGCAGTCGACGACGGCAATGGACAATGGAGACGCATCTGGGTTGCCCGAGGATGGTATCGGCGGGCTCGCCCACCACCACAGCGAGCGAGCGAGAGCAGCGGGCTCCGTCGGATGAGAATCGCAGCCGATGGAATCGGCGAAACGGCAATCTGGCACTCAATTTGATTTTGGGAGTGCCTTTCTAGAAGGCGTTTTGATCGCCTTGGCAACGATAGCCGTGAAGGCATCCCGTGTCATCGGGCGCATTTTTTTTCGAGTCTCCTCCCGCGGCTCTAACTTTTTTCGCCTTTGCTTCATAACCATATTCTATCACGCCGGCTCCAGGCTAAAACCCGCGGCCAGTGCTACTCCTGCAGCGAGTGCGTCGTCATCGCCGAGTGTAATCGCCCCCAAGAGAAATCCCCCCACGGGTTTGGAGAGGGAGCGAATCTAAGGAGCCACGCCAGCGGGAGCTTTCCTTGAACGCATGGTGTGGCAGACGCCTGTTGGACCCTCGAACTGAATCTTGCTTGCCCGGCAACCTCCCGGCGCGATCGATCAGTTCCGTATCGGTGCTGTGGCTCCGCGCTAGCTCTCCGATGGCCGCTGAGCAACCAGCGCAGAAAGAATAACGCTTTTCGTGTGCACGACAAGACTCAGCGTGGTCGCCAGCAGAAGATAACTGCGGCAGGTGTGCCATTCTTTGGTGGTCGCGAGAGTGCGAAAGCAAGCACTTCGTGAGCTTCGAATGAACAAGCCAAGCAGAATCGGCGTATGAAACCGCCATTTTAACCATAATTCTTCGTTGTCATCCGTATATACTCTAGCTAAATATATAGTATAAGTAATAATCGACGCATGTGCCCTTGTTTTCAAGGGATAATTCCGGCGCACTCTTATTTTTCTTTCACATTTGCGAATGGACAAGGACTCCTGCTTTCAGGTCAGTAAGATGCCACTAGTCTCGTGGTGCGATCACGGCGGGCCCTTGTCGCACTTGTTTCATTCGTTGGTCAGGAAACAGAGAGTGAATCTCGGGCGCCCGCAGGTCTGGAAGGAGATTGCCAAGTCATGAGAAAGCCGTACCAGATTTGTTTGCTAATGCTTTTAGTATGTCTTGTTCCTGCGGTCGCGAGCGCACAGTCTTTTCGTGTTCAGTGTCCAACCAGCACGATTACGCACCCGACGGCGACCAGCAATAATTCGGAGCCGGCCTACGCCGGTCCGACTTATGCGGGCACCAGTGGTTATCCGGCAGCACCCGCCCATGTAAACGGCGCTATCAAATGCCAGCAGATCTCGGGCGGCGACGGATACTCGACGATGGGAGACGGCACACAGACGTACATGTTCTCCTTCGGGCCGCTATCCGGGATCTCGGACATTGCGAACGGCCTGCCCGGCACCGAGTTCCCGAGCGTCTTCAATACGGTGACTCCGGGCTTGCTGCAGCCTGGCGATCCGGCCACCACCGGCATTACGTATAACGGCGCTGTGGGACTGGTTCCTGACCGTGATGCCCTGGCTGCTGGAAGTTGCACCGGCCTGTGTCTCGACGGGCATGTGGATCCGCGTCAAATCATGGATGTCGGGGTGATGAACGGGAACATCCCCGCTCCATTGATGGCGATCGACGAGGATGACGAATTCTTCCTCACGCTCACTAACGTGGGCATGATCATGCGGCCAGACCTGTTCGAGCAGCACACCGTCCACTTCCACGGATATCCCAACGCTTCGTCATTCTACGACGGCGTGCCCGACGCCTCGGTGGCCATCAACATCGGCGCGAGCTTCACGTATTACTATCTTGCGCCGGACGCCGGCACTTACTTCTGGCACTGCCATATCACGCCCCCCGAGCACTTGCAGATGGGCATGGTCGGGCAACTTTACGTTCGCCCACGGCAGAATCGAGCCACTGGCGCCCTTTACGCCGCGCTCCAGCAACAGCAGTTGGATCTGCGCACGAAATGCGATTCCACCACCGATATCCTGTGCAGCAATCCCCTGCCAGCAGTGAATACCGGCGCCACAGGCGGCGGTAAGTATGCGTATAACGATGGCGATGGCTCGACAGCATACGATGTCGAGTATCCGATCCAGATCCACGGGTTCGACCCCAGCTTCCACTTTATCGGAATGACCTTCAACCCCGAAGAATTTGCGGACATGAAGGACAAATTCTTCCTGTTGAACGGACGGAGCTATCCCGACACAGTGACGCCGGGTCCGCTGCAGACTCAATCGGCGGATGGCGTAAACCATTTCTCTCAGCCGCTACCTACGATCATCAATATTCCGGCGGGCAAAAAGGCGCTGCTCCGCATTTCCGACCTTGACGTCACGGAATATCAGACCCTAGCCTCCATAGGGATTCCGATGAATGTCGTCGGGATCAATGCCAAGCTGCTGCGCGACCAAGCGGGAAACAACCTCAACTACAACACCAACTCGATCACGCTGGCTGGTGGCGAGTCGCTCGATGTGATTCTGGATGCCACCGATACGACTAAGTATCCATCGGGCAGCGTGTTCTATCTCTACACCCCCAATCTTGACCACTTGTCGAACGATGCCGAGAACTTCGGTGGGCTGATGACCGAGGTCCATATCAATTAGGAGAGCGGCAATGAGAGCTAGGAGAGAGCCAATGAATGCTACGAAAACGAAAAAAGCAATCTCGAAGACACGACTGCTTCTGGCGGCGATGGTGGCAATGGCTTTGTTGCTCCCAGCTACAGCGCATGGAGCGGCTCCGGGGATAACCGGTCCCACGTTCAATTTGACCGCGCAGCCGGCTTATATCAGCCAGCCGGACGGGTCGATGATTTACTCCTGGGGGTACGGCTGCCGTGTCGCGCCGAGCGGCTTTGCGCCCGCGGCTATCTCTGGCGCTACCTGCCCCACGATGCAAGTTCCCGGACCCACGCTGATCGTCACGGAAGGACAGACGGTCACGGTGAACCTCGCAAATGGACTCCCCACTTCAGCCGGCAACACGTCGATTCTGTTTCCCGGCTTTTCGCTGACATCCACCACGGGGGGTGTTGCCGGCGTGCTGACGCAGGAGGCCGCGCCTGGCGGGACGGTAACTTATAGCTTCGTTGCCGGGACACCCGGTACACGCGCGTATTACAGCGGAACGCAAGGCGACCTGCAGGTCGAGATGGGCCTTTACGGGGCCATCATTGTGCTCCCGGCTGCGGTCCCCGCCAACTGCTCGACCGGGCTGGCTGCTTCCAACCTGGCTGCGGAAGCGCACTGGGGCGAACACGATTTCCGCCTGTCGCATGCCGCTTACGACCACGCCAAGAGTTGCTACGATCGGGAATACCTGTTCCAGTTTTCCGAGATGGACCCCGACATTCATTACCAGGCACAAGCGCAAGTTGCGGCAAGGGCTGGATGTGTGGCTGGAGCTGCCGGATGCAGTCTCAACGTCGCGACCGAGCCTTACCATCCTGCATATTTCCTGATTAACGGGCGCTCCATGCCCGACGACATGGACCCGAACTATGCCGTGGAGTATCCGCACCAGCCTTACAACGGCAATCCTCACATGCATCCAGGCGAGCAAGTGTTGTTGCGCGTCATCGGCCAGGGCCGCTGGCAACATCCGTTCCACGAGCATGGCAACCATGTGCGCATCCTGGGGCGCGACGGGAACTTGATTCTCAGCGCAACCGATCCGACTAGTCTCGCTGGACCTCTGCTGTTCACCACTTCGACGACCCCCGGGCTAGCCTTTGACGGAATTTTCTACTGGACTGCCAAGGGTCTGAACTGGGATGCCTACGGTCACAATCCTGCTTCTGGTGACGCTTCCGCCAAGCTTTCCTGTACCCCGGATGCCAACGGCTACAACACCAGCGCAACCGCCGCGATCAACTATTTCGAGTGGTGCCAGGACCACAACAAGCCGATGGAACTTGCTCCGTTCGGCGATGTGCCGGGTGGCGGCCCGACAACCCTGCCCGATCCGAACCTCTTCACGAACGGTCCCTGGTATGGCGGCAGCCCCTATCTCGGACCGGACGCCACTTTGCGGGCGACGGGATGCAGCGCCGGTACGAACGCCGGTCCTCTAGCCGTTAATTGCGGCGCCACCGGCTCAACCCCGCCGTCGGGCACGATCGCGAACTCACCCTCTGGCGAAGCCGGCTTTGCGTTTATGTGGCATTCGCACAACGAGCGCGAGATCACCACCAACAATATTTTCCCCGGCGGAATGCTGATGATGATGCTGGTTGATTCCCGTGAATTTGTGATCGATGAGTCCAACTGACGACGAGGAAGAAAAATGCGAACGAACAATATGAAAGCTATCTTGAAGGCCGCGCTACGAGTAGTCTGTATTCTTCCGTTCGCGGCGGTTGTGGCCTTCGGCCAGGTTAATCTGACTGCCGGACCGGCCACCGCAACCCTGCCCGATGGCTCAGCAGTGCCGATGTGGGGCTACAGTTGCGGACTGGCCGTTAGCGGCGCCACCGCAACCTGCCTCCCTTTGAATCCGGCGGCGGCGGCCGTAGTTGGCGGCTGGTCCCCCGTCGTGATTACCGTTCCCTATGTCGCGACCGGGACAAGCCTGACGATCAACCTCACGAATAACCTTACGTTTGGCGCGAATTCCGTGCCTACTTCGTTGTTGATCGTGGGTCAGTTGGACACGGGTCTCGGAACGTCAGCGACATCCACGGCGAGCCCGGACCACACCAACGCGCAGCCACTCACGTGGCCCATCGCCGGAGGTCCGCCGGGTGCGCCGCTGACTGGCGTAGGCACGCCACCGCCGCAGGGTCCGCGCGTGCAGTCGTTCTCCACCGAAGTGGCGCCTGGCGCGACCACGGCAGTGACTTGGACAGCTCTTCGGCCGGGCACATATCTGATTGAGTCCGGCACGCACCCGTCGATCCAGGGTCCCATGGGGCTGTACGGAATCCTGGTGGTCACCACTGCGCCCGCTGGAGGCGTCGCGGGCACGGCGTATCCAGCAGTCGGGACGACGGTTCCCGCCGTCACTTACAACGCCGAAATTCCAGTGCTTCTGAGTGAAATCGACCCAGTCCAAAACAACGCAGTCAACGCCGCGGTCAACACTGCCGGCTTCACCGAGACCGCCGTGTGGTCTGGCCAGCCAAACCAGTGCGGCAATCCCAGCTCACCGAACTACCACACCTGCTATCCTCCAGCTGTTAACTACACACCACTGTACTATCTTATTAACGGAGTTGCATTCAACAAGACTAGCCCTTCGAGTTCACTGTTCCCGGTTTCTCCGGCGACTGGAGTCACCGGATCGGTTTTGGTGCGCTTCGTTAATGCTGGCTTGCGCATGCACGTACCTTCGATTGTTGGCTCCGTCACTACACCGGCCGTCGTGCCAACCGGCACAACTGCTGCTGCCGTCTCGGGCTTCAGCCTAGTGGCCGAGGATGGAAATCCGTTGCCAGGTGTTTCCCGCGTGCAGAGCGAAGTGTTCCTGGCCGCGGGTAAGACTTATGACGTAATGGTGAACGTACCCACGGCAGCAGGTGCGACGGCCCTCCCGGTATACGACCGTGAATTGAGCCTGTCGGCCAATGCTATCGCGCGCGACGCCGGGATGGTGGCCTACATTAGTGTCAACGGGAGTGGACTCCCAGCCGCCCCTGCGTTTACAGGTGCAATAGCCCGAGCGGATACCTACAACTCCGTGCTTGCGGGCCAGACGCTGACCGTGTCGGATCCAGCCAAGGGTGTGATCGCCAACGATACTAATGTTTTCGGTGTTCAGGTTGTGGGGACCGTAGCCGGACTGACTCTGAACCCGAACGGGACGTTTACCTACTTGGGCCCTCCTACATCCTTTACCTACTGCGCCAACGGTACTGTTACGGCGGGGGTATGCTCCTCTAACATCACCGCTTCGGTAACACTTGGTGCGGCACCGCTTGAGGCGGGCAGCGGAATCACCATGGGCAACATCACGTACACGTCGAACGCCACAGCCCTGAGCATCAAGCCCCCAGGTATCCTGGCGGTTGACCGGGACGCGGCGGGCTATCCGCTTTCGGTTGCACCTGGGAGCGCAGTGGCATCGGGGGGCCTGACACTTTCTGTGGACAAGACTGGCGCGTTTAACGCGTCGGTCACCGCAGCCGGTACCTACACATTTACCTACAAGGCGCAGAACTCGCAGGGGACGGTGAGCGCCGCGAGTGCGACGGTGACCCTCATCTTTCCGGCAGCGACCGGTCTTAGCGTGACGGTTTTGGACGGCGCAGATAAGAAAACTGTCATCCCCGACTATCGCTGGATCATCGAAGAAGATCGCACCTTCTATGTAAACCCTGGGTGCACAACGAATCCGCCACCGGCGGGATGCCCGACCGCGGCCAGCGGCATCGTTCCAACATTTGGCACAAACTTCCACACTAGCTACATGCCGCTCGTGGCAACGGGTTGCACCGGGCCACTATCTTGTGAATCGGGACAGACGATCGTGGATCCAGCCACTGGGACCCATGTCGCCGCAGTGTGTGATGTGGGCGATGGCGTTTGCAGACCCGACACTACGGGAAATGGATTCACCGTCCTGAATCCCAGTGCCGTCCATCTAGATCCGACCAAGCGCTACTATCTCTCGGTCCTGCCGGGGGACGCTGCCAACCCGTTCGAGACCGCCAATAAACAGAAGGGCCATGGCATGGGTGGTGCTCCGATCGCCTGCATCCCTGTGGCGCCAGCAGTAACATGTACCAGCACTGGTACCTTTCCTGCGGTTACCGTGCTGACGCAACCGACCCCCCTTCCACCGTCGAAACTTTCCGTGTTTGTGTACGAGGATGACTTCCCGCTCAACGGTGAGCAAGATGGCGGCGGCGGAGTCGATATATTGTCGCCCAACGAGCCCGGCCTGGGACAGTTCAATATCACTCTTTTTGATGATGCTGGCGGCACTGGCGATGCCACAGGACAGATGACTTACGACATGTTTAACCAGCCCTTGGTGAACAGCTTGGCGGGAACACCCGACCCGTCCAACAACAATTCCGATGCGTGCCCAATCTCCACTATTTCGCGGATCGGTGCGGGCGATCCTACGCAAACCGGTATAACCGGCACAATCGTGACTTGCCCGAAGTACGAAGCGGACGGCAAAACGCTATCCCCGCTGGCGGGTCAGGCTGTGGTTGCCAACCTGATGCCAGGAAGGTACGGCGTGGTGGCCACGCCGGGCGCAGACCGGATTGCGAAAGGTGAAGAGTGGCTGCAAACCAACACGCTGGACGGCCAGAAGGCCCACGATTCGTTCCTGAGGATCGGCGAGCCGAGCTTCTTCCAAGAGTTTGGGCCGGCGGGATACCACGTAGCCATCGGCTTCGCCAACCCAAAGATCATCAATGGCCGCTTGGCGGGCGTCTGCGCCGGCACCGACCCGAACGTCACCGGCACTGGCTGCACGAATACTGTGACGGGTTTGGTAACGACCGAGCGCATGAGCCGCACTCCGGATGAGAGGCTCTATAGCAGCGGCGACAATAGCAGCTTCGCTTTCACCCAGTGCTATGTAAGCTTTGGAGATCCGGACGGCGAAGATTTTGCGTTCACCAAGTGTGCCGCCGATGGGAGCTTCTCTATGTCGGGCCTTCCCAATGGCGACTGGAGAATCACGGTCTTTGACCAGTGGAACGATATGCTGGTGGACGGCCTATCGACGCCCGTCCGTCTGGCTGGCGGAGGCGCGAATATGGGTCCGATTGCCATGAACCAGTGGCAGGCAAATTTGTACACCAAGACCTTCTTTGACCTCAACCACAATGGCATTCAAGACACCAATGAACCCGGACTGACGCTGGTGTCGACGAACATCCGGTTCCGTGACGGCAGCTACTCTAACTTTAACAATACCGACCTGAGCGGAAACGCAGGCTTTAACGAGATATTTCCGCTGTTCAGCTGGTATGTTGTTGAAACGGATTCGACTCGCTACAAGAACACCGGAGTCCACGTGGTCTACGACGCGGGTGGGCCGGCCGACGGTACACCGGGAGGGGGGACCTCGACCATTGGCGGGAACCTGGCGAACACACTCGAACCAGCCGCTGTGCGTCTGCCCACTGCCCTGCACGTGCCGGGCGCAAGATACTGCGCATCGGCGGACTGCCCTGCTGGCGATACGGCCGGAGGGTCGACTGGCCGAGTTGATCCGCCTTGGGTTGTCAGTGAAGGCTGGCAAGGCTTCTCCGGACAGAACTCGTTTCTTGAATTCGGCAAGGTCCCATACGCTGCCGGCGAGAACGGTGGCATCCGCGGAGAAGTGATCTACGCCTCAACGCGGCCATTCGACGATCCCAGCTTGCTAATCCATACCAGTTGGACGCCGGACGTGCCGGGTGTCACCATTAACTTGTACCAAGAGGGAACCGCTCCGGACGGAACCACGTCCCTCAGGTTGGTCGACACCACCAAGACCAGCAGCTGGGACGATTGGGCGCAAGGCTTCCGGACCGATGGAATTCCCAACATGAACTGCCCGGGCCAGTACACAGCCCCAACCTCAACCACCCCCGGCGCCCCCGGCGATCTGTTCTTCTTCACGCTCTTTAACCAGCCGATGTACCTGGACTTCTACAACAATGTCCAGCACGGCACTGCTACGAGCCCGACGGCGCTGCCAAACAACTCGCAGTTCAAGTGCTATGACGGCATGCACAACTGGAATCAAGTGCAGCCGGCGCCGTACGACGGGATGTACCAATTCCCGAGCGTTACCAGCATAAATCCGACGACCGGGAAGCCAGCGGGTACGAACTGCACGATTTGCGTGCCGAACCCGGACACCACTGATGCCTATCGAGTGGGCACCCCCATGCTGCCCCCGGGCAAGTACGTAGTCGAAATGGTGACCCCTCCAGGCTATGAATTGGTGAAGGAGGAGGATAAGAACATCCTGATCGGCGACAATTACATCGCGCCCGTGACCCAAGAGTTCCCGGGTCTAGGATCCGCGATTTACATTCTTCCCGACCAGGCTGCCGTCGGTGCCAGCTACAATGCCAACAATGCGCAGAACCCGACGCAGGATCTGGGTTCATTGCACCTGCCACGAGGCGAGGGCGACACGGGAAGCGTGGAGCAATTCTGGCCGTGCGTTGGCGCGACGCGCATCGTCCCCGACTACATCAGCCTATTCCCACAGTCGCTAGAAGTATCGCCTTTTGCCGGCGCGACACGCAATCTGTGCGACCGCAAAGAAGTGCTGGTGCAGGATCAGGCTTCGTCGCTGGCGAAGTTCTGGATCTTCACCTCAGCTCACACTGCCGCGCACTTCACTGGTGTGATTACGGACGACTTCACTTCAGAATTCGACCCGTTCTCGCCACAATTCGGCGAGAAATTCTCCCCGGCCAACCTGCCGGTAGCCATCAAGGATTGGAGCGGAACCGAAATCTCCCGCGTGTATACCGACCAGTGGGGGACTTACGACGGCCTGACCTACTCGACTTGGGAAGTCAACCCACCAAATCCGACAGGGTATGCGCCGACGATGATGGTCACATGCATGAACGACCCAGGAACTGGAGCTGCCCCGGATCCGTTGTTCAACCCGGCCTACAGCCAGTTCTGCTACGAGATCCCGTTCATGCCGGGACAAACCCAGTACATGGATACCCCGGTGACGCCCACGTCTGCATTCGCCGGTGCGGGGTACAACAATGTTGACTGCGCCTACCCGGACCTTACGCCAGCTATCAAAGAGGTGGACGGCGACGGCGTCGGACCTTGGGTGAGCGCGCCAGGCCACACCATTAGGATCACTGCGCTCGGCCTGCAGACCGTGAACAACAATGCGTACTCCGGGCCGTCGGCTACCACAGCTCCATACAATCAGAAGACCATCACGCGCAACTATGGCTTCGGACCCGCACCAAGCGGAGCAGGCTGCGGCGGTGGCAATGCCAATGCAGCGTGCCCGAATGTGACGATAGGTGGCGTACCACTTCATGGAGTGACATGGACCGACACTTTGATCACAGGTACGACGCCACCAGCTGGCTCCGTGCCGGCATGCGGTATACAACAGCAAGCGCAATACGGAGGCTCAGCTGCGCAGTGCGGTGAATTGGTCATCACCAGAGGCGACAACGGTAGATCAACAATCGACACCGTGACCGTCACGATCGGCGGCAAAGCGCCTACCCACGTCGCGGCGAGCGGAAGCATCCAGACTGCTATTGACGCCGCCAAGCCGGGCGACCTGATCATCGTTGACCCTACTTGCTCCACAACTACAGGGATAGTTGCGTGTACTGTCGCCGGTGTAACCCATGCACCCTCTACCCACCAAGAACTGTTGTTGATGTGGAAGCCGGTCCGGCTGCAAGGTGTCGGAGCTGCCTCCAGCATCCTCAACGCGAATACGCATCCGGCCGGGAAGGTGGATGTGTGGCGACGGAAGGTCGACTGCCTGTTTGGTTTGTCACTCGATGGAGCGCCCCTGTCCAGCTCGAATCCTTACGATTCGACCGGCGCGTTCGCTTGCCCGGGGACTGGCTGGTTCGGCTTCACGCCGACTGCCAACAATCCGCAGGTAGATCGGATACCGACGGAGGCAACTGTCGGTTGGGATGCCACGCTGAATGGCAACCTGGCTGAGATGTTGCAAGAGCCAAGCCTGATGGGCGCGCTGGAAGGAGCGGCAATCACGGTATTGGCGAAGGGAGTGAACTTCCCATCGAATCCGTGGGTAACCGCAGGGGGTACGTTCCCGACCGGCACTACGCTTCTGACAAGCGCCAATTGCACTGCCAGTCCCAATCCATTCCCGAGCAACTTCTGGTGCAATCCGTCAAGCATCGACGGCCTGACCATCACCAACAGTTCCCAGGGGGGCGGCGGCATCTTCGTGCACGCTTGGGGGCATAACTTGCAAATCGCCAACAACCGGGTGACCAACAATACCGGAACGCTCTCGGGCGGGATCAACGTGGGTCAGGGTGAATTCCCTCCCTCGTACCTCCAGGGCGCCGCAAACGCGGATCCGGGCTCCTGCCAGTCGGTCGCCTATGCGAATGCTCCGAACGCTCAGCTACCCTACTGCCACGATCTGAACGTGAACGTGCACAACAACGGGATCACGCTGAACTCTTCGAGCGGCGACGAATTGTTCTCGGCCACGCCGGCAGGGGCAGGCGGTGTCAGCTTCTGCACCGGTTCCGACTTCTACAAGTTCAACTACAACTGGTTGTGCGGGAATCTGAGCACGGGCGACGGCGGCGGCGTCGGTCAGCTTGGGTTCAGCTACTTCGGTGACATCGAGCACAACGCGATCCTGTTCAACCAGAGTACCAACCCGACGATTGCTTCGAACGGCGGCGGTATTCTCGTCATGGGTGCCCCCGATGTCGATCCTACATGCGGCACCACGACCGACGCGGATTGCGTTCCGCCTCCTAGCAGCATTTCGCCAAGCGACGGAGTGGGTCCGGGCTTGGTGATCAATGCCAACCTGATTATGGGCAACGCCGCGGAAAGCGGCAGCGGCGGCGGCATACGTTTCCAGGCCGTGAACGGCGGGGACGTGCTAACCTTCCCGACCACGCCAGCAAACTGGTACTCTGTGAACGTCACCAACAATATCATCGCCAACAATGTCGCCGGCTGGGATGGCGCTGGCATTTCGCTAGTCGACTCGTTCGCGGTGAATGTCATCAACAACACGGTCATATCCAACGACACCACCGCGTCGTCGGGCGTGCTGTTCAACACGATTGGGGCTCCCTTAGCCAGCTCGTCGGGCCCCTGCCCCATCAGCCCCACTACTGGACTGCCACCATCACCCTGCATTACGACTTCGACAGCCCAGCCCGCTGGCCTCGTGAGCGTCCAGAACGGCGCGGTCCTGACCGCGAATTTGCCGGCTTCCATCACTTGCCCCGCAGGCCATTATGCGGGCACGACTGCCACCAACGGGACTTGCAGGAGCGTCTCATATCCGCTTTTGGCCAACAATGTGTTCTGGCAGAACCGTACGTTCTACATCGGTGTAGGCTCCCTTGGTCCGGGAACCCTAAACCAGCAGAACATAGTTACGCTCTATGATGGGTTTACTACGACGGCAGCACCGAGCCAGTCGGCAACCGGTGCTTGCCCCTCCCCGGTGAGCTATTGGGACATTGGCGTGCGCGGCGACACGGGCCCGAGCAACCATAGCTCGACCGTCACGCTCGCTCCGACGTACTCTGTACTGACGGACGCGGCAGACTATCCCGGCGGGAACAACACGGGATCCAACCCGGCCGTCGTTAAGCAGTACTGCAATGGTTCGCGAATCCCACCGGAACTTGGGGCGGCGGGCTACCAGGTGCCTCCAGGCATCTCGGACGCGACCGTGCCCAACCCGGTTTTCAACCTGACGCCGGCGGCGACAGTGGACGAGGGCAACAACTGGATCAACATTAGTTGGGGCCCGCTTTCTCAGGTATCCCCGACTAATGTTACTCTCGGCAACTACGCCCTAGCGGCGGGTTCGCCAGCCATCAATTACATCCCCTCCTCTGCGACTGCCAACTACAACGAAGCACCGGCGACTGACTTCTTCGGCACTTCGAGGAAGAACGGATCGGTCGACGCTGGCGCGGTCGAGTTCACGGCTGGTGCTACTTCAGCGCCGCCGACGCTGACCTCGATCGCTCCTTCGTCACGCGCACAAGGCACCACCGGCACGGTGACTTTGACTGGCACGAACCTGACCGGCGCAACGGCAGTGACCGTGTCTGGAACCGGCGTCACCGCCGGCGCCTTAACCGTAACTGCTACTACGGTTACGACAACCTTCACGATCGCGGCTACCGCTGCGCTCGGTGCGAGGACCGTCAGCGTCACGACGCCAGGGGGAACCAGCAACACCGTGACGTTCACGGTGACTGCTCCCCAGGGTACTTTGACTTTTACCGCTGCGACCAATGGAACACTGACGACCGTATTGGGCGTGCGGACCCTCACCTTCACGATTCCAAGCCCACGCGCTGCGGTTACAAGCGTCGTGACGGTAACCAACACGGGTAGCGCGCCTTTGACAATCACAGCCGAGAACCTCCTGGTCAACATTGGCACGCTATACTCCGTGCCTCTAAACACCTGTTCCTTCACCACCCCACTGGCGGTCGGTGGCACATGCACCTTCAGTGTGAGGTACGCAACGCCAACCGCTCTACCAGCACTTCCAGATGTGGGAGCGCTGGCCGTT
>QHYZ01000235.1 GCA_003225295.1 Acidobacteriota bacterium | reverse complement strand
TGAAGGTTGACTGTGATCTCCAGCTCACGCTGATGGCCAGCAGCCTCTATCGACTTCTGGCCCTCAAGGTTAAAAACGGATATCAGCGTGCACGTTCGCGTCATCTTTTCCGGGACTTCGTGGATGCCACGGCCCTCGTCACGATTGAGAAATCCGCGATTGAAGTTCGCTTTCAGAAACGCGCCCACAATCCCTTATTGCTGGCGGCCGGATTCGATCGTGTAGATCAACGCGTCCCATGGCTCGGGAACAAAAGACTTCGCTTGGTCTTCGGGTAGGGTTCGGGCTCCGTGGTGTTAACTCAATCCCCTAACATGGGAATCCAGGCTAGGAAGGGAAAGGCATGAAAGTGATGCTCGCCATGAAAACGCATGGACAGGTTGCTGGCCATATAGACCCACAAGGGCACATCGTGCCGCTCGCGGGGAGAGGGGTAGCTCTCGGCCAGCTTGTCCAGGATCTTCCGCTCGGTGATGACCCGGAAAAAGTCGGCTTCGCTGACTTCGCCGATGGCATCGACATAATCAAAATCGCCTCCACGAAAGGCTTCCAGGACCCGCACATCATTGCGCTCAAACAGCATGGCGGCGGATGTCGACAACGCCGACTCACTCATCTTAAGGCGCCTCGCGACGCAACTCCTGGATCTGATCGAGCACCTTCAGAATCTTCTTGTGCAGCACCGAGACCTCCGCGCGGGCCCGACGAAAGCGCAAATACTCTGCACTCTTCTGACGCAGTTCGGCTACTCGGGCGCGGGGGATAGAACGCATCTGGGACCGCCCCTGTTCACTCCAGGTCAGGACCATGTTGCGGTGCAGCCGGCCACGCGTACAACGACAATTGGGGTTACCGCAACGCCGGGCGATCTCGTAGACATTGCCTTTGACCAAAGGGGTGCGGGCCAGCGCCACGTTCAGGATCTCGCGCAGATGGTCCAAAAGCGCGAGCAATGTGACACGTAAACGGCTGAGTTTTTCGTCAGGCTTTCGTTCCTGCATGCTACTATATTATATCGCATGCAGGTTAAGGACAGTCAATGCCAAAAATCGTAGGCTGGACGCAAAATGACACAGGAGGGCTACTGAAATCCCCTACATAGGCGGCTATGGACGGGATCGTCCGTTAGTGTCTGAATTGCAGTTGGACTACTAGGCTCCAACCCACGACAAGGACCGTTAGAACCGCTCTTCAAAATCAGGTGCGACCCTAACCAACCGCAAGCACGTCACGGATTGCGCCGATCGAGGGTGCAAAGAAGTAACCGCCGCCGGTCGGCTTCACCCACTCTACCGGCGCACTTATCTTCTCCCCGCCCTGGGACGGCACGAGGGAGGGAAGATCCATGGTCCTGGCTGCGGTTTTCGTCTGTCCGATAATGAGGTCATTGCCGCCGCTGGTCGGAGCTCCAGTATTGTTGGCCCAGTTTTGCTGCAAAATTTCGAACTGATCAACAATCGAAGCTTGGTAGGACAGGAAATGGAGTCCTCGGGAGGCGCCGTCGTCCTCGAGGCTAGTAAGAGGGGTTCCGAACGGAATGCCGCGGCGAAGAATCCGGCGGGTCAGGGTATCGATATCCGGTCCGAGGTTGGTGGCGCTGTCGCGCGGATTGACTTTGAAAATATGCGCAGCATGCGGGCAGACAGGGCCTTTGCTCCCTTCCATGGCGCGCGGAAATGTGCCGGCCGTTACGCCTACACCCGGGAGGAATACGGGTGGTGGCGTGTCCTCGGTGAACAGGAAGTCGTTATTGGAAAGACTGTCGGCCGCTAGATCTGGGTTGTCGCCTCCGGGCGTTCGCGAAACCGGAGCCCCGCTCGGCCATCGACCCACGAAAAGAGCACCCAAGTGTTCGGCGCTAATGCCTGGGAATCCAGCAGTTTTAGACAGACGGTCCGCTTCGGCTTTGAGAAATGCGGAGAACCCCGCAACATTTTGTTCCAGTCGACGGAAAACCAGGAAGGAACCGTTCTTGAACCAGGCGCGCCCGAGTGGCGGCGCGGGCTGCATTGCACCGTCGCGGTCTCCAAACGGATAGCCCAGTACGAATTGGCCCGGCCAAATCAACGGTTGGCCCGGTTTCGCGAACGCGATTTCGCCGGTTCCAGGTGCCTTGAGCAGGCGCGGTGTCAGGTAGATCCTCGGTCTGCGGGAAATCAGACCGCGCACACCAGGTTGAGACACGCCATCCTTAAATCCGAAGTGTTCGTGGCCTGGCAGGTCCGTTCGGGTCTCACCTTGTTCTTCCCAGATAATCTCAGGTGCGGAGAGCCCGTCCATCGGAGCTGGACGGAGTTGTACAACGAGAGAATCCAGACGAGTCTTGTCGTCACTGGCAAGAATCATCAAAATGTCGACGGGATGATTCGTTCCGCCAATCACCCACCTCGCCGTTGGATCGGTTTCGCCGCCCGGCGTCGGATCCCCAAGCAGGTCGGCACGGTCCTTGGTCAGGCCGATCTGAAATGCCGCGTCCGGCAAAGCTGCCGCATCGGAATCCGAAGTGAGTTGAGCTAGCCCGTCGCGAGAAAATGCGATATTCATCCAGCTCGCCACCAAGCAGACAGGATCCCGGCCCAAGCGACTCCGCCTCAGCCGGAAGAGCGCATTGAATTGATAGACCTCTGCCAGTGAACTGACGTGAGGCAGAATTCGCGCCAGCCATTTCCTTGCTTCGGCAACGCCTCTGATCCGCAACCCAACCAATCGCTGGTGATCTTTGTTGAACCCGGCAAGGATGTTTCCTTGGATTTCGTGAACGTCGAGTAGGGGCTCCGAAACGAGCTTTTTCCTTGCGACAGATTTGGCGCGTGGCATCAGGAGGCTCCGCGTGTCGGTAACCGCGACGCCGCAACAGCAATCGCCGTATGTACAGCTCCGCCCGCTCCCTCGCATGGAATCGGCGTGTTCTGGACATTGTTGGCAACACTGGCAACACCCGTGAGTCTCATCGTAATGTTCTGGGCGATTTGGCCGCCGAACTTGATCGGGATGCCTCCGATAGTTACATCGGAAACCGTAAACGCCGCGCCTCGTGGAGGAGCGAAAACGGCTCGCAGAGTGTGGGCGGGAGTTCCGCGAAGAATTTGAAACCACCCATCGACCGGCAGGTCGCCAGGCAGACGGAATCCGGCGTCGTCCAGATGGTCGATATATAGTCCCACCGGATTTGCAAGAGTGATCATCCGACCCTGACGGGCAAAGCCATTCACGCCAGAACCGATGGTGGGATCGCTATTCCTGCGCGCATCGCCGAATTGAGAGCACTTGGTGAGCGGAATGGCCGCTGTGACCTCGCGACCGACTGCGTCCCTCCTACGTACGGTGGCTTCCGCCGCAAGAATGACTTCCGCAAAAAGATTGTTGGCCTGTTGGGTCAGGTGCATCGCACCATCGGCGGTATTCCAGCGATTTAACTTCTGATACTGCGCACCGGTAAACAGATCGGCGTGCCTGACTGCAGGGCTGATGAACTTCTGGTAGAGGCCGAGCAGAATATCTGCTGCTTCCCTGCCCAGGAATTCGTAGTAGTCGTAGCCCTCGCAAGTGAATTCGACCGAGGTTATCTTTCCGGATCCGTTCCTGGTGACGTGCCATTCCAAATATTCATCCTGGTTGCGGGAGTGACCGGACGTGAGAGTGGGTTCCGCTCCTGCAAAGTCCGCCGCTCCTCCGGGGGCTGTCCCCAGGAACTTGCGAGGGAATCCATTCCAAGTGATTTCTCCTGCGGAGGCTGGAGTGACGTCCGCACCGGTCAGTCCATGGGTAACCGGATTGTAGAACTGGCATGTTCCGCCACCATGCGCGATATTGCCAGGGGCATCGAATTGCGTAATTTTCATAGAGTCGCTCCTAATCCGTTTCCATCCAGTTCAGATAAACCGGCAATAAGTTTCACGCCGAAGGACGTCATGCCCGCTAAGCACATTAGTGATATGTGCATCGATGGTGCCTTGGTTCTGCTCGAGGAATACTCGCAGCGCCTCGTTCAATCCCACTTTTTGTGTAGCGGAACCGGACAACTGCACCGGATCAAAGAGGAAGCGATCGCTCGGCTGCACACCGATCTCGTACTCCACCGTGCCGTAACCGCCGAGCGGGTCGCCACGCCGGAGTAGCAATTTTGTGGCTAAGTCAATATCGTCGATCGGCCGAACGCCAACAGGGTTGTCAGGATCAACCGTGGTGAGATATCGCTGCACATCCGCAGGCCATTCCGCCAGATCCGTGGGTTGCAGTCTCGGACACCATCCTCCCCAGAAGATGCCCTTGCCTCCCAGGCAATATGCTTGTTCTACGAAAGGCTGATTGCTGCGCCACCCAACGCCCCAGACTTCATTGCGAGTTCCCGGATTCGCACCCGACGTGACATTCACCGCGCTGCCTCCCGGATCGAAAAAAAAAGGCCGGGGACGTCTGCGGTGTGTTCATTTAAGACAAGCGGCCCGGCCTCCAGCACGAGAACCCGTAATGCTTTCCGTGGATCTCCGAAGCGGAGGCGGCTCTCTTGGTATATCTTTCCAGCGCAGTATCCTCCGTACATGCGCCCGCCAATCACGACAACATCGATCCCCTCCGGCACAGCCGTCGCTTCGTCCCAGGTGCTGCAGATCTAGCGGCCCAGAACATCATCTTGTAAACGTCGTCGGTTCCGTCAAGATGGCCATGCGTTGTCCGGCTGGCACGTGCGCGGTGGAAGGCACCGGTACCTCGATCAGAGGAAAGCTAGTGTGTGGCCCCGTGAGCAACCGCAATGGGTCCCTCCGGTCCGCTAACGCCGTTCGACCACATCAACTGGACGGGCACCGTTCCCGAGCCATTCGCCAGCGGCACTTCTTTCATCACTTTGCCGAGGTTACCTCCCGATAGCGTCATTGGTATGTCGCCGATCTCTTCGCCGGGCTGTTCGTTGTTCACCCAGGCGACACGATTATCTTCAACATCTGCATCGGTCCGGGCCTCGTTCAGTTCGTGATAAAAAGTGGCCACTACATTTTTCCAGGGTTGATCAAACGCCACGATGCCATTCCCGCCTTCGGAGAAAACTCCTACTGCATAGTACAGAGTCACGGCTCCGATATGGACGGACCCATGAAAACCACCGAGGCCTTCTAATGAACTCGCTTCTTCTTCGACCGGCGCGGAATGCTTTTCTTCTTTGTCTGCAGCTTTCTTTTCGTTCGAACCATCGTCGATGGTTAGAACCGTACCCCGCGGCAACATAAAATTGAACACGGTGTTCGGGAAGTCGAACTCGGTCAGTTTGCCGCCCTCGTGCAGGCTTTTCAGGAGATTTTCGACCTCTGGCTGGGAAATCGTACTCGGCTTGTCCGGCAACTTGACGGAGGTTGGGACGAATATGGTCGTTATATTTGCGGCGCCACGAAAATACTGGATGAGAACGTTGTTGAGATTTTGGTCGGTCATGGCATTTTTGAGGTTTTGGTTGATTCGCTGAACGTCATTCGGGTCCCAGGCGTTTCCGCCTACAAAACAGTTCGTGTAGACGAGGTCACGGATGATTTTGCCGCCTTGATCATGCAAATTCAGGCCTGGACGGGGCCGGAACCCGGGCGCAATCACGTCGGCATCTGGCGGCCGTTCTTTTGGCCGTACTTTCTGCCCCGCGGCGTAGCTCCTGCACGCCAATTCCGCCTTGGAACCTGGTCGGACAAAAACATTCATCGGTCGCGGACCGGACAACTTCGGTTTGGTCATGGTCGTTCCTCGTCTCCTGATTTACTGCCGGGAAAGATCAAGTAACGTTGTTCCGGTATCTAAGAAAGCCAGTTATTGGATCGAGGCAGGCAACTTGCAAAGGGTCGAACGGGGGATCAACATCCTTCACAGCTGCAGCAACGTAACCGCGAACA
>QHYZ01000016.1 GCA_003225295.1 Acidobacteriota bacterium | reverse complement strand
CATCGATTCCATCAAACTCAGACCCGCGCCTGGCACGTGCAGCAGCGCGTCCTTTTCTGACGGATCCATGGTCAGGTGATACTCGCCTGAGCCGCTCGGATCGACGAACTCCAAAATGATGTTTTCGCCTATTCCTTCCAGGTAGCGCCAGCGCCATGTTTCCCACGGATAAGTACTCGTCGAGCCCCCGCCCTCTTCCATCGGCCGGTCGTAAGTGCCGCCCGTCGGGTGGGATTCAACCTCATCCGCCGGCCCCCA
>QHYZ01000015.1 GCA_003225295.1 Acidobacteriota bacterium | reverse complement strand
CGTCCTCTTCATCTTCCGCTTTGCTTCTTTGTCCAGTTTTTGGGGTGCTGGAGGAGTTCCCGGATCCTGCGCGGCGGAAATCGCTGGCATGCCGATAGCGATCAAAAAAATGGGAATAAACAGGGTCCGTACTACCCTTGACATGAAAACACCTCAAACTTTGGGACAGTTTGATTCTAACCCCAGCCTCGCTCCCCGTCAATCAAAGGAATCCCTTCATTTTCTGACACTTGTCCCCCGAAGGCGGTTAGATCATGGGAAAGCCGGTTTGGTTGCCTGACAGTTTTTGACCTGCCCCAAGGTACAGGGGAAATCTAGCGGATAAAGACGAGACTCCGCCAAGATCGAAGGACCCGGGAATGCTCGCCCTGGGAAGTAGCGGCTACTGAACGCGCTGTGGTTGAGTGTCGGAACCTACCAGAGTATCGAAGATGGCTAGGACGTGACGGCGGTAATCCAGCATGCGCGTAAAAATATCACGAAGCTGCGGGTCGCGTTCCGCCTCGCGGTGCCACTTGGCAAGGACCACCGCGGGCACTTCAATGTCTTGCCGCAACTTGTCAGGGGAATGCCCGCGCAGGAACAGACCATAGAAAAAAGCCGCCTCGCGCTGCGGGAAGTCGAGATCGTGCACGACTTCGGAGGGAACGAATTGTGGCATGGTGGCCATAGAGAAAAATGCAGTTTACAGAAAAACCGCGCGGCGTCAAGTAGAACTGCCGTTTTCTTGCCGCCTTCCAGATAACTCCCCCCTTTTCGTCCGGTTTCACCGGGCGGAACGACGAATATCCCCTCGGAGAGAGCTGGCAATAAGCAACCTGTCTAGAACCAGTGACTCCGAAGCCGTCAACTTGTTCTCTTGCCGTGCTCTCTATCGTAGCGCCAAAGTCGCCAGTTCTTGGGCAAAAGCTTGGCTCTAGAAACCCCCTCGCCAGCAACGTAAACCGAAAAGGGCGACCACCGAACCTAGACCAAGCATATAACCCTTAGCCCTCCGGGGTCGAGGGAGCGTCATCCGAAACTAACCACCTCCAAATATTTCACAACGTCGCGAGTAGCGACATGTTGTGGAGCAAAAAACGCGACCCAAATGTACAAGCGCTGCCTGAGCGTCGGGCGAGCGGGCCAACGATCGCAAAGGCGAACGTAAATCCGGTGGTTCGGCGCAGAAAGCGATCGAGCTTGTCTCCAGTGAGCGTGAGTAGCAGAGGGTCGAACTTGAGGGGTGGCACCGCGCCAGCCAGCCAACTCCCGCTGAGCTTTAGTGGGCCGGAGGTTCGACTCGTCTTTCTGGTGTGGCAGAAGAGCGGGCGGCCGCTCCTCTTATCCCGTTCCGCTGATGTATGCAGCAAAAGAAAGCTCGGGTCTCTTACCCGGCGATCTCGGCAGCACAGGGACAGCGGTTCTACGGAGCGCCAGCGCAGACGTGGTACGTGTTGGAGTACTCCAGCTGGAGCTCGTAGGGATGTCCATTCAGCATAACGTAGGAGTCGAGGGCCTGACCCTTGTTGCCGATCGGCTGGCAGAGATCTCCAATCTCAGCACCCGACGCCAGCAAGGAGTTATTTGCAATCCAGGCATCCAGATCCGGATCCGTGATGGACTCGATCAGCTCATGGGAGAGCACGGAGTTCGTGGCATCGGCCAGTGCACCATTGGGATTGGGCGGAGCAGCGGAGCATCCCCGTACGTTCTGGTAAGGTTCCACACTGAGTATCACGTGACCGATATCCGTGAAATCGACATAGCCGCGGTAGGCGCAGAAGAACCATGTCGAGGGATGGTTCGGCGAATAGCAGATCTGGTCTCCCGAAAAGCACGTGTCGATCCCCGCCGGCAGGAATACGTGATATTCGTGGCCGTAGCCGGTACCGATTTCCGAGGCGGCCTCATGGACGAGAGCTAAGATCTGATCTTCGGTGATCTCGGTTCCGATGGGGGTCTGAACGGGGCGCACGCTGGCGGATACTGAATCACCTACCCCGTAGTTTCCGCGCGCACCTGTGTACTGGTCAGTGAGGCGAATGAAGTTGCTTGCATTCAGGTCCCGCAGGAACTGGCGAGGATTGCCCCAACAAGTTTGTACCGAGCCGCAACTCCTCGCGTTTACATATACGTTGTTGGACTCCATTTGGGTCAGTGTAGGCCCGCCGAAGTAGTCGAGGTCGCTCGGATAAAAGCCGGGCGAGGGCACTGCAGGTACGGTGGCCATGGCAGCTTGCGGCCTAGCCGCCTCGAGCGGGGCTCTTGAAGCACCCTGAAGGCGGTCAATATGAGAGGACCGCACAGCGTCCGTGGCGGCATACCTAATGTGAAAAGCGGACCGAGAAACGGTCGAGACTGTTGCGGTCCCCGGTCGAGTGAGGTCGATCGAGATGCTTCGCTCATCCTGGGCAAGAAGCGGACGTGCCGAGGCAAACGACAAAACCGCTATTGCCAGACTCCAGGTAAAAAAAGACTCGGCATGTTCTGCCAAGCTTGAACTGCTCAACCTGCGAGACTTCATAAACAATCTCCTTGATTTGATTCCTGCCTGCCTGGCAGAGTTCTTACCCGTCCTAGCCGTAAAGCCCCGGCGTTCAGCCCGGGGATATAAGGCTGCTTTCTTTTTTCTTCGCTTGGTTCTACCCCTAACCCAGGATCAGGGCGTCCACAGAACGTGTCGCTATCCGTTCCCTCCGATGAACTTGCACCTTGCCTATAGTGGCGACGGTAGGATTACGCAATCCGGTCGTTACATCACGTGGAGTGCGGGAAAGACCTGAATCAGCAAGAAAAAGAATAGGAACCGAATCTGTCCAGCAGCTGGTTAGCTGTTTCAAAACTGGGAGCAAAGACTGAATTGTGAGTTGGTTGGGTGCCTATCTTCCGGGTACAAATCAGTTTTGTATCAGCCGGGCGAGCCGTCCATGTCCAACTCACCAGGAGAAAAAACAAGTCCAAAGAGAATTCCCGTTGATGGTTCTCTTTTTGCGCGAATTAAAGCGCCTTACACGATAAATTTCCGTCCTTCTTGGCCATCCAGCCAGGGATTCAGAGTTGCCCTCACACGCAGTAAATGCCAACAACAAGAATCACGGCGGAAAGCCGTCACTCAATCACGAGACGGCTTGTCGTTCCCGGATGGCTTGGAGGACGATCCTGGCTTTTGCTGCTTCTGCCGTTCTTGCTGTTGCTTCTGTTCGAGCTTCTGTTGTTGCTGTTCGTGCTTGCGGTCCAACTGCTGCAGTTGCTGCTGCTGTTTGTGCTGAGCTTCCTGCTGCTGGCGGTCGGACGCGGCGCGCTGCTCGAGTCTTTGCTGCTCCTGCCGATGTTTCTGCTCGATGCGCTGCCGCTCCTCGGTTTGCTGCTGGCGGAGCCGATCGAGTTCTTGCTGGTGCCTTTCGTCCAGCGCCGGATGGGCGTTTGGCGGTCTCAGCGAAGGAGTACGGTCTCGGTTGCTCCGTCCGCCATTCGCTGGCTGGTCTGGACTCTCGGAGTGGCGGTTCGGAGGGCAACCCGATTCCACAGCGCCACGGCTGCCCCATTGGCCGGGCCGAACACTGGCAGCCACGTCTGGCCGGCCGTGGTTCACCGAAGCATGCAGAGTCCGATTTGTGCTGGCGGCTTGCTGATGTTGTGTTTGCTCCGCGGTCATGGTGATGCGCCGCTGACGGTCCGCCGCGATTTCTCGATCTGTCGGCCGGGCAGTGACGCCTCCCGGGCCCCCGTTAAAGCTAACTCGGTTTGTCGAGTTGTTAACCACGGTGGCGTTGTAAGTGTTGCGCACAACTGTGACGTTCACGTTGGTCACCGTGCGGTTGTAGAAGTACGCGCCGCCTTTCCAGTAGCCACCGAAAAAGCCAACGCCGGGGTAGCCGAAGCCGTAGTTGATTCCGCCATAGTAGCCGACCTCAGGTCCCCAGTAGCCGGCGTGCCATAGGTAGAAGCCGTTTTCCCAACCCCAATACCCAGGAGTCCAGAGCAGTCCGACTTCCGGTGGCTCCACCCAGGTGCCCGGAACCCAGAAATAACCGTCCGGACCGTATGCCCAATAGCCCGGAGCCCAGATGTAGCCGGGTTCAGGGCAGATGGGCTGGACATACAATGGCAAAGGCGGAGGACCAATTCGAACGGAGACGCCCACAAGAACCTGTGCTCGGGATTCCACCGGGATCGTGAGTAGTCCAACTGCGATTAACAACCAGCAAAGCAAACGAGCGATACGCATGATGCTCACCTCTCTCGGGTTTGCTGGGCTAGGATTCGGGGCGTGCGGCCGATGGCCAAATCGACCGCCGCACCTCGAATGAATTTTTCAATCGTCCGGGCCGGTCGGAATGGATTAACGCTTGAGCTTAGGCGAGGAGCTTTCGAGAGCCGCGATCAGCTCATGCGCCGCGTCCGGACGAGGGACATCGGATTCCAGAATGATTTTGGCGGCGCTTGTGGATTTGCCGTAGAGCTTGCGATTGGCGTCCTCATCGGGACGGAGCGTCGAGCCCTCTAGCGAGATACCGGCAAAGGCACCTCTCGCGCGCGAGTAGCTCAGCATCTCCGCACGCATGTAAGCGTCCGTGTCGGCTGAAGCGGAACGTCCCTTCGGTCCAGCAGCGGCGGATATATCCGCCCCCAGCTTCACCTTGGAATGTAAGAGACTCTCTGCGCCCCGATCGTTCATCACCAGAAAAACGAAATCGGTGGCTTCTCCACCAATCTGCAAACCAACGCTGCTGCCTTCGAGCGCATACATGGCCGGTGCGCCCCAAGGTCCGGAGAAGTCCTTACGGGTGCGGCATACCATGGTGCCGCGACCGTAGCTGCCACCAACGACAAACGCGGCTTTCAACACCGACGGCATGACCACAACACAACGGGCCTTGTCGAGCAGGTCTTGTGGAATGTCGTCAGGAACCTTGAGGATCTCGTGCATGACCGTTCCCGCGTTTTCGAGACGATCCCGCTCGGTTTTTGCTTCGCTGGGATTTTTTGCAAGCGACCCTGGTCCCCAAGTCAGCAGGCCCGCCACTAAGACGATGCCACACTTTGTAAAGTTCATGGTTAAGCGCCTCCTTCGAGCGCCGGGTTTTGTTTCTCGGTTTTCTCTTTCGAGCGGGCTGATGCCGTCAGAGCTTGTGGTCCCACGTTCGAAGGGCAACCTCGCTTCCAGACTGGCACTCGATTTGGCAATAGGCTTAAATTTCAGTCACATAGAACAGTCGTCGGGAGGTAAACAGGCCATGAGAATTGAAATCCAGGGTATGTAGAAAGTACAAACAAGAAACAGGAACTAGCCGTTTTCTGGGTACTGGAACCCATGCTCAGCCAAGCGGCCCAAAGTCACAAAATCTCTAAAACTCGCGACTTACCGTTTTGGCGAACAAAGTGCACCTGCACCAATGAAGGGAGAAAAGAGATGAACAATCAATTCTCCGTCGAGCCCGCGGGCTGCAGAGAACATCAACTGCTACTCGGAGAGTATCAAAGGGCCTTGGAAATCTGGAACCAGCAGCGCGCCGAGTTTTGTCAGTTTCGTTTCGTTCAAAGAGAAGCAGGCGACGAGCTCCTGCGATTGCAGGCGAACTTTGCTCGAGCTTCGAACGTGTTCGACAGCCACGAACGCAACTGCTCACTCTGCCAACGGGCATCAAGATTCGAAGGACGTGATGCTAAGAACAGTTTGGACCCTCTATCCAGCAACGAAACGTACACTTGAGGCGACCTTCTCTTGATGCGCCAATCGTAAAGCCCCTGAAATTCCCCGCTTCTCGCCCCCGAGCCTAGGCTCACAATTCCGGCCACGCAAAAGTATAGGAGAGAATTTGTGGCGCCCCAATCTGTCTTCATCCCTAGTGACTTGGGATTCCCGCTTAGGCGAGCAGCCCTGGTGGTTCGGTTCTTATTTTCTGTGCTGTTCCTGGTGTGCCTGGCCGGTCCCAGCGCGCATGCCGACGTGGGAGTGGTTCTCAACGAGTCGCTCGACAGCAGCGTCGACAGAATCACGGGAACGGGACATAGCGCGGTCTATTTTTCGCGTATCTGCCCGGACTCGCCCGTAAAACTCAGGCTGTGTCGTTCTGACGAGCAAGGTTCGATGATGAGCAATTATATTAACATCGGCGAAGATCAGCCGTTCGAATGGAACGTCGTGTCTCTCAGTATGTACCTCTACGGTGTCGAGGATTCTCGATATCGTCCAGTCTTTGGCTCCTATAAAGCCAAGCACCTGCTGGAGGAAAGATACCTGGCAAAATACCTGACCGCGTATTGTGAAGGCCCGCCGTGCACCACGAGTTTCAAGGCGGAATGGAGAGAAATGGTCGCGGCCACGCTGATTCGCAGCGTCTACATTTTCTCGATCGATACCACCGTCGAGCAGGATAGAGAACTAATCGCTGAATTCAACTCCGCACTCAACAAGAGTCATTTTAATGGCCTTACCCGCAATTGCGCGGATTTCACAAGGCGAGTGATCAATAGCTATTTCCCGCATGCCGTCAACCCCGACTACCTCAACGACTTTGGGATGACCAGCCCCAAGGCCGTCGCACGCTCGTTTACACGCTAGGCGCTTCGACATCCGGAAACGAATTTCCGCGTGCAGCATTTTGCTCAAGTGCCAGGCACCATCAAACGAAGCAGGGAGTGTCGAGCCGGGACCGAGCAGTTGTACCACTCCAAGAAATTCCTTATCCCCATGATCGTTTTCGCGGACCACGAATTACCGGTGGTGGTTGCTTCCTACGTGCTTACAGGGCGATTCAACCCGCAGCACCAATTGGAACAGCATCCCACCGCTCGGGCCGCCGAGATCGGGCGCGAGCTGCAACTCGCCAAGACCGCACAGGACAAAACACGCGCCAAGAAGCTGGAGATGGATGAAAACCTGGAGCGCGCCCGGGTCGTTGGGACGGCGGAGGAATGGAAACAATATCGTGAGGCCTTCGAGCGGATCACCGCAGAAGCCATCCCTGAGGAGTTAATTGCTGACAGCCAGCGCCTCCATCGCTATTTTAAGAACCTCGATCTTCGAGGCACGCCGCTCGTCGACGAGCATGGAGCTTTATGGATGGAAATCCGGGAAAGCGGTCGAGAGTTCAAGGTGGGCTTGAGTGCCAACAACATTCTCGCACCCGCTTCGGACTCGCTGGGGGCCTACGAACTGCTCCTGGCGCGCACCAACACGATTCTGAAAAGCCCGAAGCACAGCCGCGAGTCGATGTTGGAATTCCGGCGGGATTGGGCCGTGCAGCAGCGGGCCTCGGAAAGGAGCGCCGTTTCCGTCGGGCGTAATGCCATTCCTGGCAAGGCCGGGCGCAGCATGTTTTTGTCCGACGCCGGCGATGATTGAGTCGGGCTTGATTGCTGGCAACTCGCTGCCTCATTGGTTGGGACTCCAACGGGCAACTTCATCGAGCCCTGGTCTCCAGAACCCGCTGGTCAAGGCCATCCATGTGAATCTCTTTAAAGATTGGGTGACTCGGTGGAGGTACCCGGTGTTGCTGGGGGCAATTTCGAACGAATCAGCAATTCCACCTGTTTCCAAACGCTCGGATCGCATTCGATTTCGGTGTGGGACTTCGCGAAGACGCGGTCATACCAGGGATACTGATCGCACTCGATCGGATGGTTTTCATAGTCGAATCTAAGATTTCCAATAATTCGCGTGCGGGCGGTATCGGCGGCCCGAATGTTTGGCTGGCCGTGCAAAAGTCCATGCGGCTGATAGAAATTGATCGCCTCGGCCACGTTGGACGGAATGACCGCGTCGTTCTGGCGAATCTTCGAAATGCTATCCACTTGGACGGTAAGGAGCACGGGGATACCGTCTTTTTCCAGTTCTTGCGCCAGCATGACGGTTTCCGCGCCGCCCCAGCTCATCCCGTAAATGATAATGCGGGCGCTGTGCTTCTCTTCGACCGATAGTCTCCCATCGCGGTTGGTGTCCAGGAGTCTCAAGATCTCCTGGTGGGCCCTCTCCCTGCGCCGATTCTCAAAGACCTCGACGCAAATGTCCGACGGGTAATCGCGGCGTAGATGCTGAGCGAGCTGGACTCCGCTGTGGACCATGTTATCGTGCCTGACGAAGCCACCGACGAATCCAATGACCATAACCGGCGACACTCGAGGGCTGCCACTGGAGGTGACGAGCTGCCGAGAACCATTCTGTCCCGGAGCCAGAAGGGTTGAACAAAGGAAGAAAACTGTTTGAATCGCAAGAGCCATATACTGCATCGCGAGTTAGTTAGCGAACCATAACGTGACAGATGATCTCCACGCAGGCGCGGTTGCGTAGCTACGTAATCCGTGACGACCTTTGTGAACGGTTAGTCCCTGGGCAAAACATTTGAACTACGGCGCCTAATCGGTGGTTCCATCGCTCGGCATTCGTCCTTCCGAGAACGAGCAAGAATTTCACGGGGTTAGTACTTGGTGATACGCGAAGCATTTTCGAGTACCTGCACGTAGCTATTTGATTTCACAGGCGGTTGCGCGAAAAATCGAACTTTCCTCAGCTTTGGTTTTATTCGTGCAGCTTGCCTGCATACCGGTCCAAGTCAAATTGGAGGAGACAACCATGCGATTTCGGGCTTCCCTGTGCCTAGCCACACTGTTTCTCGTTTGTTTCACAATCGCGGCCTGGTCCACACCGCCCGCCGCCCACCCTGCGGCAGGTCCCCTCGAACCCACACCTGATAACCAATCGTTGTCCGGACAAATCACATCCGTAGGAGATGCGGAATTTTCCGTACAGGTGGCGAAAAACAAGGATGCCAGTACCGTGCAGTTCCTAGTCGATGACAAAACGACCGTCGAAGGCAAACTGGCAGTAGGCGCCAAAGCTACGGTCGAGTACCGCTCGACCGACGGCAAGAACATCGCGGTTCACGTCATCGTGACTCCGGTTACCGGAAACTGAATTCTTATTTAACGATCGCTCATGCCACGGAAGGTGGCCACCGACTATCCCCAGGTGAATGAGGCCGCTCGAGCCCTGCACCTGGAGATGGCGGCAGCCTAGCGCGTGAAGGGTTACGGTGGCTCAGCAAACGTTGGGACACCACTGACCGCTATTCTATATTCGCGAATAGCGAATGACTTCTTGCGACCTACACGGTCCTTTGCCGTGGGCCTAGCAAAGTAAAACGATCGCTTGCAACGCCTGAGTTTCTGGGCCCAGAGCCAGCTCCATCCTTCTAATTAGTCCCATTATAGTTAACTAGAACCTTCATCGCTGCACGCAGGGCGTCCAACCGTTGTTGCGCCACGCTTGCCTGCTTCTGTAATTTCGATTCTGCCTGCCTCAACGCCGCCAGGGTACTCAGGGAATCACCCTAGCGGCAATTGCACTCTCTTACCGATTGACGGCCTAATGGATCATGGTAGCTATTAGTTTGGGTAAAAGGCTCGGAAATAGGGCGCTGCCCGCGTCTAAGGCGAAGTGCCAGTTTCGAATGGAAGGCTAATAGGTCCAAATAATGTCTTTCGTGAGTAGGTCGTGAAGGATACTCCCAAGCGAAGATCCAATGATAGGCTTCTCGATGGCAGAATTGAGAAGCGCCTCTCTGAGCCAGTTCCCGTCTACCTCGCAAGCTTGCGAGAACCCCGCGCTCGCGAACAAACGGTTACGGAAAACGTCAGTAACCGCGGTGCTCGCACGATCAGCAAGCGGTTCTGGCGGACTGGTGAAGCGGCGCTTATTGGCCCCTTAACGGGTGAGTTTCCACAACTAGGAAGAGTGGTTTATTGTGAACAAAAAACGGAAGGTCGCTTTTGTCTAGGTCTAGAATTCCTAGATCGCTCGGGCAACTGGGGAGGAATCATTCTCGGCCTTAGCGTAGCATGACGTTTTTCTTTGCCTGCTTTGAGGCGGGGATCGACGCGAAATAATTGAGAACGGACTCTTTCGGTTTTCCGGCTTCTCACACCATCTCTGACGCGCTGCCAATCCCATAGCTTGCCGTCTCGCGGTCAACCTCGAACGTCTTCATGTTCGCGGTGCTGCTTTGGCTGCGCTACAAATGCCTTTCGCGGGAGTTGTGCGCCCGTTTAATGCCGGCGCATCTTCAAATCGAATTCTCGTTGAAGTGGCTCGGGACGATGGTGACCACAAGCCAAGTAGAGCCGAGGCAGAACTCGGTCAAATGTCCGAGTTCGGCATCCTGAACTCGTTCGCCGTCTACATATGTGCCATTCGCGGAGTTCAGATCACATAGCCGAACCGTGTCGTGTGTCACGCCTACAACACAGTGCAAAGCAGAAACTTGCTGGTCATCAATTTCGATGTCGGCTCCACCACCTGTCCGCCCTATGCTGGTGCTTGCTTTGGTCAGTTGGTACGCATGGCCGTTCAATGGGCCCGTGATGACAGAAATTGTGATGGTCCTGTTTCTCAGAGCAGATGGGTCCATGTCTGAGGGTAATACTCCGAAAGGCCGGAGGCTATGGGACGAAAGTACCGACGGTAGGCAAGCAACAAGCGGTTAGCAAAACGTGGCAGGGAGTGGTGCATCGTCCGATCAGTTCTTTATAGAATCTCCTTTCCTCCTCCTGGCTCTTCTGCGGCGAGGCTTTCGGGGGGCGAGTCTGTTGGCACGATTCAGGCCATCGAACGGTCCCTCTCCATCCTCTCCATCCTCCATCATGCAACCGTTGCGGTCAGACTCAGGTCGGCGTAGGATTGCGCTATCTTTTCTCCTCGCAGGAACTTCCCAGCCCGTACCCGAGGTGCAATAGAAGGAGGGTATCGCCATGCCTATCACCAAGGAGTTCACCATCCGACTGGAAGACCGGCCCGGAACGCTTGGCAAGCTCTGCCAGGCCCTCGCCGAAGAGGACATCAATATTCTCGCGTATCAACAGTTCCCTCACGAGAAGGGCAAGGGTTCCGTGCGTCTCGTGGTGGACAATGCAGACAAGACCAGGGCGACTCTGGATCGGCAACGCAACGATTACACTGAGACCGAGGTCGCGAGAGTGATGCTAGAAAATTGTCCCGGGGAACTCGCTCGCGTCGCGTCGCGGCTCGGAGATAAGGGAATCAACATCAATTATGGCTACTCCGGAGCCGAACCGGGGGCTAACGCCTCTTTCCTGATTCTCGGAGTAGCGGATGCCAGCAAAACGATAAAGCTTTTCGAACAGGCCGCCGCTGCGGGCGGAACGGACTAATTCAACCCTCGTTGGGGTCTGACCATACCACGTGGATGTTTCTGGAACGTGGGCACCCTGGCAATGCAGTCGTGCGCCAACCTTGAGAGGGAATCGTGAACGACCCCATCCTTCTGGGGTGCATCCCAAGGGTTTTCCTCTTCTCAATCCCTGTGGGGTGCACCCCCATCCACGGTAAGCTGCTCAAACTCGGCATCAACATCGGGTGAGAGCGGTGTTTTTTTGCCGCGCAGAAATTCAAGTCGGAAAATTTCCTAAGGCGCTTCGGGCGGAAGAGGGCCCCCCGTCCCCGGACGTGCAACGAGAGCATCAAGCTTGTGAATCTTCTAGCAGTGCGGCAGCCTCGGACTGACTCAGAACGCCTTTCTGAACGAGAGAGTGGATCAGCTTAACGGCCAAAAGATGGTCCCGCTGGTCAGTTTTCTCGGCTTGCAGGGGTGCCGTAGGTGAAGACCTGGATGGAGCAACGCATTCGTCCAACCAGCCTGCTAGCATGGAGCGTTGCTCGGGTGTCATTTCCCCAAAGAGCAAGCCCATCCCCGACCCTGTATGCGATGAGGCAGTGCTCGCTGGCGCGTCGAAGATCTCAGCGTTCCGATGGATTCTCAACCGCAGGGTTGTGCCAAGAGGAAAGGGATTCAACGTGTCGATGTAGCATCCCCCGAGGCTCAGATCCGAAGTCCGCGCTGAAATCCGAGCCCCCGTCTGCGCGTCAACCACCACGGCCGGCGCCACGAACGCATGGCGGTGTGCGTCACGCCGTTCCCGAGCCTCCGCATTCTTCTTCCCGGGGGGCTGGGCGAGATCGCCGCAGGTCGCCAAGTGCCTCGGCGCTGAGAGAGCGACTGCTACGCCATACTGACCATCG
>QHYZ01000053.1 GCA_003225295.1 Acidobacteriota bacterium | reverse complement strand
TGCCCTCCCTGGCTCACTCTCTCTGTCGCATCTACGCTGCGGGAAGCCCACCTGTCATTGTGCCGATGACCGAGGCCATCCTGTCTGGTCGCTGACCTATATGGTGCAGGGGGAAAAACGCGTCCAGCACATCCCCAAGGAGTTGGTCGAAGAGGTGGGGCGCCGGGTCGAGCAGGGACGGGAGTTTCAAGATGCTGTCCGTGAAGTGTTGGCGGCCAATGCACAACTTCTGGTGCAGGAGCGCCAACATCGTAAGAAGCCCAAGAAAAAGAAGAAATGAACCGTTCGACGCCACGTCGTCTGCTGGACTTTGTGACGAGGCGTCTTCGACTCCAGCGCTATCTGCGGGATCCGGGAGACGGTCGGCGGCAGCCCCAAATTCCCGCCAAAGCTTTGCTCTGGTCTTTGCTGATCGGCCAAGTGCTTCGCGCCTGCTCTTTCCTTGCCGTGGAAAGGTTGGTGCGCTCCTCGGCACGTCGCGCACTGGCTGTGAGCCGGCCCTTCAGCGACGATGCTCTCGACTACTTCACCGAACGTTTAGATCCCACTTTCACGCGGGCGGCCCTGGCGCACGTGCTGCACCAGGCCAAGCGCAACAAGGCTTTCGAAAGCAGCGGCGGCATCGGTCTGGCCGTGGATGGAACTACCGTGGGATGGTGGGCGAGCTCGGGTTGTTCGCTCTGCCGTCCTTACCGGAATGCGGACCAGGAGATTGCCGGTTATCGGCACCATGTGGTCCTGGCCAGTGTTGTGGGGACGGGGCTGTCGCTCCCTTTTGATGTCGAGCCCTATGGAACAGGCGACAGCGAATATGCCGCCGGGCAACGTCTGCTGCGTCGGGCTATCGAACGGCTGGGCGTCCGTTTCGCGGCCTACGTTGTCGTGGATGGGGAATTTGCCACGGCTCCCTTTCTCCATACGGCTGGCGATCTAGGCTTGCCCATCGTGGCTCGCCTGAAAGCCAACTTGCCCGAGTTGCTGGCAGCGGCACAAAAGCGATTTCGTTCCCAGCCTCCCAAACTCACCTTTCCTCACGGCTCCGATCGTGTCGAGCTTTGGGATGCCGAAGACTTCGATCCTTGGGAAAACTTGCATGGGGAAACCGTACGCGTGCTGTTCTACCGACAGCAGAAACCGGACGGCGAGGTCATCGAAGCATTCTGGCTCACCGATTCCCCGATCGCAAAAGTCAGCAGTCGAGTGCTCTATCACCGAGCCAAGAGCCGATGGGAGATCGAGAATCAAGGGTTTAATGACGCCAAAAACCGCCACGGCCTCGAACATATCTGCCATCATCACCCCAACAGCTTGTTGATCACTTGGCTGCTCACCAGCTTGGCGCTCACCATCGAGCGGCTGTACCGCCTGCGTTATCTGCGCCGCGGCAAGCATCCCCCGCGCACCGCCATGGATTTCGTTCAACTGCTTTGGCTCAGCTTGTCCCAACCTACATCCCACGATAGCAGCTGACTCAGAAATTCTCCGCGCCCTCCACCCGACCTGCTGTCGTGACTCACACGTCGACGCTCCCCCGCCAAGGCGCTCCGCCGCAGGATCCCGTCACTCGAAAATAGGCGCATGTAGCTCACCCCCCTCGGAAGACAGCCCAGGCACGCCAAATTTGCCCCGCACACCGATCGTGCTTCCAGACTTACGAGACTCCTGTCCGACCCCTCCGACCCCCCGCCTGGTTGGCAGAATTTGACACTTCGCGTATGATTAAGAATTGCCTGGCGACCTAGCGACGCGGCTGTAGTCTTCTGGCCTTGCCAGAGAGCCGTGCAGATCGGACGCGAGGAATGGAGCCTCATGAAACCCGGCATTCACCCCGACTATCACACCGTAACCGTGCATTGCGCCTGCGGCCACAATTTCACGACTCGTTCGACCATCAAGGGCGACAGGCTGAATGTTGAAATTTGCTCGAATTGCCACCCCTTCTTCACCGGCAAGCAGAAGCTGATTGACACCGCCGGCCGCGTCGAGCGCTTCACCAAGAAATATGCGGACGCCGCCGCTAGGGCCGAAGCCGCTAAGAAGTAAACCACTCTTGGCTCTCGACTTTCGACTTCTCTCTCTCTTCCACCCGTGTACAATGAAGTTCCATCGTGGCTATTCAATCCCGCATGTTTGATGGCGCGCGCCCCGGCGAACTAATCGAAACCGCCCCGCCGCGCGTCACTCTCCGCAATGCCTTCGCTCATCCTTTCGATTCCGCCATTGCCGCGGCGCGCACCTGCTATGCGCCCCGCCTCATCGGCCCGGAAGAAATCACCGACAAGCAGCGCCTCAACATTGGCGCAGCCACCTTCTACAGCGGCCATCACACCGTCTACCAGCACGCCCATTTCGAATTTGGCCTCGAAAACGTCAGCCGCCAGTTCGTCTGGTCCTCCCTTCACGCCCATCCCTTTTACAATTCCGAGCAGCAAAGCCAGCGTTACGTCCGCCTCGATCGCGCCCAAGCCTACGTTCCGCCCACGTCGCTCTTCTTCGATGAAAGCTGTAAGGAGCTCTACGAAGCCGCCATCGCCCGCGCTTGGAACTACTACCGCGAACTTTCCTCTCTTCTGATCGCCGACGCCCGCACCATCCTCAACGACATCTGGCACATCGGCCCGATGTCCCACCCCAAGCGCCTCCAGAGAATCGAGCGCTCCGCCGAAAAGCGCGCCATCGAAATCGCCCGCTACGTTTTGCCTGTCGCCGCCTTCACCACCATGGTGCACACCGTCTCCGGCATCGTCCTCCACCGTTTGTGGCGCATGAGCGCCGCCTCGGATACGCCCAGCGAAGCCCGCGCCGTCATCGGCGCGATGGTCGCGCGCGTAAAGGAAATCGACGTCCAGTTTTTCGATCGCTTCGGTACTGAGCCGCTCGAAGAATTGCCCGAATGGAAGAACGCGCAGACGAATGTAAACGCTGGCGAAGCCTTTGCCCGAGAATTTGACGCCAAGCTCAACGGCAAGACTTCAATACTCGTCGATTACTCACCGAACGCCGTTCGGGTGATGGCCGAAGCCTATCGCGCCGTCGCTGGCCTCAGCGCGTCGCAATGCCCCGACGCCGAAGCCATCGATCGGCTCTTGAATCCCGCGCGCAATGTCTATCGTCTGGAAACCCTGAACGTTGGCGTCCACGCGCCGATCATGCGTGTTCTTCAGCACGCCAACTACACTTTCGCAAAAAAAATCAGTCACACCGCCGACAGCCAGGACCAGCGCCATCGCATGGTTCCAGGCTCGCGCCCTCTGCTCACCCTCGCCGACACCCGCGAGCCGGACTACATCACGCCCCAGCTCCTCGCCAATAATCCTCGTGCCAGAGAAATCTACGACTGCGCCATGCGCGACGCCTGGACGGCAAAAAACGAACTCCTCGATCGCGGCGTCTCTCCGGAAATCGCGCTCTATCTTGTCCCCAACGCCAAGTCCATCCGCCTCTACGAATCCGGCTCACTCCTCCATCTCATCCACAAGTGGACCATGCGCACCTGCTTCAACGCCCAGGAAGAAATCTATCAGGCCTCCATGGACGAAATTGCCCAACTTCGCGAAGTGCAGCCCGAACTCGCATGCTACGTCGGCCCTCCTTGCCATATCCGCGCCGGCATCACCACCCCCATCTGCACCGAAGGCTCCCACTTCTGCGGCATCAAAGTCTGGCTCGATTTTCCCAACATCCAGCGACGGATCTGATGCTAATGAGTCTACGGTCTCACCGGAATACCTAACAGCAGCCCTCCAAGCTCTCTCGAGAACGCTCGAAACCGAAACGCATAGTTACCCGTCCAATCAGCAGAGGGGTTCCACGTGCGCGTTTCTAACCAACCTCTGTTTTCCATACTCTTGGCGCCCTTGCTGCTTTCGCCCTCCTCCTTCGCCTTCGACACTCCCTTGTCCGATCAGGCCGTCCGCGAAGCCTATTTCCTCGGCCAGCGCCGTGACGAATCCATGGCCACTTTCCTCAACAAATACACAAGGTTTCTGGAGCCGCCGAAAACCGGTCCGGACATTGTCTCGGTCACTTTCTTCACTCCTTTCGCTGTACTCGTCCAGCAATCCAGCCAGCACGCCGCCGGTTACAGCGCCTAGCAAGCCGCTCTCGATCATCGCGATCAGCCCGAATTTGTGAGAATCGTCGTTCAAATCCAGTTCACGAATTCGTATGGTCCCTACATCATTCGCCCTACCGGTTCCCGCTCCGGTTCTCCAAAAGGCTTCGTCCCGCGCCCTTATGATTTCTGGAAAGATTTCGACGTGCAGGTGTCCAGCGGGGATCAGAAGCTCCGGCCCATCTCTTCTTACGGCCGGCCCAATTTCGGCTGCTCCGAGGAGGGCGGCTGCATCCTCACCGGCGCCACTCTCCAGTTCGATTTCTCGGTCGAACCCTTTGCCTCCGGCTCCGCCACCGTTGACGTGCTTCCGCCGGAGGGTGATCCCGTCACGCTGGACTTCGACCTCGACCATCTCCGCTGACCGGTGCGGTACCTATAGTCCGCTTGAAGGCACGCGTGCTTCCCTCGCGCGGTTGGTCCCGACCCTCGATGAATCAAATCACATGCGGATTCCAAGGCAAGGAGCCTTCCTCCAGGGAAGCTTACTGACGACTTATGCATAACCACTGAGAGCTATTTAGGACCGCCACCGCAGCATTACCGGCCCGTTCATGGGATGCACCATCGGCGCGCCCGTTCGCCGCGACTCGATCAGGTTGGCCTTCAGCGCGAAATACCATTTCGCCGGCCTGTCCGCGTCATCGATGAGCATCAACCGCGGATTGTGTTTCAATCCTTCCGCCTGCCGGATCATGGTTTGCTGATCCTGACGGAGAAAAACCCTACCAAACATTCGGAAAATCGAGGCAGGCAGGAAGAACAAATTCCACGCCGCCACGAAATCGATCCGGCACAAGTCCCGCCGCACCGGCGTCACCGTCGCACGGCTGGAGAACCACAGCTTCCCGCTGCGATCCTCCTCCGTGCGGATGTTCGGCAGCACGAAATCGATCGTCGTCGTTACTGGCTCCCCGGTGATTTTCTTGAGCAACCGGTAAGGTGCGCTGTTGGTGCTCGGCGAATGCGGGCTCATCCGGAAACCGTTGGGTATCGGCTCGAACCGCTTGGCTTTCTCGTGAATGCTTCCGCGTTTCCGCCAGAACCAAGACTGGTGCACGAACGGCCCATGCGCCGGGTCCATCAATCCAATAATCCCGTGGTCGATATGCGAAGGCAGCTCGCAAGAAAGATGCGTGATTGTGTATTTGCCGCTGAAAACGGTAAGCGCCGGCGCCGCTGGAATGGTCTCCGGCAGCCGCGTCCCCGGCGAATTCATATAAACCCAAACGTAGCCGTCGCGTTCTTCGCAAGGACAATGCCCCGCAAAGATGCGTTCCACTTTCAGTTTGTCCTGGCCGGAAAGCGATGGAATCTCGACACACTGCCCGGTGCACGCCTCGAACCGCCACCCGTGGTAGCAGCATTCCACTACTTTTCCGTCGAGTCGTCCGTACGAGAGCGGAATCCCGCGGTGTGGGCAAGCATCCCGCATCGCGAACACTTTCCCCTCCGACGTGCGTCCCAGCACCAGTGGCACTTCCAGCAGCATGGCGGTCACGAGTTTCTGCCCCGTGATCTGCGAGCTCCGCACCGCCGGATACCAGAAATCCCACAAAAATCCGGCATCAATCGCTGGTGCAGTCTCTTGCGTTGGCTCTGCGTCCGTCTGCAAAGTGGTTCGCACCGCTTCGCTCATGATCGACTCGATATGGAACCGTGCAGCGCCGCCTTTTAGCCCGAGAGAAACCGCGGATCCAGACGGCACCGACAACCCAGCCGCATCGTAGTATACCGCCTCATGGCAGAGCAATCGCCTAGGCGGTCGATTTGCGTGAATTTGACATCGGGGTTATTCTTATAGTTGAGCAAATCGATGTACGCCACCTTTTATTAGCTGACTCCCCGCCGCTCCAACTCTGGAACGCCGCGATTCTTCCTTTCCAATTTAGATTTTCCTGAGGATTTTCCATGGCCGCATTGACGTTATCTGAAAAGTTGGATCAGCTCGGCACTCGCTACGACGAGCTCACGCACGAACTCTCCTCTGCAGAGATCGTCTCGGACTCCTCGCGTTTCCAGAAGATTGCCAAGCAGCAATCCGAGCTCGGCGAGATCGTCGCCAAGCACCGCGAATTCAAACACATTGAAAAAGATCTGGCCGGCGCCCACCAGATGTTTCTCGAGGCGGAAGACTCCGAGATGAAGCAGATGGCGCAAGAGGAAGAAAAGGAACTCACCGCGCGCAAGGAAGTGGTCGAGCGCGAATTGAAACTCCTGCTCCTCCCGAAAGATCCCAACGACGAAAAGAGCGTCATCGTGGAAATCCGCGCCGGCACCGGAGGCGATGAAGCCGCGCTCTTTGCCGCGGAGCTCTTCCGCATGTATTCCCGCTACGCGGAGACGCAGGGCTGGAAAGTCGAAGTCCTCGCAAGCTCTCCTTCTTCGCTCGGCGGCCTCAAGGAAGTCGTCGCCGCGATTCAAGGGCAAAAGGTTTATTCCAAACTGAAGTACGAAAGCGGCGTGCACCGCGTCCAGCGCGTTCCCGCCACGGAAACGCAGGGCCGCATTCACACCTCGGCCGCGACCGTCGCGGTTCTCCCCGAAGCCGACGAAATCGACATCAAAATCGAAGCGAAAGACCTGCGCGTCGATACCTTCTGCTCCTCCGGCCCCGGCGGACAGTCGGTCAACACCACGTATTCGGCTGTGCGCATCACGCATATCCCCAGCGGACTAGTCGTTTCCCAACAGGACGAAAAGTCGCAGATCAAGAATCGCGCCAAAGCCATGCGCGTTCTCCGCGCCCGCTTGTACGAGCAGGAACAGGAGAAGCGCCAGGCCGCTCTCTCCGCCGAGCGCCGCGGGCAGATCAAAACTGGCGACCGCTCCGAAAAGATCCGTACCTACAATTTCCCGCAAAACCGCGTCACCGATCACCGCATCAGCTTGACGCTCCACCAGCTAACCGACGTGATGGATGGAAAGCTCGCCCCGCTTGTAGATGGTCTGGTCTCGCACTATGAATCGGAGCGCCTCCAGCAGGAGCTCGCCAGCGCATAATGTTGCGCCTCTCTGTGAATTGGCAAGCGATGCAGGATTCTTTCTTATTTCTGCTGTTTTTTCTTCTTCCTCCCCTATCGGTCGGCGCCCGTCCCGACCTAGTCGGGAGGCCCTCCAGGCTGATTCTTTCCGTTCTTTCTAACCGCGTGCCGCAATGAGTGGCGGCGAAAAACAGATGGATGTTCGCACCGCGCTGAGGCAAGGGCTTGCCCAACTTCGCGAGGCCAAGGTGCCCTCTTTCACGCTCGCCGCAGAACTCCTGCTGCTTCATGCCCTGGGCCGCGACCGTACCTGGCTCTACGCCCATGCCGAAGAGCAAGTCTCCTGCGTGGACGCCGATCGCTTCTTCGCACTCATTGCCCGCCGCGCGCGAGGCGAACCGACGCAACACCTCACCGGCCAGCAGGAATTTTGGGGACTTCAGCTCGAAGTCACGCCCGATGTCTTGATTCCTCGCCCCGAAACCGAGCACGTCATCGAAGTCGCCCTCGACCGCCTCGCGGTCGGCCAGCGCCGCGCCGGCCGCAAACAGGCGCTCACCGGCGAGGGCCTGCAAATCGCCGATATCGGGACTGGCTCCGGCTGCATCGCCATCGCGCTTGCCAAGGAATTGCCCAGCGCGACGATTTACGCGACGGACATTTCGAGTGCCGCCCTTAGCGTCGCGCAACGCAACGCCCAACATCACTCCGTCTCCCAGCGCATCCATTTCATCGAATCCAACTTGCTCGAACGAGTGTCCATTGCAGGTCCGCAGCAGGCTGCACACCTGCTCGGCAAGGCCGCCCCCCACGAATCAGCTTCCTTCCATCTGATCGCCAGTAATCCTCCCTACATCGGCCGGCGCGAAGCCGCAACGCTCATGCGCGAGGTACGCGATCATGAACCAGAAATCGCTCTCTATGGCGGCGAAGAAGGATACGAACTCTACGCCGATCTCATCGCGCAAGCCGCCGCGCATCTCAAGCCAGCCGGAATCCTGGTCCTGGAACTCGGCCACAGCAGCCTACCCGCTGTCCAACCACTCCTCGACGCACCCGCCTGGACAAATGTAGGGGTAACCAACGACCTCGCGGGAATCCCTCGGGTCCTGGCTGCCGAACGGTTGTAGCGCACCAAGCCACAGCGTAGGCTAGGGGCATGCCGGACCTCGCGCGATTCCGCGCCAAGCACGACCCCATCGAATCGGCCTCGAATGAAGAGCCATCGTGCATTCTGCACGTGGACATGGACGCGTTTTTCGTTTCGGTGGAATTGCTGGAGCGGCCGGAGCTTCGCAGCAAGCCGGTGGTGGTCGGAGGGCGGCCGGACCAGCGCGGCGTGGTTTCTGCCGCCAGTTACGAAGCGCGGAAATTCGGGATTCACTCCGCGATGCCGCTTCGAACGGCGGGGCGGCTGTGTCCGCACGCCATTTTCCTTGACGGCCACCACGAAAAATATTCGGAGTGGAGCGACCGAATTGCGACCATCCTCGGAGAATTTTCTCCGACCGTCGAGATGGTTTCGATTGACGAGGCTTATCTCGATCTCGCGGGCACCGGGCGCCTGCACGGCCCACCTCTCGCCGCCGCCGACAAGTTGCTTCGAACCATCGCGCGCACGACGGCGCTGCCGTGTTCCGGCGGACTGGCTACCACGCGGCTGGTAGCGAAAGTTGCGTCGGATCAAGCCAAGCCGCGCGGTTTGCTCTGGGTTGCACCCGGCCGTGAAGAACGGTTTCTTGCGCCACTTCCGGTTCGAAAGATTCCCGGCATTGGCGAAGTCACCGAGAGCGCGCTCCGAGTGCTGGGAATTGAAACGGTCGAGCAGATCGCCGCCGTTCCGCAGGAAAAACTGGAGAAGATTTTTGGCCAGTGGGGGACGGCGCTTTACCGCAAAGCACGCGGCGGCGATTCCTACGAATTCGTGATTGATGCCGAGCCGAAGTCGATTTCGCACAATCACACGTTCGGCGAAGACACGGACGATTCGAACGCGATGTCCGCGATGCTCAGCCATTTATCGCAGAAAGCATGCAAGAGGCTCCGCGAAGCGGGTCTGGCGGCCCGGACACTCACGCTGACCATCCGTTATGCGGGATTCGAAACGCACACGCGTTCGAAAACGCTCGCGGAACCGCTGCGGCTCGATTCCGACATTTTTGCCGTGTTTCAAGGACTGTTTCGACTGAACCGCGATGCAAAAAGAAAAGTCCGACTGCTGGGCGTCAGCCTCAGCGGACTCGCTCACGGCGGCGAGCAACTCGGTTTGCTGGATGCGGAGCGCAGAAAAAAACAGGAAAAACTCACCAGCGCCGCGGATCGGCTCCGTGACCGCTTCGGTTTTGGAAAGTTGCAATTTGGCGCATCGCTTCATCGGGATCAATCGGGCGACGACCGTGAAGACTCCTGATATGATTTCCTGCCAAGCAGGCCAGGGCGCTTCTTCGTCGCGGGCGGAACAGCCGCGGAAAGACGGCGACGATTTCTAACCAACGGCGAAACGACTCCCGAATGTCCTATAATCTATCTTCCTTGCGACCCATTCCATGAGCGCGCCTCTTACTCCCGGTGTGTCATCTTCCCGTTCGAGCGAGGGCCTGCTGGACCGCATGCGCTCCTTCTGGCAACGCATCAGCGAAGGCCGTCAGCTTGACGAGTTGTGGTCGCAATTCACGGCCGATACACGCGCGAGCTACGGCTTCTACATGAAAGAGGCCGAAGGGCTCGAAAGCCAGCGGGGACTCCGCCGCTTGTACGGCATTGCCAAGACACTCTTCTGGTCCCTGCTGATGAAGCTGACACCGGCCCGGCGCGTCCTGTTGCTGGTGGCGTTCGCGATGCTGGTGATGTCGGGACTCAAATTTCACTCTGAAAAAAATGCCGCGCTCGACATGAATTTCGAAGTCATGGCGGCGCTTCTCTTTTTGCTGCTTCTTTCCCTGGAACTGGCCGACAAGGTCACGATGAAGCGTGACTTGGAGATCGCACGAGAGATTCAGAGCTGGCTGGTACCTTCGGAACCGCCAAAAGTGGTGGGCGCGGACATTGCTTTCGCGACACGCCCGCAAAATTCCGTGGCGGGCGACTACTACGACGCCTTTTATCCCAATCCGTCCGCACTGGATAGGTTGATGGTGGTTATCGCCGATGTTGCCGGCAAGAGCGTTCCTGCCGCGCTGCTCATGGCGACACTGCAAGCCAGCCTGCGGACGATCGTGGAAGAAAATGTTCCGCTGGTGGATCTCGTGGCGCGGCTGAATTACTATGCCTGCGCGCATAGTCTAAACGGCCTGCGCTTCACCACCGCGGTTCTCTGTGAATATAATCCCAATTCACGGCGTCTTAACTATGTGAACGCCGGTCACAACGCACCGATTCTCCGCCGCGCTAATGGCACTCTGGAAACCCTGGAAGCCGGCGGCCTGCCCCTGGGCATTCGACCGGCCACCAATTACGAGACCGCGTCCCTGGAGCTCAAACCGGGTGACGCTTTGATTTTTTTTACCGATGGCGTTGTGGAGGCCTTCAATGGAGGGGGAGAAGAATTTGGGAACGCTCGCTGGCTCGACGCCATTCGCAATCTGCCGGATTGGGATGCTCAACAAACCCTGCAGTTGCTCATGAAACGAGTGGATGAATTCGTGGGCGTCACGCGCCAGTCCGACGACATTACCTGCCTGGTGTTTCGCAGCCGGGCCGAAACTCTCTAACACACAGTCCCCCTTGGTGGCCCGACTGTCGCATAATCACAGCGTGACGCCACGCCAACTGGCCAACTCGATCGGCGACACCCTTCGCCGCAACGGCTATCAGGCCCTGCTTGTCGGAGGGTGTGTGCGCGACTTGCTGCTCGGCCGGGAGCCCGCCGATTACGACTTGACCACCGATGCCACGCCGGAACAGGTGGCGAGCCTGTTCCCTGAGAGCGTTTCAGTCGGGGCACAATTCGGAGTGATCTTGATTCCGCGTGATGGTCTGAAGGTCGAAGTTGCCACGTTCCGCTCGGACGTGGGCCACAGTGATGGCCGCCACCCGGACCGTGTGGTCTACGCAAGTACCCCGCAGGAAGATGTGCGGCGCCGCGACTTTACGATCAACGGCTTGCTGATGCCGCATGACACGGGAGAAGTGCTCGATTTCGTGGGCGGGCAGGCCGACCTCCAAGCAAAAGTCATCCGCGCCATCGGCCCGCCCGACCGTCGTTTTGCGGAAGACAAACTCCGCATGATGCGCGCGGTACGCTTCGCGGCGCGTTTCGGATTCGAAATCGAAACCGAAACGTTTCGGGCGGTACGCCGCCACGTCGAGGAGATACACCAAATTTCTCCAGAGCGCCTCCGCGAGGAACTCACCAAACTTCTCACCGAGGGCGCAGCCAAGCGGGCGTTCGAACTACTGGAGGAAACCTGGCTTCTAGAGAGAGTTCTTCCCGAAATCGGGGCGATGAAAGGCGTCCAGCAGCCTTCCGAATATCATCCAGAAGGGGACGTGTGGATTCACACCCTCATGATGCTCGAAGGACTTCCGGCCGGCACTGCACCGACCTTAGCTTGGGGCGTCCTTCTTCATGACGTTGGCAAGCCTCCGACATTCCAATCCGCCGCCGAGACCGGGGACCGCATTCGTTTCAACAATCACGTAGAAGTCGGCGTGCGCATGGCCGAGGCCATCTGCCGGCGCTTGCGCTTCTCCAACGAGGACACCGAGCAGATCCTGGCGCTGGTGGACAATCACATGAAGTTCGGGGCGGTCGAGGAGATGCGCACCTCCACGCTGAAGAAGTTTGTGCGGCTCCCTCGCTTCGAGGAACACCTGGCCTTGCACCGGCTCGACTGTCTTGCCAGCCACGGGCACCTCGATTCCTATGAGTTCGTCCGACGATTCCTTGCCGAGACCCCGCCCGAGCGGGTTCGGCCGGAGCGCTTGCTGACGGGAGACGATTTGCAGGATATGGGTTTCAGGCCGGGTCCACTTTTCAGCAAGATCCTGGAGGCCCTGGAGGACGCGCAACTGGAGGGTGAGGTCAAGACGCGCGCAGAAGCGGAAACATTCGTGCAAGAGAGGTTTCTGCCGAAGGGAAGGCACGGCTGAAGAAATTAGCTTTCGACCGGTAGCGGATGCGAGATTAGCTAGGAGGGTTCTCACGACAGCTCGTAACAGATTGAATACACAATATTTATATTGGAATGGAAAGAGAGTTTGAAGTGAGGTATAAATATGAGCGTAAGGTGCTAAGATTTTATGCTAGCAACAACGATACTTTTTTACACCCTTTCTGGCCTGGCAGCATCTAAGATGGGAGAGCGCCAGGCGTTTGGGTGCGCCCGGCTCTGGAGGAGCGCATGGCTGAGAAAAAGTTTGTAGTACCGGAGATTCTACCGATCTTGCCGGTTCGGGACACCGTCCTGTTTCCGGGTGCCGTCCTGCCACTGACCGTGGGCCGGGAAAGCTCTTTGGCGCTGGTGAATGCTTTGCAAGGCGAAGAGAAGATGTTGGGAGTGGTCGCGCAGCTCGATCCGCGCGTAGAGGATCCAGCCGCGGCTGACCTGCACAAGGTCGGCACGCTGGCAAAAGTGCACAAGACGGTGAAAATGCCCAATGGCAACGTGGTCATCTTCCTCGAAGGACTGCAACGCATCCAGATGGTTGATCTTGTGGGCTTGCGCCCGTTTCTGCGGGCTCGCGTGCAAGCTGAACCGGACATCATCGGTGAAGCCGATACGGAACTCGAAGCGCTGCAGCGCAATGCACAGGACCTTTTCCGCGATGTCGTCAGTCATTCTCCGCAACTTTCCGACGATCTGCAATCGGTGGCCATGAATATCGACGATCCCGGCCGGCTGACCGATTTCATCGCCGGTACCTTGCCGTCACTTTCGACGCTGCTGCGGCAGGAATTAATCGAAACTCCCAGCGTGCGTAAGAGGCTGGAATCATTGATCCGCGAGCTCTCGAAGGAGCTGGAAGTCCTGGAGCTGCGTTCGAAAATACACGAGCAGGTGCAGGAGCAGGTCAGCCAGAACCAACGCGAATACCTCCTGCGCGAGCAGATGAAAGCGATCCAAAAGGAACTTGGCGAATCCGACGACTCGATGCAGGAGATCGACGAGCTCCGCAAGAAGGTCGAAGAAGCCGGCATGACCGCCGAAGCCAAGAAAGAGTGCGACCGGGAGCTGAAGCGGCTGTCAAAAATGACACCGGCTTCCGCGGAGTACATGGTTTCGCGGACCTATCTGGAGTGGATGACCTCGCTGCCGTGGAGCAAGTCCTCGGGTAGCTCGGAAATTGATATTGCCAAGGGGCGCGAGATCCTCGACGAAGACCACTACGATCTGCAGAAGGTGAAGGAGCGCATCCTCGATTACCTGGCGGTGAAGAAGCTTCAGCCAGGCATGAAAGGGCCAATCCTTTGCTTCGTGGGACCTCCAGGCGTGGGCAAGACTTCACTTGGTAAGTCTATCGCCAGGTCGTTGGGACGCAAGTTTGTGCGCATCGCCCTTGGCGGTATGCACGACGAGGCGGAGATCCGCGGCCATCGGCGGACTTACATCGGCGCGTTGCCCGGACAAATTATTCAAGGTTTGAAGCGCGGAGAAACGAACGACCCGGTCATGATGCTTGACGAGGTCGACAAACTCGGCCGCGACTTCCGGGGCGATCCCTCTTCGGCGCTGATGGAAGTTCTCGACCCGGAGCAAAACAACGCCTTCCGTGATCACTATCTAGATGTGCCGTTTGATCTTTCGAAGGTCCTGTTCATCGCCACGGCGAACTGGATGGATCCCATCCCCGAGCCGCTGCGGGACCGCATGGAAATCATCGAATTGCCCGGCTACACGGGAGAAGAGAAACTGCACATTGCCCACAAGTACCTGATCCCGAAGCAGGCCGCGGAGCACGGCCTCAGAGTCGACGAGCAAATCGCCTTCACCGACGAGGGGCTCCGGGAAATCATTCACAGCTTCACGCGGGAAGCGGGCGTGCGCAACCTGGAGCGCGAGATCGCCACGATCACGCGCAAACAGGCGCGGCGCATCGCCGAAGACAAGACCGAGAAAATGGTCGTCACGCCGGAAATTGTTCGCGAGTTCCTGGGTGTGCCAAAATTTCGCACGGAGAAGGAAGTCGAAGAACGCGTCAAGAGGCCGGGAGTCGCCGTGGGGCTGGTGTGGACGCCGGTGGGAGGCGACATCATCTTCATCGAGGCTACGCGGATGCGCGGCGGTAAGCAGTTCACCATGACCGGGCATCTAGGTGAAGTCATGCAGGAATCGATGACCGCAGCGCTGACCTGGACACGCGCGAATGGCGAGCGTTACGGCATCGATCCGGACTTCTTCCGCAAACAGGACATTCACATCCATGTGCCGTCGGGCGCGGTGCCGAAGGACGGTCCGTCTGCGGGCGCGGCAATGGTGACGGCGCTGGTCAGCCTGCTCAGCGGGCGCCCGGTGAAAAACCGCCTGGCGATGACCGGCGAGATGACGCTCTCGGGCGTGGTCCTGCCGATCGGAGGCGTGAAGGAAAAAGTGCTCGGGGCGAAGCGGGCGGGGATCACAGAAGTCCTGTTGCCTGCAGACAATGAGCCGAATGTCGTGGCGGATCTCACTCCGGAGATCCTCGGCGACATTAAGATCACCTATGTCCGCACACTCGACGAAGTGCTCGAGCACGCGCTCCAAACGGAGGCACTGACACCGCCGATCGTGCCGCAGCCTGAGCCAAAACAAAAGCGCGTTGGCCCGGAGGGCCCCAGGGCGATTCACTGAACAACAGATGGAGCGTGAGGGAAGACGCGCGGGCGCCCCTCCAAAATCAATGCAGGCCCCCCCCGGCCGGGGCCTTTTTTATTTTCCACCGGCACCGGGCGGCCTGGAACGAGACTCCTGCTAACATGTTCCGTTGAACATGTCGCTTGAGAAACAGAATTCAACAGAAGCGCCCGGGCAACTCGCTCGGCGCATTACCGACGCTCTGCTGCACGAGCGCGTCGTGCCGCGTTTTGTGGATTCTTATGTTGTCGAGAACGGGCGCCAGGCGCTACAGGTTCACGCCTCGCTCTACCGTGATCTCCTGGCTCTGTTGCAACGAGAGGCGCTGCTGGCCTTGACGGTGCGGACGCTGGCGATCGTTTGCAACGAGCCGCAGACTGCGGGCAGATCCAAACCGCGTCCCATGCTGCGGCGGGATGCCACGGTGTTCCGCAGAAAGTTTCTGGCCGCACTGACGCGGCAGCAGGGCTGGACCGCGGGAGACGCGCTCGATTTTCAGCGGGACCTGCAAATGTACGAAGAGTTGCTAGCGCGCGCCGCCGAGACGCAACGCCGCCGCAAGCCCTTTGAAGCGGCGGACCATCCCTTCGTCGACCGTTGCGCCTTCTTGCTGGATTCGTCATTCATGGAGAAGGCCCGGCTGGCTGCCAGCAAGACACTGTCGAGCCTGGAGGAATTGGCGACGCAACTTGTGCCCCCGAAACTCGCGCCGGGAAAGGATCGCCGGACAGGCTGAGCACCGCAAGAGGCCGGCGCGGTCTAATTATCGAGCGCGGCCCCTGAGAGGAGCGGTTTGCCCCCCAGACTGGTGTAGAAGCCATAGACGCCGACGGCGGCAATGACAAAAATACCCGCCAGTCCGACCGGCGCATACCACCGCGAGAGGTGGGACGTGAGGGGAAATACCAGAAGAACATTTTGAACGACGAGGCCAACGACCAGCGCAAGCAACCCGTAGCGCCTCAGGATCAGCACGATCGACAACCAGATGAGGGCTGCCGCTGCGAAGGTCACCATCGGATAATCTCCGCCGGTATTCGTGCTGGCAGCGACCAGCACAACCACAATCGCCGCAAGCCACTCCTTCTTCATCGCCAACCGCAAGAGAAAGAGAAAAAAGAAAATCATCAGGCTGTACAAAACATAAATCAGGACGTAGAAGAGAAGATCTCCCATGGCAGAGCGAATCCCGAGAAGCGCATCCGGGCTGAGAGTGCCCGGGTAGGGCGGCAGCTTGCCGAACAGCGGGAGCACATAGCTGTCAGCATCTTCGTAAAGCGCTAGCCAGACGCCGTACAGGGCGCCGATCAGAAAATCCCTTCCGACGAGCGGGTCGCGGAATTGCCCTGCCAGCAGCCGGCTCCAGGAAATCAAAGTATGAGGATCGCGCCGGCGCACGAAGGGCTCCAAAGCAAGGTACATCACGGTGACTAGCGCGGTGGCCAGCAGCGCCCAGCTGAGGGTAATCAAGAAGAGATAGAACTCCTCGATGGAAGCGAGGTGATGGGAGCGAAGCAGCCACATCGCCAGATACGAGAACAAAACAAAGGTTCCGAGCCGCATTGCTCCCCGCGTGTCGGAGCGCTTCAGGCGGAGATTGCGGCGCATCACCAGGACTCCGCTGAGGGCCAGAGCCAAAAATAAAGTTACCCCGATGATGTTGGCAATCTTCTCGTGCGACTTGGGGGTGTAAGGCAGGGAGCGCTCCGGCTTGGACCAGGGGTAGATGACGTCGAAATAAATGGGCCTGCCGCGATAGGCGGCGGCTTCGATGCGCTCGGAGATGTCCGCGTGCCCGGCGACGGTGCCCAGCCAAGCCGCCCGTGAATCACTCCACGCCAGCGGCATCCACTCCGGTTCAGCGCTGTGGTAGGCCGAGACATCCACACCGGCGAGCGCGAAGAGAGCCGGCCAATTGGTGGAGGGTATAGATTGGATGGGCGAGTCTTTTTGCGGCGGAACAACCTCCAGGTGCAGGAGGCGTCCGCGCATGTCGAGGATCACCGAAACCATGCCTGGGAGATTCATTCCTGGATCGGTTCTGGTTACCTCGCCTGCGCCGGTCGAGGAATAGAAGCGCTCTGGACGCATCTCGCGCGGGCTCTGCCGATACCAGAAAGCGAGGGAGGGGGGACGCCCGTCCTGGAGCGGAGCCCAGCGGTTCTCGGTCTTGTAGCGGCGAGCACCTCGGGGGGGTTATCCAGGGGCGTGCGGTTGGAGCTTGTTGTGATCCGAAACGAAAAGCAAAGCAATCAAGCCAAGAACAATCGGGGCCAGTAGAGACACGGCCAGGCGCGGCTGCAGGCCCTCCGTTTCGCCGGCGGCGGCCACCATTTCCGGCGAAGGCGTCTCTCCCGCGGCCAGAGCGGCCGCCAGTGGGTCACCGCCAGGCAAAGCGGCAGCCACTTGCAGGGCGGAAGCCGGCCGTTTGTCCGGATCATTTTCCAGGCAACGGAAGATGACGCGTTCGATCAAAGGGTCGAGGTCGCGGACCAGCGTTGAAGGATTGGTGATGGTGGCTTGCTCACGCAGCTTCATTAACTCCGGGAGCGTGGAGGCTTCGAAGGCGCGTTTGCCCGTCAGAATTTCGTAGAGGATGAGGCCGAGTGAATATAGATCGCTTTTGGTGCTGACATCGCGGCCGGCCAGTTGCTCAGGGGCCATGTACGCCGGTGTCCCCGCGCGGACTTCCGCGCCTTTGATGCTCGCGGCGATGCCGGCAAGGCCAAAATCCGTGAGGCGAATCTTCCCGGCTCCATCAAGCATGACATTGGCCGGCTTCAGATCGCGGTGGATCACCCCGCGTTCGTGCGCTGCGGCCAGACCCGCGCAGATTTGGCGCGCGATCTCGGTAGCCTTGTCCGGGGAAAGCCTGCCGATTCTGCGGACGACCGAAGCGAGATCTTCGCCATCGACATACTCCATTGTCAGGAAGAGTGTTCTGTCGGCTTCACCGATGTCAAACACGCGGCAGACATTGGGGTGAGAGACCTGCCGCGCGGTGCGTACTTCGGCATGAAACCGGGTGAGCGCGGCGGCATCCTGGGAGAGGATTTTGGGAAGAAATTTCAATGCCACCACCTGGCCAAGGGTTAAATCTTCAGCGCGGTACACCTCACCCATTCCGCCGCGGCCCGCCAGTGCCACAACGCGATAGCGCTCCGCAATGATCTGGCCTGGTGTAAAGCGGCCGCCGCCGATGGGGTCTGAGCTTGAAATTGGATTGCTGCTTGAGGGCGTCCTTGGAGTTCGCAGGGAATAAGGTGGTGGCGGTGTTTTTCGCGGGGCGGGGCTCGAGGGTGCAATGGTTGCACCCTCGAGGCTGGCTTCATCCCCCGACAAAGTTGCGCCCGTGTCCGGATTGACCGCTTCTCCACACGAGGAGCAGAACCTTCCGCTCGCGGAAACCGGTGCGCCGCATTTTGTGCAGAACATGGGAGAAGGGGATTTTACCACTGGTGCGGGGCCCACCGCGAAAGGCTGTAGGAGGGGCTAGGAAATGCGCTCAACCTGGACGGCCGTGCCATAGGCGAGCACTTCGGTGACGCCTTGCATCACTTCGGTGGCGTCATAGCGCATCCCGATCACGGCGTTGGCGCCGTGTTCGCCGGCGTGCTGCAACAGAAGTTCAAAAGCATCCTCGCGCGTCTTCTCGCAGAGCTTGGTGAGAATGGTGATGTTTCCCCCCACAATAGTCTGGAGCGCAGCGCCCAGATTCCCGATCACGCTGCGCGAGCGCACGATAATTCCGCGAACGATTCCAAAATTCCGGACAATCCGATAGCCGGGCAGTTCAAGCGCTGATGTCACCATTCCAGAATCGACTCGCGGCATTTTTGTTCTCCTTTGAACGGACGTTTACCGCTGCGATTCTAACCGTTCAAACGGCGCTCGGCGAACAATGTTCCTCTGCTATTCTCAAGGAGCGTGGAGACACTATTCTATTTACTGGCGTTTTTGCAGGTCCTACTTGGGGTCTACCTCATCGGGCAAGGTTTGCAGTGGCTCGACTACCTGCGGCGGCGCCTGCGCATGGATCCAGGATTCTACGCGCCGCGTGTAGCCGTGCTTTGTCCCTGCCAAGGCATGGAGCCCGGGCTGGAGCGTAATCTTTTGTCGCTTACCGAATTCGAACGCCAGAATTACGAGATATTCTTTATTCTCGCCTCGGGCTCCGATGCAGCGCGCACCATGGTCGAACGGATAGCCGCGAATTCGAGGGTGAAAGCCCATGTGATCATCGCAGGGATTCCCAGCAACTCCGGCGAGAAAGTGAACAATTTGCGGGTTGCCGTAGAACAACTGCCGCCGGAATTTGAAGTACTGGTCTTCACCGATTCCGATGGACGTCCCGGTAAAAGCTGGCTGTATCGCCTCGTGGCGCCGCTGGGTGATGTAAGGATCGGTGCGACGACCACCATGCGCTGGCTGATGCCCAATCGGAGCAATCTCCCGACCGCGCTCCTCGCCGCGTGGAATGCGCCGGTGGTCACCATGCTGAGCGAGAAAGGGAAGAATCTCTGCTGGGGCGGCGGCACGGCGATTCGCCGGGGCATCTTCGAACAGTCGGGTGTCATGAACGAGTGGAGAAACTCGGTCAGCGACGATTATTCCCTGACGCGCGCGCTGGAGCGTAACAATCGCTCGATTGTTTTCTTACCGGAGTGCTTAACGCTTTCTTACGTCGAAACCGATTTCCGCGGGTTGCTGGAATTCACGAACCGGCAAATCCTGATCACGCGCGTTTACGCACAGAGGGTCTGGGCGCCTGCAGCCGCCACGCATCTTCTGTACTGCGTGACGCTTTCGCTCGGCTTGCTTCTGATCTTGAGTGATTTTCTCGAGCAGCGCCCCGCCTTTCACATCGCCACGCTGACTGTTCTTCCTGTTCTACTTTCCGCGATCCGGAGCTCCATCCGGCTCACGGGTGTGACGGAGGCCCTCCCCGCCGAGCGATCCCAGATCACCGGGCAGGCCTGGATGTACGTCATGCTAGCGGTCTTTATCCCGTTCCTCTACGCCGTAAATTTTGTGAACTCTCTGATCACACGCAAAATTCGCTGGCGGAGTATGGCATACGAATTGATTAGCCCGGAGCAAACGCGCATAGTTCCATTGTGAGATCCTCAATTGCGGTAGAACAAGTTCCTGGCATTACCGACTCTCCCGACCTTCCGTGGATAAGAGGGAAATATTTCGCCAACCGTGCAATTCCTACCATCAAATGAATTCCAGGGCGTCCGAAACCTGGCGTAAGTCCCCAATTCTTGAGTAAGTTGCATAAGCCTTCCATTCGGAAGAATGTTTGCAGGAACGAATGGTTCGGCATCTCAGGCGGACTTTCATGGAGTCCCCGCTCCTGCCTGGTGGTTGCCGTTCAGTGGGTAAGGGTTCCCGAGCCGCAACCGTTTTTTGGGCTTCTTGCCTACCTGTCGACCCCACGGGGGGATACGCCTCGTCGAGAGGCGAAGAAGAAAAAACTCAATACGCTTCGATCCGTCACGAGGCTGCATTCGGAGGGGGTGCATGTGAAGGTGATTCGCAGAAGTGATCATCCGCAGCAATTAACAAATTCTCAGCCAGTTTTTCCCCGCGATGTTTTCTTTTTCTACGAAAAGAGCACGGGAGTGGCCCACTTTCAAGTCGAAGCCGGACCAGACGGCAGGTTTCCGGTAGACCAGGCCGCCGGACTGCTGGCCATGCACTGCATGGTGCGGGGGCAGTTAACGAGCGATTACGTTGTGATGGTCCAGGCCGATGAAGAAGTCCTGGAAGGCCTCAATGAGAAAGCAAACAAGCTCTTGGAGGCCGGGAAATCGGTCCGCAGCCAAGTGAAGTTGACACGCCGGGAGGAAGAAGTTCTTTCCGGCCTAATGAAGAGCCTCGCAAACAAAGAAATCGCCGCCAACCTGAATCTGTCCGAGCGCACCGTAAAATTCCATGTCTCATCGCTGCTTGCGAAGTTCCGCGTGCGCGGCCGCATGGAGTTGGTTCGTGAGGCTTCGAGGCAGACTGCTGGTGGCCTGCCAACGCCGATGCCGGTGGCCACACGGGACGTGCATACATACGCGCCAGTGGCAAAAACCTATCCACCGCCACGGCGGGCAGTGTCAATGGTTCCCCTGGCTAAACGGCAATTGATGGCCTAATTCGGATTCAATCCCGCTTCTTGAGAAAAAAAGAAAAGGCCCCACTCGGGGCCTTTTCTTTTTGGAAACGAAAGGAAGAAACTATTTCTTCGCCGCATCGTAAAGCTCCGCGGCTTTGTCCCAATTGACAACGTTCCACCAAGCCTTGATGTAATCAGCACGCACATTTTGATACTTCAGGTAGTAGGCATGTTCCCATACGTCCAGGCCAAGGACGGCCTTGCCGCCTCCGGTGAGCAGATAGGGGGTGTCCTGATTTGCAGTGGAGTCGATAGCCAGTTTCCCATCTCGCACAACCAACCACGCCCAGCCGGAACCAAAACGGCCTAGGCCGGCAGCCGCGAGTTTTTCCTGAAATCCAGCCAGCGACCCAAACGTGGAGTTGATCGCCGCGGCCAGGTTTCCCTTGGGCTCCCCACCTCCGCCCTTTTTCATCAACGTCCAGAAGAGTGAGTGGTTCCAGTGGCCGCCACCGTTGTTGCGGACCGCGTTGCGGATATTCTCGGGGATCGAATCGAGACCTCTTAAAAGATCGTCGAGCGATTTGGCTTGCAGACCGGCTTGACCATCCAGGGCCTTGTTGAGGTTGGTGACGTAGGCGCCATGATGTTTGTCGTGATGGATCTCCATCGTCTTGGCGTCGATGTAAGGCTCGAGTGCGTCGAACGAATACGGCAACGGGGGCACGGTAAAAGCCACGGGTGTTTCCTCCAGAGTAAGATTTGAATCCGAATTGGTAGCAGTGCCGGCGCGCAAAAGGCCAGGTGCAGCATTTCCTGCTCCAAGCAATCCTGCGCCGACGATACCCGTATTCAACAAGAAGTTACGACGATTCATGGCAACCTCAGCGCCGCGGAGAGTGAGTCGACCTGCGGATGAGATTATACCGCTAGTGCCCGCGGTTTGAGAACACGGCGATCCCGCACGTCTCAGCAGTATGCCGGAAACTTACCGGTGTCTGTCTCAACTTTTCCACTTGCGCGCTTATTGGATGCGCGAAAGTGCCCATCGGGCAGATTCGGCGAGAACCAGATCGCCTGAATCCACGAGTCGATTCAAGAGCTCGCTGATTCGACCGTGCTCCGCCGTACCTAGCCGTTCGCCGGAGTTCCCGAGCGCGATGCAGGCATTGCGCATCAGACCGCGCCATTTGGTACGTTTGACGGCGCTTCCGCAGAAGAGCTCGCGGAAATCAGCTTCACTCAGTCCGAGCAGCCATTCTAGTTTCGGCAGATAGAGCGATTCGTCTTGCGGGGAGCAGGACGTCGAGGTGAGCTTTTCCTTTGACGGAGAAAAAACTCTTGGCTGGAACTGCGGTATCACGGTAATCGGCGCGCGCCGGTTCCACGGGCAAACGTCCTGACAGATGTCGCAGCCGAAAAGATGGTTGCCCATCGGCTCACGGAACTCCTCCGGAATGGGACCATGCAGTTCGATCGTCAGATAGGAAATGCACTTTCTCGCGTCCATGACGTAGGGCTCGACGAACGCTTGCGTTGGACAAGCGTCGAGGCAACGCCGGCAGGTTCCACATAAATCCGGCGGCGGCAACTGGTTCGCCCCGAGCGTCGGTTGGAGATCAAGAGTGGTAAGAATGACGCCGAGAAAAAAGAAGGACCCGAGCACCTGGTTCAGCAGCAGCGTGTTTTTTCCCAGCCATCCCAAACCAGCGTATTTCGCGAGCACGCGCTCCTGAACCGGTCCCGTGTCCACGTAAGCGCGCGCGTCGAATGGAGCGGTAAACCGTTCGCGCAGGGATTCAATGAGTGCGTCGAGTCTCTCCCGCAATACATCATGATAGTCGTCGCCCCAGGCATAGCGGGAAATCCAACCATTCGGCTTGCGATCATCGCCGGGCGGCGCCGGATCGGTGGAAAGCGGCTGCTCTCCGTTGTAGTTGAGCAAGCCGACGATGGCGCTGCGGATCCCCGGCATAGCAGTTGAGGGATCCGATCGTCGGGGATCCGCGAGGTACTTCATTTCGCCAGCGTATCCACGGGCGAGCCACTCGGGCATCCGACTCAGTTCAGTAAATTTTTCCAAGCGGACTACGCCGCAGAGGTCGAAACCCAGCGATTTCGCCTCGTCAACAACCCACAAAGTATCGGTGAGGGGCCTCATCAAAGAGATTGTGGCGTACTGGAGCGAACCAAGCGAGCCTCAGACTGGAGGGCCCGCTGGCCGGCAGTGCCAAGCCCTGTTCGGCCTTGTGAGCGCACGCCAGCCGGAGGAGAATTCCGATGTTACGCGACAACCGGCCGGGTGTGCTCAGCCAAAACTCCGAACAGCAGTGTTCTCGTCTGTAAACACATCGAAGACAGTGTACAGCTTGGTGATCTGAAGAAGATCGCGGACTTTCTTCGTCAGATGCAGCAACTTCAGGTCCCCGCTTTGATTCTTCACCGCCGTGAACCCGCTAACCAATTCGCCGATCCCCGAGCTGTCGATGTAGTCGACGTCGGCGAGATTCAGAAGAATTTTTTTTCTCTGATCATCCAGCAGCCCGCGAATCGTCTTGCGCAACAACGCGCTACCGTCTCCGAGGACGATCCGGCCGCTCAGGTCCACGACAGTGACTGGGCCGGCATCGCGGTGTGTCGCATGTAGTGACATCTGTTCCTTTACGCTTCCTGTTGGGGTGTGGCGCTTTGTCCGCCTTGGCCATTGGGGGATGTACTCCCCGGGGCGGGCAGTTTTTTTGACATCACGATTTCCGCGCCACCAGTTCTGCCGGAAACCACATCGAACTCGTCCATGAAAGCACGCATCAGAAAGATCCCACGACCAGAAGTACTGAGCAGATTTTCCTCGGCGAGCGGGTCCGGAACATCGGAAAGCTTGAAACCCGCGCCCTCGTCCAGTACGTGAATAATCATCTTGTCGGCGGTGAGATCCACGGCGAGGTGGATTTTCTTGTCGCGGCGTTCCTTGTTCCCATAGTGAAAGGCGTTGATTACCCCCTCGCGCACGCTCATTCCGATGCGGTAGCAATCGTCCTCGCCAAACCCCGCCGCTTCAGCCACCCGGAGACACATCTCTTCGGCGAGATTGACGCTTTCGACTTGCGTCTCCAGCGTAATTTCGAGGTGCTTGGTGTCGGAGGCCATCTTTTGCGTTGCTGCCGCCCTGGGAGCCCCTAATGTGAGCGCTTTATGGGTAACATAGCAGCGGAAAGGGAGTCAATGGAGCAGCGCGGATTTCTCCCATGTACTTAAGATGCGTAGTGCGGCAAAAAAGCAACCGCCGCATGGTGGACGCCGGCTGACCATCGAAGATGAAAAGGCGAGTTGAGCCTCGGGCCCAGCGGGAGCGAACACGGTGCCCAGCGAGATTCGGCCACCCCGTGCATAAGGGGCGGCTTTCGTTTGCGGAACTCCACTCCCCCGAGCATCGGGAAAAAGCGATAGAGCAAATAGCCCATGATGGCGGACCCAGCTACGGAAACGAGCAGCCTTCGCCATGCCGACCCACCCGCGGGATAGAGCCTGGCCCCGAATCGCTCCGTCAAGAGAATGAAACGCGACAACCACCATGCCCACCAGAGCGCCGATAAGCAGCGCCAGAACTAAGAAAACCTGCTCCTCTCGTTCGCGCATGAACCTATTCCACTCCCGCGAAGAAGCATCCCAACATGCTTTTCCGGCTCGCGCACCGGCACTGTTCATTGGGGCGCTCCTGTTCTATTGGCGATCTCTCGACGGGGTCATGGGGTTCTTACCGAGCTGCGGGCGTTGCCGTCTCGTGCTTCCCTTGATCGCCGGGCAGGAAGAATCTCAAACTCAGCACCTGCTCGCGCCGGCGCTCTTCTTCGAGATGCCGTGCGCGTGCTTTCAATAAGTCAGTCAATGAGATGAGCCCAAGTAATCTCCCGGATGAGGGCTCCACCACCGGCATTCGCGTAATCCCCTTCTCCGCCATGCGATATACCACCGCGCGCAACGGTTCGTCCGGGAACGCCTTTACTGTTTGCTGGCGCACCAGTTCACCAAGCGTCCGCCGCAACGCGGCTTCGCCTTCTTGCTCTATGCGCTCGAGAAGGTCGCCGCGCGTCAGCACCCCAACAAACCGGCCCTCGGCGTTTACCACCGGGAGCAGCCGCTGGCTTTGACGGCGATCGGCGCGGAGGGAGTGCTGGAATTCCCGAAGCGCGCCCGCCGCCGGCAGCACCACGATATTGGCACGCATGACTTCTCGCACAAACAAGATTTCAAGAGGATCGACCGCATATTCACGGCTCAGATGATAGCCCCGTCTGGCGACCTTTTCCGTCAGGATGGACCGCTTGAGCGTCAACACTGTGAATGCGTGCGCGATCACGCTCCCTACGAGTAACGGCAAAAACACGTTGGTGTCGTGCGTCAGCTCAAACGCAAATATGATGCTCGTAAACGGAGAACGCATGGTGCCCCCGAGGATCGCGCCCATGCTGATCAGCGGCCAGAAGCCCGCGCCTTCGTTGGGCAGAAACATGGCCTCCAGACCGCCGAGCGCGCCGCCCATCATCAACAGCGGCGCCAGTACGCCACCCGATGTGCCCGAACCGAGAGACACGGCCCAGATAAACCATTTGACCAGCAGCACGCCCAGGATCACCTTTGTTGTTACGCTTCCCTGTAAGAGCGCGCCGATAGTGTCGTAGCCGACGCCCAGCGCCTGCGGAAAGATCAAGCCTCCCAAACCGATCGCCGCTCCGCCGATCGTCGGCCACCACATCCAGTGCACCGGCAACTTTTGAAAGGCATCTTCGGCCGCATACACTGAAAGCGTAAGCAGCGCCGAAAGGGCGCCCGCCAAGAGACCGACAAGTGCGCAGCCGAGCAAACCCTTCGGCCCTATGAAGAGCGGGTGTGCAGGCACCGGGAACAGCGGCCCGAAACCCAAAATGTAGCGTCGTACCACTGCGGCAACGGCACTGGCCAGCGCAACGGGGATCAAACTTCGCGGCTTCCATTCGAAGAGTAACAATTCGACGGCGAGCAAGACGGCCGCGACCGGCGAAGCAAACGTCGCGGACATTCCTCCCGCCGCACCCGCCACGAGCAGCGTCTTTCGCTCCGCGCTCGTAAGGTGAAAAAGTTGGGCGATCATCGAGCCAAAGGCGCCGCCGGTCATGATAATCGGACCTTCGGCTCCGAATGGTCCACCGGAGCCGATGGAGATTGCGGAAGACAGCGGCTTGAGGAGCGCAACCTTTGGCTCCACGCGGCTGCCATTGATCAAAATGGCCTCGATGGCTTCTGGTATTCCGTGGCCTCGAATGCGCTCCGAACCGTATCGCGCCATGACCCCGATGATCAGTGCACCGGCGACGGGGACGAGAACGCTGTAGACGCCCAGGTGGTTGCCGATCGGCGAAACCATCGTGGTACTCCATCGGCCGAAGTAAAACAGATTCGTGAACAACCCGATCAAGCGCAACAGCACCAGGGCGACGAACGCGCAGAGCGCGCCGATTCCCATCGCCAATGCGGAGATCGGAAGAGTCCTCGAAGTTGTCGAGAAATCTCCCAACTCTTCGTGACCGTCGCGGTTCCGGGTGTTTCCGTTGTTGCTCGCCAAATCTACCCTGCTGCCGTTACGCACCTTTCTTTCTCCCCTTCTTGGACGAATTCACTGCGTGTTTCCCGTGCCGTGAGCCGCCGTTTTCCAGCAAAGCGCTGATGGCATTCACAAGCGCCGCGCCACTCGCGCGTAACTCGCCGATGCGGTCTCGCGCCACCTGCTCGAGCAGCTTTTCTCCCCGCTGCAGCAGTGCCACCAAGACGCGCCTGCGGTCGTCCCGGCTGCGGCTCCGGCGCACGTAGCCATGGGCCTCCAGTCTGTCGACCAGTTCAACCACACTGTGATGCTTCAGCGCCAGCCGGTCCGCCAGCGTGCGGATCGTCGCTTCCACGCCTTCGGGGAGCCCGCGAAGCGCCAGCAAGAGCAGATACTGCTGCGGCTCCAGGCCTGCGGCGCGCGCCACGGCGTCTCCTTCCCTAACGAACTTGCGAAGACGATAGCGCAGCTCTGCGAGAGCCTGGTACTCCGCGGTGCTAACTTCTTTGGCCACTGATTAACTATATCGCAATGCGATATATATTTCCACTCAAGGGCATGAAGCCATTCTCGGAAGCAACCGGAGATGGGGAATTGCCGGAGTTACAGCGGTTTGCGAAACGATTTCTGGGTCTTGTAGTGCTCGTAGCCGTTGCGTTCGTAAAACTTGTGCGCGCGCTCGCGAATTACATTCGAACGCACCGACATGCTTTTGCAGCCGTGCTGGCGTGCCCAATCTTCGGCAGCCCCCAGCAATCGCGCACCCGCTCCGACGCTGCGCTGCCCTTCGGCCACCACAAGCCCATTCACTTCCGCGCGGATGTCCACCTCCAACAGTGGCTGTTTGCTAACATGCACCCACCCGATCACTCCCTCTGCCACAGAGTCCGCCACGAATACGGCATGCTGCGATGCGGGCTTGATTCCGTGCAGCCTCTTGTGTATCTGCACTGCCGTCGCTGGATACCCGAGCTGTCCGGCGAGCACGGCAATCTGCGGCACATCGTCGGTCGTCGCCCTCCGAATCTTCAATTCATTTTTGGCCGCCACGACCGTTGACCTCAAGTTGCTTTCCGTCGCAGTCGCGTCTGTACGGCGGTGCTCTTCAGCTCGCGCAGCGCATCAGCGGCGATCCAGCGCGCCGCGCGTGAGCCTTGCCGCCGGATTCGCTCCCCCGCGCGGATGGCTGATTGGTTCAAATTCAAATTCCTCTTGCCGATCTGGCGTAAGGCCCAGTTCACCGCTTTCCTCACAAAATTTCGTTCGTCGTGGGCCTCACGCTCGACGACCCCCAGAAACTTCACGAATTGCGCGTCTTGCGCTTCTTTGTCTCGGTAACTCAAATAGGCGGCCAATGAAAATGCGGCACGTTTCACGAACTCCTCCGGCCGACTGCTCCAGGAATAAATCTTCTCCCAGGCTGGTTTTGCATCCGAATAAAGATAGCGGCACGCCGCATCAACGACGTCCCAAGAGTCGAAATCCCGAGCCCATCGATCCATCTCGGCGGCCGTTATTTTTTCGGGTTCACCGATCAATGTGGCGAGAACCTGGGCTTCATGGATCCCGGTGGTCCAGAGCTGCTGCGCGAGCCGATGATCCTTACCGATCTGTTTCGCGAATTGGTGCAACAGCGGCGCGGAAATTCCATGAGCCTTCGGCGCATGAACGCCAAAGTATGCCATCTTTGCCCTCACTTTTGGATCCGCCAACTCTTTGAGTTCGCGCAACACTGCAGTCTTGGTCCACGGCGGGGCGTTCTTTTGAGTGCCCCTAGGCCTAAAACGTCTTGTCGGAATCGAGGAGGATCGTAACCGGGCCTTCATTGACCAGCTCCACGGACATCATCGCCTGAAAAATGCCGGTTGCGACGCTCACGCCCAGCTTGCGAAGCGCTTCGCAAAATTCTTCGTAGAGAGCTTTGGCTTGTTCCGACGGCGCAGCCGAAATAAAGCTGGGCCGCCGCTGCCCGCGCGCATCGCCGTACAGCGTGAACTGCGAGACCACCAGCGCGCTGCCTTTCACCTCCAGCAGCGACCGGTTCATCTTACCCTGATGATCTTCGAAGATGCGCAGATTCGCGCACTTTTCTGCCATCGTTGTGGCCACCGCGGACGTATCTGCGCGGCCCACGCCGACGAGGATCATCAGCCCGGCGCCCACCTCCCCTGTCACGCGTCCATCGACCGTTACTTTCGCGCGGCTGACTCTCTGGAGAACAGCTCGCATGCGGCCGGCTCAGTCGCCGCCCCGCTTGGCGGTTTTGCGTGGTAGCATTTCCGGCAGTTGGGCAACGTTGTAGGCAAACACAGCCAGCATTTGGGCCCCTTGCGTCAGGTCATCCCACCGCACGCGATCCAGCGTGTCCGCCTGGGCATGGTGCGTCTGGTCGTAATCCACGTCCTCCTGCACGCGCCAGAATCCCGGCACGCTGGCGGCGTCTAACGGCACATGATCGCTCCCACCTTCGGACCGTACCGTCGGCTCTGCCAATCCGACATCCTTGGCCCGCGCCAGCGAATAAAGCGCGCGATCGATCGTCTCTCTCACCGCGTAGTTTCCCATGAGGCCGATGGTCGGAACTTTTCCGGTGCCGCTGTCGTGCACCAGCACGCCGGAGATTTTCTCCAGTTCTTTCTCATGCACTTTCACGTACACTTTCAAACCGTTCAAGCCCTGCTCTTCGCCGGTGAACAGCACGAATCGGATCGTTCGCTTCGGCTTCACACCCAGCTTTGGCATTGCCTGACTGTGTTGGCGGATTTCACCTAAGATCTGCGCGTCCACCGCAGGCCTCGCCGACCCCACTCGCACTGCGAACAGGACAAGCACCGCGAGCCCCGCAAGAGTTACCAGGCCACGTAAGTTCATGCCATGTCCCTCGGTCCTCAACAAGAGCTCATCAAAACAGTGTCATCCCCGCGCAGCCAATTCCACCACGTTCCCGTCTTGGCCTGGCAGCTCCAATATCTGGACTTGTTCTGATGGATATGCCGAACCTCTCGCTTCGCGCCGTCCTTTTGCCGTGACTCTCAGCTCTCAGAGGTGATTTCCCATCTCTTCTCTGCGATTTCTCTGCGCCCGGCGCTTTCCTGACCCGGTCGAGCCCTCTGTGCGTTTATTCTTCCTTCCGTTTTTCCCGAGCAGCGGCAACGCCGCGAAGCCGCGCGGTGAGTGCTGGCAGGTTGGACAAAAATAGCTGCTTCGCCCCGCTACCATCGCCCTGCGGATGCGCGTTTTGCAACGATAACAGCTTTTCCCCTCGCGTCCGTAGGCCCGATGGTGCCGCTGATATTCTCCTGGCTCGCCTTTCGCGTCAAGAAAATCGGAAATCGAGGATCCACGCAACACAATCGCTTTCTGCAGAATGTGTCGCAGCACGCGGCGCAATGTTTCCGCTTGTTTCCTGCTCAGCTTGGCTCCTAGCCGCGCCGGATGAATCTTCGCTTTCCACAGGCTCTCATCCGCATAGATATTTCCGATGCCGCGCAGCACGCTCTGGTCCAGCAGCAGCGCCTTGATCCGCGCGCGTCGCCCGCAAATCCTGTTCGCGAATTCCATCTCGCTCACTTCGAGCGGATCGGTGCCGAATCCGGTCAGCTCTTCGGCAAGCAATGCTTTCGTCAGGTAAGCAATGCGCCCAAAACGCCGCGCATCGGTGTAGCGCAGTTCCCGCCCATCATCCAGAAGTATGCAAACGTGAGTGTGCTTCTCAAGAGCTCGTCCCGCCGGACTCGGCGCGATCTGGCCGGTCATTCCCAGATGTACCAGCAACGACGCCTGCGCCGCATCGCCATTTGCGGCAACGCGGGTCTCTCTACTCACCGCCGACAGTCGCAACAATATGAATTTCCCATAGCGTTCCACCGCCTCGATCTGGCGCCCGGGCAAGTGCTGCTCCAGCGCGGCAGGATCATCGATAAAATCAGTCTTACCGAACCTGACCGAAAGTATCCGCCGCCCGAGAATTGCTTGCCGCAATCCTCGCGCTACCGTTTCGACTTCGGGAAGTTCCGGCATAAGGAAGAAAGAACCTTCAAAATAGCACAGCGCCACATCCAATGCTCTTCGGGCAAGGGGCCAACCCTGGTAGCTCAGGGCGAAGTGCTTTTTGTGATTATGCTGGAAATCGACATCGGTGTGGGGGCAGCCTGCCGCGGCGGGCGCCCCTACGCCGCACTCTCGCCTCAGCTACTTCTTGTGGTAATTCGGATAAGGCGGATGCTCCGGGATCACCACTGGATTCTTCTTCAGCACTTCGAGTGTGACTTCCACGGCCTTTTCGAGTTGCCGGTCGTGCCCCGCGGCAACCGACGCCGGATCGTTTTCCACTTCAATATCCGGCGCGATTCCGCGGTTCTCCACTTCCCATTCGCCTTGCAGACCGTAGATGGCCACGCGTGGCGCGGTAACGAAACCTCCGTCCAGCAGCGGCGGATAGCCATAAATGCCCACCAATCCGCCCCAGGTGCGCTTGCCGACCAGCGCTCCAATCTTGTCCTGCTTGAACATCCACGGCAGCGCATCACCACCCGATCCGGACATTTCGTTGATGACCATCGTTTTCGGACCGTAGATCTGCGCAAGCGGCGAGCAGAACGCTTCGCCTTCCCGCGAAATCGCGCAGTTTCGCAGCGGACGCTTCAGCATGTCGATGATATAGTCCGCCACTTCGCCGCCATGGTTGTAGCGCTCGTCGATGACCGCGCCTCGCTTGCCAACTTGCGCAAAGTAGAACCGGTTGAAATTGAGGTAACCGCCGACCGCCGTGTCGGGAACGTGCACGTAGGCGAGTTTTCCTCCGCTTAGTTCGTCCACCTTCCGCCGGCTATCTTCTTCCCAAGCGCGGTTGCGCAGCGCGAATTCGCTTGGCAGCGGCACCACCGTGACTTCCCGCGCGTCCTTGCCATCCGCGTTCGGGCCCACCTTGATCTTGATCTGTTTCCCAGCGGTGTTTTCAAAGAAGCTGTAAACCTCTGCCGGAGGCTCCACCGAGCGTCCTTCCACTTCAAGCAAATATTCGCCCGCCTTCACATCCACCCCCGGCTGCGTCAGCGGCGCGCGCAGATCGGGGTTCCAATTCTCGCCGTTGTACACCCGGGCAAAGCGGTAGCGCCCGTTCTCGATCTTGTAATCCGCACCGAGCAATCCGCCTTTCACCTCCCTCGGTTTGGGAACGTCGCCACCACCGATGAACATGTGGCCGATGGTGATCTCTCCAAGCATTTCGTCGAACAGATAGTTCAGGTCCCCACGTCCTGCCACACCCTTCAGATAAGGAGCGTATTTCTTCTCTGCGGCGTGGATGTCCAATCCGTGATGACGCGGATCGTAGAGAAAGTCGCGCTCGATGCGCCATACCTCGTGGTACATCTGGTTCCATTCGGCGCGCGGGTCAACGTAAACCTCCATTTCGTCCAGCTTCAGGGCTCCGTCGCCGGGCTTCACTACTACCGCCGTGCCGGCGATAAACCATCCGGGCCCCAAGTGGTACAGCGCCTTTTCACCGTTGGCGGAAACCGCGAATCCGCTGATCCCGCTTACGAACGCCTCGGTCTTGCGAGTGGTCAGATCAAACTTTGACACCGTTACCGGGGTCGCTCCCTCGAATCGCGGCACATCGACGATCTCGGAAAGGAACAGCGTTCCAGCCTTGCCAACATCAAGGCTTACATAATTGGCGGCCTTGATCGGCAGGGAGACGATTCGCTGTCCGATACCATCGAGATCGATAGTGACCTTGACGGGCTCCACCTTCTTCTCGCTTTCTTTGCCCTTCTCACCCTCTTTGTTCTTGTCGGCTTCTTTGCCTTTGTCTCCACTGGCCGAATCTTTCTTTTCTTCCGCCGCTTTTTCTTCGTCGCTCTGCGGCTCCACCGGCGAAGGGTCGCCCTTCTTGAGCACCGCCGCGTATACACTTCGCAGAACCGGGTGCTGGAAGCTGGACAAATCCAGCCAGCCCGCGGAGAGTCCCACATCCGTGCTTACCGCGAAGAACAGCGATTTCCCACCTTTATCGAATACCGGATATCGCGCGTCGCTGATTCCGTCTGTGATTTGCGATTCTTTTCCGCTTTCCAACGAGTACACGAAAATGGTCCGCAGATGATTCTCGAGCAGCTTGGCGTACGTCAGCCACTTGCTGTCCGGTGACCAGGTCTGACCGAAACCAGACGTCGGATCATCGTAGCGGTCGGTCGTCACCTTCACCGGCGTACGCCCGTCCACGTCGACGTACCACAAGTTCAGCCGTTTGTCCGTGTAAGCAATCTTCTTGCTGTCCGGCGACCACAAGGGTGTGTAGAAATAAGACGGAGGATTGCCCAGATTGATCTTCTTCACCGTCTTAGAGCCCGATTGATCGGCCACGTGCAGGGCATACTCGCCGGACTCATCCGAAAAATAGGCGATCGATTTCCCGTCGGGCGACCACGCCGGATCGCGCTCGGCCACGGCCGCCGTCCGCGTCAAATTGCGGATATCGCCTTTCTCTTCAGGAACGGTAAGAATTTCACCCCGGGCTTCGAACACGGCTCGCGCGCCGGTCGGCGAAATCGCGGCATTCTTAATCTTGTCGCCAACCTTCTCGTAGTGCGGCCGCGTTGCTGGCAGGTCGCCGGCGATTCGAATGCTTACCTTTTTCGATTTGCCGCTCGCGGGATCAAAAAGATAGATCCCGCCAAACTGTTCATAGACCAGCGCGTCCGGCCCCGCTGAAAGCGACTTGAAATCGAGCCCTTTGTTCTCCACCACCTGTTTTACGGTCTTTGCCTTGGTGTCGTACGCGAACAGAGTCACCGCTCCGTTGCGGTCGGAGAGAAAATAGACGGTGTCGTTGAACCAAATGGGATGCGAATCATTCGAATTCTCGCGCGGCACTTTCTCCAGCGCCAGGTCGCTCAAACGCACGATATAGATTGGCGTGGTTTGCCCTCCGCGATAGCGCTTCCAGGAGGTCTGCCAGAGCAAGTTTGGCACGTAGGCAATCCGTGTTCCGTCTGGAGAAAACCACGCTTGTTCTCCCCGCCACATAGGCAGAATATCTGCCGGGCCGCCATCGACAGGAACGGTGTAAAGGCGGTCGAAGTCCGCATAGGCCTCGCGCCCGGAATAAAAAAGCACTCGCTTCCCGTCCGGAGTCCATCCCACAGCAACGTCCGCCGCCGGGTGCCAGGTAAGCCGCTTCGGCTCGCCCCCTTCCGCGGGAATGACGAATACGTCGACATTCCCGTCGTACTGGCCTGTAAACGCGATCCATTTTCCGTCAGGCGAAAACACCGGCAACCCTTCATGTCCGCCGGTGGTCAACTGCCGGGCATCGCCCCCGTCGCGCGGCACGCTCCAGAGGTAGCCGCCGTACGCAAAAGCCACCTGGGTCTTGCTTGCCGTCGGCGAATGCGCCAGCAGCGGCGTCTCTTCCGTTGCGCCGGACACTGCCGCAAGAGCCAGTAAAATTCCTATGAGCATTGTGATTCGAAAACGCATGCTTCCTCCCGGGAGAAGATTCCATCGTGACTCACCAATTGATGCAAGAGCCAACCGCGCCGCCGTACTTCAAAATTAAGTTCTTTGGCTCTCACCACCGCGCAGAAACCACCTTGCCAGACGTAGGCAGCCAAAACAAATAGGACTATTCACGGCAGGAGCGCGAATACTCGCACCGGTCCACCCGAGCCACCCTCCAGCTTGATCGGCGCCACGATCAAGAACGCACCCGTTTCTGGTAATTCGCTCAGGTCCGCCAGGTTTTCAAGCTGATACAGACCTGCCCCCAACGCCAGGTGATGCACGGAATAGTCGCTCGACGCACCATGGTCGATGCTCAGCGTATCGCACCCGAGCCCGCTCACCTTCCGATCAATCAACAGCTTGGCAGCCTCCGCCGAGAACCCCGGAAAATGCATCTTGCCCTTTTCATCCTGATTCCGGTACTTCCGCACGTCCGGCCACCGCGACGCCCACCCGGTCCTAAGCAGCACAATCGCTTCTTCGGGAATCCGCCCGTGCCCCTTCTCCCATGCTTCGACGCGTGCGGCGCCAAGCTGGTAGTCTGCATCCTTGCCACTCTCGGCGCGGACATCGATCACCACCGCCGGCCCAAACAATTGTTTGGCCGGAATTTGGTCCACCGTCGCCTTCCCCGGCGGAAAATGTGCCGGCGCATCCAGATGCGTCCCATAGTGCTCCAGCATCCAGAAGCTCCTCGTGAAGTAGCCGTTTTTCTCAATGCTGGCGTTGACCTTGGCCTCGAAGAACTTTTCATCTCCAGGCCACGGCACCAGCTTGTCGCTAATCGCGTAACTCAGGTCGAGCACCCGCGTCTTTCCGGAGGGAATGCCTTCGAGCATCGTATGGTGGTGCGTGTTCTGTGGGAGGAGCGTAAAAAGGACAGCAAGACAAACGATAAAAGTGCCGGAGCGGCCAAAGGCAGCCATCTCTCACCTCAGTTTACTTTCGGTCAGACACGCGGCCCGCTGCTCCAAGTTCAATTGTGGAGCAGCCGCTGTCCTTACGCACGGCATCAGGGCAACGGCATTCCTGGCGTCGCGACGATTCCGGCCATGCGTAGGATTTCTTGATACTGCAGGTCGGTGAGCAGCGAAATGATCAACCGCACGTTCTTCAGCAATTTCATCTTCTTGAGCGCGGGATTTGCGCGCAGCTCCGCGAGGGTCACCTGCCGGGGCAGCTTTTCGAATGCCCGCAGGTCCGCAACCAGGTTTTTTCCCTTGTGATCATGCGGATCCGGGTAGGGATCTCGCGTGACTTCGGCGATCGAATACAACGAGCGCTCCGGGGCTGAGTGATAGCATAATACGCGGTCACCCTTGCGCACCTGTTTCAGGGCGCGAATCGCGTCGGGCTTCGCCCCAGCACCGTGCCACATCTCCTTGCCCTTTACGAAGAGAGTGTCCCAGTGATACTGGTGTGGGTCGGCGCTGAAGATCCAGTAGTGTCGTTCCGCGGTCGTTGTTGACATCGAGGCTTCGAGTGGGCAGCAATATACACGCTGGCATTCAAAAAGCGAAACAAAATATGTGGCTTAGAGGAAACCGGGCATTGCTGGCGAGGCCAAGCCGAGGTAGCCATATCTTGGCAAAATCACAATAACAACTTTGTTTTCAATATATTACAGAAGTTAACCGGCATCCACGAAAATGTCTTCTCCGCGGACCTCAATGGTGTAGCAATCCACCCCCACCGTTGGATTCTGCCCAATCTTGCCGGTGGTAACATCATACTGCCAGCCATGCCACGGACACGTCACCATGTTTCCGTCCATAACACCTTGCCCCAGCGGCCCGCCACGATGCAGACAGGTATTATTGATGGCATAGAACTTGCCGCCTACATTTGCCAGGGCAATTGCTTTGCCCTCCACGTGAAACTCTCGGATCGTTCCGGGCGTGATCTCATTCGTCTTCGCTGCTCGCGCAAACGCCATCTTTCTTCTCTCTCCTTTTTCTTCTTTCCCTCCGTCACTGCGCAGTCCGCGTCCTCGGTGTTAGAATCCTTTACTGTCTTTTCATCTAGTTTCCTGGTTGGCTTTTTCTCTTCCCTATCGTGGCTCCGGCGTTTGCGCCACCATGACTCCGCGTTTGAATTCTTCCACCATCTGCGGCCGCAAGCGCACTTCCGTGGGTCGCTTCGCTAGTGTCATCTGGTCGATCTTGTCCTGCAGCTTCAAGAGCGCGAAGAAGAGGCCTTCGGGCCGCGGCGGGCATCCTACAACGTACACGTCTACCGGTACGATGCGATCCACACCTTGCAAAACCGAATAAGCGTTAAAGGGTCCACCGACGCTGGAGCATGCTCCCATCGAAATGCACCACTTCGGGTCCGGCATCTGTTCCCACACGCGCTTCAGCACTGGTGCCATCTTCAGCGTGACCGTGCCCGCCACGATCATCAAGTCGGCCTGGCGCGGCGACGGCCGGAACACTTCCGCTCCAAACCTCGCCATATCAAACCGCGAAGTCGTCGACGCGATCATTTCGATCGCACAGCACGCCAGTCCAAATGTCAGCGGCCAGATCGCGCTCTTCCGCGCCCAGTTGAACACATAGTCCACCGAGGTAATCATGAAGTTCTTTTCGAATCTTTGATCCAGTACGCCCATTGGTCGGTCCTTTCCAGCTAACGCCGAGTATATTCACCGTTCCCCGTGGAGTCAAAAACTGTCTGGGCGGCCAGTGCGAGGCAAGTGTAGCAACCTCATCTCGCTTTTGCCGCCAGCTGTTCAAACCTCCGGGAAAGTGTCTTCCAGTACGTTGTGGGCCGCAGACGCTGCAGAATGTCAATCTGATACGCATCCATGCCGATCAGGATGCGCGGCTCGTAGCGCTGCACACCGCGCAAGATTCGAGCCGCTGCCGTTTCCGGCGAAGTCCGCGCCAGCTTCTCAAAACACGCAATATTCTTTTCTCTCTTGGATGCCGAAGCCCCGGCGCCAATCCGCGAGCGACGCGCGATAGGCGTCCGGATGCCCCCCGGATGAACGCTGGAGACGCCCACGTTGCTGCCCTCCAGTTCGTGACGCAGCGCCTCCGTGAATCTGCGCACCGCAAATTTGCTCGCCGCGTAAGCGCATTGTCCCGCCGGAGCAATAATTCCGAAAACGCTCGAAAGGTTCACGATGTGCGCGCGCCGCTCGCGTTTCAGCATTGGCAGGAAATACTTCACGCCATAAACCGTGCCCCAGAAATTGATACTCATGACCCAACGAAAATCATGCAGCGAAATTTCCTCAAAATCGCCATGCAGTGAAACGCCGGCATTATTGATGAGCAGCGTGACGCGTCCGTGCCGCCTGCTGACGTCTTCGGCGAAAACGCTCACGCTGGCTTCCTCAGCGACGTCCATCACGTGAGTGCTGACCGCTGCGCTCTTGCTCCCGAGCGATGCGAGAGTCTCGAGGAGGCCGGCCTCGTCTATATCGGCTAGGGCCAGCGCTGAGCCCGCGGCAGCCAGTCGTTGCGCCAAGGAGCGGCCGATGCCGGATCCCGCCCCGGTCACCACGGCTACCCCGGTACTCAGAAATGTCACTAGAAAACCTCGACGCGAGGATCCGTGGTTGGCTTTGCCGGAAGGACCGGCGGTGTGGTGTGGTGCGGCGCGAGGTTCCTCCGGGACTTCTTTTTCTTCCACCCAAGCAGCCGCAGGAGCCGTTTCCCCCCTTAGAATGCTACGCCACCCGGCGTGCGCATCGATGAGGTGGGTGCGCACACCCAACTCTTTCATAACCAACCCAATCGGTCGCTCCAGCTGGTCCGGCGTCAGCATCGTCCGCGCAAGCGGGTCCATTCCTGGCGTAACCACCGGCCCGAATTCACAGCGCAGTTGCGACGTCCCGCTGATGTAAAGATTTTTGTTCTCCGCGCGGAGGCATCCCCCATACGGCTTTAGGACGCTTCCCTTCACCGGCACGAGCCCCGGTGGCAGGGATGGGAATCTGACGCCACGGCTGGTCGCGGCGACAATCAAATCAAACCCTTCACTTCGCCCGCCAGCAAAATCAACCGCCTTCCTGCAAACCGCACGGTGGCCATGCCCAGTGCGACCGAGCCGGCTCCCCTCAAAGCCATCTGTGCGGAGCGATCATTCATCGCCAATCACCTGCCTCAGCCCACTCATACCACAGTTCTCGGAATGTCACCAGAATCAGAAGAACGAGGGAATCCCGGAGCTGGAACATCAGGAAAATTCGATTTTGATCTGATTGCGGCCGGCGCGTTTCGCGGAATAGAGAGCCCTGTCCGCCTGCTGCACCAGAGTTGAAAATTCCGGAGGCTCTTTGCCCATGAATCCGCAAGTCCCGAAACTCGCCGTCACCGTGACGTTTGCGCCGCCAAAACAAAACTTCTTTGACGCAAACTGCTCGCGCAATCGTTCCACGGTCAGCTGGATGTGCCTCTCGTCGACATGCGTCAGCACCAATACAAACTCATCGCCGCCCATTCGCCCACAGATATCTGACGCCCGCGTATATTCTTTTAGGATCGCGGCGAATTCTTTGAGGACTTGATCGCCGGCATCATGGCCATAGGTGTCATTGATACTCTTGAAGGAATCCAGGTCGGCATGGACGACCCACAAGGGATAACCGTGCCGTGCCGCCCCCCGCAGCTGCCGCCCGGACCATTCGTCCAGTGCGCGCCGGTTTGGCAACGCCGTGAGGGGATCAGTGTGCGCCATTTCTTCGAGCAATTTGTTCTTGCGTTCGATCTCGCGGTGCAGATCGATGGTACGGCGCCCCACTCCAATCCGCGCCAGCAGTTCGCCCGGATCAAAGGGCTTGGTCAGGTAATCATCCGCACCCGCCGCCAGCCCCTTCACTACGTTGTTCTTCTCCGAGATGCTCGTCAGCACAATGATGTAGGTGTACTGATGCTGTAGGTCGCCGCGGATTCGCTCGCAAATCTCTTGCCCGGAAAAGTCCGGCATCATCCAGTCGGTGATCACAATGGAGGGCCCGTGTTTCGCGTAGAGTTCCAGTGCCTGGTGGCCGTTCTTGGCAAATAACGGTGAATACGCCTCGTCCTCCAAGGCGTGTTCGATCAGCTTGCGGTAGACAGGTGAATCGTCCACCACCAGCACCGGGAACTTGGGCCTAGCTTCAGTCATTCACGCTCACGAACGAATCCAAACGGTCTGGAATGCTTGATCGGCCCTAGGGGATGGATACGCTAGGATTAATGTTAGCAGTAGTAGCGCGGGCAGGAGCCGTACCTGCGCCATTTGGTTCAAAAAAGTAACCTGCCTTCCTACTTCGTTCCGTGAACGAGCAGCGCCCCTTCTTCTTTGAAGGCGCGAAGATGCGCCAGGTCGCGGAACCAACGGCCTGTGTAGACTTCCGGCGACGGGGATAGATCAACGATGCGCTGGTGCGCGACGTTCGTGAATCCCGCATCACGGAATAACTCGTCCCATTCTTCGCCGGAGAGAAGGTGCGTCGGCACCGCGAGGAGAGGACCCCAGTGGTGGCAGTGCGGATTGTCGCGGTAGTAGTTGATCAGAATCCACGCCGAGCCGCCATCGCTGAGAACCCGAAAAATGTCTTTAACGCCCGCGGCGGGATTGGGCCAGTAGTACGACGACTCCACCGCGATCGCGTGCGAGAAAAAATTGGGCTGCCAGGGGATCTGGGCAACTTCCCCCGCGACGAACATCAAATTGTCAAAGTCCATGCTGCTTCGCCGAGCGTGGCGGATCATTCCGTCCGAAATGTCCATCCCTACGACGCGCCCCTCCGGCACCAGCTTGGCCAGCCGCCGCGACAGCCAGCCCGCCCCGCAGCCCACGTCCAAGATGTTGTCCGTTGGCGCAATCCGCATTTTCTCCAGCACCGGCAGCGTGATGGGCAGGTGATCCTGCTCCATCCCCTCGCCCCGCCCTGCCTCCGCCCAGCGATTAAATTCCTCCCGCAGGTTCTCGGCTTTGCTGATTTCAGCCATCTGACCTTTCCGACCATCCACTGCCCTTGGCCGCGTCCACCTTGTCCAGCGCATGACTCGGGGGCAGAGAAAGGGTTGGTGAAAAGTTCTTGCCTCTCGCTCGTCGGGCGGCCTCCTCCGGATATGCGCCAAGCCACTCCCACTTGCCCTTCGACCCGCCGACCGCAGATGGTAGTCTAGAACGTGAACGAATATCTCGACTCTTTCTTCGAAGTCCTTTGTCTTTCTGATTTTTGAAAAGGAAGAAGAAAACAAGCCACACCAATACCATCGAAAGAAAGCTGAGCCAGTCCACGCTAAATGGGAGCGATGCGCTTGGGTCCAATTTCAATCTGCCGCGACCTCCCGCTAGGCGCTTTGCACCTTGGCCAACAACTCCACAAACTTCTGCTTCCGCTCGTTCTGGTCGTGGCCACCCTCGGCGTCCGCCATTTGCGTGATGTTCATGGAGCAGAACTTCGGCCCGCACATCGAACAGAACTTGGCTTCTTTGTAGAAGTCGTCGGGAAGGTTTTCATCGTGCATCGCCTTCGCCGTTGGTGGATCGAGCGAAAGCTCAAATTGCTTGTTCCAGTCAAAGAGAAACCGCGCATAGCTCAGCGCATCGTCGCGGTCCCGCGCGCCCGGCCGGTGCCGGGCCACGTCCGCCGCGTGGGCTGCAATTTTGTACGCAATCACGCCCTGCTTCACGTCTTCCGCATTCGGCAACCCGAGGTGCTCCTTCGGTGTCACATAACACAGCATCGAGGCGCCGTGCCATCCAATCATCGCCGCGCCGATGGCGCTCGTGATATGGTCGTACCCCGGCGCAATGTCGATCACCAGCGGCCCCAGCGTATAGAACGGCGCCTCGTGGCACCATTCCATCTCCTTGTCCACCTGCTCCTTAATCTTGTCCAGCGGCACGTGACCCGGCCCCTCGATCATCACCTGTACGTCGTGCTCCCACGCCTTTTCCGTCAGCTCGCCCAGCACCTTCAGTTCCGCGAACTGTGCTTCGTCACTTGCGTCCGCGATGCACCCCGGGCGCAGTCCATCGCCAAATGAAAAACTCACGTCATGCTTCTTGAAAATCTTGCAGATCTCCTCGATGTTCTCGTACAAGAAGTTCTGCCTCTTGTGGTGCTCCATCCAGTGCGCCATCAGCGACCCGCCGCGGCTCACAATCCCGGTAATCCGCTTGCGCACCAGCGGGACATGCTCGCGCAGCACACCCGCGTGAATCGTCATATAATCCACGCCCTGCTCGGCCTGCTCCTCGATCACTTCCAGCATCAGCCCAATGGTCAAGTCTTCCGGCCGCCGGACCCTGGAGATCGCTTCATACACCGGCACCGTCCCCACGGGCACCGGTGATGCGCCAATAATCGCCTTGCGAATCACGGGGATGTCCCCGCCAGTCGAGAGGTCCATCACCGTATCCGCGCCATAGTGCACGGCGTGATGCAGCTTCTTCAGTTCCTCATCGATGTTCGAGCTTGTCGCGGAATTTCCGATATTTGCGTTGATCTTGCACTTCGTGGCGATCCCGATCGCCATCGGCTCCAGGTTGCGGTGATGGATATTGGCGGGAATGATGCACCGCCCCCGCGCTACCTCGCTTCGAATCAGCTCCGGCTCCAGCCTTTCGCGCTTGGCAACGAACTGCATCTCCTCGCTTGCGACGCCCTGCCGCGCCAGGTGCATCTGCGAAACGTTCCTGTTTCCGTTCGTCCCGGCCACACCCGCTTCCCGCTCTTCAATCCAGCTATCGCGCAGTCCCATAGAGCCCCCTCAGTGCTTGGTGACGGGAAACGCATGTCCCGGACCACAAGCCAGCGTTTGAAATGGAATTATGGCACCTGCGGATGGGCGCGGCAACTTGGCGATGCACAAAATAAAGTTGTGGCTGGCGCAGCAACTCTGACGAATCACTCTTGCACAGCGTGGCGGCGTCCAGTTCGTGACAGCATGCGTACCCGCTCAGCGCCATAGTCAAATCCAGGTCAGCAAGCAGATTCAGCAGTACCTCCCGCACGCCTTCTTCGCCCGCCACCGCCAGCCCCCACAGGTAGAGACGGCCCACCAGCACGGCTCGTGCCCCCAGCACGAGAGCCTTGAAAGCATCCGCCCCACGGCGAATCCCGCTGTCGAACATCACCGGAACGCGCCCATTCACTTCGTGCACCACTCCCGGCAGCGCATCCAGTGCGCCGACGCCGCCATCCACCTGCCGCCCGCGGTGATTCGAAACGATGAGCGCATCCACACCGGCGTCCACGGCCAGCGCGGCATCCTCCCTATGCAAAATTCTCTTGACGATGATAGCAACACGGGTGTGCTGCCGCAGAAATCCGATGTCCTTCCAGGTGAGCGTCGCGTTCGAAAACAAGCTGCCCCACAGCTGAATCGCCGCCGCCGGATTCTCTTCCGGCGCCTGCGCCAAAAGCCCAGGGAATACCGCATCGCTGAAATAGTTCGCTAGTCCCTGTCCCAGCATAAATGGTAAGTAACCATGGCCGAGGTCCCGCTCGCGCCAGCCCAGCGAATGGGTGTCCAGTGTCACCACCAGCGCCGAGTATCTGGCGCGTTCCGCGCGCTGCACCATGCTGGCCGTTAGGTCGGGATTTTTTCCCCAACACAATTGGAACCACCGCGGTGACTCTGCTACCTCTCCCGCCGATTGGGCAACCTCCTCCATCGACCGGCTCGACATTGTGCTCAGCACAAACGGCAGTCCGAGTGACGCCGCAGACCGCGCACTCGCCACATCCGCATCGTCATGAACGATTTCCTGAGCGCCAACCGGGCCCAAACAGAACCGGCGCGGGCAAGTGCGCGCCAAGTATCTCCACGCTCAACTTGCGCTTCGAAACATCCCGCAGCATCCGCGGCACAATACGCCAGCGGTAGAAGGCTTCGCGGTTCGCGCGCATCGTGTCTGCGCCGCTCCGCCCGCAACATAGTGGTACGCCCGCGGCGCAAGGATTTCCTTCGCCTTTTGCTCCAGCAAATCCAGCGGCACGGGAACAGACGGTTTTCCGCCGCTGAGCCCGAGCGCGTAAATCTTCAGCTCGCGCTCCGGTCCACGCGGTATCGCCTGCGGCTCTTTCGAATCGCTCATATCGACGCCGGATTATACATGGGAGAGAAGTTGCGATGGGGAAACCCACACCCGCTTGTCAGAAATTGCATTTGACATATGACCCAGTGGCGAGCGCAAGTCCAGCACTTCAAGGCGGGGTAAGCAAGCCTTAAACGGTTAAAATAATGCGTGCAATTCGGGACATAATGGTGTCTGTCATACCGCATGGGATACGAACGAACAAACATCTATCTTTCGAAACGCAAAAAGCGGCGTTGGAAAAGATTGCCAAGGAAAAGGGTATTTCTGTTGCTGAACTCGTGCGACGAATCATAGATAAGGAACTCGACCGTGGGAAGAAACAAAAAAAGGGTGAATCCCTAGTCGCAGTCGCCGGTGCTGGCTGTGGAAGAACACCACGCCTCCGGGAGAGCAAGGTCGTTTTGTGCGACGGATACACTTGCGGATTCGGTGGGCACGGTGTCAAGAATCCTGGATTCATTCTCCCCACCGTGCCAGATGGCTGCGTTCGCCACAACGTTGCTCATGCGGCGGGTGCTTTCTAGTGGATACAACACTCGCTTCGCAACACTGGAAGAAGTAGCGGCAATCGCCAGAGCCAGAGATGTGCTGATAAGAGGCATCATACTGGCCTTGCTACATACCGCTTGGTCCTGACCGCGGGCCGGAGAGGGAACCATGGCAACTCTGGGGCCGCCGGAGCCCGAACAGAACTACACGGCGGAACACGCCGCGCCTCTTTCCGAGGCCTTGCACCGCTATTGGGGCTACGAATCGTTCCGCCCAGGCCAGGAGAACATTGTCAGGAGCATCGCTGCAGGACGCGACGCTTGCGTGGTGATGCCCACGGGTGGTGGCAAGTCGCTCTGCTACCAATTGCCCGCAGTCCTCGACCGGCGGCGCACCGTGGTAGTTGTTTCTCCATTGATCGCCTTGATGCAGGACCAGGTCGCGCAACTCGAACAAATGGGTATCCCCGCCGCTTTTCTCAATAGTTCGCTTTCGAGCGACGAGCGCAGTCTCATCCTTCGCCGCGCCAGCCAGGGCCACTACCGCCTTCTCTATCTTTCGCCCGAACGCATCGCCCTCGACGGCACGCCCGCCTGGCTCGGCCGCATGCCGGTTTCCTTCTTCGCCATCGACGAAGCCCATTGCATCTCCGAATGGGGCCACGACTTCCGCCCCGAGTACCGCCAGCTTAGCCGCCTCCGCGAACTTTTTCCGGACCTCCCCATCGTCGCCTTCACCGCCAGCGCGACTCAGCGCGTCCGCCACGATATCATCGAGCAGCTCCGCCTCCGTGATCCCTACAAACACATCGCCAGCTTTCGCCGCTCCAATCTGCGATACATCGTCCGCCAGTGTGACGCCAGAACGCAAAATGAATTGCTCCTCCGCGCCGTCAAGCAGGTCTCGGACGGAAGCCTAATCGTTTACGCTCCCACGATTGCGCGCGTTGGCGACACCGTCGATTTCCTCGGGGAAAACGGCATCGCCGCCGTTGGTTATCACGGACAGATGCAGAGCAGCGCAAGACGCGAAAACCAGGAAAAGTGGATGGCCGACGAAGTGCGTGTCATGGTGGGCACCATGGCCTTCGGGCTGGGCATCAATAAAGCGGCCGTGCGAATGGTAATTCATCTCTCACTCCCGAAGAGCGTCGAGCAGTACTACCAGGAAGCGGGCCGCGCCGGGCGTGACGCGCTCCCCGCCGATTGCTTCTTGTTCTGGCAAAAAAAAGACATCGGCTTGCACGCCTTTTTCATCGGCAAAATCGAGGACCCCGTTGAAAAAGGCCGCGCCTGGCAGCGTTACCGCGAAGTCGAGCGTTTCGTGCAATCCACGGAGTGCCGCCAGCGCCACGTCTGCCGCCATTTCGGCGAAGCACCCAAGTGGGAGTCCTGCGGCAATTGCGACGTCTGTGCGGCCATGCCAGACTGGCTGGAGCTAGAACCTCGAAATAAACGCGGAACCTCTCGCAAGGCGGAGACAACTCGCCCGGCCGCGCCCCGTCCTGCTACAACCACCGCACGGGGGTCGACCGACGTGGAGTTGAAGGAGTACCTCCGCGAGTGGCGGCGCACTACCGCCAGGGACAAGGGAGTCTCCGCCTTCGTCGTCCTCCACGATTCCGCTCTCGTGGAATTGTGCCTCGTAAAGCCATCGACTCTCCCCGAACTCCGGCGCCTCTCCGGCTTCGGCGAAAAAAGAGTCGAAATGTACGGCCAGGAAATCCTGGACGTCCTAAACCGCTTCCGCCAGGGTGACCGCGCCAGCAACCCAGGGAAGCAAAAAGTATCCTCCCCCGCGAAAGAAACCCTGCGACTGCTTGCAGAAGGCCGCACCTTCGCTGAAATCGCCCAAATCCGCTCACGCACGCTGCGCGCCGTCGTATCCCTCGTGGCCGATCTTATCGAAAGAGGCGAAGCCGAATTTCAGCCCGCCTGGTTGCCACCCGAACGTTACAACCAGATCGCCGCCGCCTGCCAACAGTTGGGCATGGGCCGGCTGAAACCCCTCAAGGAAGCTCTGCCATCCGAAATCCCCTACGAAGAGATTCGCCTCGTCATAGCCCGGCTGCGCACTCAAAACCCATCGAAGGTGGCTTAACCTCGATCTCTCGCGGCAGCACCCGTGGCCGGTATCCTCGGTGTCACTGTGACGCCTCCTGCGGGCCACCAGCCGATCCAGCCTGTTGCCGTCCGGTAGGAGCGACACCCTCGACTACCCAGCGCCGGGCACAATGCGCTACCCTCTCCCGGGACAAATCCGTCGTGTGCATTCAAACGAGGCCTGCGAACATTTCCGCCAATACCAGCAAACCGAGCGCCACACCCGCGCCCACCCGCAAGGCCGCCTTGCTGCCCTTCGTCTTTGTGATGTACGCCTACGCGACCGGCGGACCCTTCGGCCTCGAAGACCAAGTCACGACCAGCGGTCCGGGGCTGACGCTGCTCTATCACCTCTTCATCCCGTTTTTCTGGTGCATTCCGGTTTCGTTGGTGGCTGCGGAGCTGACCACCGCCATGCCCGTCGAGGGCGGATGCTACCGCTGGGTGCGCGGGGCATTCGGCGACTTCTGGGGATTTCAAGCCGGCTGGTGGAACTGGAGTGCGTCGTTCCTTCTGGGCGGTGCGTACGGCGTTCTGATCGCGGACTATCTCACGTTTTTCTTCCCCGGGCTGGTCGACTGGAAGCATTACGCGATTGCCGTCACAATGATCGCGGTGATCGGCTACATCAACGTGCGCGGCATTCACATGGTTGGCGCGGTCGCCACAACTCTGGAGATCCTCATCCTGTTGCCGATTGTCGCGCTGTGCGTGATCGCGGCAACCAAGTGGCACTCCAATCCCTTTTCGCCGCTGGTGCCGCCGCACGTCCCGCCATTTCAGGTCTTCGGTGTTGGCCTGGCGCTTGGTTTGTGGCTCTACTCCGGTTACGAGCAAGTGTCCAGTGTCGCCGAAGAAGTGGAAAATCCGCAGCGGAGCTATCCGATCGCGCTTGCCGTTGTCATTCCGCTTTCCATCGCCACGTATTTTCTCCCCACCATGTTCTCACTCGCAGCATTGGGAAACTGGCAGAAATGGCACACCGGATATTTTTCCGATGCCGCACAACTCGTCGGTGGACCCTGGCTGGGTGTTGCGATGACCATCGCTGCGATGATCACCAATCTTTCGCTGCTGAATGCCACGGTGCTGACATGCACGCGGATGCCATTCACCATGGCCGAGGATGGGTATCTGCCACCCGCACTTGCGGCCAGACATCCGCGTTATGGCACACCGTGGATCGCCATCATCGTGTCTTCTATCATCTATGCGTTGCTGGCACAGAAAACGATGGTTCAGCTCTTGACCGTGTATATGTGGTTGCGCATCGGCGTCACGATTCTGACGGTGCTTTCCTCGTGGCAGTTGCGCAGAATGCGGCCGGAATTGCCGCGGCCCTTCCGCATTCCGTGGGGCCGCGCCGGACTGCTCTACGTGATCGCTGCGCCGCTGCTAATGAGCGCAGTTGCGTTGGTCGCAAGCGACCCGTTCGCACGGAAGTGGGGGCCGGTGCCGGTGTTGCTCGGCCCGGTGATGTATTTTGTAATTCGGAAATTGCAGGCAGGAAAAATTGGCGCCGTCCAGCAGCCTACATAAAGAAATCGAGGATTTTGTACCACGCGCCTGCCAGAGGAAGCGCCCAAGTGTTGCCGCTGCGCAGGCCCGGTGGAGCGGCGAGAAACTTGATGCCATCGAAGGGCATGTCGTTGGGATCGCCACAGATGAGCCCGGCGAGCTTCGCGCCGAACCAGGTGGCCGCGGCGACGCCGTGGCCGGCAAAGCCCGCGGCGAAGTACATGCCATCGATTTTCCCGGCGTGCGGCATCACGTCCAGCGTGAAATCGAGGGTGCCACCCCAGACAAACTCGATTTTTGTGTCGCGCAGTTGCGGGTAAACGCCGATCATGCCGAGGCGAAGAATTTCCGCGCTCCGGCGGACGGTGTTTTCGGTCTCCGGAAAGAAAGCGGCGCGGCCGCCGAAGAGCATGCGATTGTCGGGGGTAAGCCGGTAATAGTAGAGAAAATGTTTGGAGTCGTAGATCATGCGGTTGCGTGGGCTGAGTTCGCGCGCCAGATCGGCGGGCAGAGTTTCCGTGGCTATGATGTACGAGCCGATGGGAATGATTTTTTTGCGCAGCGCGGGAGTAGCACCGGTGGTGTAAGCGCCGCTCGCCAGAATTATCTCGCGCGCGGTGATGACGCCTCTTGAGGTATGCACGCGGAATTTGTGCGCATTTTTGTTTCTCTCTGGCTCGACAGAGGTAACGCGCGTGTGATCGTAAAGGCATGCGCCGGCGCGCAGCGCCGCAAGCGCAAGCCCGGCGACGTACCGCGCGGGATTCAAGCCCGCGCTGCTTTCGTCCACCATGCCGCCGAAATAAATGTCCGAGCCGATTTCGCCGCGCAGCTCGCGTCTTGGAACAATGCGCATTTTGTGACTGAATTCGCGTTGCAGGAGCGCGGCGGATTCTTCGTAGCCATCGAAGTGCGCCTGCTTGCAGGCAACTTCCAGGTGGCCGCAGCGCGAGAAATTGCAGTCGATATTTTCCTCGCGCACGATGTGCTCGACGCAATCGATGGTCGCAAGCGATGCGGCGTACATTTTGCGAACGGCCTCGCGGCCGTAACGCTTGATCAGTGTGGGCACCGGCAATTTCATGCCGGTGAGGACCATGCCACCGTTGCGGGAACTGGCGCCCCAGCCAAAGGTCTCTGCCTCGAAGACGGCCACTTTCACCCCGCGCTTTGCAAGCGTGCGTGCCGCGGAAAGGCCGCAGTAGCCCGCGCCCACAATCGCGACGTCGGCGTAGTCTGGCAAATCCCCTGCGGATGGCGCAGGGGACGTGGCCACGGTTTCGAGCCAGTAATTTTTTTCTCTGATCGGCATGAAGAGCGGCAAGCAGCGCAGGGAATCTTAGCATCAGCCGACCCTAGGGAGAAATACACGGGCAAGAAGCAGGGTAGGCAAAGCAAGAAACAGAAAAACGGACAATGGAAAGCACAAATTGTGTCTACGCGCTGAGAAACGGAAAAGACGGCAGGGGGTGACCAGACCCTGCCGTCTTATTTCTCTCTAGTGTTTGCTCTTTTTGAAAAACAAAATACCGGAGACGCTACTCTTCGTCGCCGTCGAGGCCGTCCACGGGAGTGATCGAGCCGAACAGACCGTCCTGTTCGCCGTTAATGCCTGCGGTGAAAAACAGAGTGTTCGCGGGCCCGGCGGCCGCATCATTGCCAAACGTGAGCGACCACAATCCGTCAATGGTCAAGATGGAGTCATCTGGATTCTTCAGGAAACCCATGAATTTGTAGGTGAATCCGTTAAAGGCGGCGACCCAACCACTGCCGAAGTTGCCAACCAGAATGGCATTGCTAAACTCACCGAAATCACGCGTGGTCCAAACAACTCCCCAGGGCGCATTGAACCAAGAACCATGCTGGAGATGGGCGATGTGCCGTCCAGTGGGTGTGAAGATGTCAACGAAGCCTAAACCGTCGCCTGCCACGTCATCGTGTCTGGCGGCGTCCTGCTTGGCATAAGTGACGAAGAGGCTGCCGCCGATGTTCTGAATGTTGAAAGGTGCGAAGCCACCGGGGATATCTCCTTCGCTAAAGGCCTCTTCACCTAGGTGCACTGGCTTGAAGTTGGTGTCATAGACTTCGACGCGGGCTTTGCGGAAATTGGTGACATACAGGAAGCGGTTCCCATTGATCTCTCCGGTCGTCGCGCCTTTGTAGACCGCGCCGTCGGGGCTGCCGTTGTTCGAATTGTCGACGACAAGCACGGCACTTTGTCCGCCGGGAGCCCAGCCGGAGATCGTTCCATCTTCCGTCACGAAAATGAAGTGAGCGGATTGGCCGGGAGCGATCAGAAAATCGGTGGAGCTGCCATTGAAGACCACGCCGGTAGGGGTCGACAGTGTCCCTGCCGGTGAGCCATTGGGCGGCGGAACGGTGAAGGTACCAAGGAGGGCGCCAGTGCCCTTATAAAGGGTGGAAGTACCGGAGTTATTGTTTCCCACCCACCAGGCACCTGTGGAACTGCGAGTCAGTCCCCACGGATTTTTCAGATTGGGGTCAGGAGGGTTTGGGGTAGTAATCGAGGCCAGGTTGGAAACGAGGTTGGTTTGTTTGTAGTACTGCGCTTGAGTGGCAGCGGGGAGCAGAAAAATCGAAAGTGCAAAAACAGCGAGGAATTTCAAGAACTTCACGGTGAACCGCATGAGGGAATCCTCTCCTAAGCGAGATTTCGAAGCGAAACACGTCCCAGGTATTCGCGAACGAGCCTCCGCTTGGCTGGACCCTCGCGTCTTAGATGCAAGCCAGCTACCAATAGACACAAGATTTACAGGGCCTCATTCGATTTGAGAACAAGCGACTTGCGGTGGGATGAGAGGCTGAGAAAGAACCCGGTTTCTGAAAATTGAATCCACAACGCTATGGGGATACAGAAGTCTGGAGATTCCGGTTTCACAGCACTTTGGAATCTTACACTGAGAATTAATTTCCCGCTGCCTCTCCAGCTAGGCGCGGCGAAGGACGATGAGACTGATCTCGGGAGGCACACCGAGACGTACGGGAGCGCCGACCGTGCCCAGGCCGCGATTCACGTAGATGTGGGCCATAGGCGGGGAGGACAAGGCAAAGAGCGACGGGCTGGACGCCCGAGTAGGGGAAGCGTTCGAAGCAGCCCGTTCATTGGGAGCAGGCGCGAAGAGCGGTCGCTGGTAGAGGCCGGCGATATAGTCGGTGATAAAGCGCGCGGGGCTCAAGCGATGGTCGAGGATTTCGACCTGTATCTGTCCGCCGTGAGTATGACCTGCGAGGGAAAGCTCGACGCCCAGTTCAGCAGCCCGATTGAAAGTATTGGGATTGTGCGAGAGGAGAATGTTGATCATATCGCGGCGGACGAGAGGCTGCAAACGGGCAAGGGTCTGTTGCCGCTGGCCGCGGGGAGAACGTTCGCGCTGGTAATCGACGCCGATGAGATTGAAGGGCGCTCCCTTGAAAGTAATTTGTGCGTTTTCCTGGCGCAGCAGTTTCATACCCGCTTCTGCGTAGAGATAAGCCGCTTCGTCTTCCGCCCTGGCGTAGATTTCGTGATTGCCGTTACAGCCCCAGATGCCGAGCGGAGCGCGCAAATGGCGAATCTCGTCGATGCAATCGGCGATCGAATCACCGCCCCCGGTGATGAGGTCACCAGTGACCACAGCGAGATCGGCGCCGAGTTCATTGGCCATATCCACGGCGCGGCGCACCTGCTTGCGGGACATGTAGCTGCTGAGGTGAATGTCACTGATTTGGACGATCTGCATGCCGTCGAGAGCGGAAGGCAAGTTGGGCAAGGGAATCTCGACGCGGCGGACCTGATAGTTCAGGCGTTCGGCAGCGAAACCGTACATAGCGCCGAGGAAAGGAGCGGCGCCGGCGGCAGCCGTGGCGGCGCGGAAGAAATAGCGGCGGCCCGGGTCAGCAACCGTCTCCGCGGGAGCGGGCGTGGACCGGGCGGCACCTTGTGGTGCGACGGTTTTTTTGGCGGTTGCGGTCTGCAACCATCTCCACAAGCGCTCGACTCCGTGGACGGTTCTGACTGCGAAATAGGCTAAGAGGGCGCTGAAAAACCACAGGTAGGTAAGAGCCGTACTCAAAGAGTTCTGGCGAGCAAAACCCCCGTGACCGAGGTTCAGCACGAGAGCCATGGTGACGATCACCCAGAGCAGCAGGATTACATAGACGATCCTGGCGCCCACCCGAAGCGACACGCGACCCCAATGTGAGGTGACGCGCCAGAGGGCGCGGTACCAGAATCGCTGCGAGAGATAAAGCAGCGTCAAAATGCTCAAAAATACGGCGATTCGCAGCAGTAGAAAGCCCCAATTCACGGTGACGGCGCTCCCAAGTCCAATACCTAAGCTTACCACGCGGGCCTTGGGGATTTTGCATGACGGGAGCGACTTTACTGCGTAAGATGAACCCCCCCAACGTCCGAGTCAGCGCTGGTTGGGGGAAACGCCGGGCAGAGTGGTGCGTCTGAAGGAGAGAACGTCCGGTTTCCGGGCGAAACTGAGGAGAAAACTTATGAAGAAGTGGCATGTGCTGGCAACTCTTGTGCTGGGGGCCGGGTTGGCTGTGGTTCCGGCGGGGGCGCAGGATGCGGCAAAGAAGAAGGAGCCGCCGAAGGCGGCCGTGAATCCTACCCAAGCGGTGGTGGAGCAATGGAACGACATCGGGCGGAAGTTGATCGCCATGGCGGAAGACTTCCCTGAGGACAGGTACGAGTTCAAACCGAACCCGGAGCAGCGCAGCTTCCGGGAGGGACTCCTGCACGTTGCGGATGTGAATTATTTCTTCACCAACCCGGTGAAGGGAGAGAAGCCGCCTGCCCAGGAAGATTTCTCGAAAGACAAGCTTAAGACCAAGGCGGAAGTGGCCGCCTACGTGAAGAAATCCTTCGCCGACGGCGCAGCCGCGATCAAAGCCAAGGGCGATGCGGGGCTGAATTCCCTGGTCGTCGATCCCTACGCGAATCAGCAGGTGCGCGTGATTGACTTCGCCTACGGATTCATGGAGCACTCGGGAGAGCACTACGGGCAGCTGGTGGTGTACTACCGCGTGGCGGGGATGGTACCGCCTGAATCGCGGCCGAAGAAGTAGCCAGGGGTAGATTCCGTACAAATCGTAATAAAAACATTGCCGGGGGAGGCCGACTACGTCGCTTCCTCCGGCGTATTTTTTGGAGAAGCCCTGCGAAACTCAATAGGTTACGGACCTGTGTTGCGCTCTTGCTCGCGGGATGTAGCCCTGTTAAGTCCCTCTTTCCTCTTTTCAGCAAGGACGATGCCCATTTCGACGGAAATTTGTGGAAAGCAGAGCCAAAGCAGGATCAGCCAGCGGATGCCGATTCTCCGAGCCCTGACGAGCGCTGGGTATTGTAGAAGTCGAAAGACAACTCTTCTTACGATTGTTCACAAATTCACGCAGAAAAAAAAGGAACGTCCAATCAATAGCTCGGCGAGTTCGCCTGCCGCATGATCTGTTCGTTGATTTCGGTCCAGGGCCGCAGTATCCGGAAGGAGCTTTGGACATGTTGTCCGGAGATCGCAGCGGATGCGATGGCGCGCACTTGGATTGAGCAGGATGAAGCGAGCGTTCACTTCTTGGATGAAATGGCAGCACGTATTGACAGTTAATGTGCGCCGCTGATATATCTTTTTGCAAACTTAGCCTTCAGCGGACGGGGCGGCAACCCCCCTGGCACTCCTTGTCCAGCGTGTTCTTGGTCTCGAAAGGAGCTGGAAATGAAAAGACTGTGCATGAGTGTCGCGCTAGCGGCCATAACCGTTCTATTGTTGGGCAATTCCTCCACCAACGCGAAGAGCGATAACGAACCGAGCATCTCCGCCCACATGGTAGGACTGAGCGAAGTCCCACCCACCGCGAGCAAAGGCGTGGCGGACTTTAATGCAACCATCAGCTCGGACGCCAGCACCATCACCTACACGCTGCAGTGGAGCGGCCTAACGACTCTGCCCCTGTTCAGCCACATCCACTTCGGTCCCACTAAGGTTAACGGTGGCGTTATGGTGTACCTGTGCGGCGGAGGCGGAAAGCCGGCCTGCACCCAGGCCACTTCAGGCATGGCCTCGGGCACCATCACCGCTGCAGACATCGTCGGGCCGGCGGCACAAGGTATTCCCGCCGCTCCGAATGGCGATTTCGCCGATGTGATCCGCGCCATCCGCACTCGCAACGCCTACGCAAATTTACACACCACGATGTTCCAAGGCGGCGAAGTGCGAGGCACTGTGGAGGCACCCCGCGGGCACGGCGAGTAGGTGCGGAAACCGCACCGGGGCCTCTCAAAGCAGCCCAGGTTCTCTTTTTCCACGCCGCCAACTACAACCGCGCGTCACGAGCGCGCCTTTTCGCTCGACCTTATTTCAGCGAGGGGTCTCATCCACGATTCTTCAGGCTGGGACCTGCCTCGCTCATGAAATCTCTTTCTGCCGGGTGAGCCATTCATGGCTCTGCGTAAGCTGGCCTACTGCGCCATGCCGCGCCCTGTTTGCCTGCGAGATCAAGTCGCTCTAATTCTGTGTTGCTGAGTCATCCCACCGCTGCAACACTAAAGTGGAGAAATGGGCATGGGATCAGATTCATGCAGGTAAGTTCAAAATGCCATTTATCGAGGCCCCAGGAGATTTGGTCTTGACGGCCAAGACTCAGGAATTCAGGAGGTTTGCAGAAGAGCATGCTGCTGACAAGGATGCTTTTTCGAACTGCTATCGATTCACCTCGCATCCAGTAACCGATCAACGCGCTTGGGCCGAACGACTGCAATCGGTGAGGAGCGAGGAAAGGTGCTGGGGGTCGTTGGTCGGCGGGAGGCATGTTTGGCCGGAACAGACGACGGCCAAGGCTTTGTCGGCGGGGAGATGGGGCAGAGTTTCTTTTAGGGTGCCGGCGAGAAGGAGTTGCGGCGTTTCCGGGGTGACGCGGAGAACGGATTTGCCGAGACGGAAGACGCAGTGGGCGGCGGCTTCCAGGGCTTGCGCAGTGGGATCGTGCGTGGGCCCGGTGATGACGACTAGCAGCGGATGATGGGCAAAGAGGGTGGCGGCGAGACCGTAGGTAGCGGCGAAGAGGCCGTACTGTGGGGCGATGCCGGCAAAGGCTTCGAGCGTTTTCTTGGTGAAGGTACGGCAGCGCTCGTCGTCGGTGAAAGCGTGCATTCGAATGAGGGCGATGGCTGCGACGGAATTCGCACCGGGCGTCGGAGAATCCTGAAAGGGCTTGCGGCGGACGTCGAGGCCGCCCATGGGCGCGGCGTCGCAAGGGCGATCGAAGAAGCCGCCTCCTTCGGCGTCGCCATGTCGGGCCATGGCAAGATCCATTGTCTCTTGCGCGGCGGTGAAGTAACGCGGGTTGAGGGTGGCTTCGTAGGCGTCAAGAAGCGCCAGAACGCTGAAAACTTGATCGTCGAGTGAGCCTTCCAGAGCGGGGCCGCCAATGCGATGGCCGAAACCGCGTGTTTCGCTCCAGACTTCCTTCAACATGCGGTCGAGCGTTTTCAGGGCGAAGTTGCGACAACTTGCGCCGAGTGAGCCGCCCAGAACCCGCGCGGCCTCCAGATAGGCGGAGACGAACATCGCATTCCAAGAGACGTACATCGTTTTGTCGATGACGGGTGTAGGACGCGGCTTGCGCGCGGCGAGCATCTTCCCTTTTGCCTTGGCGAGGGTCAGGCGGACTGTGGTTTCGTCAAGGCTGAGCCGCTTGGCGATATCCATGACATCACGCGCGATCCAGAGAACGTTTCTTGCTGGATCGTGGTGCATTTCGCCCCTAGCCTCGACGTCGTAGTAGAGTTCCATGACGCGGGCTTCGTCGGGGAGGAGCGCGGCGCGGAGTTCGTCCAGGCTCCAAGTGAAATAGTCACCGTCATCATCAAGCGAATAGTCAGCGTCTTGGCTGGCGTAGAAGCCGCCATTGTCCTGATCCGACAATACTTCATTCACCCAGCTGATGATGCCTTCGGCAGTCTCGCGCAGAAATGGGTTCTGCGTGACCTGCCACCCATGGAGATAGTTTTTCAAGAGTTCGGAATTGTCGTAAGACATTTTCTCGAAGTGCGGGACGAGCCAGCGCTCATCGACGGAGTAGCGATGAAAGCCGCCGGCTAGCTGATCGTAGACGCCGCCGCGCGCCATTTTTTCGAGCGTGGTTTCGGCCATGGCGAGGAGATGCTTTTCTTTCGTCTGTTGGTAGCGCTCGAGGACCAGGTCGATGGCCGAGGAGTGCGGAAATTTCGGGGCGCGGCCGAAGCCGCCGTTCTTGATGTCGAAAAGCTGGGTGATGGATTTGATCTGTGCGTCGACGATGCCAAGGTCGAAATCAGCGCGAGCGCCGGTGAAGATTTCCGCTTGCGAGACGGCATCGGCGAGGGAGTTGGCGGCGCGCTCCAGTTCGGCTCGCTTGTTGCGGTAGGAATCGGCGACGGCGAGAAGAATGCGGCGGAATCCAGGGCGGCCCATCTGGTCTTCGGGCGGGAAATAGGTGCCGCCAAAAAAGGGTTTGCCATCAGAGAGCAGAAAACCGGTCAGCGGCCATCCCCCCTGGCCGGAGATCGCGGTGACCGCGGATTGATAGCGGGAGTCGACGTCGGGGCGTTCGTCGCGATCTACTTTTACGGCGACGAAGTGCTCGTTGATGATTTTGGCGATTTCAGCGTTCTCGTAGCTCTCGCGGTCAATGACGTGGCACCAGTGGCACCACACCGCACCGATGTCTAGGAGAATGGGCTTGTCTTCGGATTTGGCGCGTTCGAAAGCGGCGGCACCCCATTCGTGCCAGTCGATGGGCTGGTGCGCTGCCGAGCGAAGATAGGGGCTTGCCGAGTCTTTCAGGCGATTTTCGGGATGGTCGTTCAAAGGCGCTCACAGTTTGAGCCTGCGAAGAGCGGGCAGTCCTTTCCGACAAGGCCGGAACCGCTCATCGCTGCGCTCAGGATGACACCGGAAAGAAAGCACCGGTCTGAAGACCGGTCACTACCTAAAAAATTACTGAATGGTGTCGCCGGGGCCGAGGTCGTGCGGATCGAGCGGTTTGCGGCTGTCGAATCCTTCGTCCTGGCGATGGTAAAAGCGAATGCGGTCCTCGCCGAGCTTCCAGCAGAGATAGACGTCCTGCTTATTGATGACGGCAGGGAAATCAAGAAGGCCGACGTCGAGGTCCTTGATAAGGCATCCGGTTTCGAGAATACGGTTAAGCGCCGACTTGAGCGTTTCGGCAAGCTGCTGGTGCTGCATGCGGACGGCGGCCAGTTTTTCGTAGGGCACGAGCACTCCGCCCATCATCATGATGCGCGCGGAGACCGCGGACAGCTCATTTTCCAGACCAGAGAGCTTCTTGCGAGAATCCATGGCCTCGACGAGAAAGGGTTCGAGTTCTTGGCGCGTATGCTCCGCCTCGTTCAGCGTAAAGAGACGCTGCGGTGGTTCCGGAGTTTCTTCCTGATCCTGATCGTCGTCTTCGTCTGCCATAGAGTTTCCGTTCAGGGGACAGCGGCCAGTACAGGACATGCTACCGTTCGCAAACCTCAGAGCCAAAAGCCTTTCCTACTGGATGCTAGCGCAAACTCAGCATGCGGTCGAGAGCAACCCGCGCATGGCGGCGAGTGTGCTCGTCAACGGAGATACGGTTAACGACGTTGCCCTCACCCAGATTCTCGAGCGCCCAGAGAAGATGCTGCGGAGTGATACGGAACATCGTGGTGCAAACGCAGACGCTGGGATCGAGCGAGATGACTTTGTGGTCCTTCAATTCCTTGCCGAGGCGATTGACCAGGTGAATTTCTGTGCCCACGGCCCACTCCGTGCCGACAGGAGAGGCCTGGATGGCTTTGATGATACCCTCGGTCGAGCCGATTTGATCGGCGGCTTGGGCGACCTCGAAGCGGCATTCGGGATGCGCGATGACGCGAATTCCGGGATGCTCGCGGCGGACGCGCTCGACTTGCTGCGGCGTGAAGCGCTGGTGCACGGAACAATAACCCTTCCAGAGGATGATGCGCGCGCTCTGAATCGTTTCCAGTGTGTTTCCGCCAAATTCCTGGTAGGGATCCCAAACAATCATTTGCTCGACCGGGATGCCCATGCGATAGCCGGTGTTGCGGCCGAGGTGCTCGTCGGGAAGGAAGAGAACTTTTTCGCCGCTCTCGAAGGCCCACTTCATGACCGCGGCGGCGTTGGAGCTGGTGCAGACCGAACCGCCATGCTCGCCAGTAAAGGCTTTGATGGCCGCGGTCGAGTTCATGTACGTGACGGGGATGATCTTCGCCGAATCGATGAAAGAAGAGAGTTCGCTCCAGCAGGATTCCACCTGGCCGATGTCGGCCATATCGGCCATCGAGCAGCCGGCGTTCAGATCGGGCAGGACAACGATCTGGTGCTCACGGCGAAGAATATCAGCGCTTTCGGCCATGAAATGGACACCGCAGAAAATGATGTAGCGGCCTTCGGCTTGAGCGGCTTGAAAGGAGAGTTTGAGCGAGTCACCTCGGAAATCGGCGAACTTAACCACTTCGTCGCGCTGGTAGTGGTGGCCCAGAATCACGACGTCCCGACCTAGCTGGGCCTTGGCGGCAGCGATGCGGTCATCAAGGGCATTGTCCGGCACAAGCAGGTATGAGTCGAAGTCGCAGCCTACCCCGGCTTCAATCTCCGGCGCACGGATGGTGGCCGGCTGGTCTGCGCCGATGAGGGTGCTGCTATCCGAAATGGATACTAGGTTGCCCATGGATTGTGTTTTGTCTGCTTAGAGGCTATTGCTAAGCGGTCCCTGATCCCTGCCTGGAAACTTCATTTTCTCATATTTCGGCCATTTTTCCACTACCCGCCGATAAATACCATGGTACGAGAGGGTTGTACGAAGCCGGGCTCGTTGATGCGATGGCCCTCCTCTTTTTCCATGACAATGGAACCGATATAGGTGACCAAATCCTCGTCGGATGCTCCTTCGCGAAGCAGCGCACGCAGGTCATGATCGTCCTTGCTGAACAGGCAGGTGCGGAGCTTGCCGTCGGCAGTCAGCCGGATGCGGGAGCAATGGCCACAGAAAGGCTGGGTCACCGGGGCGATAAGGCCGATTTCGCCGGGCGCGCCGTCGGCGAAGCGGTATTTGCGCGCGGTCTCGCTGCGCTCATGCGGAATCTGCACGAGTGGCCAGCGGAGGTGGATGCGCTGGTGGACTTCGGCCGCCGGCACCACGAGGTCGCGTGTCCAGTGGCGGTCCGCATCGAGCGGCATGAATTCGATAAAGCGCATGATGACGCCGGTTTCGCGGGCGAACAAAGCGAAGGCCTCGACTTCGTCGTCGTTGAGGCCCCGGACCAGGACGGCATTCACTTTGGCTGGCGCCAGGCGTGATTTCTGAGCGACATCGATGCTGTGCATCACGGTCGAAAAAGAACTGGTTCTGGTGATGCGTTCGAATCTCTCGGGGTCGAGCGAATCGAGGCTGATGTTGATGCGGCGGAGACCGGCGGCAAGCAGCCGGTGGCACCGTTGCGCCAGCAGGTGACCGTTGGTGGTCATGGAGAGGTCCTCGACGCCGAGGGCCTGCAGACGGGCGATATAATCCTCGACGCCTTCGCGGACGAGCGGCTCGCCGCCGGTGATGCGGATTTTGCGGATGCCCAGGCCTAGGAAGATCCTGGCGAGGCGATCGAGCTCGGGCCAGGAGAGAATTTCGTCGTGATCGCGATAGTTTTCGGGATCGGCGGAGCGGCAGTAGACGCAGCGGAAATTGCAACGGTCTGTGATGGAGATGCGAAGGTCGGTGATCTGGCGGCCGAATTTGTCGTAAAGGGTCATGGTCCGCTGTGCTTGTTAGATGTTGCTCCCCGCTACCTTGACGCCATTGAGCGATAAAACAAAACCGCCCGATCCAGTGCAGGGAATCGGGCGCTCACCGAAAAAACACGCCTTTTCGGTGTCATCGCTCCTTTCCAAGCACGGGAGGCCCGGGCGTTTCCGCCCAAACCCTTGGCCCCATCATTGTCTGGGGTCATCGCCCCTGCAGCCGTGGGTTATCTCTCCAGTAGGCTTCAGGGGTCGGAGTTACAGCCATAGTGTACGCTTCAGGCCCGAGGGGTGCAATTGGGGCTAACACCAAACGCCAGCCGAAGAGGCCTCTCGGATTGTGATAGAGTTTTGGCCACGCCATGCGGATCTTCGTTTTGGGGGCCGGAGCGACCGGCTCCCTTCTCGCACAGTTGCTGGAGCGGCAAGGACATACGGTCTGGTGCGGCGACCGCGATCCGCAGCGCGCGCGGCGCTTCCTGGGCAAGAAAAGCACCATCGCGGTAACCGAGGTGAACGCGCGAAATCTGCGCGGAATCGTGAAGGCCGCGAAGGGCTGCCAGCTCATCGTCAATGCTTCGGCTTCAGTCTTCAATGAGATTGTCTTGCGCGCGGCGCTGCGGCTGCGCGCGCATTATGTGGACCTGAGTTCCCACCTTACCCGCCATCCCTTTCGAGCCGAGCAGTTCCGCTATGTAAAGAAATTCGAGGAGAAGAATCGCACGGCACTGATCAACACCGGTGCGGCCCCAGGCTTGACGAATTTGCTCGTGAAACGCGCTGCCGACCTCCTCGACGAAGTCGCGGCAGTGCACATCCGTCTGTACGAGAGCACCGAGAGCGACGACCCGATATCCCAATGGTCACCGGAAGTTTCCTTCGACGAGGCCGTCTCCCACCCGCAGATCTACCGAAGCGGAAAGTTTCAACTGGGCAAGCGCTTTTCGGAGATTGAGAAATTTCGATTTGCTGATCCCATCGGGAGCGCGCGTGTCGTGCTTGCGGCCCAAGATGAAGTAGCCACACTGCCCCGTTTCATACCGATGATGGATCTGGACGTAAAAATCGGCGGGAATGAGATTGACCGGCTGCGGCGCTGGCACAAGCAGGGAAGACTTTCCCGCTCACGCGGGATGGCCCGACATCATTTTCCTGAGACTTCTTCTCCTCGCATGATTGCCAAGCTGATTCGCCAGGGGATTCTACAGAACGCTCGTTTTGCTGCGGCCACGCTGGTAAAGGGAATGAAGCGCGGCAAGAAAGAAGACCAGCAGCTGCTGATGCGCAGCGATTGCACGTTTCCCACGCTCTATCAGATTCGGCAGCAAGGACGGTATACGACGCCGGTAGCCTTCGCGACGGCGCACATCGCGGCACTTTTCATCAAATATCTCCCCCGGGATCTCGCGGGGGTCTTTGCGCCGGAGATGCTGCCTGCCGAAACCCGCCGGGCCATCCTCGCCGGAATCCGCAACCACAACATCCGTGTCAAACACAAGACCACCGTACTAAGACACAACAGTGAAGACGACGAAGAATTCTAGCCAAGCAGCCCCGCTTTGTCAGAAGTCCAAGCGCGGCTGCTTAGAATGATTCGGGCCGAAGATCAGTCCGCCGAGGCGGGCTTTGCATTTCCAGAAAAGTGGATGGTGATCAGGAACCCATTGGTCCCGTCGTAGGAAAACTTGTGGCCGTCGCCCTCGAAGGCTTCGTGCTTGTTCTTCCACATGCGGAAGCCGTCATTGGACTGCGCCCCCCAGTATTTCAAGTTGTGCATGACGACTTCGTGATGGGCATCATTGCCATTGACGCGCTCCAGAATGACCTCGCCCTTGCCATTGTTCATCTTGGCGTGAGCCACGCCATCCTTCGTGTCCACATTCCATGAGAACGCAGCGGTGTCCACGGCCTTTTTCTGCCAGGGAATCGGATAAAGCTGGCCGAGGATGTCGCCAAGTGCGTCCTGCTGCTCCTTGCTGACGCTGGGATCGAAGTTCACCACCAACCAGGAGTCCTTGCCGGTGCTCCAATCGCTGCCCAGGTCGGTGACGATCCAGACCTTGGCGCCATCCAGCTTGGTGTCTTTGTAAAAGCCCTTGTCCACTTTGAGGACCAAGTTAGCCCGGCAAAAATGTTCATCCATGTGATGCTCACCCATATGATTTGTGGAATGAGTGTTGAAGTAGCAGGGACAGAACATGTCGCAGCTGCAGGCTTCGATGTAGCTGGCGGTCATGTCAAAATCTGGTTTTGAAGATTTCTCCTGCGCAGGCGATGTCAAGTAGATGAGGATGGCAGAAAGCGCAAGGAGAAGAAGCAAGAGCAGACGAGGCATGCGTCGCATGGTTCCTCCATTCGAAACGTTCGGGAAAGTGGCCCAACCGGGATTACTGCAAGTCTATTCCTCCAGACCCAAGGGAATCAAGACCCCTACCGTCCCTACCGTTAGCATTAGTAAAGATAAGACTGGGTTGGACCGATTGTATGACTGGCGGACGGCATCGGCAAGAAAAGAGTTTCAGCAGTTTTCAGCAGCAGCGGTTAGGGCGGGAATAACGGCGGTCCAGCTGCTCGATGTAGAACTCGGCCGGCGTGAGGGTGCGACACGAAGCAGACTGCCTGGCTTTCGAACGAAGATAGCTTTCGTAGGCCGCATCTCCGCACCATTCGCGAAGGCCGCGCCAGAAGCGTCGCAAGAAACGCGATGTAGGTCTTGCGGCATGTTTCATCAGTCGTCTCCGTGGGCGGCGCCGGAGTAGTCTGCGGCCCACCGCGTGGCAACGTAGGGTGATTCATGAAGCACAGGTTTTGTGCCGCGACTGAGAATCGAGTACCACTGCGCAAGCGCTTCGACAATCAGAACGAGGATCATAGCGGCAAGAACACCGGTTACCGCGGCATCGAGGCGCTGGTTAAAAATAAGGCGCTGCGTTTCGGCAATTTTCGCGGCGGGAATTCTTCCGGCTGCAATTTCGGCCGCCAGGACATTGGCGTTGGCAAGAAACCCGATGCGGGGATTTGCATCGAAGATTTTCTGGTAGCTCGCGGTCATGGTAATAATGACGAGCCAGACCATGGGTAGCAGCGTCACCCAGATCCAGCGGAGCCGGCCCATTTTCATCAGGATGGTGGTGGCAACCACGAGCGCCACGGCCGCAAGCAATTGATTCGAGATGCCGAAGAGCGGCCAGAGCGAATTGATTCCGCCCAGCGGGTCGACAACGCCTTGATAAAGAAAGTAGCCCCACAAGGCGACGATGATGGCGCTGGACAGCAAGATGCCAGGCATCCAGCCAGTGCGGCCGAAGGGCTTCCAGGCGCGGCCGCCGAGATCTTGAACCATAAAGCGCCCCACGCGCGTGCCCGCGTCGAGCACCGTAAGAATAAAAAGCGCTTCGAACATGATCGCGAAGTGGTACCAGATGCTGAGGAGCCGTTCGCCGCCGATGGTGCTGGAGAAAATTTGCGCCATGCCCACAGCCAGCGAAGGCGCGCCGCCGGCGCGATTCCAAAGCGTGATCTCGCCGACCCTGTGGGCCAGGTCGATCATGGTTTGCGCTTGCAGCGGATAGCCCCAGCCGCTGATGGTTGCGGCAGCGGCGTCTCCAGTTCCGCCGACAATACTGGAGGGGCTGTTGATCGCGAAATACACGCCCGGCGGCATGGCGCACGCGGCGACCATGGCCATCACGCCGACAAACGACTCGAGCAGCATGGCGCCGTAGCCAATGAAACGAGCGTGGCTTTCGCGAAGGATCATCTTCGGCGTGGTGCCGGAGGAGATCAACGAGTGGAATCCGCTGATCGCGCCACACGCAATGGTAATGAAGCAAAATGGGAAAATCTTTCCGGCAAAGACCGGGCCGCTGCCGTCGATGAAGCGCGTAAGCGGCGGCATTAAGACTTGGGGCCGAACAAAAAGGATGCCGGTGGCAAGAGAAAAAATGGCGCCTGCCTTGATGAAAGCACTGAGATAGTCGCGCGGAGCGAGCAGCAACCAGACCGGCAAGGCGGATGCCGCGAAGCCATACACAATGATGGCAACGGCAAGCGCTATGCCGCTCAGAGTAAATACCCGAGACCAGGAAGGAGAATCGGCCACCCACTGCCCCGCCACCACCACCAAAAGAACCAGCGCCACTCCCATGACCGAAGCTTCCAGGACGCGGCCGGGTCGGAGGAAGCGCAGATACAGACCCAGAAGCAAGGCGATGGGAATGGTCATCGCCAACGTGAAGGTGGCCCATGGAGAGGACTTGAGGGCATTCACCACGACGAGCCCAATCACGGCGAGAAGAATGGTCATGATCGCCAGCACCGCGAGTTGCGCGATGAAGCCGCCGCGTTCGCTGACCTCTTCGCGCGCCATCTGGCCGAGCGATTTTCCATCGCGGCGAATCGAGCAAAAGAGAATGACAAAATCCTGCACACAACCAGCCAACGCAGCGCCGGCAATCAACCAGAGCGTACCGGGCAAATAGCCGAACTGCGCGGCGAGCGTCGGTCCGACGAGCGGGCCGGGTCCCGCGATAGCGGCGAAATGGTGGCCGAAGAGAACCCATTTGTTGGTGGGCACGAAGTCGCGGCCGTCGTCGTGGCGTTCACAGGGAGTGGCGCGTGTGTCATCGAGCGCAAGAACCTTGGCGGCGACAAAAGCGGAGTAGAGCCGGAAAGCGGCAAGATAGCAGGACACCGCCGCGATCACAAACCAAGTGGCATTCAGCTGCTCACCGCGATGCAGTGCGATGGAGCCTAGCGCGCCGGCGCCCAGCGCCGCAATGGCTATCCAGACGGCGATGCTGGAGATGCGCTTCATTTTGCCGGATTCGCCGCCGTACTCGATTTGATAAACTGCGCGATATCAGCTTTGAGTTTGGCCAGCGACGCTGAGTGGACGTACATCATATGGCCGGCTTCGTAATAAGCACCGCTGAGATGACCTCGTAGCGTTGGGTCCAGGCCGAGATGATCGAAGGTGTAGTCCGCGGCAAAAAACGGCGTGGCCAAGTCGTAGTAACCCTTCGCGACGAAAACATGCAGGAACGGATTTTGCGTCATGGCCTTGCGTAGGGTCTCCGCCACGTTGACGTAGCGGTTTTCATACGGCGCGTAATTCCACGGCCGCACGCGCCCGGTCAGCACTTCGTACGGCAAATCGCTGTCGAATTTAAGATCATTGCGCGCGTAGTCGTTCAGCATACCCGAATACGGCCCCATGATGGCCGCGATGCTGGGATCGAACTCCGGCTCTTCTCCGGCGGCATCGCGATCGATGCCCGTGAAGCGCGCGTCGATTCGGCCGATCGTGCGGCGCTCGTTGCGTAGCAGTTCCTTCGTGAAGCGCATGATCTCGATGCGCAATTTCGTGCGGTCGATGTAATCCGGCGAGAGGCCGGTCAGCCGCGCGAGCTTCTGCGTGATCTCGCTACGCCTGGTGGCTGGTAGAGCGTCGCCAACCATAAGCGCGTCCGTGTACTCGCCAACGGCAAACTTGCGCGATTCCTCGATGGCTTTTTGCAAATCACCTTGCAAGTCTGCAGGGAGTTTCTTGTGATACCAGGCGATCGCCGTGTAAGTGGGTAGAAAAAGAATGTACGGTAGGTCATTGCCGGTGTCGAATTCCGCCGTCTCGAAATTCAGGATCGCAGAAATCAGAACAATGCCGTTGAGATACATCCCGTAGCGCTGCTGGAGATAGCCGGAAAGTCCCGCGGCTCGGGTCGTGCCGTAGCTTTCCCCGCTAAGAAATTTCGGCGACGACCAACGCTTGTTGCGAGTTGTATACAGGCGGATGAAATCCGCCACGGACTGCACGTCTTCCTCGACGCCATGAAATTGCTTGGGCGCTTCGCCCGGAACGGCACGGCTGTATCCCGTCGAAACGGGGTCGATGAAGACGAGGTCGCTGATGTCCAGGAGCGACACGTCGTTGTCGACCAGTTTGTAGGGCGGCGGAAGAAGCGCGCCGGCATCACCCATCTGCACGCGCCGCGGACCGAATAAGCCAAGATGCAACCACACCGACGAGGAACCCGGGCCGCCATTGAAGCTGAAGGTGAGCGGGCGCTGGCTCGCGTCGCCAACGTCATCCTTGGTATACGCGACGTAGAAGATGCTGGCCTTGGGCGTGCCGTCTTCGAGCTTCAGGAGGATCGTCCCGGCGGTGGCCGTGTATTTGATCTCCTGCCCGCCGACCTTCACGGAATGCTTGGTCTGAACGATTTTTTCCTCCGGAACGGGCGGCTTCTTTTCTTCTTTCGGCTTCTCCGCTGGTTTTTCCGGCTGAGGCGGCTGTTGCTGCTGAGCAAAGCAGAGGTTTGCTCCAAGCAGAAGCCAAGCGACGGAACATAGAAAGCGAAGGGAACACTTCATGGGCAGCAGATCTCCTTCACGCAGGCAAAAAAACACAAACTAGCGACGTGCCGCATCGTATGCGAGAGTGCGCGCAGCGTCAATCGCTTCAGAATGTCCGGAGACACACCCCGGCGATTCCTATTGCGCGGCTTGAAATCGCGGTTAGAATGCGGCCCAGGAAGGTAACTCTTGTCTCTAGGAGCGCCGCATGCGCCGTGCTGGTTGGTCCGCCGCCACTTTACTTCTCCTTTCGGGAGCGTTGGCGTGCTTCTCTCCCCCGGGTACAGCCCAGCCGAAAGAGGAGCTGGCACACCCGAAATCGGTCGAGGAATTGAAGAAAACAATGAAGGACGTTCTCGACAAAGAGCACGTACCGGGGGCAGGAATAGCGCTGATCGCAAATGGCAAGGTCCTGTGGTGCGGTGGAATCGGCCAGGCGGATATTGCCGCGAATCGTGCCGTCAGTTGCGACACGGAATTCCGCGTGGGCTCGATCAGCAAGACATTTGTCGCGCTGGCACTGCTGAAGTTGCAAGAAGAAGGAAAGGTCAACCTTTACGCCCGGTTGCAGGATGTCGCACCGGAAATCCCGTTCAAGAATCGCTGGGAGGCAGCTCATCCCGTCCGCATCGTCAACCTCCTCGAGCACACTGCCGGCTTCGACGACATGGAGCCAAGCGAAGTCTACAACGTACGTGATCGGTACGATTTTTCACTTATCGAGGTTTTCAGGCGTTTTCAGGAGCCGCAGACGGTGCGCTGGCCGCCAGGAACGCGCATGTCCTACGCGAATCCGGGAAATGCAATTGCAGGGTATTTGATCGAGAAAACCACGGGAGAGCCTTTCGACCAGTACATCCGCGAAATGTTTCTGCGGCCGATGGGCATGGAACACGCTGACTATCCCTTCACCGAGGCAAACAAAGCCCTGCTTGCGACTGCCTACGAGGGCAATCCGCCGAAGGCCTCTGGCTTTCCCTTCATTTACCTGCGGCCGGCTGGGGACCTGAAAGCGTCGCCGGGAGAGGTGGCCAAGCTCGTGCAATTTCTTCTGAGGCGCGGCAAGGCGGGAGACGCGCAACTGGTGAAACCGGAATCGATCTTGCGAATGGAAACGCCGGAAACAACATTGGCAGCTAAAAGCGGCCTGCGGCTTGGCTACGGCCTCTGCAATTATTCGAGCGTGGAAGGCGGCGTGGTGACGCACGGCCACGACGGCGGGATCGACGGCTTCATTTCTTCGTATCGCTACATGCCGGAGCAGAACTGGGGTTACGTCATTCTGCTGAACAACGATAGTACTCAGCAAGCGCTCGAAAGCTTAAATCGCTTGGCTATTGATTTTCTTTCGAAGGATTCCCTGAAACCTCAGCAGCCCGCGACTACTCTTCCCGCGAAAGCGCTGGAGATGTTCGCGGGGTATTACGCGCCGCGCGCGCCGCGCAGCCAGCTGTTTGCTTTTGTGGATGACCTGACCGGCGGGACGCGCATACGCGTGGCCAACGGCAAGCTTACCCGGTCCGGACTATTTGGCCGGCCCGAGCCGCTTCTCTACGTCGGCAAAACCCTGTTCCGCGGGGAGAAGGAACCCGAGGGCACGACGGTTTTTTTCGTCACCGACCTAGGTGATATGGCGGTCGTAAGCAACGGACTTGACAGTATTTCTTACAGCGAGCGGAGCAGCCTCGCCTGGCCCTTGATTCGCATCGCCCTGCTCTCTCTTTGCCTGTTTTTCATGGTGTCTTCATTGCCTTACGCGCTTATTTGGCTTTTCTTGAAGCTCGTCGGCGCCATGAAGGATGTGCGTCACCTGTCAGTCCGCGTCGTGCCGTTGCTTGCGACGCTGTCGCTATTGATCGTGCCATTCTGCCTAATGAGACTCAGCGGCGCGCAAATCGGCTCCTGCAATCCCTGGACTGCTGGCATCTTCCTCGGAACATTATTTTTCCCCTTGTTGTCGATCCTCGGGTTGGTCGTGGTCCTCCGCGTGCCGAAAGAGGAAATCCACCGCGGTGTAAGAATTCACTCTCTCCTGGTCTCCTCTGCCTGCTGCGTGCTCACCGGCTTTCTCTTGTCGTGGCATCTCCTCGCGCTGCGATTGTGGGCGCGGTGAGACGTCTGCCCGCAATCAAGACGAACGGCCAACAATGTAGTCACGGGTGATCTTGTCAACCGAGATGGTGCCGGCCTGCCGCATGATGGTGCGAAATTCGCGGCGCAAGATTTCGAGGACGGCTTCGACACCTGACTGGCCAAACGCGGCCAGCCCCCAGGCGTAAGGCCGCCCTATGCCGACCGCTGACGCGCCGAGCGCGAGGGCTTTGAAAATGTCCGTGCCGCGCCGGATGCCGCCGTCCACGATGACAGGAATCCTGCCGGCGACACCCTCGATCACTTCGGTCAGACTTTCGATCGTGGGGCGAAGGGTCTCTTCGGAGCGCCCGCCGTGATTCGAGACCATCAGACCATCCACACCGTGCTTAACCGCGAGTTGCGCATCTTCGCGCGTCACGATGCCTTTGAGGAGCAGCTTGACGGTCACGGTATCGCGCAGTCGTTTCACGAAATCCCAATTCAGGTTCGGGGGGTGAACGGCTGTGACCTTGGAGAGATCGAGGCCATCGAACATCGGCTTCCGGGCTGCGTATTGGGCAAAACCACCGGAGCCTCCTCGAATCCTTCCGCGGGCAAAGCCCGTGTAGGCGCTCTGATGGCAAGCGGAACACTCCCTGTTATCCACACGTTCAGCGCGGAACAGAGTCTCGCGGTTGCTGCCTTCCTGCAGGTCCACGGTGAGGACGATCGCGGGCGAGCCGGCAGCTTCGGCGCGCTTAACAAGCGCCCGGCCAACCTCCCAGACGTTCGTGGCATACAGTTGCTGCCACACCGGACTGCCTCGTGCGGCAGTTACGTCCTCGATCGACGCAGTGGCGACGGTGGAGAGCATCACAAGGTGACCCTCGGCGCGCGCTGCCCGGGCAACAGCGACTTCGCCTTCGGGATGGAAGGCTTTCTGAGCGCTTACTGGCGAGAGCACAATCGGCGTGTGGCACTTCGTGCCACACAAGCTCACCGACATGTCGATGTTTTCGACATCAACGAGCCTGCGTGCCCGAATTTGGAGACGCGCATAGCCTTCGCGATTCGCCCGCACCGTTCCGTCGTCGTCCACTCCCGTGGCGAGATAGCCAAAATGCGCCGGCGGCAGCGTCTTGCGCGCGGCGGACTCGAAATCCATCACACCGAAGGCCTGGTCCGGAGAGGAAATCGCTTCCTCGCTTTGCTGAAAGGAATCGAGCCAGCCAAGAAACTTCCTCTCGGTAACTTCGCCCGCAGCTAGAACATTGCGGAAAGAACGCGCAAGAAAGCCTGGACTCGCCAGCAGCGGACTTGACCCAAGCATCTGAAGGAATTTTCTCCGAGTCTTGATCCGATCGGTGGCGCGATTCATGATCTCTCCTACTCCGGCAACGAAGTGAAGCGCAGCAGCGGATAAAGATCGCGAAAGACCTTGGCCGCCTCGCGCGGAAAGGAAGCGCGTGTAGCCACCGAGGGTCCGGATTTGCGACGGACGATCCACGCCAATATCTTTTTCCAATTCTCCGGGACAATGGGCCAACCGGGGTGCTTTGTCCATTCCCCCTTCACCGTCGCGTACCAGTAGCTTTCGTAGCGCCGGCCGAGGCGCTTCTTTTGTTTTGCAACCCAGCGGGAATCTGCGTTAACGCGTGGTTCGGCAATCAGTGCAAGCGTGGACTCTTTGCGTTTCCCGCCCGAATAGATGCGGAACCCCACGGTGACCGCATCTGCCGACAGGCCGACATAGAGCTGACCGGTTTCCCGCTTACCCGGCGCTGGAACGGAAAACTTCAGGTACATGTGCGTCTTGTACAGCGTCTTGTCTTTTGCGAAACGAATATCCCGGTTGATCCGCGAAAAATTCGGGCCCGTACGTCCGGAGGTGTCGAACCGCGAATCGAGTTCCAGGGCCCTGGGCGCGAGTTCCTCCAACAAACGCCGGAAGGGCTGAACGATGGCGGCCTGATAGCGGTCACGGTTGGCATCCATCCATTCCTTGCGGTTCTGACGGCCAAGATCTTTGAAAAACTGAAAGGTTTCGCGTGTGAATACAGGTCTTCTAGAAGCCATGAGAACCTCGGTTCTGGCGACCACTCTAACGCGCGGCGCCCCTCAGGGTACACGATTCCAAACGGAGGTCAATTGGACGATGCTGGCTCGCTCGTGCAACGGGGATCATAGCAGCGCGGATTTCTCGAATCGAGGATGAACATGCCGCCCCGTGAGGAGGGCGGCTGCCGCGTGGCCGTCCGCCCCACTGCCAGATTGGCACTTGCCGCGAACGACGGGGGCCAGCTAGTCTACCTGCATGACCAACTTTACTCCCACCGAAAGAACCAAAATCCGCCGCAAGCCCGACCGGGGCAGCTACGACCGTGAATTAATCTACCGCATTCTGGATGAAGCATTCGTTTGCCACCTGGGCTTTGTCGTGGACGGCCAACCCTTCGTGGTGCCCACAAACTACGTGCGCGTCGGCGACAAACTCTTCCTGCACGGCTCGATCGCCAGCCGCCTAATGAAAACGCTCGCGAGCGGTGCGTCTTTCTGCCTCAGCGTCACGCTGCTCGACGGTATCGTCTTCGCTCCCACGGCCGTCGGGCATTCGGTCAATTACCGCTCCGTCGTGGTCATGGGCAAGGCCGAGCCGATCGAGGGCGCAGCGGCAAAGCTTGCGGCCATGCGCGATTTCGTCGAATACGTCAGCCGCGGCCGCTGGGCCACCGTGCGTCCGCCGAGCGAGCCGGAGTTGAAGGGCACCATGGTCCTTGCCGTGCCGCTGGTGGAAGCTTCCGCCAAACTGCGCACCGGCTTCGCCGTGGACGACGGCGAAGCCTACGCTTCATCAGCGTGGACCGGTGTGCTTCCCATGAAGTGGACCGCCCAGGCACCAGTTCCTGATCCACGCGGAAATCCCGAGATTCCTGTGCCGGCCAACATTCTGCATTATTCGCGGCCACAGTAGCCGGTGACGCAATAATTTCCCACGCCACACGGTCCGAGAACGAGGACTTGCCGGTCCCAGGGGGTGAAGTGTGATGTTCATTTCTCGTGCGTCCATTTGGTTCTCGATGTTGCTGGCGATCTGGGTGTGCGCCGGCACCTCCAAACAAACCTCAGCGCAGGTCTTGAAAAAAGACGATCTCGCTTTCCGCAAACAGACGTACACCGACAAGCAGGGCAACAAGATGCCGTACCGCCTCTTCGTGCCTGCGAACTACGACCCCAGTCAAAAATACGCACTGATTTTCTGGCTGCATGGTGGGAGCGGCCGCGGCTCGGATAACCTCAAGCAAATCTCCGGCGGAAATGAGAACGGTACGCACGTCTGGACAACACCGGCGAATCAGGCGCAACTGCGCGCTCTTGTTCTCGCGCCGCAATGCCCGGAGGAGCGCTTCTGGTCGGACCCGGAGACAAATGAGATTTCACCGCACCTCCACATGGCCCTGGACATTCTCGCTTCCGTGCAAAAGGAATTCTCCATCGATGCGGATCGAATTTACCTCGCCGGGCAATCCATGGGCGGCCTTGGGGTTTGGGCGCTGCTGCAATCGCAGCCGGATCGCTGGGCTGCGGCGCTGGTGCTCTGTGCCTTCGACAATTTCACGAATCCAAAAGCCATGGCGCGCGTCCCGCTGTGGGTGTTCCAGGGCGATGCGGACATGGTCGTCCCGGCAAACCTGGTGCGGCAAATGGTGAAGGATTTGAATAAGTCAGGCGTGCGGCCGCGCTACTCCGAATACCATAACGCTGGCCACGATGTCTGGGAGCGGGTTTTCGTCGAACCAGACTTGGTCTCCTGGCTCGCCGCGCAGAAGCGCAGAAACTAGCACAGGCTTCAGCCTGTGCAGATTCATAGTGTCGCAATCAAGCAGCCGTAAGCAGGACTGGCTCGCCCCGCGTTATAACAATGGTGTGTTCGTAATGCGCCGAGAGACTCCCATCCGCAGTTTTGTGCTGCGCGGAGCAGTCCGCCTAATTGGGCACCGACGGCGGTTCGTGAATCGTGCGTCCGATGCCGTGGCCGTCGAGTGGCGTCGGAGCCAGTAGGAATCCCCTTCCTTCAGGAAGGGGAGGAGGTCAACAGATCGCCCGTCTGAATCTTGCGATCCCCGGGAATCCCGTGCACCACCTCGTCATTCACGCTGACGCACACATCACCCAGAAACCCGTAAACCATCGGCGGCGAAGACCGTGCCCCGTGCTCGGCAAGCACTCGCGAGCCAATCTTGCAAAGCTCCGCAGTCGTCACTCCCGCGCGCACTTGCGCGGCCATGGCGCGCAACTCTTTCCCCACGATCATTCCGCACGCCCGCAGCTTCTCAAATTGTTCGCGACTATTAATGGACATGGCGCTTCCCACAAGCCAGGACGCAGTTAGCCCTCATTTCGATCGCACTCCAGAAAAAGCAGTAGCGAGACCGAGCTCAATGAGTGCTCCGCCGGAGAGGTTGCGCTGGGTGCGGCGCAGGCGGACGCTGCCGCGAATGCGCTCGGCAACAGTTCCGGCGAGCAGCGCCCACATTGAATCACTGCACCAACCCATCAGAGCAAACAGCACGCCGAGCTGAAGAATCTGAAGCGTCGCGTGGCCGCGGGCAGGCGCTACGAACTGCGGCAGAAACGCCAGAAAAAACAATGCTGTCTTGGGATTTAGGAGATTCACCAGCACACCATGGCCAAAAATATGGGCGAGCTGGCGCTCACCATTCGCCGCTTCGAGCACCAGGGTCACGTCGCTTCGCAACACACGAATACCGAGATAAACCAGGTAGGCTGCTCCGAGGTACTTCACGAACTGAAACACCAGCGCGGACGACGCCAGCAGCGCGGAGAGTCCAAGCGTTGCCGCCGCCAGATGAAACAGCGTACCCGCGGCAATGCCCATGGCCGACACCAGACCGGCGGCGCGACCGTGGCCCACGCTCCGACTAACAATGTAAAACACCGCGGGCCCTGGAATCACTAGAAGGATTGCGGCTCCGGTCACGAACAGCAGCAAGGAAGAGTAGCTGATCAGCATGGCGGGGGACTCCTTAACACCTCAGTGGCAACCGCATCCGCCGCCGCAGCAACTGCCTCCGCCTCCGGAGGACCCTCCGGATGATTTGGCCGAAGCGCCGTTACTCGAGCCATTCGCGGCGCTGAAGACCGAAAGCTGAATCGCGTTCTTCTTCCCCGCGCACGTCGGGCAGGCAATCTCCTGGGTTTTGTTCAGCACAATCTTCTCAAAGCGCGTCAGGCAATCCTCGCAAATGTATTCGTAAATTGGCATGAGTTCTTGTCTCTTTCTCCGCTTCCGATTATAACAAGGAGCGTGTGTTCAAGACACGCTGACCTGATTGCCGGGTTGTCTCACGGCGTCGGGCTCGGTTGCCAAGTCGCCTAAGCCTAAGGCGACTCCGCAGAAAGATTCGCAAGAATGCTTCGACGCTTCATGAACTATTGCATAAACCCAGAGACCCACGCCGAAGGATAGCGATAAGAGCCCAATTTGAAGCACGGTGCGACGCCAGACCTTAGCCGGAGGAATCCCTCTTCGCTCTGACCATTCGCGCCAAGCCAACACATGGGCCGGAAGCAAGTATCCGCAAAAGGCCAGGATTAAGTTCAAGCCAATGAAGAGCTCCAGTTGAACTTCACGGGAAAGGTCTGCTAATGAGGAAGCTCCTCCAGGAGTCCTGGAGGCGCCCAAAGTAGCATGGTCGTTAGCTTGAAGTGTGCTTAGTCGCCGGCGACCGCTTCGGCCGCCTTCTCATCCGTCTTGGTTGCGGCGCCGTTACCGTTGGAGTGGCCATTGCCATTAGCAGCAGCGATGGTGACCGACTTGCCTGCATTAGCGAAATTAGCAGGCACGGCTTTGGCGATGTCGCTGACGGTGCCGATCTGCACGACCGCCGGCTGAGGCTTCTTCAGTACCAGCTCTTCATAAATCGCTCGGACCTTGGCCTGTTCTTCGTAAGCCTTCTTGCGGCGAGCGCGGTCCTCTTCGGCGGCAGTCACCGGAATATCGTGCTCCAGGTGCCGCACGCGAGCCGCGTCTTCAGCGTCAATCTTCAAGGAATGCTCAAAGCTCTGCAAGTTGACGTTCTTGCCTTTCGCGTAGATTTCATGTTTGCCGTGGTTCTTGTACCACTCGGCCACGGTCGCGTTCTTATGCATGTTCTCGATGATCTGTCTCCAGCCCACACCGGTGTTGTACGCGCAGAAGCTGATCTCACCCTGCTGCGTCGCGTACGGAATGATGCACATCTCGGTGCGGCGGAAATCGTAGTTGAACAGATCCTGGAACCACATCCCCGCGATGAACAGGAAGTTCCACGGATCGGTCTGCCGGCGCCGCATGGCGTCTTCGTAGGTGCGGTCCGGTGAAGTCCGACCGTATTTCTTCTCCGAGTCCTTGGTCAGCGCCCAGGTCTTGTCAAATTTCTTGAAGAGGTCATACAACTTCAGTCCCTTGGGGCCTTGGAAGGGCTTGTAGTTCTTCAAGAGGGCCATGGCCATCATGAAGTTCGAGAAATTCTTACCGCGGGCCGCATCGGTAATGTCGGTGACGTCTTTCGTAAGCTGTACGGCATCGAGGAAGCGCGGAACGGGAGCCCATTCCTTGGTCTCCTTGTTGATCATCAGCGCCGTACCCACCCCACAGTTGGGATGGCAACCGCAGGAAAGCGAACCCCATTGCGACTCTGGCCCCTTCACCATGTCCGAGAATCCTGCAAACGTGCTGACGAAGGAAATCGGGAACCAGTCGCGGGTCGGTTCGACTTTGCCCACCTGGGTGCTGACGTCTTTCGCCAGGTGCGAAAGCGTATAGCGCTGGCGCAAGCGGCGTTCCGGAGTAATGTCCTCGTCGCGACCGGTAAAGGAAACCGGCTGGAAACTGACAAACGCGATCTTCTTGGGGTTCTCCATGGCAAACTTCACGACGGTGCCGACCTGATCGTTGTTCACGTTATTGACGATGGTCACGACGAGCACGATTTCGATCCCCGCCTCGTGCATGTTCTCGATGGCGCGCAGCTTCACATCGAACAGGTTACCGATCTGCCGGTGGCTGTTGGCGTCGTTGCCGATGCCGTCAAACTGCAGGTACGCATAGCGCATGCCCGCTTCGAACGCCTTCTTGCAGAACTCCTTACTCTTGGCAAACTCGATCCCGTTCGTCGCGGCCTGCACGCTGTTATAGCCGATCTTGCGTGCGTAGGCGACCGCATCAAAGAAATAGGGGCTCATCGTCGGCTCGCCGCCGCTGAACTGCACGGACATCTGGCGGCGCGGCTTAATCTTCAGCGCGTTATCCAGGATTTCCTTTATCTCTTCCCAGCCAAGCTCATGCACGTAGCCGACCTGGTTCGCGTCCATAAAGCAAGGATCGCACATCATGTTGCAGCGGTTCGTCAGGTCGACGGTGAGCACCGAGCCGCGGCCATATCGCACCGTCGAGGAGCCGTGCTTGTGAAGGTCCTCATCGTTGTGTGCGGGAATGTCGCGGCCTGGGTACTGGCGTTCGATCCAGCTCAGCCACTTGGAATCGACAGCCATCATGTCCTCGTAGTGGCCGTGCAGCGCGCAATCCTTCACCATCCACACCTGCCCGTCGCGCTCGATGATCTGCGCTTTGATCTCTCCGACCTTCTCATGCATCAGGTCGCGCCAATCCTTCTTGCCTGCGATGATCGCTTCGCGCGCTTCCTTCACGCACGCGGGACAAAGCGAGTCGGTCTGCCGCGGGAAGCCCAGTGTCGGCTTGGTCTTTTCCCATGATTTCAGCAGCGGCTTATCCGACCATTTCGGCGTGACCGAAGGATTGGGATTACGCTTGTTGAAGTACTGGATGGTATTAAAGGTGATTCCGGCCGTTTTGCAAACAATCCAATCGAACGTCCTCGCGAATTGCGTGCCTACAGTATTCGGCATAAACCTCTATCCTCCACTTTCAAAAATGCAAAAATGCCTGCTGCTTGGCCCTTGAGTTTAATGGAGCCCAATCAATCGTCGGAGCCCACCCCAACGACTGCCCCCGGGCTCACCGTTGTGTGCCTTAAAACCGTACCATGAACACCAGGTACGTCCAATAAGTCTTTGGACTCCTATAGTTTGACGGTTCTCTGGTGTGGACGCCAGCGGGTTGCGCCGAACGGTCGTTATGGAGGGTTGAACGGCAAATCGGGCCAGTTAACGGCTTCTACTCCAGCCCCAAAAGGGGGTTAGCGGCGCCCCTGGGCAGGAACTTTCCAGTGCTAGGGAAGATTCCTCTGCCTTGCTTGGCGGAGCTTCCTACTCGTTGAGGGCTGGCCGGAGGACGGCGATGACAAAATGCGCAAAATTCGACGCGCCTTCATCCAGCTGCAGCCAACGCACCACGCAGTGTTCGGCCAGATACTTCGCCACGCGCGTTTCCGGAATCCCCAGGTACTGCCCGAGCTGCGGCTTGATCGAATCCACCCCGCGCCGGCTTGAGCCACCTCGCAATAGGTTGCCGATGGCAATGCGCAGCGTCTGGCAAGCTTCCACGTAGTAATAGCTCGTGAGGTCCGAATCGGTGAGGACAAATACACCCGGTCCTGCCGGGGCACGATCCGCATCTTCTAGTTTGGCGGGCGGGCAGGTCATCAGTCTGCGAAATTGCATCTCCAGCAGAGAAATGCGGGAAGAGAGTCCGGGATCGCCATAGCGTCCCTTCACGCTGGCTGCGCCCGGCTCCCCAATCGGCTCAATGGGCAGGCTGGGGATCGCATGGCTGTGAGTCACTCGAGGAGGAGTCGGCTCGGCCGATTCTTGATCGAAGACGGCGGGAGGCAAACCGCGACGCGGGGCAGGCGCTTCCGTGGCGTGCTGACTGGAAGCAACCACTGCTTCCTTCGCGCTGCTGCTCTTGCGCCGGTTCCGGCCCCCGCGGCGCCCCCGCCGACGACTCTTTCTCTCAGGCCCGGAAGAGGGCGGCGTGTCTAGTGAACCTTCCGCGGCCTGCTGGATCTCGCTGGTGACCGCCACGGACGATTCCAGGGCTTCGGGATTCTGTTCGAATGGCAAATCCGGCTCCAGAGTCGGAACCGGAGGGGGTGTCAAAGCAAACTCCACGTTCGGCGGGGCTCCTGCTTCCAGCGGAATCTCCCCCGGCGCGCCGCCAAGACGGACGGCAGCTTCTTGCGCCTTGACCTTCCAATCCGAGCGGCGAAATCTTTCCGCCGCCGCGGAATACCATTTCGCGGCATCGGCATTCTGCCCAGAAGTTTCGAAGAACTTAGCCAGTTCGAACGCTACCATGGCGTCTCGCGTCTTCTGGTAAAGATTCGAAAGTTGTCCCGCGGGATCCTTGCTGGTACGCGCGCGGCGGATGCGGGCGGTAATCTGTTTCCAGTCGGTCATCTTTGCTTGCATTGTAACAGCGGAACGCCTCATCGGCCAGCAAACTCCTTTCGAGCTTTCGCGCTCGGAGGGCGAGACCCTTTCTGTTCAAGAAGTGTTTCCCGATTGACGGCACGAAGTTTACTCAGTATTCTTCCGGTGGCCCTCTGGAGGCGTTTGATGACGCGCCTGCGCGCTGACCGTTCTACGGTCACCAGCAGAATGAGCTTCTTAGCAGTCACAAGTCACAATGACTGCTCATCGATTACAAAAAACATCCTCGCCCTGCTCGTCTCTTTTGCGCTCCTGACCCGGCCTGTCTGGGCCGCTCCTTCCTCTTCGCTCGGCACAGTCGTGTACGCCGATCGCGCCCATGTTGGCGCCGCCCAAGCGTCCGTTGGCGCGACCGTTTTTAGCGGCGACAGACTCAGCACCGAACAGACCGGGAGCGTCCAGGTTCGCGCCGGAGCCGCCCGGGTGCTCCTCTCCAGTGCAAGCAGTGCCACGTTCGCCCAGGAGGACGTCAGCCCGGCCGCAACGCTTACTATCGGCTCCGCTACTTTTTCGACTGCCAACTCGAAAGCCTTTGCCTTGCACGTGGCTTCTGCGGTGATCCGCCCGAACACCAACCAGCCCACCATCGGACAAGTTACAGTCCTGAATGCGAAGGAATTGTTCGTCAAGAGCACTCGCGGGTCGCTGAGTATCGCCGTCGAAGATGATGTACGCGAAATTCCGGAAGGCGCCGCCTATCGCGTGGTCCTCGATCCCAACGCTCCGATACCGCAGGGACCGCGTGGCGCAGGCACCAAGGGTTATGGCGGCGCACCGGTCAAAGCCGCAAAGAACCGCTTCATCTGGTACGCCGTCGCCGTCACGGCGGTGGTGACTTATTTCGCAGTCACCGAATCCCTGGAAAGCCCCGACCGCCCCTAAGTCTTGCTTCACTGCGTTTGCTGCCCATCGAGAACTTTTAACAGAAGGCGGCGCCGTTCCGGGATTTTCCATTGTGAGTAATGAGGTCGAGTGAAGGTTGGGGAGTGCACGGATTAGAGCCAGCATCCCCTGGTCCTCTTCGTTGTGGCGCTCGTTGCATGTTATCTGCCCGCGCGTAGCGCCAGCCACGTGGCGCCTACCGCGCGGCATCCTTACCTCCCCAGCGACGGGACATTTCCCGTGTGACATTGCAGCAGAATTGGCTTGACGCACGCAACACTAAGTGCTATTTCTTTAGCACTCATGCTAGATAACTAGCACACGGTAATGAGAAAATCGAAACCGCAAGCCCTGGCTCGCCGCGAACGCCAGATCATGGATGTTCTCTACAAGCTCGAGCGGGCCAGTGTCGGGCAAGTGCTAGCCACACTTCCGGACCGCCCGAACTACTCGACCGTTCGCGCCCAACTTCGCGTGCTCGAGGAGAAAGGGCATGTCCGCCATGAAGAGCACGGCCTAAGATATATTTATTTCCCGGCAGTTCCCCGTGATGTCGCGCGGCGTTCCGCGCTCCGTCACCTGGTCGAAACATTTTTTGACGGCTCTGTGGAAAATGTAGTTGCCGCGTTGCTCGGCGGCGAAGTGACACGAATCTCTCGGAAAGAGCTGGATCGCCTGGCTCGCTTGATCACCAAAGGGGGAAAGGAGAGCTGACCATGCACCGGCTAGGCGGCCACGAACCCGGGCTCGCATTTCTTATTGCCAAGGTTACCGTTCTTTTCCTCTTGGCGTGGCTCATCGTGACCGCCCTGCGCGATCACTCCGCGGCCCTCCGGCACCACGCGTGGGCGGCGGGAATTCTCAGTTCGCTCGCCCTTCCGGCTTTCACGCTGCTGCTTCCCGCCTGGCATTCCGTCGCGCTAGGGGGTGCCGCTGCTCTCTGGCACCCGACCAATACCACCGGAGCCGAAGCCGGTTCGGGGAGTTTGCCGGCGATGATTGTCAATGCCGGCGCCGCTTTGCCGCTGTTCGGCACGCTACCTGGCATTGTTCTTCTGGTCTGGCTAATCGGCTTCTTGGTTCTTGCGCTGAGGCTCACCGTCGGTCTTGCCGGGCTTGCGTGGGCGTCCGGGCACGCAAGACCGCTGCTCCGCAAGGAGTGGCTCGTCGGGGTTGCCGAACTCTCCCGGTCGCTGAAGATTGCTCGTACCGTAAGAGTGCTGCAATCCGCCAATCCCCTGGCGATGCCGCTTACTTGGGGAATTTTCCGGCCGCTGGTCATCCTCCCGGCAGGCGCGTCCGCATGGTCCGGGAACCAGCGGCGCATCGTGCTTATCCACGAGTTCGCGCACATCGCCCGTCACGACTGGTTCTTGCAGATTTGTGCCCAGCTAGCGCGAAGCTTCTACTGGTTCCATCCACTGGTGTGGATGGCAGCGCGAAGGCTGCGACAGGAGAGTGAACGCGCCAGCGACGACTGCGTGCTGAATTCCGGCATGGCACCGTCACAATACGCCAACCAGCTGCTCGATCTCGCCCGGACCCTTGAAAACTCGGACCGTGCCTGTTCTGCGGGGTTGGCCATCGCGCGGCCATCCACTCTTGAAAGGAGATTCATTGCTATGCTGAATCCGTCGATCGATCGCAGTCCAATATCGCGAAAAGCTCGAGTGTTCGTCATGCTTGTCGCCTTGTCCTTCTTGCTTCCGCTGGCGGCTCTGAGGCTCCCCGCCCAGAGCCTTGCGGGCAATTTCGGAGGAACGATTCACGATCCCAGCGGTACGGGCGTAAGGAATGCGACAGTGATCATGACCAACCACAAATCGAACACCATCGTCATGACCGCGTCAGACGGAGACGGCAGTTTCAGATTCACGTCTTTGCCTGCCGGTGAGTATGAGATGAAGGTAGTGAAGCGCGGATTTGAAGTATATCGAGCGCCACAGGTCGGGCTGGAGCCCGGCCGCGAATCGTCCCAGAGGGTCACGTTGGAAGTCGCCGCAGTCATGGAGGAAGTGGACGTCGTGCCAGAAGGGACCGCCAAGGCTCTGCCAGGATCGGAAACCAGGGGAAAACCGTCGCGGCTGCGTCTCGGTGGCGAAGTACAGGCCACAAAACTTCTCAACAAGGTCACGCCAGTCTATCCCGCCGCTGCCAAGGCAGCCGCGATCGAAGGCAGCGTAATTCTTCACGCGGTCATTGGGATGGACGGCAAACCGTTGTCCCTCCGCGTCATGAACAGCCAAGCTGATCCTGAGCTTGCCCGCGCCGCCGTCGAATCGGTCAGCCAATGGCGTTATCGCCCGACGCTGCTGAACGGAGAGCCCATCGAGGTCGACACCACGATCATGGTGAATTTCTCACTGTTACCCTAGAGCGCTGTTCTCACCTGGCGGATCGCTCACTCGTTCGAATTCTTTTCTCCTGGCCAGGCACGCGGTTGGCATGCGATTCTTATTACTTCGGTAAGAGCAATCAACGAAAAGGTGCCCCACGCTTCGGGGTTAGTTTTTGAAGCGCGGGCAATACTTTGCTTTGTTCTTTTCTTCCTCTGGCACTCCCGGCTACAACCCGGCAATCACTTCGATCTCGACAAGCGCATCCTTGGGAAGACGCGACACTTGCACAGTTGAGCGCGCCGGTGGGGCCGACGTGAAATAGTTGCCGTACACTTCGTTCATGGCCGCAAACTCGTTCATGTCCTTCAGAAATACGGTAGTCTTCACAACGTGATGGAGGTTCGAACCGGCCGCCTCCAGAATACCCTTCAGGTTTTCGAGCACCCGCTGCGTCTGCTGGCGAATGTCCGCCCCGGTCATCTCGCCCGTTTTTGGATCCAGCGCCACCTGCCCTGAGACGTACAGAAATCCATTCGTCCGCACGGCCTGCGAATAAGGTCCGATTGGTTTTGGCCCCCGCTCGGTCAGAATGACGTCTCTCATGGTGCGGTCTCCTTTTCAACTTGCGTCGCTGCCGCGGCGGAATCTCTGTACCGCGCGCGAAATTCCTCGGGCACTCCCGGACGCTTCATCCACAACCGCACGAACTCCGCGACGTTCTGGTGCGTTTCCTGCTCGAAGGCCGCAATCAGGTCGTTGAGTGCGAATCCGCGCTCCCTGCGAGCATACAACATGTGGCTGATCGCCTTTCGAAACACTTCCTGTCCATAGTTATCCTGCAACGCATAAAAGAATAGAAAACTCTTCGCTCGCACAGCCGTTGGATCTTCCTGCCGGTGAGTTGCCGCTCGATCCGGGATCAAGCGCAGCGCGCGGCGAATCGTTTCCGCACGCGAGTCCGCTCCCTCCGCGGCTTCCTGCCCGATCGACGCTGCAAACGCTGGAAGAGCGGAAAGCGGCGGTTCCTGCTCGTAAAACCCGGGGTTCTGCGCATAGCCCAGCCAGCTCGACGCGAGCGAAGGAGCGGCTGCCGCCGCTAGTTTCGGCGTTCCACTTCCGAGGTCCACCATCATGGTATCCATGGAAACCATCTCTGCTGTGTTGGGTTCCGCTTGCTCGTCGTCCCGCACCAACGTTCTTGCTCGAGTCGAGCGCGTGAAGCATCCCGCGGCCACCGGGCATTCCACCATCCACGTGGAAGAAGATTTCCTCGTGCGCGCTCCAAAGAACTGGTCATAGGCCTCTGTCGTTCGAACGAGCGCTTCGCTTACTCCGCGCGTGTCCGCTGCGCCCTGTGCTTTGCGTGTCCACAGAAAAACCTTATCTTTGCCGCGGCCGATTTGCGCGGACGTGTAACGCCCCGCAATCACGAAGGGATAGTGATCGTCCGTTCCCTGTAGGGCACGGACGATCAACTCTCCGCCCCTGCGCGAAGTTCTCGCTTGTTGACCGCTGGAGTGAACCAAAAATCCTTCTGGCACGCTTACGCTCATTTCCCATTTTTTCGGCGGCACCCCGCCGGTGGGGAGAAGGCCTCGCGACGGCAGCAATTCGGGGTTCCATCCCTCGGCCGGCAGAAAAAATGCATCGGAGGAAAAACTCAAAGCCGTTTCGCCCGTGGCCCCCGGCGAATACTCCACGGAGAGATGCAACGTGTGGCGCGCCGACTTGGTCCACGGCTGAGGAAGAGGGATCAATGCATTTCTTGGATTGTCGGCCGAGATTCCTGTTGTGACTGCGGTTGCATCCCAGGTTACGCGAGGCTCATCAAAATGAAAACGCCGACGACCCGGCAGACGCAACTCGAGTTCGCTGAGCGGTTGGTTGCCAGTATTCTTCAGCAAGTATTCCGCCTCAATTCGAGTGCGCGGTTCCGGGGCCGGAACGAACTGCACTCGGATCTGCTGGTGCACGATGGTGTAGCCGGGGCCCAGCGGCGCAACGCACCCCGCCGCCTCCAACACAGCCACTCCCAGCGCCAGCGCCAAAAACAAACGCAAATGAAGTCGCAGAATCAAAACGATTTGATTGTATCGGGGAAAACTGGGGAGCAAAAGGAGCAAGTGAAAGTTTGCCGGCGACCGCAGGTTTGCCGCTTTCAACTTTTCCTAAGAAACGTGCAGTTCAAAATCAGCGCGACTTGCGCCCGCGTGTTCGAACGAATCCCGTGTTCGCGTGATTGCGCGCGGCCTCGCGCAGTGACGATTCCTTGTCGGCCTGCGGGTCGGTCATGCCTTGATTGATGCGCTCGAGAATTTGCTTCTCGCTAAGTCCAGTATTCTTCAAGCGGCCGATTTCCGCGCTGCTCATGGTAGCTTGACCCTTCAATCTCCTATGCAAAATCAAGTCGACGGCGGAATCGGAAAGCCCGATCAGCCGCAGCATGACGGCATCACCGCTGATGATATCCAGCTGATCCGTTTTCGCGATTTCCAGAATCACTAACTCGGGGTAACCCGCGCGCGCAAGGTTGACCGCCGAATCGGCGCTCGTAAACAGATGCTGGCGCAGGTGTGCTTGGGTAATCAGAGTTACGCAAGCGTCGTCACGGATCCCGGCTTGCTTCAACTTTACGAGTTGCGCGACCTCCATATCCGAGGTGTTCAAGGTTTTGAGTTGCTCGACGTTGCTGGACCACATGCCCACTTGATCGAGGGGCCGATAATCCGTGAGCGGATGCTGGTGGCATCCACTCATCCGCAAGAGCATGAACACGCCGAGAAGCATGAGCTTGTACCGCATGACACTATCTTATCGGGGCCAGGCGGCGCGGAGGCGAGATGTGTTGTCCGAGATACCCCTGCGAAAGTACAGGGTGCTAAGACTGGGCGAATGGCCAACGGGAAGAAGGAATTCTTAGGCCGTGGCTGATTTTGGTGCGGCGCGAATTGCCGCCAGGGGGCACTATCATTGGCCTGGTTGGTAGACGCGTTCGACCCCGAAAACGCCGGCAATTTTACGGATATTGACGAGGATGGTTTCAAGTTGGCGCTTGTCAGCAATTTCGAGGTTGGCGTCGATGCGCGCGTTGGTACGATCGGGCCGGCTTTCGAGGTTGTGAATGTTAGAACCGGCGCCGCTGATGACCGCGGTGATTTCCGCAAGAAGACCGGCGCGGTCCCGCGCGCGGATGGTGAGCTGGACAGGAAACTTGGCTTCGGATCCGCCGCCCCACTCGACGGCGATGCGGCGTTCGGTCTGGTACATGAGGTTCTGAACGTTGGGACACGTTCGTGTGTGCACGGCGACACCGCGACCGCGGGTGATGTAGCCGACAATTTCGTCGCCCGGAATGGGATTGCAACACTTGGCGCGGTAAACGAGCAAGTCGTCGTGGCCCTTAACCACGAGTGGCGCCTCGCCAAAACCGAGCATGCGTTTGACGGTCTTGACGAGAGTGGGTTTGGCATCGATGGTCTCGGTCTCGGCAGATTTTTCCGGTTCTCCGAGAACGCGGGTGAGGACTTGGCGGGCGGAATATTTTCCGAAACCGACGGCGGCAAAGAGATCCTCAACTTTGGAAAGACCGCAGTCGGAAACGAATTTGAGGAGATCGGCTTCGGGTATTTTCTTGAGGCTGCGGCCGAAATGACGGGCTTCGTTTTCGAGCAGCCGCTTGCCCATTTCCGTGGCTTCTTCACGTTCCTGTTCGTTGATCCAATGGCGGATCTTGCTCTTCGCCGAGGACGACCTAACAAAACTGAGCCAATCGCGACTGGGGTGGTGGCCCTTTTGCGTGAGAATCTCAACCACGTCGCCGCTAGTGATTTCATGGCGAAGCGACACCATCTGGCCATTCACCTTTGCGCCGACGCACTGGTGCCCCACTTCGGTGTGGACCATGTAGGCAAAATCGACAGGGGTAGCCCCGCGCGGGAGTTCCAGCACACGGCCCTTAGGGGTAAACGCGTAAACCTCCACCGGCGCGAGGTCCACTTTTAGCGTGGAGAGAAATTCTCCGGGCTCCTGAAGTTCCTGCGACCACTCGATGAGCTGCCGCATCCAGGCGATGCGCTGGTCGTCATCTTCCGAGGCCGGCCTTCCGGACTTGTATTTCCAGTGCGCGGCAACGCCTTCCTCTGCGATGCGGTGCATATCCTGCGTGCGGATTTGCACCTCGAACGGCTGGCCGCCGTGCAAGACGGTGGTATGCAGCGACTGATAAAGATTCGGCCGGGCAATGGCGATGTAATCCTTAAAACGTCCGGGGACGGGGCGCCAGATGTGGTGGACTACGCCGAGCGCGGCGTAGCAGTTGCGCTCCGAATCGGTAATGACGCGCACAGCCAGCAGGTCGTAGACCTGTGCGAGGCCGGTCTCCTGGCGCACGATTTTGCGGTGCACCGAATACAGACCTTTTACGCGAGATTCGAGCTCGGCGGGAATACTGGCCTCGACGAGCTTGGTCTGAATGGTGGCCTGGACTTCCTCGAGAAATTTTTTGTGCGAGGGCGCCTTTTCGCTGATTTCTTTTTGCAAGGCGAAGAAGGCTTCCGGCTCCAAATAGCGGAACGCCAGGTCCTCGAGCTCACCGCGAACCACGCTCATGCCCAAGCGGAGCGCGATGGGCGAGTAGATATCCAGCGTTTCGCGCGAGATGCGCTGCTGTTTGACGGGTTCGAGATACTCGAGCGTGCGCATGTTGTGCAGCCGGTCGGCTAGCTTGACAAGCACCACGCGGACGTCGTTCACCATGGCCAGCAACATCTTGCGGACGTTTTCGGCCTGACGCGCTTCCGGGGCCATCATCTTGAGGCGGCCGATTTTTGTTACGCCTTCGACGAGATGGGCGACATCGGCGCCGAAGCGCTCTTCGATGCGGGAAACGGGATACTCGGTGTCCTCAATGGCGTCGTGGAGAATGGCGGCGGTCAGCGTAGTGGCATCCAGGCGCATGTCCGCGAGAATGTGGGCGACTTCGAGCAGGTGGGACAAGTAAGGCTCGCCGGAGCTGCGAAATTGGTCGTGGTGGCGCTCGGTGGCAATCTCGTAGGCGCGCCGGACCATCCAGGGATCTTCGGAGGGGCGGTTCTTTCGAAGTTTTTCGAGCAGTTCTTCAAGGCGCGCGTCGAGCTGGCGAGCCGCGCGGTCGCGGTTGAAGCTGAGCGGTAGATTGCTCGGCGAGGGCATATCCTAAGTTTACGCCCGAATGGGCGTCTCCGGGGAGAGCGAGTGGTGATGGGGAAGAGGTGACGAGTGGCGAGCCCCAGAGTGGGAAGAGATCGCTTGCACCCCGCCGTTTTTCGAAAGAGTGAGGGTCCCTCTGCATGGTAACGAGTTGTGAAGCGCTCTTGTTGTAAAGAGTGCAAAGAGCGAGCCAAGAAAGGGTCGCCGGAGAACAGTCCTTTCCGACGGGTCGGAATCTTCCTTCGGCTGCATATTCTAAAGGAGTTAAGGGAGCGCGTGGAGAGCGCACATGGTGCGCAGGACACGGAAGCATCCTGTTCGTACTGCTGCTACTTGGAAACTGCCGGTTCCGGTTTTTTTAGCGTGGGAACGTAGATGGCCGCCACGCCCTGGGCGATTTTTCCTGGGTCGGAGTGCTGGGAATCGAGATTGGTCATCACTACGACGGTCAACTGGTCATCCACATAGCGTGAAATGTGCATGGTAAACCCCTGCCACGACCCGCCATGCTCGAGCAAGCGGTGTCCGTTTACCTCCGCGATGGACCAACCAAACCCGTAGGGGTAAGTCTTGCCGCTGTTCAGCCTGACCGGCGCCCACATCTGACCGAAGCTGGAGGTTTTCAGCAGCTTTTCGGTGTACAACGCGGCGTCCCATTTCGCCAGATCGAGCACGTTGGTATACAGGGCTCCGTCGGCAGTGGTATTCAGTGAGGGTGCAACCCATTCCTGATTCTTCAGCTCGCCGTTCACTAGACGGTATCCCGCGGAACGATTCGGGACGATGTCTGCCTCGCTGATGATGCGCGTCGAAGTCATCTGCAGTGGCCGGAAAATGCGCTGCTGGAGAAAGTCTCCATAAAACTCTCCCGTCACGTCGCGAATCAAGACACCCAGAAGCAAGTATCCCGAGTTGCTGTAGCTCCAGTTTTCTCCGGGCTGAAAATCGAGAGGCAACCCGGCGATTTTCCTGACCAGTTCCTCTTCGGTGTAATCGGTATGCAGACTGATGGCGCCGCCCGTTTTTTCGGATGTGTAATCGGGAATGCCTGAAGTGTGCGTGAGCAGATGGCGGACAGTGATGTCTTTCCACGCAGCGGGTGCCTTCGCAAAATATTTGTTGATCTGGTCGTCTAGGCCGACGCTTCCCTCTTCGACCAGCATCATCACCGCCGTGGCCGTGAACTGCTTGCCCACCGAACCCGTTTGGAAAATCGACTCCGGCTTCGCGGCCACGCCGAGCTCCACGTTCGCCATTCCATAGCCAGCGGCCTTTACGAGTTTTCCTTCGCGCATCACTCCCAGCGCCACGCCGGGCACATGTTGCACGCGCAACTCCGAGGTAACGAATGCGTCCACCTTGCCGGAGACCTGTTCGGCCTGAGTAGTCTGCCCAACCGCAGCGGCGGCGAGCGCAACAAACAACCACACCGCCGGAATCAAACGCGAAGTCTTCATGACAGCACTAAAAAAAAACAGTTCTGGAGATACGGTATCGCATTGCCAGGAAAGCGCGCTCGAGAAACTTGATGGAAGGCGGGCGGGTGTTTCCTTCGGCGGATGCCGTGGGCGAATTTACCGTGCCCACATGCAACGCTTGAGCCGCCGCTTCCACAACCATTTGATTTCGCAATTTGAGAATTCTTCAAGAGTAAAATTCGTGATCGGCGATTTCCACAAGGCGGATGAACTCACCGAGGGAAAAACCTTCAGCGGATACGTGGGGACGCCCAGAAGATAAATCAATTCACTAAAAGTAACCTGCAAACCATGTTCAGCTGGCCTGCTGGGGCTGCTCGGCGCGCTTTTGCTTGATCTCCTTGACCTTGTCGACCAGGTCGTCGGCTTGTTTCTTCAGGCTAGCACGCTCATTGGCGGACTCCACCATATCGGCCTTGCGGCGATAGAGGAGGTTCAGGTAGGCCATGGCGTCATCATAATCGGGCTTGATCTGAATGGATTTCTGCAGGTCGGTGACGCCTTCTTCCACGAGGGTGCCATACTTTGCGGCGTACTCCGCGCGAACCGCGGGGGGAAGGGGATCGTCTTCCTTCACTTGTTTATTGATGTGATCCCGGTTGTAAGCGGCGCGCAACTCGTTATTGGCGCGATAGGCGAGGGTCCAATCGATGACCCCGATCCAGTAATACGGCTCGGGGTCATTCGGCCGTAGATCGATGTGCTTCTGATGATAGGACTTGGACTCTTCAAATCTCTTGGGATCATAAGGAGTGCCGGCAATCTGGAAGAGGATGGAACCGATGCCATCGATGGCGCTCAGATTGTTGGAATCGATCTCCAGAACTTCCTTGAATTCATTGACGGCCTGAGTGCCCAGACGCACGTTCTGCTCTGAGGGCGCGCCGGGAATGTACTGACTGGCATAAGCAGTGGCCAAATACAGGCGGGCGTTCATCAAACCGGGATCGAGGTCCTTGGCCTGCTTGAAATCCTCGATAGCCGTGTCGTACTGGGCGTTCTTATAGGCCGCGACACCTTTATTGAGGAGGTCGCGAGCTCTCAATTTGTTGCAGCCGGAGACGCCCGCAGCCAGAATCGCGACCGCCGCGATGGCCAAAGCCTGGCGAGCAAAAGAAATTGGACCCGTCCAAGTCGGGAGCCTTGATCCCCGCCAAGTGGAACTGGCACTTGTCACAGATGATGCATGAGTCATCGAAGCATCCATCCCTGCTGTGCGTGACCCCAAAATTGCCGGGGCCAGCGCCCGGATATTCACGTCCGCCCTGCGAGGGGCATTTTAAAACTGTCCGAGGCCCTTTTCCAGATCCGGCGTCAGCAGGCCGACTGACGCAATTCCCGAGGTGTACATGACATCGATCACGCTCGCCACCACACCAAATTCGACCGGTCCATCGCCACGGATAAGCGCGACGCGCGTCGCGCGCAGCTTGAAAACCTCCTCAATCCGGTTGCCCAGCCGCTCCCAACTGACCGGCTCTTGATTGATCCGCAGCGTGCCGTCCGCCAGCACCTGAATCACAACCACGTCGTCGCGAATAATCTTATCGGGCGGTTCCCGTCGATTGCCGGGGAATCAGTGCCTCCACCCCTCGGAGTGCCTCGGAATGATCATAAAGATCACCAGCAGCACCAGCAGGATATCGATCAACGGAACGACGTTCCTTTCCGAGACGATACCGCGCTTACCGCCGACCAACACTCTCATAATCCACCTCGCATCCTGCAAATGCCCCACGAGGAGGACGCTCACATGCAGCGAAAACGGGGGGCGAACCCCTCTACAAACCGAAGAAAACTTACTGGCCCGCTTCGAGCTTGGCGGTGATCAAACCAATCTTGTCAATGCCGGCGCCGCGCATGATATCGATGGCCCGGGCAACGTCCATGAACATTACATCGTTGTCGCCTTTGACAAAAGCAATTTTCTCGGCGCGCTCCTTGAAGATCTGCTCCATGCGCGGGCCAAGACCATCCCAGGTGGTGTCTTCATTGTTGATCTTAAGTTTGCCGGTCAGGTTCACCTGGACGACCACGGTCTTGTTCTCAAGCTCGACGTTCTGCTGCTGGTTCGGCGAGGGCTGAGGAACGAGCGTATCCAAGCCCTTGGGAATAAGCGGCGAGATGACCATGAAAATAATGATCAGCACGAGCAGAATGTCGATCAGCGGGACCACGTTTGGCGTGGCCATCGATCCGCCAGCTCCTCCTCCTACATCCATCCCCATAGCCAGTCTCCTGTGGGCCTGACGTAGAGCGTCTCCGCAGGCCATGAAACCGCGCCGGGTGAGATCCGGCGCGACCCTAAAGAATCAGCAAACGAACGGTGAACGGTGCAAACGGACCGCCCGGCGCTCAATCCGCGGGTGGCGGAGGAGCAGCCGGTCTCTCCTTCTGATTTTTCTCGGTGAGCAGACCGAGCTGATCGACACCGGCAGAGCGAATTTCATCGACAACGGCGACCACGTCGCCGTACTTGGCGCGAGCATCGCTCTTAACGTAAACGGTCTTGTCAAGACGGGTAGAGATGCGATCCTTGATCTGTCCGGTGATATCTTCCTTGCTCACCTTAGTGTTGCCGAGAAAAATGCTGCCATCGCGAGTGACGGCCACCACGATGGCATCGTCCTTGTCGGCGTCCTTCATCTCGTGGGCGTTTTCCGTGGGAGCCAAGTCCACCTGATGAGTCTTCTGCAACATGGGCGTGACCACCATGAAAATAATCAGCAGGACGAGCATGATGTCGGCCATCGGAATAACGTTGGGGGCCGACATCTGGGGGCCGACTTGTGGCTTGTAGGCCATGGCCGGTTACTTCTTGGCGCCGCGGCGCAGGATGAAGTAGTTGATGAGTTCCATCGAGGAGTTGTCCATCTCGACGTCGAAGGCCTCCACTTTGTTGGTGAAGTAGTTGTAAGCCCAGACGGCGGGGACGGCCACGAGCAAGCCGAAGGCGGTGGTGACGAGAGCTTCCGAGATACCACCGGCGACAGCCGACAGACCGGTGGCTTTGTTGGCGGCGATGCCCTTAAACGCGTTCAAAATGCCGACCACGGTGCCGAAGAGACCGACGAACGGGGCGGTCGAACCGATCGTGGCGAGGGCCGACAGGCCACGCTTCATTTCGGCGTGGACGATGGCGACGGAGCGCTCCAGACCGCGCTTGGCGGCGTCGATGACGTCGGAGTCCGAAACTTGCTGTGAGGCGGACTGGAACTCGGAGAGGCCAGTGGCGACAACCTTGGCGATGTGACTCTTCTTATTGCGTTCGGCAATGGCGATGGCTTCGTCGAGCTTTCCTTCCTTGAGGGCGCCGGCAACCTGTTGCACGAAGACACGGGACTGCTTGCGCGCCGCGCTGTACATCAGGGCGCGGTCAATCATCACGCCGAAGGAATAGACAGAAAGAATGAACAAGATGAAGACGACAACTTTTACCAAGAGAGTCATCGACCCCCACATGCTGCGGAGATCAAATGTGGGGGCCTCTTGCAGCAAAAATACTGCGATTACGTTCAAGGTGGCTACCATTCGTTTGCTCCTTAGTTTCAAGTGACGCCGATCCAGCGGGCGCCAGCGAGAGTGTTTGCTGCTACTCGGAGTGACGTGCCTGTCCCACGACTGGCACGCCGGACCGTACTACTGGTTGAGAGAAAAAATCACGTCAATCGTCGTGTCGACTTCCACCGGCTCGCCATTGAGCAGCGTCGGCTGATAGCGCCACTGACGCACGGCATCCAGCGCGGACTGCTGCAGCAACGGATGGCCGTTCATGACTTCAAGCTGCTGAATCATGCCATCCTTGCCGATGATGGCGTGCAGACGCACGGTGCCGGAGATGCGCGTCTGGCGCGCCAGCGGCGGATAAACCGGCTGCACCCGGTTGATGATGCGGGCTGCCTGGACGTTGCCGCCGACGCGGAGCGGACCAGTCTGTTTCGGCTTCGGCGGGGGCGGCGCTCCGCCCATGCCACCGATGACGCCACCCAGCACGCCGCCCATGGAGCCACCAGCAACGCCGCCGGGGACGCCACCGCTCATGCCGGTACTCATTTCCGGCTCGGCGTCTTCCTTAATGATCTTGACATCCTTAGGGATGACCTTCGGTTGCATCAGTTTGCCTGCATCCATCAAATGGGCCTGCGGCTTGACGTGTACCACCTGAGCCATCGCGGGAGGCGGCGGAGGCGGCGGTGGTGGCGGCGGCGCGGTGAGCATAGTCGCCATCATAGTCTTCGGAAGCGCCTCGGTGTAGATCAAAGGAATGAGAATGAGTATTCCCAAAAAGGCGACCTCAAATACCATCGATAGGAAGACCGTCCAAGGCTTGCTGGTCTTCTTCGGATTCGGACTGGAAATCACCATTTCTTCAAACATGGGTCCTACCTTCTCCCGGCGGGAGCGAGACGTCCGGCGACGTTTTCACTGCCGCGGGCTTTGTTGCCGGCTGCAGGTCCGGGGCCTGCCGCCGCGCCCTGGCCGCGCCAGCGATTCCAGGCGACCACGAGCGGGGCAGCGATACCAAAACTGGAATACGTTCCTACCACAATCCCTACCACCAGGGCAAAGGAGAAAGCACGAAGCACCTGGCCGCCCATCAGGAACAGGACGAGCACGGTAAGGAAAGTCAGACCGCTGGTCAAGATCGTTCGCGAAAGAGTCTGGTTGATGGACTTGTTGACCACGTCAGCAAACGATTCCTTGCGCAGCAAGCGGTTGTTCTCACGGATGCGATCGAAGATGACAATCGTGTCGTTCATGGAATAACCGACGAGCGTGAGCAAAGCCGCGATGACCGTCAGCGAAATCTCGAAGTGCAACAACGAGAAAAACCCCAAGGTGATCAGCACGTCATGAAAGACGGCCAGAACGGCGGCGGCTCCGTAAACCCACTCGAATCGGAAGGCAATATATACCAGCATGCCGCCCAAAGCATAGAGGGTAACGAAAATCGCCTGCCTGCGAAGCTCGGCGCCAACCTTGGGACCCACGACTTCGACGTTGCGAATGGCGAAGGGTCCGAGTGCATAGCTGTTTTTCACGGCGGCGAGGACCGCGGGGGTCACGCCATCACCTTTCGCTAGGTCATCGAAATTGGTGAGCACGCCGTTGGCGTTCTTGTCGCGGTAGTCGAGAAGTTTTCTCGAGAGCTGCTGGTAACGATCAGCGGCGTTGACGGAAAGAACCAGAGGATCCTTCTCCGTAAGGACGGCGGCAAGCGAGGAAAGCGTCGCGGAATTAAAATCGGCCTTGTTCGAGCCGGAAAGTCCGTAGGTGGCGTTGAGCGCGCTCAACACTTTCTCCCTGCTGGCTTGGAGGGTTTGTTCGTCCTGGCCTCTGCCTTCCACGAAGATCAGCACCTCGTTGGAATTGGGATTGGCGATATCTCTGGCGCTCTGGATTTCGGTGTTGCCGAGCCCCTGAGCGGCGAGACCGCTGCGCAGCCTGTCAATATCGGGAGCCTGGGCGAAGCGCACATCCACGTTGGTGCCGCCTTTGAAGTCGATCCCGTAACGCAAACCGCCTTTGAAGAAAATCGAAGTCCACCCGGCGAGAAGAAGAATGCCACTCAAGACAAAGAAATACTTAGCTTTGCCCATCCAGTCGATGTTGGGCTGCTTGAAGAGTTCGATCATTCCGCTATTGCTTCCCTTCCTTAGACTCCAGGGGGTTAGGGAAAGTTCCCGGCGCGAAACCGGCTACCAAAGGTAGCGGAATTCTGCGAAGGAAACCCACTCCCCACTCGTTTGGATTCGAATGGGACACCCGCCCCGGCAGTTCTAGTACGCACTAGATGCTCAATTCGGCCTGACGGTCCATTTTCGTCAGGTGATACTGGAAAATCGTTTTCGAAACGTAGATCGCGGTGAACACGTTGGCAATCAAACCAATCGTCAAAGTGATGGCAAAGCCGCGGATTGGGCCGGTTCCAAAGAGGAAGAGGAAAAAAGCCGAGACAACGGTCGTCACGTGGGTGTCGATAATCGTCAGGAAGGCCTTGTCAAAACCGGCGTCCACGGCGGCCGACGCAGACTTGCCGTTACGCAGTTCCTCGCGGATGCGTTCGAACACCAGAACGTTCGAATCCACACCCATGCCGATAGTCAGGATAACACCAGCGATCCCGGGTAGCGTCAGTACGGCGCCAAAGAGGCCTAGCACGGCGAGAAGAATGACTAGGTTCAGGATCAGGGCCAGCACCGCGTTGCCACCGGAGAGGCGGTAATAGACGAGCATGAAAAGCATCACCACCACGAGGCTAAGGATGGAAGCCTGCACGCCGTGGCGGATGGAATCGGCTCCGAGCGATGGGCCGACGGTGCGCTCTTCAAGATACTTGATGGACGCAGGAAGGGCGCCGGCGCGGAGGACCAGCGCGAGATCATGGGCGCTTTCCTGGCTGAAGTTTCCTTCGATCAAACCGGAATCATCGATGCGGCCATTGATCACCGGAGCGGAATAGACGCGGTGGTCCAGAACAATAGCCATTTGTCGACCCTTGTTTTGCTCCGTAAAGGGTCCGAAGCGTCGAGCGGCTTCCGGTGAAAGAGTGAAATTCACCTGCCACATGCCGGGGTTATTCGCGTTGCGATTCTCGACGGCGCTGCGCAGGTCGCGGCCGGAAACAACAACCAAACGGGTCAAGACGTACCAGCTTTCGGCGCTCTCGACTCCACCGGAGGGATTACGCGTTTCCGAGCGGCCGGGGACGATCTCCGTACCCGCCGGCAGAACGCCTCCATGCCGGCTGAGAGCTTCCGCTTGCGAAGCATAGGGAACCGGATCTTCGACCAGTCTTAACTCCAATTGTCCACCGGCCTGAATGACGGACATGGCGCGACTGGGATCGCCTTCGCCGGGAAGCTGCACAAGGATTTCATTGTCTTTGCGGCCGTGAAGCTGGATGGTAGGTTCGGTCAAGCCCAGGGCGTTGATACGGCGATCGATGGTCTCCAGCGATTGGGTCATGGTCGACTCTTGAATGCGCGCGATAGCGCTGGTTTTAAGCGTCCAAGTGTAGCCGTTGAGATTGCCAGCGGCCGCTGACATATCCCAGTCGGTGACAAATTGAGCGTTATAAATGTCGCGGAATTGCGAGAGCTGGGCGGGATCGAGGTTGCGAACAAGAATGTGCGTGTCGTCGACACGGCGCACTTCGTCGTAGTGAATATTTTTCGCGCGCAGCAGGGTAGTCAAACGGTCTACGGTCGTATCCGTCTCCTGCCCGATGGCTTCCTGGATCTGCACCTGAAGGAGCAGGTGAGTGCCGCCCTGGAGGTCCAGACCGAGCTTGATCTGTTTGGAGAAGTTATCCTTCACTTGCGCGACCGAGGTGGGAAACACCGGGTAGCCGAAAAGGAAATAGATGCAGAACAGAATGACGGCAAAGATGAACAGCGCTTTCCACTTCAGATTAGGGTTCATGGTCAGAAAGTAAGGCCTGTCGTCCAGCGAAGGGTGGGATTATTTTGCATCTTCCGACGCCTCCACCTGAGCAATCGCCGCACGCGAGACACGAATTTTAACCTGCGGTTCGGCAGAGATTTTCAGAATGACCGAATCGCCATCGATACCATTAACAGTGCCATACATGCCGCCGCTGGTGATCACTTTGTCGCCGGACTTGAGCTCCGCGAGCATGGCCTGCACTTTCTTGCGCTGGCGCTGCTGCGGCATGATCACCATGAAATACATGATGGCAAACATAAGACCGAGCGGGATCAGGAAGCCGCCAAAGCCCCCACCGCCAGAAGCCTGAAAAATCATCGCTGTCATCATCGTCCTGAAAAGCCGCTAGCAGTTGTCAGTTCTTAGTTTCAAGAAAATGCTTTTCTTTACCGGCAACCCTGATGAACCCGACGCCTCTACTGCACTCTGGGAAAATAAAAACGCCGTACCGGGGGCGAGCTGCGGACCCCGGTATGGCTACGACTTTCACTGCTCTTGGTGCCCCGCGGACGGCCCACGCACTGCAAGAAGTTCTACCCTTAGGCCGGACCCGCCGTATAGCGCGCGTGCATGTCAGATGAGAAATTCGCTAGGTTCCCAAACTCGATAGCTTTGCGGATTTGGCGCATTATGTCAAGGTAAAAGTGGACATTGTGGTGGGTGGCGAGAACCGCCCCGGTAAGTTCTCCGGCGGTGAAAAGATGGCGAAGATAGGCACGCGAGTAGCGACGGCAGACGCGGCAAGAGCAGTTGGGATCAATGGGCAGCTGATCCTGGGCGTAGCGCGCGTTCTTGATGAGCACGCGGCCGGCGGAGGTGTACAGGCAGGCATGACGCGCGGCGCGTGTCGGCAGGACGCAGTCCATCATGTCGATGCCCAGCGCGACATAGTCCGCGAGCTGTTCGGGGCGGCCCACGCCCATGAGATACCGCGGGCGGCCCTTGGGCAGCAGCGCGGTTACTTCGGCGGTCATTTCACAGGTCATTTCCTGGGGCTCGCCGACAGCAAGGCCGCCGACCGCGTAGCCGGGAAAATCGAGATCGAGAAGCTGCCGCGCACTTTCGCGGCGCAAATCGGCAAACGTGGCGCCTTGCACGATGCCGAATTGCCATTGGCTGAGATTTCCGTTACGTCGCGTGCATTCCTCGAAATACAGTCGCGCGCGGCGTGCCCATTCGGTGGTGCGCTTCAGCGCGGCTTCGGCTTTCTCGCGGGGCGCGGGTGTTCCGATACATTCATCGAGGACCATGGCAATGTCGGACCCCAGGGCCAGCTGGATCTCCGCGGCTTTTTCCGGCGTAAGGAGATGTTCGGAGCCATCGAGATGGGAGCGGAAGCGCACGCCCTCATCGGTTATTTTTCGCAATTTGGAAAGGCTGAAGACCTGGTAGCCGCCGGAATCCGTGAGGATGGCGCGCGGCCAGGACATGAATCGATGGAGCCCGCCAAGCCTGCGCACCAATTCGTGCCCGGGACGAAGATAGAGATGATAGGTATTTGCAAGAATGATTCCTGCGCCGAGCTCTTCGAGCGCTTCTTGGGTGAGCCCCTTGACGGTCGCCTGGGTGCCCACAGGCATGAACGCCGGCGTCTCGATCGCGCCATGCGGCGTCATCCAGCGCCCGCAACGCGCGCCTGACGGGTCGGTCTTCGCTGCTTCAAACGAAAAATTCATCTTCGACTGAATACCCGAGAGTAGGACAGGCAAAAATGCCCGTCCTACTTCAGTGTATCAGGAGAAGATAAACGCCCAGCATACGCGGAGCACCACAAAGGCCGCCCAAACGCCAAAGGCAATTGTGTAGGTCTTGGACCCCTTCAGTTTTTTCGGGCTCACGGCGGCAAACCCAATCGCCAGCAAAATTACCGTCCAAAATGTGAAAACATCGAATGACTTCGAGAGTGCCACCAGCCACTTCGCGGAGTCGTCGGGCAAGATTGCTGCCACATTTGTAGCCACTGGGTTTTCAAGATCGATCGTGCCGTACGGCTTCAAATACAGGATCAGGATGAAAAGAGGACTGCTGACTAGCCCGGTAAGAAACGCATGCGAGGTAATGCTGAATGCAATGCCGAAATTAGTGCTTGCCCCGCCCAGGAGACTGTAGGCTCCCCACATTACCAAACCAACGATTAACGCGCCCAGAATGGGGCCCAGCAGGCCGACGCAGTAGGTGAAGACGGGAGAGAATTTGGCGCCGCCTTCGATCTGCTGCTGCTTCTGCTCGGCCGACATCTGCGCCGAGCGCGGACTCTTCTCGATTTGCTGACTCATAAATTCGCGCCAATTGATCCGCTGATTGATGCAGAAGCTGACCGCAAGGCTGAGAACCGTCAGAAGAACAATCGGCAGCACCCAAGTGGGTTTCCTGACGATGTCTTCAAAGGTGTTTTGCGGCGAGAAGAAAACGCCGATGATTCGGCCGAACGAACTAATAGAACGAGCTTGCGCCTCCGAAGCGGGAACGGGGGTTGTAGCCATCGAGGACTCCTCCACCACAAGGTTTCCTAAGTCTGCCTTCTCAAGTAAGGACTACGCACGAGCACCCGGGAACATTTCAGGTGGGTGGGATTGTAGCGCAATAAGGAAAATGTTGTCAGTTTTCAGTAACCCGTTCTAAGGAAAATGAATGGCTGAGGATTGGTCTAGCTCTCGGGAAAAGTCACGCTCGCGGTAACTCCGGGACGGCGGAAAGCAGTTCGCGGGTGTAGTCGTGCTGCGGCTGGTGGAGAACTTTATCAACGGGGCCGGTTTCGACGAATTGGCCGGCGCGCATGACGGCGATGCGCGTGGCGACCTGCGCCACTACCGGTAAGCTGTGGGAGATGAAAATGTAGGTGAGCGCGAATTCGCGCTGGAGGTCCTGCAACAGGAGAAGAACTTGCGCGCCGACGGAGACATCCAGAGCCGAGACCGGTTCATCGGCAGGACTTCACTGGCGGGCCCTTGTTCGATGATGCGGCCCGCGTACATCACGGCAACGCGCTCGGCCACTTGCGCAACGACGCCCAGATCGTGGGTGATGAAAAGCAGACCGAGTCGCAGTTCACGTCGGAGGCGGTCCAGCAGATCCAGGATTTGTTTTGCACCGTCACGTCGAGCGCGGTTGTCGGCTCGTCGGCGATCAGCAGCCACGGCCCCGCGGCCAGCGCCATGGCAATCATGACCCGTTGCCGAAGGCCCCGGAAATTGTTCTGCACGGATTTCGGGTTCAGGGACTGCGGCGCGCCGCAAGGCTTCGATAGTCCTGCGTTTCGCTTCGTTGGCACGCAGTTGCGGCTGATGCGCGCGTATCGCTTCTTCAATCTGTGCGCCGGCGCGCATAACCGGGTTCAGCGAGGTCATGGGCTCCTGAAAGACCATGGAAACCTCACTGCCGCGAACGTCGCGCCATTGGCGTTCGGTAAGCGTGGTCAAATTTTTCGCGGACGATTCGGCCGTCAACGTTGCTTCGCCGCTCACACGTGCCCCGGGCGGGAGTAATCCCATCACGGCCAGCGACAACATGGTCTTCCCGCTGCCGGATTCCCCGACCAGGCCCAGCGATTCGCCCGCGTCGATGCGCAGCGACACCTCGTTTACCGGCCGCACCCATCCGGCTACGGTGGGCAGTTCCACGGTCAATCCGCTCACTTCCAACAGGGAGGTCATCACGTTGATCATACGCACGAATGCAAAATCGTGGAACTTTCTGTCGATAAACAATCGCAAGGCAGTTATAGCTTTTTGAAGATAGAAAGCCTAGAGCAACAACGGTCCGCTAGCTACGCGCTCCTATTTGGCGGGCGCCGAGACCAAGGCGCGTCCAGATCAAGCCGCTCGATGGAATTGTCTGTCTTCCCTCTCACCACCGTGCTCATGATTTTTTTCGTCGGAGAAAGACGCCATCCTCGTTTACTAGGCGCTGCTTCATCGCCGTTCGGCGCGTGGTCTTTGATTTTATTCTTCCCTCGATCATGATGGCAGCCCGTTGGGTGATGTTCCGGATGGTGCGCCGCGATAGGAGGCTTCTAAAGGACGCTGATCATGTGGTGGCGCAGTGCCGCATCAGACGTTAGTCGAGGTGCGCAGTGACGGCAGGAGAAAAGGAAACAAAGCAGGTCGTTATCGCTTCGAGGACGCATGGGGACAATTGTTCGCAGGCACAGGTACGGATGACTCGCGCAGGCGGCGTGTGAATGCAACGGTGCCCCTTGCTACCCACTGGAGAAGCCCGAGAGGGCTGTCGCCGAATTGAAAAATCGATTAGCGAGCAGACCTTGGAATGACGAATTTAAGCGCGGTGTGCGTGGGGGAAAAGGCGACGACTTTCACATCCTTTAAGCCGCACTTCCGGCCCGCGCCGAGCACATCATTTTCGGTGATGTGCTTTTGTCCCTTGGGATAGACGGTCCAAAGCGCGACCGCGCCTTCCATGGGTTTCGAGATTTTAGATAGGGCGCCGAGATCTCCCTTCGAATCGACAGCGAGAAAGATCCATTCCGAGTCGGCCGCAACTTTGTTCTTGCTTACGACCTTGGTGAGATTGCCTATTTCCGCGAGAAATCCGGTATCGAGATCACCGAGCAAGGAAACTCTCGCTCCGGGCTTCACGCCAAGTTTTTCCAGGCGCGATTTGGGGTGAAGAATTTTCTCGCACCACTTCTCGGCCGTCGCGCCGAGACAGAAAACCGCGAGCCCTTCCGCGGTTTGCAAGCGGAGTTCTCCATCCACGGCTTTCGCCGATTTGATTGTGGAAAAGGGAATCGTCAGCCGGAAATCGCCACGGAAGAGAATCTCGCTCGTTTCGAGCAATGCTTTGCCCTCTGACTGCTGCTTGCCGAACCGCACGCTGCAACGCGCTTCGTTTCCCACGAATTAATTCTCCAACTCTGGCTGCTCTCCGATTTTTTTCGTCATGGACTTTGTTTTCTATGAGCCTCGTCCTCCGTTCCTTCTGAGATCAAGGCGCTCCAGGATACGATAGTAAGCTAATAGATTCGATGGCCACCACCCCGACACACCGCGTGGACTGGAAGCTGATCTGGGCGCAGCGCGGCTTCCGCTATTTTTTTCTCGCAATGTTCGTGTCGCTCTTCGGCAGCGGGATGAACTTCGCGGGCGTGAGCTGGTACATCCTGGCGGCAACGCACTCGACCATGAAGGTCAGCGGGCAAGTCATCGTCATGACTCTGCCGGGACTTTTCGTGCCGTTCCTCGGCGGCGTGCTGATCGATCGAATCGACCGGCGCTACCTGGGAGTCTTGCTCGATTTCGTGCGCGCCTTTTTCGTCCTGGCCACGGCGTACGTCGCGTGGCGGGGCCATCTGCAGCTGTGGCACCTTTACGCCATGACCCTCGTCACCGGCGTTGGCTCCGCGATGTACTGGGCCACGGTAAACGCACTGGTCCAGGAGGTGATTCCCGCGAGCCAATTCACAGGAGCAAATGCGGCAGTGCTGGTCGGTGTACAGAGCGGGATGCTTATTGCGGGCGCTTTCGTCGGCTTCCTTTACAACACGGTGGGAATCGCGGGAATTCTGGTGATCGATGGTGCAACTTATTTCGTGTCGGCGTACTGTCTCTATCAGGTGCGCCGAGGATACGTCTCGCCGCGGGAGAGTCAGAAATATCCGCGGGAGTATAACGAAGCCACCGAAGCGACGGCCGAGGCGCTAGAGACCGGAGAAAATCCGGAAGTCGCGGAAGCGGGCCTGTCGCTAGCCGTTTACGCCGACATGAAGGAAGGCTTCGCGTATCTGCGGCAGCAGCCGCTGGTGCGCGCACTGGGGATTACGCACTCCGTAATGATGGCAGGCGTGGTAAGCGCCAACGTCGTGCTGGTAGCGCTGGCCAACGATATTCTGCATTCCGGTCCCCGGGGGCTGGGTTTCTTGGAAGCAGGCTGGGCGACCGGCGCGATTATTGGCGGTTTAATCGCCAGCCAATTGCGGTCAGCTTTGCGCATGCCGCTGTATGTTGCGGCGTGCGCCGGACTCGCGGCGGGACACATGGCAACTCCGTTCGTCGCCTTTCTTGTGGGAGCGGTGATGATGCAGATTCTGTTTGGCTTCTGCCGCGCGCTCGGTGGAGTTGTGGCGCAGTCTTCGCTGATGACTATCGTGCCGCGTCACTTCATGGGGAGAACGCAGTCGGCAATGGCCATTCTAACGACGGTGGTACAGCTTTCGATGAGCATTGCGTTGGGATGGGTGGCCGAGGGTGCCGGCCTGATTGCCGGGTACGCGCTTCTCGCGTTGCTCTACACCGGTGCAACGGTTTCTGCCATTCGCGCGCGTCAGCTGATGCGCTAGGGCGGAAGTCGCCAGATGGCAATGGCCGCGCTGAATGGTGGAGCACGAAATCCATCACCGCGGACAGATCCATCTTTACCTTGGAATGCTCGGCGTGCCGACGCCACCCGTGTACGGATTGACATCCGGGCAAGAGCTCGCAGCCTCTGTTTGTAGATCAGGATTGTAGTAAGCATTCAATCACACCATGGGCTCCGCAAGCAGCCGCCAAACGCGGCAAGCTTATATCCTGAGTACTCTAAATTCTTCGGAGCAAAACATGCGAACCACCGTAGCTGCATTGGCCATCGTGTTGCTGCTCTTCGCTCCACGGATTCCGTCCGCAAGTGCTCAGAAATCGGAGGAGGGCCTGCTTGTTGCTTGGGAACAGGCGCAAAAAGCGGATCCCAACACACTCAAATTTGAAAGAGTGAAGGATCACCAGTATCACTTCGCCACGAAGCGTTTTCCCTTTGATGGAGACCTCCTCGTTCGCAATGGAGTCGTCGAGGATTTCTCCGCCGTCAATCAAGATGGCATCTCGATGGGAACCGTCGAAGTGGAGTTACAAGGCCTCACGGACAACTTCTACTGGACCTATGCCCGCAGCTACACCCAGTGGAACACCACAAACACTTTGTACTGGAATCCGCGGACTCGGGAGTGGCTGACCTCGGAGAAATACTTTCAGCAGGTACGCGCCCGCATTCCAGGCCTCGCCGTCTGGCCAGTGCTGATGGGCTTCGCATCACTCGGCATCTTTGTGCTGATCTTGTTCGTCCTGCTGTTCAGCCTGGCGCGGTACAACCGCAAACTGAAGGTCATCAATCAGCGCAGCGAACGCACTCTGCAAATCTCCGAGCGGAATGGACAAATCGCGGAGCGCAACGCGCAAATCCTCGAACAAGGCCTGAGGTTGCAGGAAGCGAATGCCAAAGTTTTTCAGGAGATGCTTGCCGAGTTGAAGAAAATGTCAGCCGGCTCTTAGCGAGATAACCGGAACAATCTAGAGAACTCAAGCTTGTTTCGTCACTGGCGGCGCGCCCCTCTGTCCGAGCAGGTCCACGGCCGCTTGATTGAGCTTGGCGCGCAACTGGTACCGTTCGTTGGCACGAGTGACGTAGCGCACGGCGATTTCGATCCCACCGATCACCGGCTTGACATTGATTGCCGGCGCCGCAGAGAGTGAACGCATGTCGCGGGAACGCGCCGCATGTTGCCACTCCTGCTCGGCTTGCTTTGCACTTTCAGCGGTAGCTTCGGCAACTTTTTTCTGTATCGCATCGACGATGGGATAGGGATCCTGTCCCGCCGGCAGCACAACTTGCAGTTCATCCCAGAGCCACTGGCCGGAAGTTGAAAAATTGAAGTAGTGGCCTTCGATGGAAAAGCTATTCGTGAACGTGACGCGGCGCCCCGTGGGATGGCCGGAATCAGTCCAATTCCCGGTTTCGAGCAGCACGGTGTGAAACATGTTGAGCTCGACCACCTCTCCGGTGACGCCGTTGATCTCCACCCAATCGCCCAGGCGGATCCCATTTTTCCCCATCAGCACCAGCCAGCCAATGAAGGCCACAATGAAATCCTTTAGCGCAACAGTGAGACCCGCGCCGGCAAGCCCAAGGAACGTTCCCAGCTGGCTGGGCGGCCCGAAAATCACGAGCAGGATGAAAAGCACCGCAAAGAACTGCACTGCCACGCTCGTCACCGTGCGCAGCGTTTCGACCTGCCGACGATCCAGCGAGGTCCTTCCCAGCAAGCGCTCAAGCCAGTTATCGAAGAACAGTCCGATCAGCAAGATTCCCAATATGACGGCTAGCCCGGTCAGTACGCCGTGCACGACGGAACGCTGCTTGGCGGCAATCACCTCGATCCAATTGCCGTATACTTCCGCCAGCTGCTTCTCATCATTGACGCGCTTGTCAAAGCCGGCCAGCGCTTTCTCATCGGCCGAACGCCGCTTGGTCGCTTTCAGCAGTGCGGTTGATTCTTCGCGGCCGACGCTAGCGTGCTCTCCGGCACGGGCCACCTCGCTCGATTCCCTCCGGGCCGCAGCGATCTGCGCTTCCATCGCATTGTGCTTCGCGGAAAACGATGCGGCCAGCGACTCAGCGTCCTGCTTGGCGCGCCACAAATCCAATTGTTTCTGATGGAGTACCGACCACTGCTGAAACCGGTGAATCAGCCCGCGCTCTTCCACCAGCGCGGTCACCGTCACCTTCAGGCTGTCCGCGGCGTGCGAAGCCGCTTCGTGCTCCTCGACCATCGTCTGAATACGGCCCTGCGGATCGCCCCCCGCACGGATTAGATCTTGCTTCGCGTCATCCACTTCATCCTGATCCAACTCGAGTTGCGCCTTGGCCACATCAAGTTGATCATCCAGCGTGTCTCTTTTCTCTCCGGTGGCCTTTTCCTCCTGGGCCGTCAATTGTTTGACCTGCCCTTCATCCGCTTCGAGGGCCCTCTCTGCCTGCTGCAGCCGCGCCTGGATCCCCTTGGCTTCGGCGCTCAACACCGGCGGATGCCCCTCTGCCTCTCGCACCGCCGCCGCAAACGCCAGGTCCATCTCTTGATCCCCGAGCCGCAAGGCTTCCTGGGCAAACGGCAGTTCTTCCGCGCTGAGGGCCATCTTCGCGAACCGTTGCGCCGTCAAGAGGGGTGTCTGATCGACCATCGGCGCCTGCCCGGCGCCTCCATATTTCGTCCTGTCGGGCGTCACGGGCGCGTTTGCCGGCGGCCCCGTGCGATACCATCCGTACATCGTGGCGCCGAGGAGCAGCACCACAATAATGGCGATGATTTCTTGCCTCGACTTCATTGGCCTCTAGCGAGTCTCCACGGTTCTAATATGCATCAATTCGAAGCGTGTAACCGAGAAGAAATTCGCTGTGGGAGTCCTTGTCGAAGCGCCAGGCGCGAGTCTGCTTGGCGTGGGTGTTGACTCCCGTCGCTGCCTGAGTGCTGTCGCTATTGTTTCCGGTGGTAGTTTTATCCAGTCAGGTGGTAAGGAACGCAAATGCAAGATGCCAGGCTGCCCAGAACATTATTTGCTGTCCTCGCCGCGGGCGCGGCAATTTATTTTTCGTCTTACTACGCGGAATTGCCGGCGGTGGTGGCTTCGCATTTCAACGCGCAGGGTGTCCCGAACGGCTGGCAAACCAAGTCTGCTTTCTTTGCGGTGTTCGTGGGAGTCAGTGTTCTGGCAGTGCTCGTCGGCTTTGGCATCCCGCGCATTATCTCCTTGATGCCGCCAGAATTGATCAACCTTCCAAAGAAGCAATACTGGCTCGCGCCCGAACATCTTGCGGAAACGCACGCGTTCCTGAACTCCTATTTCGCGTGGTTCGGCTGCGCCGTTTTCCTCATCATGATTCTTACATTCGACTATGCCATCCAATCCAACCTGCATCCGGATAACCGGCCCGATATTTCCCGCATGTGGTACATCCTCGCCGGCTTTGTCTTGTTTACGCTGGTTTGGACCATCCGGATGCTGCTGCGGTTCGTCCGGGTTCCGCCGCGGAACAATTCCTAGCGGGCTTCGGCGCGCCGTGGCACTGCGCTGCTCCTGGGCACATCGGAACCCCTGGAACAGGCGGCACGGTGTGCGTAGGGAATCCCCCTCGTTCACGAGCGGGAGGATGTCAAGTTCGACTTCTTCTAGAGGTAATCGCGCGAGGGGCCTTCCAGGAACGCGCGCAGCTTCCGCGAACGCGACGGGTGGCGCAGCTTGCGCAGTGCCTTGGCTTCGATCTGGCGGATCCGTTCGCGAGTGACGGCGAACGACTGGCCGACTTCTTCGAGCGTGTGCTCGCTGCCGTCATCCAGACCAAAGCGCATCTTGATGACTTTTTCTTCGCGGGGCGTCAACGTCTTCAGCACCGAAGACGTTTGTTCCTTCAAATTCAAATTGATGACCGCATCGGATGGCGAGACTACCGCCTTGTCCTCGATGAAGTCGCCAAGATGCGAATCTTCCTCTTCACCGATCGGCGTTTCGAGCGAAATGGGCTCCTGCGCGATCTTCAGAATCTTGCGTACCTTGGACACCGGAATGTCCATGCGCTTGGCGATCTCTTCGCTGGTCGGCTCGCGCCCGAGTTCCTGCACGAGCTGGCGGCTGGTGCGTACCAGTTTGTTGATCGTCTCGATCATGTGCACCGGAATGCGGATGGTGCGCGCCTGATCGGCGATCGCGCGCGTGATGGCTTGCCGAATCCACCACGTCGCGTAGGTTGAAAACTTGTACCCGCGGCGCCACTCGAACTTGTCCACCGCCTTCATCAGGCCGATATTGCCTTCCTGAATCAGGTCGAGGAATTGCAATCCGCGGTTGGTGTATTTCTTGGCGATCGAAACAACCAGTCGCAGGTTGGCTTCGATCAGTTCCTTCTTGGCTTGCTCGGCTTCCGCCTCGCCGCGGTGAATGAACGTCAGCGTGCGCTTCAGTTCGGTGAGCCCGACCTCGCTGGCTTCCTCGATATCTTTCAGCTCGGTGCGCCGCGTGCGGAGCTCTTTGCGGGCTTCCGCCGCGACGTCGCCTTTGGCTACGTCTGCGCGGCGCTCCAGCCGCCCGGCTTCGCGTTCCAGCGATTGCAGCCGCTCGACCGTGCCGCGCATTTTGTCGATCAGTCGCTTCTTCTCAAACGGATTGAAATCGATGTCGCGAATAGCGACGGAAATCTCCACGCGCGTCCGCGCCACGTCCCACTTCGCGCGGATGTACGACCTTTTCTTCGACTTCAGTGTTTTATCGAGCTTCGCGGCCTGCTTCAGAGCGGTCTCGTACAGTTTGGCAATCTTGTCGATGTATTTCAGGGTCTGTTTGGTTTTGTTGGCGATCTTCTCTTCGGTCAGTTCTTCGTCGTCGAACTGCACGATCTCTTTGATGGAGCGCACACCCTTGCGCAAATCGTCGCCAACGGCAATCAGCTCTTTGATGACGATCGGCGAACGTGTGATCGACTTCATCACCACAAGTTGCCCGCGCTCGATGCGCTTGGCGATGGTGACTTCACCTTCGCGCGTCAGCAGCGGCACGGTGCCCATCTCGCGCAGGTACATGCGGACGGGATCGTTTGTCTTTTCCAGCGAACCCGGTGTCAAGTCGAGGTCGCTGCTGCCTTCGTCGGAGTGAACATCGTCCTTGGCTACGACTTCATGCTCGCCGGCCTCGGCGGAAACTTCCACCGCACGCGCGGCCTTGGCCGAAGCCTGATCCTCATAAATCTCGATGCCGTTGCGCTCAAAGGTTGTGAGGAGATCATCGATTTCCTCGGAGGAATGGACCTCCGCCGGAAGCGAGTCGTTTACTTCGTCGTAGAGCAGGTAGCCGCGCTCTTTGCCCACGGCGATGAGTTGGCGTACCGCATCATATTTCTCTTCAAGGCCTACTGCTGCCACAAATTCCTCCCGCTATTTGCCTGCGATTCCCAAGCACTCCCGGGCACATCGGTGACCATCTTCATTCGCAGAGACACGCGCAGGCTGGCGCGCTGGCGCAAACCATGAGGGAATTTCCCCAGAAGATCGCTCGCTATTTTTGTTTGAATGACTCTGCACCGCGCCGCTTGCCTGCCGCCCCGTGCGTTGCCCGCTTCCCGCACTTTTAGGGCCCGGCCCCCGCCGCCAAATACACCTATATAGATGCATTTAACGGCAAAACCGTTACTCGCGAAACCCTATTACGCTACACGTTTAAGTCCGGTCCCGTCAATGTTTTAATTCGTGGAAATCTGTGGAAGACCTGGCCGTCAGGGTTTGATCTCCTTTCCCGATTGGAACGGAGAGGTGCCCGAGGCATCCGCTAGCGGCCCGGGACAGTCGAGCATGTTTCCACTGGCCAGAGACCTCCCCCAGAGCGAGTTTCGGTCGGACGGCGGTCTAGGAGTCGCCCGTTTGACAACCTTCGACAAGCACGGTTGTTTTTTCCTCGCACTGGCCATCGGGTGTCAGCGATCGGTGTCGGGCGATTTTGCACGGATCGCGGTCTCGCCATGCTCCACGGTGAGCTCCTCTGGATTGGGTCGCCTGCAGGGATGCTAGCCGTTTCGGACTGCTTCTTTTGACGACGTGGCTCTCCCACCGGCGCTTGCCGAGAAGAAGTTTTCACCGTGCCGCGGCCAGCCGCCGCATCAATTCCTGTTTTTTTTCCAGGAGACCTCGCAACTCTTGTCCGGGCGGGTTTGCCTCGATGCTGCGTTGCACGTCAGCCAGCTCCCGCTCGGCCCGCCGGTGCTGCAGCGCCTCGATGCAACTCATGGCCTCTTCCCAGGTTGGCTCGTTGGCCTCTTCGAACAAAATCTCAAAAAGCAGCCGCCGGTCGCGGTCCTCCAGCGCGGCCCCTACTTCGGTGGCCTGTACAGGCTGGCCAGACAGGCTGGCAATCACCAAAGCTTCAAATATCTTCTCCGTCTCCAAGCCGTGATACAGCCGGGCATTTTGCAGTTGCTTGGCAAGTTCCTGCCGGAAGCCCTGCGCCTCGGCAAGCATGCGAATCAGCCGCCGCTCCACGGGCTTGGCCGGTCGGGCCACCAGTTCCGGCTGAATTTTCAGCTCGCCGCGGCGCTCCGCCGCCGCTTTGCTAAGTGCGGCACGCAGTACCGGCTCATCCAGTCGCAGTTGTTGGGCGATGCGGGTGGCCCATTCGGAGCGCAGGATGCGATTGGGAATTTTCTGAACGTACGGCAACAGAAAATTCACGGCTTGTCGTTTCCCTTCCCCGCTGGTCAAGTCCATCTGTCTGGCTCGCGCAATGAGGTAATCCACGTAAGGTAGTGCCTCTTTCAACAGCTTGAGGTACTCCTCCGCCCCCTTTTCGCGGATAAATAAATCGGGGTCGGCCTTTTTATTGCCTGTTGGCGGCAACGCGAGCACGCGCACTTCGAAGTCCTGCTCAAGGAGCAACGAGAGTGATCTCTCCGTTGCGATCTGTCCCGCCGCGTCCGGGTCGTAGTTCACAATGACGCGCCGCGTGAAGCGCCCGAGCAACTTGATCTGCGGCTCCGCCAAGCTCGTGCCGCAACTGGCCACGACATTGCTGATTCCCGCGCGCGCCACGGCGATGGCATCCAGGTAGCCTTCGACTAGAATTGCGAAATCCTGGCGGCGGATTCCTTCCTTCGCACGGTCCATATGATAGAGCACGTTGCTTTTGGAATAAATCGGTGTCTCGGGCGAGTTGAGATATTTCGGCATGTCATCGCCCAGCGCACGAGCTCCGAAGGCCACGATCTTTCCCGATTCATTCGCAATAGGAAAGGTGATGCGCCGCCGAAACCGGTCAAAGAGCCGCCCGCCGCTTTGATCACGCGAAACCAGCCCGGATTCAACCAGCAGCGTTTCGTTGCATTGGGGTTTCAGATGGCGCAGCAGCGCATCCCCGCCGCTCGGCGCGTACCCGATTCCGAAACGCGTCATGGCCTCCTTATCTACCCCGCGATCCTCCAAATACGCCTGCGCCGCTTTTCCCTCGAGCGTGGCTTCGAGTTGCTTTACGAAAAAGGTCTGTGCCTCGCGGTGCATTTCCACGAGGAGGGCTCGCTGCTGATTCTCTTTCCGCTCCTCCGGCGAACGCTCCTTCTGTCGCGGGACGGCGATCCCGCATTTCTCCGCAACGATTCGAATGGCCTCGGGAAACGCGCACTTCTCCATTTCCATTACAAACTTGAACACATCTCCGCCCACGCCACATCCAAAACAGTGATAAATCTGCTTGGTCGGATGCACCGCAAACGACGGCGACTTTTCTGCGTGAAACGGGCACAGTCCGGTAAAATTCTGCCCGCTCTTTTTCAGGCGGACGTATTCGCCCACCACGCGAACGATGTCCGCCTGCTGCTTTACCCGATCGGCAAATGATCCCGCTTCCGCCATTCCGTTCTCTAACGAAGGTCACCGCTTGGCATAATCGTTTTTGTAGACGGCGCCGCCCTTCATAACAAACTTCACGCGTTCCAGAATGGTGACGTCTTTCGTCGGATCGCCATCGACGGCAATCACGTCAGCCCACCGACCTGGCTCCAGCGAACCGACCAGATACTTCGGTCCAAGCAAGTCGGAAGCGTTGCTGGTTGCTGTCTGAATCGCCGCCAGCGGCGTCATCCCCAGGTTCACGTAAACATGGAACTCACCGGCGTTCAGCCCGTGCGGATAGACCGCCGCGTCCGTTCCGAAGGCCACCTTCACGCCGGCGGCAAATGCTTTCCCGATATTCTTACGCATGGCGGCGATGACATCGCGCATCTTTTGCTTCGAAAACTCCGGCACGTCGCTGCGCTCCATGTTCTTTTCCATGTATTCACCGAGGAAAAGTGTGGGCACCAGATAGGTTCCGTTTTTCTTCAGCGTGACGATCGCCGCGTCATCCATCAGATGACCATGCTCGACCGAATCGACACCGGCCTCCGAAGCCCAGCGCACCCCTTCTGCCCCGTGGGCATGCGCGGCCACACGTCGGCCCAGCCGGTGTGCGTCTGCCACCATCGCTTTCATCTCCTCAAGCGTGTACTGCGAGGCATTCGGGTCGTCTCCTTTTGAAAGTACTCCCCCGGTGGCACAAATCTTGATCACCTCCGCGCCATATTTTATGACTTCGCGAACCTTGTGCTGCACGCCCTCGACGCCATCGGCCACTCCGGCTCCCTGAAAATGAAATGCCGGCGGAAGCAGGTTTTCGTCGCAGTGGCCGCCGGTGATTCCCAGCGCAGGGCCCGAAGCGACCATGCGCGGTCCGATGACGTCACCATCATTAATGGCATCGCGCAGCGCGATATCTGCATAATCTTTCGCGCCCAGGTTTCGCACCGTTGTAAAACCTGCCTCCAGCGTCCGCCGTGCGTTCCTCGCGCCATGCAGCGCTTCGCGCGCCGTTGAAATCGACAGCCCTTGGTACCCCAGCGAGTTCAGATCAAACGTCAAATGTGTGTGCATGTCGATCAAGCCCGGCAGCAAGGTGGCGTCCGGAAGATCGATGGTGGTGTCTCCGGGAGCGGCAGGTACTTCACCGGACGGAGCAATTTGCGTAATTTTGTCGCCTTCAATCACCATGGCCTGGTTGGCGCGCAACTCTCCGGTGCGCACGTTGAGCACCCGCCCCGCGCGAATCACCATCCTCTTGGGCGCCTGCGCGCCTGCGGTGATCGCCATACCAGCCAGCGTGGCTAGCACCACCGCGGCGACCACTCCCGGTCGGCTGATTCGACACCACTCTCTGGCTTGCGAAATTGAATCCTTCAAAGCTTCCATCAAAACACCTCATTCAATTGGTTGTCGGAACGCGGCGAGTATAGCAAAGCAGTGGTGCCTGCACATCCACAGAGGCGGAGCTCGGAGCACCGTCTATTTTCCATTTTCTACATGCTGATTTCTGTTTTCTGATGATCTTCCTCTATCGTTGCAACTCCACAATGGTGATGGCCTTTCCTCCGTGCTCCTCGGTCTCAAACGAATGTTTCTCAACCAGTGGATGCGCGGCCAGGAACTCGCCAATCCCCTTGCGGAGTGCTCCTGTTCCGTGCCCGTGAATAACTCTGATGCGCGCCTTGCGCGCCAACGCGGCATCGTCCAGAAATTTGTCCAGGCGATCGGTGGCTTCCTCCACGGTCATGCCGATCACGTTGATTTCGTCATAGCTGCTGACCTCCCCGCGCGGCGAAGTCACCGTCACGCCCTGCAGCTTGGCCGCCGGCGAACTCGATTTCAACGCCGGGGCGGCCTCTTCCACGCCGGAGATTTCATCCAGGGCCACTTTCATGCGCAGCGGTCCGGCTTCGATTTCGGCGAACGATCCGTCAATGCGCCGCAACAAAACCGGCTTGCTGAACCCGCGGACGCGAATCTTCGCTCCGGGCTGCAGCCGGTCCGCGCTGACAGCATCCGGCGAAGCCGCCTGGATGCCGAGATCCGCTTGCGATTCCGAGATGGTCTCGACGACCGCGGCGTGCAGTTCTTCGCGCGCCTCGCTGCGGATATCCTGCATTTTCCGCCGCGTGGTTTTCTCCACTTGCGCGCGTAGCTCCCGTTCTTTCACCGCTTCGACGACGCGCGCGACATTCTCGTCAAAGCGCTTGTGCATCACCGCAAACTGCGCTTCCAGCTCCTTAATGCGCTTGTGCTGCCGTTCGACCCACTCGGTTCGCAGCTTCTTGCGTTCTTCGTCCAGCGCATGGCGCTCGGAGGTCATCTGCCGCTGCAGGCGATCCAGCTCGTCGCGGCTGCGATGCAAATAAGCGACTAGGTCGGCGGCTTCGCGTGATTCGGGCGTCAGCAGTGACTGTGCGCGCTCGATGATTCCGGTGGCGATCCCCAGTCGCTTGGCGATGGCGATCCCGCTCGAGCCGCCCGGCACACCCACCATCAAGCGAAATGTCGGCCGCAGATTGACCTCGTCAAATTCCACCGCAGCGTTTACCGCCCCCGGCGTAGTCGATGCGTATGTCTTCAATCGGTCGTGATGCGTGGTTGCCAGCACGATGCAGTTCTTGGCGCGAAATTCGTCCAACAGCGCCACCGCCAGAGCGGCGCCTTCCTCCGGCGCAGTCCCCGTGCCCATTTCATCCACCAGCACGAGAGAATTCGGCGTCGCGGCTTGGAGCATGGTCTTCAAGTTCAACATATGCGCCGAGAACGTGGACAAATCCGCCGCGATCGATTGCTCGTCGCCGATGTCCACCAGCACCCGGTCGAACAGCGGCAGGACGGCCCGCTCGGCGGCCACCGGAATTCCGGACTGCGCCGATAGCGCGGCTATTCCCGTCGTTTTCAGCACCACTGTCTTGCCGCCGGTGTTTGGTCCGCTGATCACCAGCACGCGTTCTTCTCCCCCCAGCGTCAAGGTCATGGGCACAATGGAGCGGTTTTCTTTCCGGAGTTTGTCCTCCAGACCCGGATGACGCGCGCCTTGCAGACGCAGTTCATTTGTCGCCGAGAATTCCGGCATCGCGGCGTCAAAATCCCGCGCGAACCGCGCCCGCGCAAACACGCCGTCGAGTTCCGCAATGGTCTCAGCCGCCGCCCGGAGCGGCCGGTGGATGATTTGCAGCTGCCCGGTGAGTTCCCGCAAAATCCGCGCGATTTCCGCGGCTTCGTCATCGGCCAGCTGCACGAGCTGATTGTTGGCCTCCACGGTCTCAAACGGTTCCAGGAAGATCGTCTGCCCTGTCGCGCTCGCTCCGTGCACCACGCCGGGAATCGTCCGCCGATGCTCGGCCCGCACCGGAATCACGAAACGATCGTTCCGCAGGGTGACGTAGTCTTCCCCCGCTTCCGCATGGCGCGCGCGCAAAATCTGCTTCAGGCTCTTCTGGATGGTATCGCGCGTCTCCGTGATGCTCACCCGGATTCGCCCGAGCGTCGCTGACGCAGCGTCGCTGATCTCGCCATTCGGCAGCACGCAACGCCGGATCGCTCTGTGGGCATCTCGAAAATCACCAAGCGCAGCGGCCCGCGCCGCCAATAAGCGGAAGTTCATCGCTTCTTCGCGAAACTGCTGCCGCAGCCATCCCGCCGTTTCGAGCAACGACAGCACATCCAGGAATTCGCCCGGCTCCAGCGCCGCGCCCAGCCCCTCGATCCGTTCGAGCCAGCCTTGCGGATCGGCCAGCGCGCCAAATCCTAGCTCGCGTCCCGCGCGCAGCCACTGGGCTGCTTCGCGAATCAGCGCGAACGCCGATTCCAGCGCCGCGCGCTCCATCCCTGGCTCGAGTGCATTCACAGCTCGCCGCCCCGACGCGCACGTCGTCCTCAGTCGCAGCAATTCGCGGAGTCCGTCGAACTCCAGTACGTCTTGTGCCGTCCGTGACATCGTTATGCTTGCTTTAACTTCATGGTTAAATGATTTGCCACGTCGTCCGGTGACGTTGCCCTATACACCAGCCGTCCGTTGGCCTCGCCCCATGGCGCCGGGTGTCCCAATTCTACTTCCCGCACGCGATCCAAAACCGGCTGCCAGAAGTCTCCGAGCACGGCGAACGGTTTCTCGCTCATCACCGACTTGTTCAGCATCTCCCACACCACGGCAAGCTCCACCAGCGTTCCCGTCCCGCCTTTACAGGCCACAAAACCATCCGCGCGCCGGATTAGCTCAAACAGTCGCTCCTCCCATGACTCCCTGCGCACTTCGACGTCAATCCAAGCATTGAGCTTCGCGGCTTTAAAGAATTCCGCGGTCACCCCGAATGTTTTCCCGCCGGCTTCCTTCGCGCCGCGGGACACCGCTTCCATCACTCCGCCGTAACCGCCGCTGCAAACAAAGAAACCGTGTTTCGCCAAGGACCGCCCAAGGATCCGCGCCTCTTCATAATCAGCGTCCCCTTCGTGCGGACGCGAACTGCCAAACACCGTGACCACCAATGCTCCGCCCATTTGCCATCCTCGGTCTCACTGCGGGTGTTGGTGTTCCCACCCGCGCTTCGGCGGCGTCACGTTGAACTCCTCAAGCATCGCCACGCACAGCCCGGTCAAAGCATCCGCCGCTTCGTGACTCTTCCCGCCCTGATTATTGCTCAAGAATGAAAAGATCACCCGCCGCCCGCCCGGCGTGTCTGCAAATCCTGAAAGCGTCCTCACGTGTTCCACCGAGCCCGTCTTGGCGTGAATCCGTCCCGCCGCCGGTGTATTTTTCATGCGGTCTTCCAGCGTGCCGTCTACTCCCGCCACCGGCAGCGACGCAGCATACGGCCCGAACCAGGGTTGCTTCTGCGCAAAGCTCAACAAGGTCACAATGGCCCGCGGGGTCACCAAATCGTGCCGCGACAATCCGGAGGCGTCCGTTTGAATCACGTCGCCCGGCGCGATTCCCGCCACCAGGTAGAAATCCGATGGAACCCTCATCAGCTCGTCCACCGTGGTCCACACTCCGTTTTGTCGCGCTACCGTCCGGAGCAGCATTTCCGTGTGCAGGTTCTGGCTGATCTTGTTGATCAGTTTCACGGTGTCACCTAGTGGCGCGGAAACGTGCTCCGCGAGAACCAGCGGATCCCCGGCCACTTCTTGCTGCTGGTGGCGTCCCCTCGCTACTCCACCCACCTTGATTCCTCGCTCCTCCAGCAGCCGCTTCAATAGCGTCGCGGCATGCTGCGCCGGCTCTTCGATTGCCAGAACCAGTTTCCGAGGCGCGCTCTTCGCTGGCAGACTGCCTTTCACAACGACCAGATTCGCTCCCGGCTCGCGCGTAAGCGTCAAATCCGATTTCATCTCCGCGGCCGAAGTGGTTACATCATTCTCGACCGTGAAATCCGGCGTCGCGGGAGTCACCGCCGCCTGCACGGGATTCCCCGCTTGTTCGCCGGGCGTGAGCGTGAGCGCCACGGTGTTGTCGTCCACGACGATTGCGGAAATGGCCGCGCCGTACTCCCACACCATGTCGTCGATCTCCCAGCCATTCGGATAGCGCTCCCGCGGGAAATAGGTGTCGTCACCGATCACATCTCCGGAAATTTCCTTGACCCCCTTGGCCGCCACCGCGTCGGCAAGCTCCAGGAGCGCCTTCTCCGGCAGACCATCAAATTCCTCCTTCAGCTCATAGGGGAATTTTCTGTTCGATAGATTCGGGTCGCCACGCCCCACGAGCGTGAGATCCCCACCCAGCACTCCCTCGCTCGAAATCGCACCACGCGTTTCCACCGTGGTGTGGAAGCGGTATTCCGGCCCTAGTTTCGCCAGGGCCAGCGCCGTGGTGAACAGCTTCATATTCGAAGCCGGGACGAAATACTTATCCGCGTTCAGCTCGTACAGCGTCTCGCCGCTCTCGGCATCCACGATGAGCAGTCCCCACTCACCCTTGCTGGCGGGCGTTGCTCCCAGCAACGCATCCACGCGCGCCGCGAATCTGGCCATGGCCTTCCTCGAAGCCACACTCTGTTTCTTTGCGCCACAGCACGCCGACGCCGCCTTTGCTTTCGATTGTGCACGCAGCGGTGGCACGCCGGTTCCGAGGGTCCACCAGGCGCTGGCCACTGTCACGGCCGCACATCGCTGCAGGATTTTCTCGATGCTCATATTTCACTCGCGCCTAAGTCGTTCTCTCAAAAAGTATAGTCGAAAGGCAACGCAATCTGTCGCCGGCGCGTCTCAATTCACGGAACAAACCCCACTTCGAGGCCCGTTTCCAAGTCCCCAGGTTGCGCCCAGCCTGCGGGCACCCTATGATGGCTCTAGCCCAGAAGACTACGACGAGGTGAACAGTGATTAAGCGCATGATTTCTTCCCTAATGGCGTTGGCGCTCGTTGCGCTGCCGCTCTTGGCCGCGGGGGATAAGAAGGAAACCGAACGTCTGGAGAATTGCGGGGAGGTGATCAAAGAAGTCATGGACATCCCCGATGACATTCCTCAAGACCTGATCGATAAGGCCGAATGTCTCATCGTCTTTCCGTCGGTGCTCAAGGCTGCGTTTGTTATCGGCGGCAGCTACGGTCGCGGTGCGATGACCTGCCGCACCGGTGAGCATTTCACCGGCCCGTGGAGCGCCCCCACGATGATGGCACTGGAAGGCGGCAGCATTGGCTTGCAACTCGGAGGCCAGGCCACGGATTTCGTCTTGCTGGTCATGAATCCGCGTGGCGCTCGTGCCATCTTGAGCAGCAAGGTAAAGCTTGGCGCTGACGCCTCGGCAGCCGCTGGTCCCAAGGGGCGCACGGCAAATGCATCCACCGATGTAACGATGCGCGCCGAAGTCTTGAGCTATTCCCGCGCCCGCGGCCTTTTCGCCGGCCTGTCACTAGAAGGCTCGACGGTTCGCCCGGACCATGACGCCAACGAGCGCATCTATGGCAAGAAAGTCGAGGCAGAATCCATAGTGTTTAAGGGTACTGTCGCCGTTCCCCCCGCCGCCCAAAAAATGATTGCCTATCTAAACCAGAAGTCTCCGAAGAATACCTCCGATCCCGAGTCCCTCAAGTAGTAGCTCGAAAACCAGGGCTGCTCTCAAACACACCCCGGCTCCAACCGGGGTGTGCGAATTCTATGGCTCCCACCTGGCGCTCCTGGCAACGAACTCCGTCAGGCCTCCGGAGAGGTCTAGGCTTGACGCCGGGGACAATATGACCTAGAGTCATTTATGAGGATTGGTCATCATGGCCCGCCGATCAAAACCCGCTCCCCGCACTGATCTCTCAGCCTCCAGCTCCGACCGGCGCCGGCGCCGCAGCGCCGCTATTCGCGAGCGTCTCTTCCGCGCCTCGCTGGACCTTTTCGCTCAAAAGGGATTCGCCGAAACGACTGTCGAGGACATCACGGAGGCCGCCGACGTCGGTAAAGGCACTTTTTTCAATTATTTCCCGAGCAAGGACCACATCCTGCTGGCGTTTGGAGAAATGCAGCTCGGCAAGCTGGAAGCAGCCATCGAATTGGCCGGCCTCACGGGCGAGCCCATGCCCGACTTCTTGCGTTCGCTCGGTGTGCGCATGACCCAGGAACCGACTCGCAATCCCGCCATCATCCGTGCGCTTCTGCAGGCCTATCTTTCAACGACTCCGGTGCGCGAGGCCATGATGGACCTGCAAACACGCGTCCATGCCCTCCATAGCCAGATGATTCAGCTCGGTCAGGATCGCGGCGAAATCCGCAACGACCTTCCAGCCGCGGAGATCGCCCACGTTTTTCGTCAGACTATTTTCGGCACACTTCTGATCTGGTCGCTTTACGGCGACGCCACTCTGCACTCCCGGATGGAGACCGCATTCAACCTGCTGTGGTCCGGCTTGGCGCCTCGCGGGAACTCGACGGCGCCGTTGCCGGTCCCTTTCTTCGCCTCAGGAGACTAGGTTCATGAACCGCAAGCGCATCCTAATTCTCCTCGTGGCTGCGGCCGTGCTGGCCGCTACTGGGCTCTGTGCCGGCTGGTTCCGACGCGACATGGCCCTCGAAGGTTCCGGTACCGTCGAAGCCCGCAACATTCGCGTCGGTTCCAAAATCGGCGGCCGCATCGACCAGGTCCTGGTCCGCGAGGGCGATTCGGTCCAGCCGGGCCAAGTCTTGATCACCTTTGACGACAAAGAATTGCAAGCTTCCCTCGAGCAGTCCCGGGCGAACGCGGAAAAAGCCCGGCGCGGCTACCGCCCCGAAGAGATCGCGGAAGCCCGAGCCCTCGCGGCCCAGGCCAAAGCCGAATACGAGATGAAGAAGAATGGCTATCGCCAGGAAGACATCGCCGCCGCACAAGCCGATCTCGATCGAGCGAAGGCCGACGAAATCCGTACTCATCTGGATTTCGACCGCTATGACGCACTCGCAAGAAAAGATCTCGTCTCCAAGCAACAGCGCGACACCGCCGAAGCCAATTGGAAAGTCGCCGTCGCGCAGCAACAGAGTGCCCGGCATAAGCTCGACGAACTTCAGCGCGGCTACCGTCTTGAGGAAATCGCCTCCGCCGAAGCGCACTACCATCAGGCGCTGGCAAACCTGGAAAAACTGGAGCGCGGCAACCGCCGCGAAGACGTGGACCTGGCCAAAGCGGCTTACGCCTACGACCAGGCTCGCTTCCGCGAACGCCGGGTCACCGCCCCGTCCGCCGCGATCGTCGAGGTTCTCGACGTCCGCCCAGGCGACCTCATCGCACCGAATACGCCCGTCGCTACGCTGTTAGAGAAAGATCAAATCTACGTTCGCATCTACATTCCCGAAACCCAATATGGCCGCCTCAAGCTCGGCCAGAGGGCCGAAGTCAGAGTCGACTCTTTTCCAAAAACTGTTTTCGAAGGGGTCCTCGAACAGATCAATCAGCAGGCTGAATTCCTGCCACGCAACGTGCAGACCCGCGAGGAACGCGTGCACCAGGTTTTTGGCGTAAAGATTCGCATCCATGATCCTGGCGGCCAGGTGCTTGCCGGCATGGCTGCCGACGTGAAGCTGAAAGCGGGAAATTGAGCCCATGGCGAAAAATCCAGCCGAAGCCGCTATCTCCGCCGAACATCTGGTTAGGCGCTTCGGCAACTTCACGGCCGTCAACGACGTCAGCTTTCGTGTCGAAAAGGGCGAAATCTTTGGTTTCCTCGGCCCCAACGGCAGCGGAAAAACCACCGTCATCAAAATGCTCACAGGTCTTCTGCCACTCAGCGGAGGCTCCGCCCTTGTCGAAGGCGTGGACGTCGGCGCAGATTCTGAATCCGTCCGCGAGCGCATCGGCTACATGTCGCAAAACTTCAGCCTCTACTACGATCTGACGGTGGCGGAAAACTTGCAGTTTTACGGCCGCATCTACAGCCTGGAGCCCGCGCGCCTGAAGCGCCGCATCGAAGAAATTGTTCAGCTCAACGGCCTGGCACCCTATCTGACTCGTCTGGCCGCGCAGCTTTCCGGTGGCTGGAAGCAGCGCCTCGCCCTCGGCTGCGCCATGTTGCACGAGCCGGCCCTTCTTTTCCTCGACGAGCCCACCGCCGGCATCGACCCGGTCGCGCGCCGCCAACTCTGGGATCTCCTCTTCGAGCTTTCCGGTCATGGCATCACCTTCTTCGTCACCACTCACTACATGGACGAAGCCGAGCGCTGCAGCCACGTAGCCTACATTTATTACGGCCAGCTGATTGCCGACGGCACGCCCAATTCGCTCCGCGAGCTCCCCGACGTTCAGCCGCAAGGCACACTGCGCGTTGAAATCACCACGCCGGAAGTCACGCGCGCGCTCCGTTTGGCGCGCCAGATTCCCGGCATCCGCAGTGCCACCATCTTCGGCCAATCCATCCATGCACTCATCGAAGATCATTTCAATCTCGACGATCTTGGCGACCAGCTCCTAAAGAACGGCATCGCCGTCACCGAAATTCGTCCCCTTGCTCCCAGCCTCGAAGACGTCTTCGTGGAGCTCACCTGCAAGCACCAAGCCATGCTCGAGACCGCACGTGCGTAACTTCTTTCGCGGTTTCGGTGCTGTCTTTTACAAGGAAGTCCTGCACGTCCGCCGCGACCCCGCAACTCTTTTTTTCTCTCTGGTCATTCCCCTGCTGCAAATGGTGGTGCTTGGTTTCGGCATTGACACCAACATCCGACAGGTCAACACGGTCGTTTACAACGCCGACGCTCGCCGCGAAAGCCGTGAACTCATCGACCGCCTGAAAAATTCCGACACTTTTCACATCTGGCGCTACGTCGGCAACGATCAGGATCTCAACGATGCCATCATTGCGGGAAAGGCCCGCGTCGGCATCAAGATTCCGGTGGATTATTCTGACCGCCTCCTCCACAACATGAGTGCCCAGGTCCTCGTGCTCATCGACGGCTCGGACTCCTCAGTCGCCGGCCAGGCCATCAATGTGACCACGGCCATCGGTCTTGATGAATCCCTTCGTCGCGTTCTCGAGGATCGTTCCACCTTGGCCGTCGATATCCGTCCTAAACTGCTCTTCAACCCGGACTCCCGTTCTCCGAATTTCCTCTTGCCCGGCTTGACCGCCATTCTCCTGCTTAACGTCACCACTTTCCTCACCGCCTTCTCCATCGTCCGAGAAAAAGAGCGGGGCACGCTCGAACAGTTGTTCGTCACGCCGGTCCGCCCCATGGGTCTTCTCCTCGGCAAGCTCCTTCCCTATCTGGCGATCGGTTTTTCCGAATTGTCTCTGATTCTCTCCTTCATGCGCTTTGTCTTTCAGGTTCCCATTCACGGCAGTGTTGTACTTCTCGCCTTCCTCTCTCTTCCCTATCTTTTTGTTTCGCTTTCTATCGGCATTCTCGTCTCCAGCAAAGCCAATACCCAGTCCCAGGCCATCCAACTCGCCTTCCTAACCTTTCTCCCCAGCATCTTCTTCTCGGGCTACATCTTCCCGCGCGAGACCATGCCCACGGTCTTCTACGTCATCAGCTATTTCATTCCTGCTAGCTATTACATCAACATCACCCGCGGCATCATTCTTCGCGGGGCGGGCATCGCCCACCTCTGGATCGACGGTCTCGCCCTCTTCGCTATCGGCACCATTCTGCTGATCATCGCTGCCCGCCGCTTCCAGAACAAAGTCATCATGGCCTGAGCCTGCGCGCTCGCTTTTTGTCTTTTGCGGCGGCGCAGCGTATTCTGCTGAATTATTCTCGCGCCTAAGGAGACTTGGTGTCCTGTCCGATCTGTGAAAAGCGCAAAGCTGCTCGCTTCTGCCCCGCCAAGGGCGAAACGATCTGCGCGGTTTGCTGCGGCACCGAGCGCGAGGTTACTATCGATTGCCCCTCCGATTGCGCCTATCTGCTGGCCGCACACCGCTACGAAGGGCACCACCGCTCACTACCGGCGGATACTCCGTTGCTCGACCAGAAAATTCCCGACGATATCGTCTACACCCAGCAGCAACTCATGGCGGCGCTGGCCTTCTCCATCGCTAAGTTCTGCACCCTTCAGCCCGCCACCGTGGACGCCGACGTCCTCGCCGCCATCCAGGCCCTCGCCCAGACCTACAAGACACTGAGCTCCGGCATCATCTACGAAAAACCGCCGGACGCACCGCTCCCGCGCGAACTCTATGCGGGATTGGTGGCTTTCATTTCCGAAGTCAAAAAACAGCAAGCCGAACGCGCCAACTCCGCCGCCATCAAGGACTCCGAACTTTTCTATCTGCTGGTTTTTCTCTATCGGATGGGTTTGCTGCGCACCAACGGCCGCCCACGCTCACGCCGCTTCATCGCCTTCCTTCGCGGCCAGTTCCCGCAAGCTCCCGAACTCAAACGCGAAGATTCCCGCATCATCGTCCCCTAGCTTCTTTGCCGGAAGCCTTGCTGCTATCTTTCTTGTGAGTGAAAATGAGTATTCACCCACGGCAAAGTTCCTGGTTCGACCAGGCCGGTTTCACCTGCTGTGCCAGCCAAGCCAGAGCCTTCCTGTCCCCAGGCGTTGATTCCCGTGTAGCCCACGGTATTTTGTTTCAGGTTGATCGCTGCGTTCACGTCGCGGTCGTGCGTGGTTTGGCACGCCGGGCACGTCCACTCCCGCACGCTCAGCGGCAGGACTTCCATTACGTAGCCGCACTGGCTGCAAGTCTTCGAGCTGGCG
>QHYZ01000014.1 GCA_003225295.1 Acidobacteriota bacterium | reverse complement strand
AATCCTCATTCCGACCATACTCATGGGAGCCACGCTTCCTATCCTCGTCGAGCACCTGGTGCGACGCTCGGGGCGTGTCGGCGCATCCGTTTCCCGGCTCTATTTCGTCAATACTTTGGGCTCGGCCATGGCTTGCTATTTTTGCGCGAGGTTCTTGCTTCGTGAGTATGGCCAGGCTGGCTCGGTTGCCGTGGCGGCTTGTCTCAACACGATTATCGGCGGCACGGCCTATCTGTACGGACGGCGCGGGGCAACTACATCCGGCCCGGCGCCCGCCGCCCAACCGGCGACAGCCCGCGGCAACTTTCCGATCAGGCTTCCCATGGCCATGTTCCTTGCCGGGCTCTCGGGCTTCCTTGCGCTGGGATTTGAGATCGCCTGGTTTCGCGTTTTTTCCATGGCTGCGGCGGATCGCGCTCCCGCCTTTGCTCTGTTGCTCTCGATATTTCTGGCCGGGATTGCCGCGGGCTCTTATCTATCGGAAAAATTGACGGAGAGAGCCAGCCCGCATACCGTGGCGCAAGTCATCGGTATGCTGCTGCTCCTCGCCGGCGGCATCTCGGCGTACCTGCCGGCACTGGTCGGCGTCGCAAGAGTTCACGGCTGGTCTTTTCTGGCTCCCGCACCCGCATTTTTCCTCACCGCGGCGATGTTCGGCTCTGTCCTCCCGCTTTTATGTCAGATTTCGGTTTTGGCGGGCGACCAAGCGGGGAGCGAGGTAAGCCTCGTCTACGTCTCGAACATCATTGGCTCGGTTCTGGGGAGTCTGGGAATTGGTTTCGTTCTGATGCAACACTTCGGGCTTCGCCAGATCTCTTTGCAGTTAGGAATTGCGACGGTCCTGGCGGGGGGAATGGTTCTCATGATCGCCCGGCAGGAATCCGGGTTTCCGCCGGTCTGGGCGACTCTGCTCTTCGTTGCCGCGCTTGTTGCGGTGCCGCTCGCGTCACCGCGCTTTGACTCGCTGTACGAAAAACTAACTTTCGGAGACCGCCCGGAGACCCGCACCACGTTTGCCCGCGTGGTCGAAAACCGCAATGGAGTAATTTCGGTGACCCAGGAGGCGGCAGTGTTTGGCGGTGGCGTGTACGACGGCTATTTCCGGATCGATCCTAGTCATGATTCGAATCTGATCATCCGCGCTCTGGTTCTGAGCGCCATCCACGTCGCTCCCAAGCGCATCCTCATGATCGGCTTGTCCTCCGGCTCATGGGGACAAGTCGTTGCCAATCATCCGCAAGTCGAATCGCTCGACGTCGTGGAGATCAACCCGGGTTATCTGCAGCTGATTCCGCAGTATCCCGTGGTGCGCTCGCTCCTTCAGAATCCCAAGGTTCATATCTACATCGACGACGGCCGCCGCTGGCTCATCGCCCATCCCGATGCCCGCTATGACGCCATCATTTGCAACAACACCTATTTCTGGCGAGACCATAGTTCGGGCCTGATTTCAGTAGAGTTCTTCGAATTGGCCCACAGGCACTTGAACCCCGGCGGGATCTATTATTTCAACACCACCGAGTCCGCGGAAGCGATCGCCACGGCCCTGCATGCCTTCCCCTATGGGTTGCGCATCATCAATTTTCTGGCGGTCAGTGATTCGCCCATCCAGGTCGACACGCTCCGTTGGGTCGACACTCTTCGTCGATACAGGATCGACAATCGCAGCCTTTTCGATCCTGCCGACGCCGTGGCGCAGCAAACCCTTGTCGAATACATGCGATTTGCGAACAGCATCAACCTGCCAGCGGCGCAGGTGGGCCTCGAGGGTTCTGACTCGCTGCGCAGAAAGTATGGGCGTGAGCGCCTGGTCACCGACAACAATATGGGCCGGGAATGGGAGCTGGATGTGCCCATTCCCTGGCATTGATTCCCCGCGAAGAGCTGCAAGGGCTTCACGCCTTCCCGGCAGCCGAGGCTTTCTGGATGAATTCCCACACCCTCTTGTTGCTGAACGGCTGCATGCGCTGCCGCATGCCGGCCGGCCAGTTGGGACGGTCCTGGTGCATCTTGCTCAGGCCGGCGGTGATTTGCGGGTCGCGTCCGGTAAAGGCTTCCACGAGTTTTTTCCAGCGTGCCGCCAGACCCTGGGCTATCTCGCCGGCGGGATCTTCCCCGAGTGCGGCTTCCACGTCACCGAAGAGGTCCGACCATTCCCTGGACCAGCGTTCCTGATTTTCCGGCGACCAGAGCTGTTTGCGCTCTTCGATCTTCGCTTGCGCCTCTTGACTGTAATATTTTTTTGACCAGTCCATGTTGTCTTGGTGCTCCAGCCGCTCGAAGTCGCGAAGACTGTACAAGCGATAGCCAGCCTGCGTGCGCCTGGGCTTCAATAGCCCCGTGAAGGGGTTCGGTTCAGGCCTGTTTTTCCATGTGGATCACCGGGAGCGATTCGCCGTTCACCAATGGAATCGAGATGGGTTTCACGGCCACATAGCCCTTAGCGCCGAAGAGTTTTGCACCGGTAAGCGTTGCTCCCATTTCGTAGCGAGTAAAACCGGCGGACCTGGCCGCATCTTCGCAAGCCTGCAGGATCAAGCTGCCGACTCCGCGGCGCGCCCAATCCGGATGGATGAAGAAAGCGCGAATCTTCGCCGCATCGTGAAGAGGGTCCAGCAACGCATCGTGGCGTGCGGTCCAATGGTCGCTCCCGTAAAGCGTTTTGCGCTTGCTCCAGCCGCCGCATCCGACAATCATCAATCCGCATGATGCGCTTTTTGCTCTAGTGAGCTCGACAGCGGCAGGCTCAGCTTGCGCGACCATATACGTTCCGTCGGCGATGAGCTGGCTATCGACGCCAAAAACAGTCTCGAGCGCGCCTTCGATCTGCGCTGGCGTGTAGTCCTGCGACTGCAAGCCGCGCACGGACGCCACGACCAGTTCGCGCAGAACGGGAATATCTTCAGGAACAGCGAGGCGAAGGCGAATGTTTGCTGGCATCGTGGCGCGAGGGCCGGAATGGATTCTATCGCCGAGTGCTCGACGAGCGCGACAGAATTCAAATTGTCCAGCATCATGGGCTGGTATGTTGAACTCTTAGAGGCAGCGTCATCCACTTGGGAGGCGGGTGATCTCAAATGCTCTACATGGTCATCGAGCGATTCAAGAATCGGGACGCGAAAGCAGTTTATCGCCGCTTCCGCGAGAAGGGTCGCCTGGCTCCGGACGGGCTCGCTTATGTGCAGAGCTGGGTGGAGACAAACTTCGATCGCTGCTTCCAGTTGATGGAGTGCGGTGATGTGCACTTACTGGAACAGTGGGCGGGCCACTGGCGGGATCTCGTCGACTTTGAGTTTATCCCGGTGCGCGGTTCGAAAGAAGCGGCGGAGATCATCACTCCCGAGCTCTGAATTACGATTTCCCGTGCGAATGATGCGTCCCGCGAAGCCTGGTCAGCAAAGCAGCCAGCTTTGGCCGGTCTTGCTCGCTCAAGGCCGTAAATTTCAATCCTAACCCAACGCCGGACCTGACATGCCGCACCACCGCGTCGGCCCTGATCTGTCCTTCTTGCACAAGGAAATTCAACCTGGTCTGGATGCCTTCGGTCCTTGGCTGGTGTGTCTCGATGAACAAGCCTCCCATGCTCATATCCCTTACACGCGAGACATCCTCTTGTTCGCGACACTGCCAGTACACCCACACATCTCCGTGTGCCGGGACACGGGACGTCAATCTCCTGGATGGCGTAACGACTGGTCGCGAGGGAGGCTTTACGGGAAACATGGTTTTGAGGGATCGATCGCCCAATTCATCATGAGCAAGCGATCATGACAGTAGTGTTAAAGACTCCTTAATCGTTTCACGGAGAAAGATGCGGAGGAGTCGATCAGCCTCCGTGCCACCGCGCCTTCCTGGTCCTCCCTTGCCGCCTGTAACACCACGTCGTACACTCGGAATATCCTATGGATCACCCGGGGACTCATCCGTGACCACTCCTGCACAGTTCGTACCTGCATCCCAATTCGCGCGCAGTGCCCGCAGCGAAGAAGTTGTCGCCAAGCATAAGAAATATCTATGGCCTTCGGTGACCAACTACTTTCAGCAGCCCCTGGTTGTCGACCGCGGCGAGATGCAACACCTTTGGGACCTGGAAGGTAACAAGTATCTTGATTTCTTTGGCGGCATCCTGACTGTCTCCGTGGGGCACTGCAATCCGAAGATCTCCAGCAAAGTAAACGCGCAGGTCAACCGGCTGCAGCACACTTCGACGCTTTATCCCAACGAACACATCGTGGCGCTGGCGGAGAAGATCGCGCAAATCACACCAGGCAACTTACAACAGAGCTTTTTCACCAACTCCGGTACCGAAGCCAACGAAGCTGCTATTCTGCTCGCGAGGATGGCCACCGGCAGTTATGACGTGGTGGCACTGCGTCACGCCTACTCCGGCGGCTCGGCGATCGCCAAAGCCATCACCGCGCACGCGCCCTATCGCAAGGGTGGCGTCATCAGTGTCGGCATTTCGCATGCTGTGAATCCCTATTGCTATCGCTGTCCGCTGCACTTGAAGTATCCCGATTGCGAAGTGGCCTGCGCGGATGACGTGGAGAATCTCATTCAGACCGGGACCAGCGGAAATATCGCTGCCTTTATCGCCGAACCGATTCAAGGCGTCGGTGGGTTCATCACTCCGCCCAAGGAGTACTTCAAGATTGTCTTCAAGATCGTGAAAAAGTATGGCGCGCTGTTTATCGCCGACGAAGTGCAAACCGGCTGGGGACGCACTGGTAAGAGATGGTTCGGTATCGAGCAATGGGAAGTGGTTCCGGACATGATCACCGGAGCGAAAGGTATGGCCAACGGCGTGCCCGTTGGCTTGACGGTGACCACGCCGGAGATTGCCGGCGGATTCCAGGGTGCGAACATCGCCACTTTCGGCGGCAATCCGGTGACGAGCGTGGCGGCTAGGGCCACCATCGAGCTGATCGAAGAAGAGCATTTGCTCGAGAACGCGGACGTGGTTGGCACATATTTCCGCGGCAAGTTGGAAGAGTTACAGTCGAAGTATTCGCTCATCGGCGACGTGCGCGGCATGGGACTGATGCAGGCGCTCGAATTGGTGAAAGACCGCAAGACGAAAGAGCCCGCGCCCGAAGCCGCCACCCAGGTGATGGAACGCACCCGCCAGAACGGCCTGCTCATCGGCAAGGGCGGCCTCTATGGCAACACCCTTCGACTCGCCCCCATGCTGAATACCACCAAGCCCGACGTCGACGAGGCCATCAAACTCCTGGACAAGTCGTTCAGCGAGGTTAGGGATTGAGAATCAGGAGTTTGTCGCTTTTGCTGGCCATTTTTTCTTCGGCAATCTGCGTTTGCCCTCTTCAAACAAGCTCACCGTCAGCCGAAAAGAAACTTGTTTGGAGGTCGGTCACGTTCGCGATCGTGAAGTTCAATGACGAAGCGCCGAAGTCCTGGAACATCTACCACACGGAGAAAAAAGGATTGCTGCTGGTACAGCTGTGGAAGCGGTATCTGCTGGTTGATACCAAGGAACAAGAGGCCTACGAGATTGATCCGCAAACCGTGAAGCCGCGCGGCAAAGATGTGGAATGGTCACCCGCCGACAAGTCCGATCAGCCGCTAGAGACTACCGAGTGGAAAACGCGCGGCATTGGCAGCATGCAACTGGTTAGATTTCGCCTCGGCAAGGATGGCCACGTCCTGGAGCTCCAAGTCCCCCTGCTGATCAACGGCAAACCGGCGTACTGACGAGCAGTTTTCAGTCTTAGGTTGTTTATTCTTAGGCTTGTGATGGCGAAAAGCTTTCATCGCTTTGTTCAGCGATAAACGAGGAGATCCAGGGTACGCCAGTGCGTGCAGGTCCATGGCCTGCCCGTCAACGCGCAGTGATCTCTGCTTATGGAGTGAAAACTAATAACGAAAATTTTTTAGCGGCGATACACGCCGTAATACCACGGAATGCCGAGCGCGCCGGGCTCGACGCCCACAACCACCGAGTCGCCCGCGCGAAAGCGATCGTAATCGTCGAAATCTACAGCTAATCGCTCGATTTTCTGCCCTTCGCGCCAGGAATGAACAAACAACCGGCGCGTGCCCCGGACGATTCCCGGCATGTTGTAGCGGCTATCCACGGCAGTGGGGTAGTAAGCCACGTTTTTTTTCGAGTCCAACTTTCCGTTCACCAGAAGTGTAGCGGCTAGAATCCACGGCAGAGGAATGAATCCCGAGTAGATGCGCTTGAGTACTTCGAGTTCCCGGCGCTTTCGCGAGCGGCGGTCGAGGACCACGGCGATGGCCAGTGCGACAAAGAAAAGCACGCCAAAGAACACGAGTATGAGGTCCAGATCGAGGGGCGGATAAATCTGACTGACGTAGGGAAACGCCAGCGACCCGGCAAGAAATACCGCGGTGCGCTTGAGTAGACGCCGGCGGAACATGACTTCAGCGGCCGCGGAAGTCAGTCCGCAGGAGGGACACTGATCCGCTGTCCGCTCAGAACCGCAATCAAGGCAGCGTGTCATCGTACTTAGTATAAAACGGGATCAAGAACCGGTGTTGGAGAGTAAAGAAAGCAGGCCCTCGTAAAGCTTCTGGCTTTCGGATTCGGAAGCAACCACGGACACGCCCATGCCATGTCCAGGCTCCACGCGCTTCACAAGACACTCGAGTCTTACAGGGCGATCGAGAGTCAGTCGCGCGGTGAAGGACGCACCCACCCAGAGCGGATCGACCGCTTCGATAAACATTCCGCTGGTACTGATGTCGCGCGTGCTTCCACGCAGGACCGCGGAACCCCATTCGATTTCGAGGTCTGTGCGGAACGAGTAGCGCGGCGCCCAGCGGCGTTCGAGTCGCTGGGCTGGATGATTCCCACTGCCCATTGAACTGGTGCAACCCCCTGCCAGGGATTACGTACCACGGCGCTCGGGCGAAATCGCCGCTTCTCTTCTCTGGAAGCATACGCCTTCTTCCACCACCAGATATACGACGCCGGAAAGGAATGTTTTGTTCCCAGCAATGTGATTTTCGATGCCCAGGAAGTCATGCTGGTGAGGTGCGAAATTTTACGGGTGGAAAAGCCGATGCTTACTCCCGATTGGATGCGGGTGGGTCTTTGGCCGGAGCATTCCCACTTGCTGCCTTTTGGCTGGCGCGCATGCGGCGCTGCACTTCAGCCTGCAGATATTTGCGAAGACTCTCTGGCACGATGCCCGGGGCCGCCAATTCCCGCAGGTCGGAAACGGTGAGCTCGGGAAGGTAGGAAAGAATCGTGGCCAGGGGCGCAGAAGGATGGCGGACAAGCGCTAGGCGTACGTTGTAGGTGATGGACCACTTGTGATGGTGAACGATGGCCGGAATCACGGGAGTGGGAGGCTTTTCGCGAGAAAGGGCTCTCAGAATTTGCGCTTCCGTCATGTACGGGTTGTCGAGAACGATGGAGACGACTTGCTCGTGGCCTTCGGCGAGCAGCGCGCCGGCCACGCGCGCCGGGCCACGCCGCGCTAGTGTGATTTTCTGGCCGAGGGGAAGTTGCGGCAGGCGTGCGAGCAATTGATCTTCCGCGTTGCGCTTCAGCTCCGCGGAAACACCGGGCACAATCGCAACCTGCACGAGGTCCATCAAATAGAGGTCGCGGAGAAGGCGCAGGCTGATCAGGCGCGGCGTGCGCGGATGAAAAGCCAGTGCACGCTTCACTCGGTAGCTCTTGAGCAATGGCTTGCGCCGCGCCACCTCCTCGGGAATTTCTGAGGGGAGGTTTTTTCTTTCCAACAGCAGACAGAGTTGTGTTTCTTCCATCGCCGGATTGTCGAGCAGCGCGAGAAGCACATCCGCCGAAGCATGATGCAAAAGAACGGCAAGTTCATCGCCGGTGGCAACAAGCGCGCGTTCGCGGGCTGATCCTTCTTCGGACATTTCAATGTCGAGCGGCGCGTGCCGCTGCCTCCGCAGGCGACATTCGAAGCCCGCCGATTTGTGCTTGCGGCAAAACGCGCTTCAATGCCGCGTCAAGTTGCACATCGAAGAACGCACACCGGCCTACGGTTCCTCCCGTTTTCACAATCATTATATTCTCGCGGCCGTGGCCCGAATGTTCGGCCACGGCATGCACCAAAGAGGATAATTCGCCCGCTGCTTGAGCCAAAATCTCCCGCGCCGCAGGGTCTCCGGCATCGGCTGCGGCAGCCACGATGGGAAATACTGACGGAAAAACGTTGTCTGGCTGCAGAGTGGCGCGCTCTCGCAGTTCCGGCCAGGAAGCATAATCGAGCTGCTCTAGAATCTTCCTTCCCAGAATCGAGTCCTTTCCGTGCTGCTCTCGCTCTTTCATCGCCCTCGCAACGGCCCGGCTGCCGATGTCAAATGCGCTGCCGTCGTCACCGAACCGCGGGCCTTGTCCTCCGGTGCGCCAGATTTGCCCCTGCGCGTTACGGCCAATTGCAGCAGATCCGGTTCCGGCGACAAGGACGATCACCGGGCCTTCCCCGGCAGCCGCTAGCGCTATTTCCAAATCCGTGAAAATGCTGACCGCAGCGCCGGGGAAGGCCCCTGCAAGTGACGCATGCATTCGCTCCTTCAGCTCCGGATTGCCAGTGCCCGCCAATCCCGCACCTAGCGCAACGATCACGTGTCGTGCAACCCGGGCTTCTTCGAAGGAAAGATCCGCCGCTTTCTCGATTTCACGTGTGGCCGATTCCACACCAACGCGCCAAGGGTTCGACGGCCCGGAAAAGCTGCGGGCAAGAATCTTTCCGGCCGCGTCCATCAAGACACATTCCGTCTTTGTGCCGCCGCCATCGAAGCCCAGGACGTAATCCATGGAAAGAGCATACGTGAAAAACGGTAGACTCGAATCGACTCACCCGCGAGAAGGTGGTGAAAAAGTATTGACGCAAGGTGTAACGACTTCTTGACGAGGTGACGGGAGGCCACTATCCTCGACGCACTTTTCCGCAGCATCTGAAGAGCCCGTGGAAAAGCCACTTGATGCGCATCCATCCGCTAGATCTTGCGATTGTCATTGCGTACTTGCTTGGCGTTACGGCGCTGGGGATGTGTTTCCGCCGTGGCCAGCAAAATGTAACCGACTACTTTCTGGGCGGCCGCACGGCGCCATGGTGGGCGCTGGCCTTTTCGATCGTCGCCACCGAAACCTCCACGCTGACGATCATCGGCGCGCCGGCCATTTCCTACGGCGGAAACCTCACCTTCCTTCAACTGGTCTTCGGCTACCTGATCGGCCGCGTGCTCATTGTGCTCCTATTGCTCCCCGGCTATTTTCGCGGCGAGTTTTTCACCGCTTACGCCTTGATCGAAAAGCGCTTTGGGCAGAAGATGCGCGCGGTCGCGGCCAGCACATTCTTGATCACGCGCGCCATTGCCGAAGGTGTCCGCGTTTCTGCCATCGCCCTGGTGGTAAGCGTCGTTCTGGGGACCTCGGAAAAGCTCGCGGTCGTCATCGTCATCGCGCTCACGGTCTTGTACACCTTTGAAGGCGGCATGAAAGCGGTGATTTGGACCGACGTGGCGCAGTTGCTGATCTATCTGACCGGAAGTGCGGTGACGTTCTTCGTTGTGCTGCGCCGCATTCCGGGCGGGTGGCAAGAGGTAACACATGTGGCTGCAGCGGCCGGACACAAATTGCAACTTCTCGACTTCTCCTGGAATCTTGCCACCAAATATACCTTCTGGTCCGGGCTCATCGGCGGCGCGTTTCTCACCATGGCCACCCACGGCACGGACCAGATCATCGTGCAGCGGCTCCTCGCGGCGAAGAGCGAGCGAGACAGCGCCCGTGCCCTGCTCGCCAGCGGCGCCATCGTGCTTGTCCAATTCACTGTGTTTCTGCTGATTGGCGTGCTCCTTTATGTGTTCGCGCAGCATTCTCCGCTCTTGGCACCCGGCGAACGCACCGACCGCGTCCTGCCGCTCTTTCTGGTGCGCGAGATGCCCGTGGGACTGGCCGGCCTGCTGCTGGCTTCCATCGTGGCCGTGGCCATGTCCAACGCCAGCGGCTCATTGAATTCCCTCGCCGCTTCGAGCGTGCTCGATTTTAGAAAACTGCGCGGGCAAAGCGGCGACCCCGCCCGCTTCCTGCGCCTCTCCCGCGGCATGACCCTCGCCTGGGGGCTGGTGCTGATGGGTTTCGGTCTGGTGAAGTGGGGCCCGTTGCTCGAAACCGGGTTGACCGTGGCGTCGTTGCCCTTCGGCAGCCTGCTCGGCCTCTTTCTTCTCGGCACGTTCGACCGCGGCGCGAACGCGCGCGGCGCCCTGGCCGGAATGATTGTGGGGCTCGCCGCGATCTTATGCCTATTCCAATTTACCAGCGTGGCATATACGTGGTACTTCTTGATCGGATCGACCGTGACGTTTGCGGTTGGGACCGTGGCAAGCCGGCTGGCCTCGAATCACCCGGCCGACGTGGCCTGATCCCCGAGCGGAACAGTCGTGCCCCTACTTGCGGGACCTGCGCAACTTCGAAGAACTTTCAGCGAGGTGAAATGACCGAAAAACGGTTGGAGCTGGTGCGCGGCCTGGGCGCGTGGGCGTCCGCGGCCATCGTTGTCGGAACCATGATTGGCACGGGAATTTTCCTCAAGCCCGCTGAAATGGCTCACGAAGGCCGTAGTGTCTCCGTCGTTTTCGCCGCGTGGATCGTCGGCGCGATTCTTTCCATCTTCGGCGCGTTTTCCTTCGCGGAATTGGGCTCCATGATCCCGGAAGCCGGCGGCGAATACGCCTATCTCCGCCGCGGCTTCGGCCCCGTTTACGGCTTCGTCTTTGGCTGGATGCATTCCATCGTCGGCCGCCCCAGCTCCCTCGCTTCCATCTCCGCCGGCATGATGCGCTTCTTGAGTTTTCTGCTCCCCGTCATCGCCGCTCCGCTCTTCACCGTTCAAATCGCCATCCCAGGTCTGACCGGCTGGATTAAACCTTATGATTTTGTGTTTACCTGGGCCCAACCGCTCGCAGTTGTGTGGCTCCTGATCATGACCGGTGTGAACTATCTGGGCGTGCGGCTGGGTGGTGCGGTCCAGGTTTTTTTGACGACCATCAAGATCACGTCTGTGGGGATTGTGATTGGCGTGGCGTTTTTTGCGCCCGCGAGCGCCCCGGCGAGCGGCGCGCAACCCTTCTGGCCTGCGGCGGGAATGGGTGCCGGCGCGATTTTCAGAGCGTTTCTTGCCACACTTGCTGCGGCGCTGTGGGCCTACGACGGATGGGAAGATCTGAACCTCGTGGGCTCCGAAGTGGCAAACCCGCAGAAAAATTTTCCGCGCGCGCTGGTCGGCGGAGTCGGATTTGTTGCGGTGATTTACCTATTGTTCAGCGCGGCTTGCTTGAAAGTCCTGCCCTTCGAAACCGTGGCGGCATCGCGGCACATTGCTTCCGATGTCGTGGAGCACATCAAGGGAGCCACCGCCGCTAGTTGGATCACCCTGGCCATGGTCATCTCCGCCCTGGGCTCGATGAATTCCTCAGTGCTGAGCGGAGCGCGCGTGGGCTACGCCATGGCGCGCGACGGAATCTTTTTCAAGATCGTCGAAGGCATCCACCCAAAATTCCGCACGCCCGGCCGCTCGCTGATTTTCCAGGGCGTGCTGGCCAGTTTGATGGCGCTCACGGGAACATTCGAAGAACTGACCAATCTTTTCATCTTTGCCGCCTGGATATTTTACGGCGCCGCAGTCGTGTCCTTGTTTCGAATGCGCAAGACCGAACCCCATCTGCCGCGCCCCTATCGCTGCTGGGGCTACCCCTGGGTCCCCGGCTTATTCGTTGCGGGCGCGCTGGCCCTGACCGTAAATATCTGGCTCGAGCGCCCCGGCCGCTCCTCGATCGGGTTGCTTCTGATCCTCGTGGGGCTTCCATTTTATCAGCGTTGGAAACGGGTAAGTTCAGGTGCTAACGACGCGGCGTGAAGTTAGCCGTCGGGCATAAAAGAGCTGAATGAGGAAGCCACCGGCCAGAAGAGCCGCTCCGGGGGCCAACACGCACGCGAATAGACCAATGAACAAGGAAGCGAACATGATGTTGTGGGCGACGCGGTCATTGAGGATGGCAATCACAGGAAGCGCAACCAGAAAAAAGACCAAATAGGGCAGCACGGGAAAAACGGTGGAAGAAAATACCGCGCGTTGTGAGCCGCCTGCCCGATTTGATAGATAAGCTCCCATTGCGCCGATCAATGGCAGTGATAGCAGCCAGGGAATGTAAACCACTGCTACGGGAGCAACGAGAGACCAGCCGCTGTGTCGGGCGACCATCCAGGGATGGGGACCAAAAATCTGGATCAGCGCGAGAAGACCCATCGACAGCAAAAGGGTCAACAGGCTGGGCAACCAAAATTGCTTCACACGATTCGTCATGATGTTCTCCATCGTTCTGGCGGTTTGAATCCTTCGGCGTAGAGCCCGCCAATCCTTGACCTCGCTCAGACAGCGCTGCGCAGCGTCTTGCTCTGCAAATCCTTGCCGGCGCGCCCCTTCGAAAGTTTCTTCGAGATGCGCGGCGAGTTCTTCGATGACTTCTGCCCGCTCGTGCGGCTGGAGCGCGAGTCCGTCGAGCTGGCTGCGGACCAGCGCTTGCCAATCAGGCATGGGCCACCTTCTTGAGCCGCCGTAAGGCTTGGAAGAGTTCCGACCATTCCTGGCGGAGCGGCGAGAGTTTTTTCCTTCCGGCGGGAGTGAGGCGATAACAGCGGCGGCGGCGGCCGTTATCACTGGTTTCCCAACTGCCGCGAATCCAGCGGCGCTGCTCCATGCGGTAGAGCATGGGGTAAAGAGCCGCAAGGGTGAAGCGCAGAGCCCCCTTGGTTTGTTCCTCGATGCGCCGCGCCATTTCATACCCGTGGAGTGGACCTTCTTCGAGAATACTTAGAACGGCCAGTTCCGCGGTGCCGCGCTTGATTCCTGCTCCAATCATAGATTGCTCCCTTACATATAAGATTCTTATATATGAGACGGGCATTGTCAACCGGCCGTAAGGACAGATGTCCAAAGGCCAACGTCAAAGGTGCAGTGGGACTAAACCGAAGTTCCACGAGGTTTGAGAGACTATTCTGCTGATTTCCGGAGAGATAGCGCAAAATTCACCTGGCGGTTACTGGGAACGTCCGAACCAATTCGTAGGCTCGGGCCTGCACCGGCGTTGGCTCCGGCACCTGCCGGAACGTTAAATTCGTTTTCTCCTCCGCCTTCTGCGGTTTGAGCGCGTAAGTCACTCGGGCCCGGCTGGCCAACTCCCGCAGCAAGCTCTCGAAGCTGTGCACGGGAAGACCATCCGCAGTTTGATGCGAGCGCTTCTTGCGCTCGGCGGAATCCGAGGGCTTGGC
>QHYZ01000183.1 GCA_003225295.1 Acidobacteriota bacterium | reverse complement strand
AGATCTCCGTCCTCGTACAATGTAGCAAGCCACCTATAGCGTCCGGGGCGAAGCGGGAGCATGGGAAACGTGTGGCAAAACTCGTGCTCCCCGGCGGGGAGTTGCACGCCGTCGGTCGCCCATCCCCATATCAATTGCCGGTCGTGATTGTACAACGCCATTCCATGGTGACCTTTTCTGATTGGGTGCCGAATCTCGACTGCAAACTTGACGGCGACGGGGCCGAGCGTGGTCAGGACATGCGGGTCGTCGCTGCGTGGATCAGCTATTCCCCAACGGAGGAAACACCCTTTGGTGCTGGAGCCGCGATCCTGAGAATGCCCGTTGGAGTCGCCCCGGGCCATGGCGGATTCGTACGCCGAAACCACCTCGTGCGTGCTGCCGTTTTGCCGCACCGCCCCGGCATCGATCCATACTACCCGATTGCACAGCCGCCGGATCTGGTTGAGCTGGTGGCTCACCAATACCACCGTACGCCCCGCCCGCGCCACGTCGCTCATCTTTCCCAGGCATTTTTTCTGAAAGTTGATGTCCCCGACAGCCAGGACTTCATCCACCAGCAGAATTTCCGGCTCCAGATGCGCGGCCACCGCGAACGCCAGCCGCACGAACATTCCCGAGGAGTAATGCTTCACGGCCGTGTCGATGAATTTTTCCAGCTCGGCGAAAGCCACGATTTCGTCGAACTTAGCGGTGATCTCCCGCTTGCTCATCCCCAGGATGGCCCCGGAGAGATACGTGTTTTCCCGCCCCGTCAGCTCCGGATGAAACCCCGTCCCTACTTCCAGCAGCGACCCCACTTGCCCGTGAATTTCCGCCCAGCCAGTGGTGGGGCGGGTGATGCGGGAAAGGATTTTCAGGAGAGTGGTCTTCCCCGCCCCGTTGCGTCCGATGAGGCCGAGGACTTCGCCTTCGCAAACGTGGAACGAGACTTCTTGTAGAGCCCAAAATGTTTCATGGCGCGAACGGCGAAGAAAGCTCAGGGGCGAGCGAAAAGCGTGTGTGAGGACGTCACGTAGAGCGTGGTAGCGCTCTTGCTCGCCGATGCGGTAACGCTTGGAGAGCTTTTCGGCTTGGATGACAGTAGTCATGATTTCCGAAGCCTGCGAGCGACCCCTTCGACGCGCCGTGGCGGATAAAAGAGGGCGCGATTGTGAAAGAACTCGTTGACGGCCAGACGGCAACTGGAAGAGAAATTCTCACGTTTAAAAGCTGAAGGTAGGGCGGTCGTGCGGGCACGGGTAAACATTGTAGGGCTAGACGCGATCGGCAATGGAGGTCTCCATGCGATTGAAGAAAAAGAGACCGCCGAGAAGCACGAGGAAGACGGCGGTCGCGGAAACGAAAAGGATGAGGCCAGGCGGCTGGCCGTGGCCGGTGATGGCCCAGCGGAAACCGTCAATTACGCCCGCCATCGGATTCAATCCATAGAGCCAGCGCCATCGATGCGGCACGAGCGAGCTGGGATAGGCAACCGGCGAGGCGAACATCCAGAACTGAATGACGAAAGAGATGACATAGCGCACGTCGCGATAAAGCGCGTTGAGCGCAGACATCCACAGCCCGACGCCAAGAGCAGTTAAGAGCGCGAGGAAGAGCAATGCGGGAAGCGAGAGCGCAGCAAGCGTGGGGCGGATGCCATACGCGAAGATGAAAATGGCGAGAATGACAAACCCGATGGCAAAATCCACGAGGCCAGAGAGAGCCGAGGAGATGGGAAGGATGAGGCGTGGGAAATACACTTTAGTGATGAGGCGCTGGTTTTCGACCACCACGTTGGTAGTCATCGAGAGAGCGCAGGAGAAATAGGTCCAGGGAACAAGAGCGGCAAAGTAGAAAACGGGATAGGGCAGGCCGTCCGAGGGCAGCTTGGCAAGGCGGCCAAAGAAAAGTGTGAAAACCAGCATGGTAAGTACGGGCTGAAGGACAACCCAAAGGATGCCGATGGCGGTCTGCTTATAGCGGATCTTGACGTCGCGCCAAACGAAGAAATAAAGGAGCTCGCGGTATTGCCAGACTTCGTCGAGGTGAAGCTCGAAGAGGCCGCGGCCGCGGGGAGGCTCGATGCGCACGGTGGCCGACGCACCGGGGGGAAGCGGGAGCACGACATTCGCATGTGTAGCCGAGGTCATGCGTATTGAGCAAAAGCTCCGAAACGCCTTGGATAGACCGTGATTAGAGTACCAGAGATGTGGGCACGGCAGAGAGGGGTACGATAGCAAGAATGTGGAAACGCGCAATGTCTTGAGCCTTACAAGATGAAAAATTCCTCAGGGAGGAGGAGGTTTATTCTGGAGCTGCTGAAGGTCGCGGTCTTCAATCTGTTTCATGAGGGCTTTGCGCTTGAAGAGAAACTTCTGAAGCTCAGTGGTGAACTGGCGCGGCACTACGAAAAATTGGTTGTAAATCATTTCCGAAAAAGAGATGGGCCCGCGCGCGGGAACCAGATGCGTGCCCCACTGGAACATGAGACCCGCGTTCCAGAGAACGAGGACGACGAGGACGGCGGAGGCCGCCGCGAGAGCGACTTTGCGAGAACGGAAGAAATGAGCGGAGCGGTCAAGAAAAACGCTGAGGCCGAAAATGAAGAGCGCGGTCAACGAAACAAAAAAACGGTTGCCGTAGGAAGAGATGCCGGCCCAATCGGGGTAACAGGAGATGAAAAGAAAAAACGCAAGAAAGGCTGCGAAAAAAGGAGTGCCGACACGCGGTTCCCAACGCCAGAAGAGGAATAGTCCAGCGATGGCGAGAACAAGAATGGACGTCCAGGAGAGAAGTCCGTGATTGGAAGAGAAAAGCACCGCGAAGAAGTGCGGAGAAAACCAGTTCCAGTCCCTGAGCGGAACATAAGCGGATTCGAAAGGACTTCCGTAAATGAGGTAGCGGGTGATGAAAGTGGGCAGCAGGGAGACGAGGACAACGACGGCGAAGAGCAAGTGGCGGAGGAGAAGTTCAGGGACGCGAGGAATTACGGAAGTGCAGAGGAGTGAGTCGCGACGAAACGCGGGGAGATACTGGCGGAGGGCTTCTACGGCGAGAACGGCGAGGACCATGGCGTTGGCGTAGTAAACGTTGAGCATGAGGCCCGTAATCAAAGCGAGAGTCAGCCACTGCGCGAGCGAGCGCGAGGAGCGCGTTTCGTGCCAAAACCAAAGGAAAAGGGCCACGGCGAAAGAAGAATGCGCATGCGACCACGAGGGATTGAAATACATGTACACCGGTAGCGAGCTAGCCCACCAGATGGCAAGCGTGGCAAAAAGCGCCCAGCGCTCTGCCACATATTGGCGCGCCAGGCGGAGGGCCAGGAACAAACCGAGAAATCCGTAGATGCCCGTGGCGAGGGCCATTGTGATGCGGTAAGGAGAGGAAAAGCCGTCGGCGGCGACTGAGGAACCGAGGGCACGCGCGAGAAGGACGCCGGCATGCGTGATGAGGAGAAAGGGCGTCCAAAGAATCGCGGGGCCAACGGTGAAATGGTTGTCGAGGTGGCCGGTGGAGGTTCGAAAGTAGGATCGGGGCTGACCGTTTTCATCCAGGCGCGGGCCGCGGAAACTTTCGTTGGCATGGCGATAGTCTTCGGTGAAATCGAGATTGTGCTGGATGAGCAGGGCACGGGCAAAAGCGTAATAGCCAACACCGTCACCACGCACCCACGGGTTCAGAAAAGGAAGCGAACAAAGGAAGAGAATGAGAAGCCAGCGCTCCGACTTGCGCCAGCG
>QHYZ01000052.1 GCA_003225295.1 Acidobacteriota bacterium | reverse complement strand
CTGAACCTCGGTCTGCGCTACGATTTCTCTACGCCCGCCCTGGAAGGCAAAAACGAACTGGCGAATTTCGATCCCACCGCCAACGGCGGCGCCGGAGGGCTGGTCTTCGCCCAAAGCGGATCGCTGCAACACCGCGCTCTGGTACAAATCAACAGTCACAATTTCGCGCCGCGCATCGGCGTCTCTTACGCTCTTCATTCAAAAACCGTGCTGCGGGCCGGCTATGGAATCTATTACATGCTTCTTGAGCGTTTCGGCAGCGAGGATCAGCTCGCGCTGAACGCCCCCTTCCTCGTCAACAACGTTCAATCCGCACCATCCACAGCGGCCTCTCCCCTGTTTCTTCTCCAGAACGGCTTCCCTGCAAATTCCCTGGACCCCCACCAACCCGGTCTGTTGGGCCAGGTACGTATTCGCGCCGTCGATCCAAACACTCCGACCCCTTACGTGCAGCAATGGAGCGTCGGCTTCCAGCGCGAGCTTCCCGGGAATCTGCTCGGCGAACTAAACTACCTCGGTACGCACTCCGCTCACTTAAACGTGCTGGCCGATCTCAATCAGGGACTCTTTGACAGCACTGGAAAGGTCGGCGCGACCCGTCCTTTCCCGACCCTTGGCTACATCGAATACCAGTTACCCGTTGGCATGGGAAAGTACAACGGGCTTGAAGCGGGCCTCGAGCGCCGTTTCCGCAACGGCCTGGGAATGCGTCTCGCCTACACCTATTCCCGCAGCATGGACAACACTCCCCAGGAGCTTGAATCCAATTCCGGCAGCGCGCCCGACGGTCGCGATTACCGTTCGTGGTTTGGCCCCAGCGATTTCGATAGCCCTCACCGCCTGGCGATCAGTTATATCTATGAGTTGCCCTTCGGCCGCAACCGCAAGGTGGTAAACAGTGGTGCTCTTTCCTACATCGTGGGCGGCTTCAAGACCTCCGGCGTTTACACCTTTGCCAGCGGCAGGCCATTTACCGTCAGCTCCGGCGGAAGCATCGCCAGCACCTTGGACGTTTTCGGCGCGGGCGCTGCTACTCCAAACCGTATCGGAACGCCAACGATCGTTGGGGACGTGGATTGCTGGTATTATGTTGCCAAGAACAGTTCTTGCGGGGCGCTGCAGCCCAATTTGACTGATGCCTACCAGTTGCAGAACCCAGGCTTCCTCGGCAATGTCGGCCGCAATACGCTTCGCGGCCCACACACCAACGTCTTGGACTCTGCTCTGATGCGCGACTTCCCCATCCGTGAATCGCTCGGCATGCAATTCCGCTGGGAGGTATTCAATCTGACCAATACGGTGCAATTCGGCCAGCCCAGCAACAATTTCAGCAGCAGTTCGGCGGGCAAGATCACCTCCCTTGCTGGCGACCCGCGGGTCATGCAGTTCGCGCTTCGCCTGGCCTTTTGAGCTGGCGACGCGCTAGGAGCTTCCTCATGCGTCCTCGCTCGCCGCTGATTCTTGTTCTGTTGATTCCATTGCTTCTCTGGACTGCGAGGGCATCAAAATCCCCGCCTGTCCCGCTCCGACCGGGCACTCGCGTTCTCCTTGATGCGCACAACTGCTATCCGTACTTCGAATGGTGGTCCGACCGCATCGACCGCGCTCTTTCTGCGGGCACTCCTCTTGCGATCGAGCAGGACTTGCTGTGGGCCAGGAATCCGCGCACCGGCAAGATGGCTTCGCTCTTGAGTCACGGGGCTCCGGCTACGGGAGCCGAACCCGAAATGCGCGAATACTTCTTCGAGCGGGTTCGCCCCATCGTCGAAAACGCTCTTCGCGACGGAAACCGCGGAGACTGGCCGTTGATTACTCTTAATCTGGATTTGAAATCCGAAGAACCGGAACATCTCGCAGCAATCTGGCAATTGCTCTTGCAATATCAGGACTGGCTCACCACCGCTTCCCGCAGCAATACCATGGAGCGGATGGAACCCCTGGATGTCCGTCCGATTCTGGTCCTGACCGGCGAGTCGGACGCCCAAAAGGCCGTCTTCTACGATCAAGTTGCCGAGGGATCGCGTTTGGTGGTCTTTGGAGCGGTGCGCACAAACGCGAAGGATCCCTCCGTCCCGCCGGAAGTGCTCGCGGCAAATCCCGCCGATAACTATCACCGCTGGTGGAACAACAGTTGGCGCGTTGTTGAGCCGGCCGGCCAGCCCAACGCCGGCGCTTGGACTCCGGAAAAGGATACGCGTCTCAACCAGCTGGTTCGCTATGCCCACGCTCACTCTTTGTGGATTCGTTTCTACACCCTGGACGGTGCAACAAAAGCGGAGCTCAGTTGCAACGGCTGGTTCAGCAGCTACAACTTCGGCTCGCAGGATGCGGTTCAGAAGCGCTGGGAAGCAGCCGCCAAAGCCGGCGCAGACTACATTGCTACCGACCAATATGAAGTACTGGACACGCTCCTAAAAGCGCGGAAATAGGATGCCTTTTTTCTTCCCATCGGGAGCCCGCCGATCCGTCGAATGGCCTTCACCTGCCTTTCAGCGGAACCAGCAATCCCGTTCTCTTTATTCGCTATACCTTGATTCCAAAGCACTTAACTGGCTCCGTTGGCTCATTCGTACCGCTTCGATTGTTCGGATTGTCATTCCACTCCTGCCAGCGTATCTTGAGATTTGACCCAGCTGGAGATTCATCAGGAGTAGCACTATGTTGCGCCGTATCCCTTTGCGCCTTGGCCTGCCGGTGGTCCTCTCACTAGCACTGCTTCCCGCCGCTGTTTTTGCACAATCAGAAGATGCTCCGTCCGTTGCGGAAGCCGCCCGCCGCGCTCGCGAGCAGAAGAAAACACAGGCGAAACCCGCGAAGGTCATTACCGAAGACGATGTGAAGCCTGTGGCGCGGCCGAATTCCGCAACTCCGGCTCCGCCCGAGGCGGCCACAGCGTCCGCAGCGCCCGCCCCGCCGGCATCCTCCACGGCCAGTACCGCCAGCAGCTCTTCTCCGGCACCAGACGCCAAGGATCAAAAGGATTCGAAGGAAGTGACCGAATTGAAAGCCCAGATAAAACAAGTCCAGGGCGATCTCGACCTGCTGCAGCGCGAACAATCGCTCGAACAGGACAAGTATTATTCAAATACCGATTACCTCCACGATACGGCAGGCAAAGCGAAACTGGAGGCCCTCAAGCAGCAGGTCAGCGACAAGCAGCAGGAACTCGAACATTTGAAGACCCGCCTGGCGGCATTACAGCCGACCGAGAGCGGTTCCACGAGCACCCCGTCGAAACCGTAGTTTCCATCCCCTCGAGTACTCGATGACGCCGCTTCTCGCGAGAGAAATGCGGCTAATCAACCCCATGAATTCGCAGGCTGACGAGCTGATCGACGCTCAAGTTTTTCATTCCACGCGATTGCAGGCCAGTGATGAAATCGGGCGTGACTCCGTGAATGCGCATGGCGATCAGTTGATCGGGCTCGGGATGAGCGTATCCCAGCTTCTGAAGCTGGCCGATGAAATCTGGCGACACTCCATGAATCCGGAAGGCAATCAACTTGTCGAGGTCCAAGTGCTCGTAGCCTTGCTTTTTCAATTGCTCCACCCACTCCGGCGTGGCCCCATGAATTCTCATGGCGATGAGCTTGTCCGCGTCGGGCTCATAGCCCGCCTGTTTGAGACTGCCAACCATTTCCGGTGTCACGCCGTGAATGCGGAAGGCGATGAGTTTGTCACTCTCCAGGACATTCAGCCCTGCCGAGCGAATCCCCGAAATGAACTCCGGAGACACGCCATGAATGCGGAAGGCAATGAGTTTGTCGCTGTCTGAAACGTTCACACCCGCTGCACGAATGCCGGCGATGAACTCGGGGGTCACCCCATGAATCTTGAAAGCGACGAGCTTGTCGGTATCCAGCTCCTGCAGGTTCTCGGCTTTGATGTCCCGGGCGAATTTCAGACTGACATCGTGGATGGCCATCGCCCATTGTTGGTCTTCGTCAATCCGTTCGAAACCGAGCGACTTCATCTCCGGCAGGTACTTGGGGTCAGCTACGAAATGAAACAGCCCCGCGCCCTCGCCGTCATCGAGAAACCCCTGGCACTCGAATTTTCCTGCATCCCGTGCGATCGTAAAATGAACCTCTTGTCGCCCGGATTGGGAGAAATCCAATCCCGAGAAATCGCTTGCCGGCCAGTCTGAGCTGTGGTGAAAGTGATGCCCGGCGCGGGAATCCATCAAGGAAAATTCCACCTTCCCCGGAGTGTCAGAGCGCCGGATAGTCCAGTCGCCGCTGTGCGTCTCGCCGCCGAGAGTCTTGGCCACAGCGAGGATAACGCCGGCGATTACCAGGATAAGACCGATGGTTCGTTTCAGATTCATAGGACCTCACTCCTCCTCGCGTTGCCCGCCAAACTCACAAAATGTCGGCGTGTTTGAGCGCCATCAACTTGTCCAGAGTCAGATTCTGAAACCCGTGCTTCCGGGCCTTCTCGATGAACTCCGGCGTGATCCCCTGCACTTTCGCACCGATCAGCTCGTCGCAATCCAGGTCCCGGAAGCCCGCCGCTTCGATCGACTTCACGTACTCTGGCGTGATTCCCTGCACCTTCATCCCAATCAGCTCGTCGGTATTGGGTTTTAGCCCGGTGGCTCGCATCTCCTTTACATAACCCGGCGTCACACCCTGAACCTTCAACCCAATGAGGTCATCGGCGCTCGGTTGCAATCCCAAGTCGTGGAATTCACGGATATATTCCGGCGTAACTCCCTGCACTTTCATCCCGATCAGTTCATCGATGTTGAGGTGGGAATCGAAGGCCCTCATCTCGCGAACGTATTCCGAGGTGATGCCCTGCACGCGCATGCCCACGAGTTCGTCCGGAGTGGGTTCGAACCCCAGCTCATGAATTTCTCTCACGTATTCCGGAGTGACACCCTGAATCTTCATGGCAATCAATTCATCCACGGTCAGGTTCTTGAAGCCCGCCGCCTCCATCGCGTCCAGATAGGACTGCTTCTTATTGAGGTCGTCGCTGGCCGTCTGCTGATCCTTGTTTTTGTTGGTCTGCGTCTTCGCCGCGGCCATTCCCGACGGTTTTGCCGCTTGTGCGGTGCGCTCCTTGGCCGCAGCAGGTTCCGGCCTGACAACTATCACGCTGCCGCTTCCTTGCTCCTGTCTTTGAGATGTCCCGGCTCCCAGCGCGGCATGCGCGACTCCCAGAAATGCGTGGCCCGCCAGCAGTGCTCCCACGAGACAGACGAAACTGGCCGCCAGTCCCGCCACGCGAGTTCCGCCCCTAGCTCCCTCCCAGCCGAGCACCCGCACGACGCGCTGCGCAAGCGGGCTGCGATTGGCGGCCATCATCAATCGAGGAGCCGTCCGCCATTCTTCCATCAGCGTGAGTGCCCGCGCGTAATTCACGGCGTCGCCGCAAAGGGAGATGGCCTCGTCGTCGCAGCAGTTCTCGCGCTCGGCGCGAATTCCCTGGCTCACCCACCAGACCGCCGGGTGGTAGAACAGCAGCGTTTCGGCGGCGATCTGGAAAAGATTCACGAAACAATCGAGGCGGCGAATGTGCGCCAGTTCATGCGCGATGACCGCTTCGATTTGCTGCTCGCTCAAGCCGGTCAGCGCCCTCACCGGCAGCAGCACGACGGGACGGAACCATCCGAGTACCGCTGGAGCGTCCAGCCCATGGCACTCGCAATACTGGATGACACGGTCGAGGCCCATTCCTCGCTGCAGCGCCAGACATCTTTCGTACAGCTCTCCACCGACCGGCTGGACCTCTTTGCGCCGCATCCTCTCGATCAGAAACAATCCCCCCGCGGTTCTCAGGCTCAGCAAAAGGACACCCAGGAACCACGCTTCCACCAGCCACAGCATGGCGCTTGGCTGCACGGTTCGAGATTCGGCGACAGGGGCGAGGGAGCTTGACAGGGCGATGGCGTTTCGGGTGGACGTTCCCGCCGAGGTCGAAGCTCCTCCAGCCCCAGTCCGCACGGCCGGATTCGCTGGCGCGCGCAACCACGTGAAGGTGATGACCGGCGAGACCATCATCAAAACGAGCGCGCTCACCGCCAGCGCGTAACGCGCCGTAGAGCTTCGGCAAACCGCGGTCGCCACGGCAAACAGAGCCGCCAGCCCTGCGCCCTGCCAGATGAAATGCAACAACGTCCAGCCGAGCGTGCGCAGAACCTCTGGCGAAATCCAATTCACGAAGTTGGTCATCGGCTTCTCCCCTCGTACTCGTCCAGAAGACGGCGCAGCTCATCCAGCTCTTTCTGGGACGTCCGCCGACCTTCCAGCGCATGAATCATCAATTCGCTCGCCGACCCTTCGAACACCCGCTGCAGGACGTCCCCAACGAGTTGCCGCTTTGTTTCCGTCGCCGGCTGGCATGCTTGGTAAACGTGGGCCCGTTGCTCTTCGTTTCTGCGGACGGTACCTTTGGCGGTCATAATCTGCAAGAGCTTGAGAACCGTGGTGTAGCCAAGTGACTTCCTTTCCCGGAGCTCCTGGTGCACCTCGCGGACGGTGGAGGGTCCGCGCGCCCAAAGGACGCGAAGAATTTCAAGTTCGGAAGTTGTGGGCTTTTGGAGAGGTTGGTTCATGGACAGAGCCTATTACGAAGAGTTTCGTATTGTCAACGAAAATCTTCGTACTGGCTTGCGCAGCCGCCCTGCCCGGTGTGCGGCCAGGCGGACCCTTCTAGCAGTGGTCCTAAATCACCGCTAGCTACTTCGGCTCCAGCACCAGCGGGAGTCCGTTCTTCGGATTCCCGATAATCACCACCTTGGCGTTCGAGCTCGCCGCCAGCTTCTCGGTGGCTTCGATGCCCTTCCATTCGAGCAGCTGCGCGCTGATCCCCGTTGCCACGATTCTCTGAAAGTCCGCAATGCCCTGCGCTTCGATGCGCTTGCGCTCGGCCTCCTGCTTTTCCTTCTGCAGGATGAAGCTCATCCGCAGTGCATCCTGCTCCGCCTGCTGCTTGGCTTCGATCGAGCCTTTCAGCATCGCCGGCAATTGCACATCTCGCAGCAGCACGTTCTCCACGATCACGCCTCGCGGTGCGAGTTGCGCTTTCAGTTCGTCCTGAATCTGTTGCTGCACCAGCTCCCGCGCGTTTGTGTATAACGCATTCGCCGAATGCGCCGAAGTCGACGCGCGTATCGCCGCCCGTAGTGTAGGCTCCACGATTTTCTCCGCGTAATTATCGCCCACGGTCTGGAAAACGAACGCTGCTTTGTCCTTGTCCAGCCGGAACAGTAGCGACGTGTCCAGCGCCAGAATCAGTCCTTCGTTCGAAGGCACGTTGGCGCTCTCTTTGACGGATTGTGTCTGAATAGAGAGTTTTTGCACCGACTTCAACGGATTAACCAGGTGAATTCCCTCCGGCAGCGTTTCACCCGTCACCCGCCCGAACAGCGTCAACACGCCCACATTTCCGGTGGGAATCGAAGTCGTGCTGGCCATAAGCAGGATGATCAGCACCACCAGAATTGCCAGCTGCAATATTCTTTTCCCCGCGCCGCCCAAGTTCATCCTCGGCAATCCTTCACCGCCCAGATCAAACCTTGTCGTCGTTGGCATCTTTCCCTCCGTCCTGCGGCTCATGCGCACAAACTTCGAGCCGCACCACTCTCAATCCTGGATACGCAAGAAGTGTCCTCTCGATTTCCTTGCCGATCCGCGCTCGCTGGCGGTTTCGAACGGGCCTATCTTCCACAAGTCACCGGTCCGGAGTCCCCACCCTCGTAACCTTACCACAATATCTTGTAGCCTTTTCTCTTGACACCACAGGTCGCTCACGGCACAATTCCGGCCATAAGGTTTGCTTGCCCTGAGCATTTTTTTTGAGAAGGATTTTTCGGGTGCTTTTTCCACCAGGGATTTGGTCGCCCCGGGGGAGCTCAGAGCTTTTTCTAGTTGCCGCGGCGAAGCGCTCGCATCTCCGGCCGGCGCCCAGGATGGAGAGAAAATGGAATATTTGCCCGGCTTTACGGTGCAATGCATCAATCCGCAATGCGCAGCCCGCGGTCACTGGCTCCGCGCCGATATCACCGCTCACACCGCCAATGACGGCCGCTGTCCCTGTTGCGGCGATTTTCTCCGCAACGTTCCGCCGCCGCTCGGCCCGCGCTTCCGCATGCGCCCCCGGTCGCTCACCGCCCGCCCGCCTCTGCCACCTCGCCCCCGGTGAGCGATGCGGTCGCTCAATAAACTCGGGGAACTTCTCCACGACTGGCAGCCTCTAGTGCTACCGACGCGCTCAAATTTGTTCTCCCGTGCGACACCGCGGAATCTGCAAACCTGATGGCACAATGGCCGAACAATGGCCGCCTTTCATTTGCCAACAGATATCTGTAAGCTGTATACCGCGTCTTATATCCCCATGCCTGAAAGCAGGGGCTCTACGGCGCGACATGGTAGGCACGCAGAATTTTCAACGAGCTTCAGCGCAAGCCGCTAGATCGCGAACTGCTCAATCGCTTCGCCGCCGAGTCTCCGGACCATTGGCCGCAGAAATGAAGAGGGCCATAGCCCCGGACTAGAACGCCGAGGCTTTTCGGCCCACATGGTAAACTAAACCCGCTGGAGACCCCGCCATGGCCCCGCACGGGTCCGCTCAGCACACGTGAACCAAACCCAACGAATCGCCGATTCCTACCGCGCCGCGACGCTCAAAGCCGCTTGGTACGGACCTTCGCTCGCCGAGCTGCTGGCAGAGATTTCGCCTGACCTGGCCACCTCGCCACCGGCCCCCGGGGTTCATTCAATTTCGGAGCTGCTTCAACATTTACTCCTTTGGAATGAACGGGTTCGAACCGCCTCCGACAGCAATCCGCTCCCGCGTTGGCAGCCCGAAAAGGAATGGGCCGAGCCACCGATTCCCTGGAACGAACTGGTTACCCGCTGGAACCAAAGTCGCGACCTGCTCGAAGAGAAGATTCGGAATTTTCCCATCGAAGATTTGGCCAAGCAGGTTGCAGGGCGCAGCTATCCCTACGAAACGATGCTTCACGGAATCGTGCAACATGCCATTTACCATTCCGGGCAAATCGCCATGGTCTTGAGCATGTTCCGGTCGCGATCCCGGTAGCGCCTACCCTCGCGGGGAGTTGTGCTGCGGGTGGGGTACGAAGCAGATCGCCCGACACATGCACCAAGACGGTTATGGAGTGAGGGAATGGGGCGGGCTGATCCGGCGCCTATCATCGGTCCCCATCTGTTCGGCGGACAGGTTGCCAAGTCTCGTTCAGCTCATCGGAAACTTGCGGCGTTTGATTTCACCCCTGGGGGGAGTGTTTGCGGTGGTGGGGACGGGAGAGACGCGTCGCGGACCCTGGCGAAAACAACCGGGGATTCTTCTCCCATTGCTAGGCCCGAACCTGCCGACGAGGTCGCTCTAGGGCGCGGCCTCGTCACCCGTCATGAACTAGCGCTCACCATTCGACGAGGCCTTTCTCAAGCATTTCCTCATCGCTGAGCCACAGATCGGGGAGGTTGGCTGAGCCGAGTCGAAGAATATCTTCCAGCGCGCCGCGCACTTCTCTCAAATGGAAATCCACGCCGATGCGTTCGAGCAATTCGATCAGCGCCCGCGCGCCTTCCGCCAGCACCGGCTTCGGAAGTGCGCTGGCCCCGAGCCAAGGGCGTTCCTGGCGCTCCGCATGGTTTCCAGAGTCTTCCCCATCCAGCCAGTGATAGGTCACGATGTAAATGGCTTGGGGTCCCACACCGTGCCTGACGATGTGGAGGAACCCGCGGGTTTTACGTTTTGCCGGAGCCAGCCGTGCTGCTACTCCTGAGCCGGAGGGGAGCGCGCTCATCGCGTTGGTGCTCGCATTTCTCCTTTCCTTTTCAGCTGCATCCGCTGGTGCTGCCGCAGTTCTCACATTTGTAGCAAGCGCCGTTCGGCACCATCAGCATGCCGCACTCGCTGCACGCAGGCGCGCCCTCGTGGGCATTGCTTAGCTTTGGCGCGGACAGCGCCATTTTCATGGCCTCCAGCGCCGCTTTGTTCATCGGTGGCAGGGTGGCCGCCGCAGCTGAAACAGCGGCATTCTCCGCCAGGCCGTTCAACTTCAAATAATCCGCGGAGATGAACCGCCCGCCCAGCCACCGCGCGATGTAGTCCAGCACCGAGGACACAAATCGGATGTTGGCGTTCGCGGTGATGCCGGATGGTTCGAAACGCGTGTTCAGCAGTTTGTCCACAAACACTTTTAGCGGCACGCCATACTGCAGGCCCAGCGAAATGGTCAGCGCCAGTCCGTCCATTACGCCGGAAAGTGTCGAGCCTTCCTTGGACATCTTGATGAAGATCTCGCCGGGCCGCCCGTCGTCATACATGCCGACGGTGATATAGCCCTCGTGCCCGCCCACGCTGAACTTGTGCGTCACCGATGCGCGTTCCACCGGCATCTTCTCCCGCTGTTGCCGCGCAAACAGCTCGCGCTGTATGGGTTCCAAAATGCCCGCTGCTTCGGCCTGCTTTTCTTCTTTCTTCCCGCCGGCATTGAGCGGCTGAGAACGTTTCGAATTGTCGCGGTAGATGGCCACGGCCTTCAGCCCCAGCTTCCACGACTCAATATACGCGTTCATGATGTCTTCGACGCTCGATTCCTCGGGCATGTTGATGGTCTTCGAAATCGCGCCGGAGAGGAACGGCTGCGCCGCCGCCATCATCTTCACGTGCCCCGTCCAGTTGATCGAACGCCCGCCGCCCGGCGGAGCCAGCGAGCAATCGAACACCGGCAAATCCTCGGCCTTCAGGTATGGTGCGCCTTCGATTTTTCCGTTCTTGTCGATGTAGGAAACGATCTCGCTGGTCTGTTCCGGGGTGTAGCCCAGCTTCATCAGCGCCTGCGGCACGGTGTTGTTCACCATCTTGATCAACCCGCCGCCCACCAGCTTCTTGTATTTCACCTGCGCCAGGTCCGGCTCGATCCCCGTGGTGTCGCAATCCATCATGAATCCGATGGTGCCGGTCGGTGCCAGCACGGTCACCTGTGAATTCTTGTAGCCATACTTTTCGCCGTGCGCCAGCGCGGTGTCCCACGATTCTTGAGCCGCCAGGAACAATTCCGTCTGCACATGCTCCGGCTGGATCCCGCGCATCGCGTCGCGGTGCATGCGGATCACCTCCAGCATGGGCTCGCGGTTCACTTCGTAGCCCGGGAACGGCCCCATTTTTTCAGCGATTCTCGAGGATTGCGCGTAGGCTTCACCGCACATCAGCGCCGTGATCGCGCCGGACATATCGCGACCTTCGTCGGAGTCATACGGCAGCGCCATGGACATCAGCAACGCGCCAAGATTGGCATAGCCCAATCCCAGTGGCCGGAAGTTATGCGAATTCTCCTCGATCTTGGGCGTCGGATAACTCGCGTTGTCCACCAGGATTTCCTGCGCGGTAATGGTGACGTCCACGGCATGCTTGAACCCCGCGACGTCGAACTGCCCGCTGGCGTTGACATACTTCATCAAATTCAATGAAGCCAGGTTGCAGGCGGTGTCATCCAGGAACATGTATTCCGAGCAGGGATTGCTCGCGTTGATCCGCGCCGTGTTCTTCGCCGTGTGCCAGCGGTTGACCGTCGTGTCGTACTGCATCCCGGGGTCGCCGCAGTGCCAGGTCGAATCCGCAATCTTCATCATCAAATCGCGCGCCCGCAGCTTTTCATTTGGCTGCCCGTCGATGACGTTCTTCGTCCACCAATCCTTGTCCTCGGCTACCGCGCGCATGAAGTCGTCCGTCACGCGCACCGAATGATTTGCGTTCTGGAAGAAAATCGAACTGTAGGCGTCGCCGTCAATCGCGCTGTCGTAGCCCTGCTCGATGAGCACATGGGCCTTGCGCTCTTCCTTCATCTTGCATTCGATGAACTCCACGATATCCGGGTGATCGATATTCAGGATGACCATCTTGGCCGCGCGCCGCGTTTTTCCGCCGCTCTTGATCACCCCCGCGAAAGCATCAAAACCCTTCATGAAACTCACTGGGCCAGACGCAATTCCGCCACCAGACAGGGTTTCCTTGCTTCCACGCAGGGTCGAGAAGTTCGTTCCCGTGCCGGAGCCCCACTTGAAAAGCATTCCTTCGGTGCGCGTTAGCCCCATGATTGATTCCATGCTGTCGCTGACCGAATTGATAAAGCACGCCGAGCACTGCGGCTTGGGTTGCACGCCCACATTGAACCACACCGGCGAATTGAAGCTCATCTTCTGCTCGACCAGCAGGTGGGTCAGCTCATCGCGGAAGGCATCCCGCGACGGCATGTCGGCAAAGTACCCGCACTCTTCGCCCCAGCGCACAATGGTATTCACAACGCGGCCGATCAGTTGCCGCACCGATCCTTCGCGCTGGGCCGTCCCGGGCTTTCCGTGGAAATACTTGCTGGCCACGATGTTGGTGGCCGTCTGCGACCAGCTCTTTGGCACTTCCACGTCTTCCTGTCGGAAGATCGTCACGCCCTTCTCGTTTCCAATCAATGCCGTGCGCTTCTCCCATTCGACCGCGTCGAAGGGAGACTTCTTCCCATCGGCAAAATACCGCTGGAAGCTCAGACCTCTTCCCGCGCCACCCGCGGTCTTCTCTGCGGGCGTATCCGCGGCAGGGGAATTCCCGCCCAATGCATGTTTCACCGTAGCCATCCGTCCCTCCGCGCTCTGGGGTCCCCACTTGCGCGGGGAAACCCTCCCAGTTTACTCCTGTCCCGTCTCCACCGAGGTGTCGCGCCTCGCTTCAGGGTCTGGGCTAAAGGTAACGCCACTTTGATGCCAGCGGATCGTGAAAGCGGGCATTGAAAAAAAAGCCGACCGTTATACGGTCGCAGTCAAGTTCCGGCGCAAAACGCCAATGCTCTGCCGCTGGCCGGTGCTGTACACGCAGCCTAACAGCAGGTGCTCCGCCTCAACCACGGGCGCGGAGCTGGTACCTCGCGCTCGATTTTTTTCGCTTAGAACCCGGGCCGCTTCGTGGCTCACGCAGACCTGATCTCTACTCCGACTCGGCCCCTGCGGCGCTTCCACGTCCCCCGACTCTGGAACCGCAGTATCAACGGATACAAATTCGCTGTCAAGAGGAAAACGCAAAATGTGGTTGACATTTTCCGTCTGCGTCTATTTGTAGTGGTGCGATTCTTGCACAACCGCTTCACTGTCAACACTTTTCGCCTCGTTGCCGCTCACGCTACACTGTTGGTTATCCATCTCAACATGCCGCGCACTCTGCCATCGCTGGCCATCCTGCTTCTTCTCCCGCTTCGCCTTTTCCTGCAAACCGCCGCGCCAAACGCCGCCGCGCCCGTCAGGCAGCCGGCCTACGGGCAGAAACTGCACGTGGCCGGAATTCCCAACGCCGGGAAAATTACCGAGCTCCTGTATCGCGGCGCACAGCCGAAAGGAGCAGGCCTCGCGGAGCTAAAAATGTTGGGCATCAACACGATCGTCGATCTGCGCGCCGAGGACCCTGAAAAAGTCGCCTGGGAGCGCCAGCATGCCGAATCGCTGGGCATGCGCTTTGTGCACATCCCCGTCAGTGGCTGGTCTCCCCCAAGCAACGAACAGATTATCCAGTTTCTCTCCTTATTGCGCAGCGAACCGGGGCACAAGATTTTCGTGCACTGCCGTTTCGGTGACGATCGCACCAGCGTTTTCATTGCCACTTATCGCATGGCCTTCGAGAAATGGCCTGCTGAACAAGCCCTGAAAGAAATGTATTTCTTCGGGTTCAGCGGCTTCTGGCACCCGGCGATGAAATCTTTTATCCGCGATTTCCCTGGGCGGTTAGCTGCTGCTCCCGCCCTTGCTCCGCTGCGCACCTTGACTTCTCAACCCTGATGCGCCTGTGCGTCCGGGACGAGCCCCCAAGAGCACAGCTCACGCTCGGTCATAAACTTCATCAGAATCTTAAGATTAGAGCTTTCTAAGCAAAGCCTCCGTGGTAGTACTTCGGTACCCTTCTCAGCAGGACGCTTGCTCCATTTAATGGAGCAAGCCCATCGGCCATCATTCACTAGCGGCACGGTGTTACCGAATCTGAGGGAGCGAACTTCTTGCAAGTTGGACGCTACGAAATTCTCGAAATCATCGGCACCGGTGCGCATGGACGCGTGGCACGCTCTCACGATCCGCTGATCGGCCGGCTGGTGGCCATAAAGCTTTTTCCCAAGGAATTGGCGAGCGGCGCAGCGCGCCAGCGTTTCCTTCAGGAAGCGCGTGTCGTCGGCCAGCTTTCCCATCCTTCGATCATCACGCTCCACGATATGGGCATCGACGAAGCCACCCAAACGCCCTATCTGGTAATGGAATTTCTGGAAGGTCAGCCCCTCGATCGCATTTTGGATAAGGGTAGCATTCCCTTTGCGAGGGCCTCCGCGTGGGCCGCGGAAGTGGCTTCGGCGCTCGGTGTGGCGCACCGCAAGGGTGTGATTCACGGCGACGTCAAGCCCGCGAATGTGCTTATCACCGATGACGGCCGCGTGAAGTTGATGGACTTCGGCATGGCGCGGCTGGCCAGCTGCGATTCCGCCGCCACGCCGCTCGTCGGTACACCCGCCTACTGGTGCCCCGAGCAAATCATGGGCAAACCCCAGGACGCGCGCTCCGATCTTTTTTCCCTGGGCGTCGTTCTCCACGAAATGGTGACCGGCCAGCGGCCCTTCGACGCCGATTCACTGCAGGGCATTTGCGGCCGGGTACTCTCTTCGACGCCGCTGCCGCCCTCGCATGCGAATCCTTCGCTGCCAGCGGGCTTTGATGAAGTGGTCTCCCGCTGCCTGGCAAAAGATCCGTCCGCGCGTTACGCCACCGCCGAAGCTCTCGCGCAAGATCTCTATCCGCTAGCGCGCCGCAAAGTCATTCCGCAAGCGGCGCCGCAAACCAACGGCAACGGTCTGCGCGACCGCGCGGCGCGTCTTTTGCGCTCTGCATGATGATCACCTCGCAAAAAGACCGCTACGAACTTCTCGGACAGCTCGGTTCCGGTGCCACGAGTCGCGTCGAAAAAGCGCGGGACAACCTCCTGGGCCGCATCGTCGCCCTGAAAACCTTTTTGAGCGGTTTCGGTGATGGCCTGGAGCAGCAGTTCCTCTACGAAGCGCAGATCATCGGTCAGCTCTCCCATCCTTCGATCGTCCAGCTGTACGACGTGGGAATCGACGAGCAGGGCACGCCCTACCTGGTGATGGAGTACGTCGCCGGCAAGACGCTTGACGATCATATCGTTCCGTCCACGCTGACGGTCCAGCGTGCTTGCGCCTGGGCTGCCAATCTAGCTGGGGCGCTAGCGATTGCCCATGGTGCCGGAATCGTTCACGGCGACGTCAGACCCGGCAACATCCTGGTCACCGCGGAAAACCAAGTAAAACTCGGCGACTTCGGTATCGCGCGCTTTGCCTTGGAGATTTTCGGCTCCCACCAGCTGATGGGTACGCCCGCATACCTGGCACCCGAACAGATCCAGGGCGAGCCTCACGATCCGCGCTCGGATCAGTTTGCTCTGGGAATTGTTCTTTATCAGATGTTGACTCGTGTAAGACCCTTCGATGGCAGTTCTCTCGGCGCTGTGTGCGCCCAAATTCTGAATGCCGAGCCTACGGCGCCCTCACTGTACAATCCGGAGGTGCCACCAGCGCTCGACCTCATCGTGGCGCGCTGCCTGGCAAAAAACCCCCAAGGCCGCTTTGTTTCCTGCCATGAACTCGCTTCTGCTCTTTATCCTCTCGCGCGTTAGCGCGCTCCATTTTCATCCTTCGTTCGGCCATGAGCTACTCGTACCGCAGCGCTTCGACGGGATCGAGTTTCGCCGCTTTCATCGCCGGCCACACGCCAAACACCAGGCCTACCGAAACGCTGACAACGATTCCGGTCAGCGCGGCCCACAGCGGCACGCTTCCGGGCCATTTCAAGCTGACTCTCACAAGTAGCACGAGACCATTCACCAGGACCAGCGCGAGAACTCCCCCGACTCCCGTGAGCGTCATGGCCTCCAGCAAGAATTGCCAGGTAATGTCGCCGCTCTTTGCGCCGATGGCCTTGCGGATGCCAATCTCCCGGGTTCGCTCCGTCACGCTGACCAGCATGATATTCATCACGCCGACGCCGCCGATGAGCAAGCCGATCCCGCTCAGGACGAAGGTGGCCAGCGCCACCATCCCCAGAATGCTGTGAAATTGATCCACGATCTGCTGGGAGGTTTGAATGGAAAAACTATTCTTGCCCTGGTAGGGAACGTTGCGGCGGCGGCGCAGGACTTCGGTAGCCTGATCGACGGCCTGATCCAACAGGTTCGGGTAGGCCTGGAAGCGGATGCTGTTTTCATACGCGCCTGGATAAATCTTCCGGAACGTGTTGTACGGTATGAGCACGCGGCGGTCTTCGTCATCCTGGCCAAACATTCCTTTCGGCTTTTCCACCACACCGATCACACGAAAGGCCGAGCCATCGATCATCACATCCTTGCCTACCGGCGAAACATTGGGAAAAAGAACCGGCGCGGCATTTTCCCCCAGCATCACCACTTTTTCGCGGTGCAGGTCGTCGCCTTCGCTGATGAAACGGCCGTCAAGCGTCGCGGCGTTGGCATAAACCTGCCCGAAATTCGGCTCCACACCACGGAAATCGATGGCCGTGACTTCGCCGCTCCTGGTGCGCACGGTATGTGGCTGTTCCCACCAGGTGATGAAAACGGTGAGGTCCTTGATCGCGGGGCACAATTCCTTGACGGCTTGGGCGTCTTCCAGCGTCAAGGGCTTGCGTTCGCGTTCGTCCTTGGGGCGCCGCCCGCCGCCGTGCGGGCCCTGGTCAAAGCGTGAGACGAAGGCGGTATCGGCGCCGTACTGCTTGATATTTTCTTGAACTTGCTGATCGAAGCCGGTGATGAGCGCGGCGACCAGCATGATGACGCTGACGCCGAGGACCACTCCGAAAACGGTGAGAAAGCTGCGCAGTTTGTGCGCGCGGAGCGTGTCCATCGCCTGCTTGAGATTTTCGCCGTGCTGTTGTGCCATGTGGGTCCGTTCGGTCGAATGGGGCGCAGTTTTCCTTAGCCGTCGGCCCGCAGAGCTTCGATCGGATCAAGCCTGGCCGCGCGCATGGCCGGGTAAATCCCAAAGAAAAGACCAACGCCCGTGGAAACCCCCAGCGAAAGTATAACGGCGCTGATCGGCGTGCGCATGGGAATGGAAGTCAAGGCGCGCGCCACGGCCACCACGGCATAGGCGAGAACGATCCCCATGAGGCCCCCGGTCGCCGCTAGCACCGCCGATTCCGTGACGAATTGCAAGACGATGTGCTTTTTCCTAGCGCCCAGCGATCGCCGCAAGCCAATTTCTCGCGTACGCTCGGTCACGCTGGCCAGCATGATATTCATGATCACGATTCCGCCAACCACCAGGAACACGGCCGTCAATCCCACGGCCACCATGAACAAATTGCCGGTCAAAGATTGCCACAGCCCCATGATGGAATCCGAACCGATGATCCCGAAATTGTCCGGCGCGTCCCAGGAAATGTGGCGCCAGGCGCGGAGCAGCATGCGCGCTTCATCTTCGGAGGCCGACATCATTTCCGCGTTCTGCGCCTGAATAAACAACACCAGCGAGTCTCTCTGCGTGCCCCATTCCTTGCGGTAGGTTTCCAGCGGAATGAATACGAAATTATCCTGCGACTGCCCGAGCGCGCTGCCGATGACCGCGGCAACGCCGACTACTTCATAACTGTGCGTTCCCGCGCGGATCGTTTTCCCGATGGGATCGACGCTGGAGAAAAACTTCTTCACCAGGTCCGCGCCGATGAAGCAGACCGGGGAGCGGTGCTCCTGGTCCGTTTCGGTCAGGAAGCGGCCCGCGGCGATGTTCAAGCTGCGGACCTCGGAATAGTTGGGGGTCACGCCCAGCACGTTGACGTTTTCGAGCAGGTCATTGCCATGACGTACATCGGAATTGTTGCCCAGCAGCGCGGCGATATGACTGGCGGTGTGCATGCCGGTCCTCAAGCTGTCGAGTTCTTCCCGGGTGACCAGCGGGCGCTTCTGGGCTTTCACCCAAGCGTCTTCGCTGGTGATGATACCCATACGGTTCAGAACATAGACGTTGGCGCCAAGATTTGCGATGCGGTCGGCAACGTAGAAATTCAGGCCGGCGACCACGCTCATCACCGCGACCAGCGTGGTGACCGCCAGGATGACACCGAGCAAAGTCAGGAAACTTCTCAGCTTATGGGCGCGCAGGGCGTCCAGAGAGAGCCGCAGGGTCTCCAGCATGGTGATCAGCGCGCTCCGCAAACGGCTCGGTTTCAGGGACGCTTCGGCCCGTGGCGCCACCTGGGTGATGGCCGCAAACCCTTCGATGGGAGTTAGGCCCAAACAGACCTCCAACGTTTTCTCGCGAAGACCAAGGGGACCGGCGATTCGTTCCTCGATATATAGACGTGCGCAACAGCACTTTGCTTTCGGTGTGTCTTGGAGTAGCCTTACGCGCGGTCCGGTCCATGGTAAATGGTTCAACCGGCGCACCCTCCATTGTACCGTCTTGCGCGGCAATTCTGGAGAAGAAGACGATGCGACAGGCCCGCGAGACTTGGCCTGCAGAGGAGGACGCCATGCGCCGGATTTTCTTTTATTTTCTTGTACTTACGGTAGTTGGCGACCAGCAAGCCCCCCGTGTGGACTCGGCTCGACCGACGTCAGGCTTCGGCGCCGAGTTCCTAGGAACGGCGGTACACGCGGCTAGCCGAGGCCATGCCTGCTGAGAGATACTCCAGGTGTCCGGCCGCAGGCGTTCGCTCCGTAGGCGAAGTGTTTACGCACATCATAGCGGCGAATTATGGCGTTGCTCCGGGCACTCCGGTACCGCCCGCCAGCCGGCTTCGATCCCCAGGTCATCAGCACGCTCTCGGGCGACAAACCGAAGGTCCTGCAAGCTCTGCGGGATTCGTTCAGGCATCTTCGCCATGCCCTCGTGGCCCTCCATGACGCCACCGCCGACAAGCCGCAGAAAATGTTCAACCGTCAGACCACCGTGCGCGGTTCCTTCATCGCCATCACCGGCGAGCATCTCGGCCAGGCCATAGCCTACGCGCGCATGAACGGCGTCGTGCCGCCCTGGACCGAAGGGTTCAGAGCAGCAACAGACCAGCCGAGGCCCTAGCTCTCGGGCGGATCGAGCGATCCACCAGTTATACATTCACATCCATCAGCACACTCCGACGTTCGAGCGGTGTACAACAATTGTATGCCCGGATGAATCCAATCCGAGTACACGTTGGCGGCATTCTAGCCACTTCAGATCATGCTCAAACGTGCTTTTGTTTCCATCGCGCTGCTGTCTTTGGCTCACGCACCCGGGCAATCCGTGGCGCCGGAATCCACGCCCGGCGTTGGCCCGGAGAAACCGGAATTCTTCAACCGCGTTATCGCCAACCAAAAGAGGGGCGAGGCCGCCCTGGACCTCTACGAGCGCATCGAACGGGTCGAGACCCGCAAGAATCCGAGCGATCCGGCGCCCCCGACGATCAAAATCATGCGCGTTATTCCTTCGGGTACCGGCATGTTTCGGATTGCTCTCGGCCCCGATGGCAAGCCCCGGGATCCCGTCGTTTATCGCGCCGATCTCCAGAGTCTGGCACGAACCCTGACGCTGCTGGTCAACGAAGAAGGATCTCAGCGCGACGTTCTGGAAAAATACGCGAAGAAAAAGAAAGAACGCAACGAACTCATCAACGCCACGCACAATGCCTTCCTATTCACTTTTGTCGCCACCGAGCCGCGCGGCGACCGCACGCTTTCCAAATTCAAAATGGAGCCCAACCCAGGCTTCAAACCCACGACGCGCTTCACTTCGATCTTCCCTAAAGTGCGTGGCTTTGTATGGATCGAGCAGACGTCCGGTGAACTGGCTCGCATCGAAGGAGAAGTTACCGAAGACATTTCTGTCGGCCTGTTTCTGGGAAAAATCTACAAGGGCAGCCACTTCATGCAGGAGCGCTATGAATTTCTGCCCGGGCTGTGGCTGGCCAGCTTTTCGCAGTACGATTTCGACGGCCGCAAATTATTCTCCGGTTTCTCCATCCATGAGCGTACCTTTTATTCAAACTACCGTTACATCGGCCCGCCCAAGGAAGCCCTCGTGGCCATTCGCGAGGAGCTTGGGCATGCCGAGTTGGACAAGCTGCGCGCAGACCCCGCCGATCAGTGAGATGGTTAGCCAACCTCATCGGTTCAGGATGACACCGCGCATCGGTGTCAGCACCGCCTGACTGCCAGGGTGCTCGAAGTCACCGAATCAGGCTCCAAGGATAAACGCCAACGTTAATTTTCATGATGAAGTAGCTGAAGCCGCCGGGATCCGGCTTCGGCTGGTGCGGCGTATCCGGCGGAATGAGCAGCCAGTCGCCGGCTTTTACTTTATAGGTTTGTGCACCGACGACCGGCTGGCCGCGGTACTCCCCCGGGATGATGCCGTCTTTATCCTGAAGATTTTGCTGGTTGGCGATTTTTCCGCCCAGGATCATTTCGCCCGTGCCCCCGGTGAAAATATAGAAATCGTAGGCGCCGGCGTGCTGCTCGGCGTCGTCGAGAACGCTGTTGACTTTGCTCAGGCTGAGGACCGGCTTGTCGCGATACATGCGGTAGAGCATAAACATGCTGAAGTTGCGAGTCTGGACGTGCACCGGCCCGCCGCCCAACGATTGGGAACTTCCGCTGCCGGCAGCTTGGACTAATCTGGCGGCTCTCTCGGACATGGCGGTGTGCGCTTTGCGAATGTCGTCGATGTTCCAGTACATGACGGGCGGAGCGTCGGGCGCGAGAGGCGGTTCTTGGGGGGAATTGAAGCCGAAGGGCATGACTTCGTCCTTGTGTTCCTGAGCCTTGGCGCTGGGAATCATGGAGGCATCGAAATGGCCGTTGAGAAGGGGTTGGGGAACGGGTTTCGAGGCGTAGCCGGCCAGGTAGCCGAGCAGAGCGGCGCCGCTCAAGAGTACGGGAAGCATTCTTTTCATAAAGTGGCAATCCTCCGTTCGAAAGTCTGGACAACCAGGTTGGTGTTGCGCGGACGAAACCGAATTTCGATTCTCACTATTTTTTGGAAGCTGGTTTGGTCGCTTCGAATCGAATCTCTCGGAGCATCTCGGACTGCCGGTAAAGTTCCGTCTTTCCAGCCGGAAACTTGTTGACGCTCAGCATGAAGGCCAAAATGTCCGCGTCTTGTTGCCGGGTGAGCCGGCCCGGGGCACTCTGCGGCATGGTCTTGCGAATTCTGTCGAACAAGTCACCCATCGTGAGGCCGTTCCAATTCGCAAGGAATGCGCCGCCGGTCAGCGGTGGCGCGGATTCTCGCCCGGCGAGCATGTCGCCGTGGCAAGCCGCACATTCCTTGTGATAGATGAGTTCCCCGCGCTTGGCTTGGTCTTCGGTGTACACGCCGTCCCATGCGGTGCGCGACTCCGCCGCGGGCCCCTGCGCACGAAGCAGGCCAAACCGCGAAGCGAGCGCCGCCAGAACCAGGATGGCCGCAACATTTTTCATCTTCACGTGGTCATGGCCTTCCGGCCGATGGAACATCCGCGCGGCAGCGCGTTCATTCCCCCGTCGATGGCAGCGTGTAAGCAATGTACTCACCGGAGTAAGGCCCGCCGCTGACGGCAACTACGATGTACTGCTTGCCATGCACCATGTAGGTCATCGGCGAACCGGTTTGCGGCGCCGGCATATACACCGCGCCGACTTCTTTGCCGGTGGCTTTATCGTAGGCGCGCAGCATGGCCCCGCGCGGATGATCCGCGGTTGTCGTCACATGCCCTTCGCCCGCGATGATCAGCGTCTTGGTCACCAAAGTGCCGATGTTGTAGGTCTCCTGGCCGGTGCGCGGAATGTTCAAGCCTTTGAGCGCTTCGTTGTTGCGCACCACGTCCGGCGTCTCGCCATGTGCGATTTGCCAGACGAATTCACCTTTATCCAGATTGATGGCCGTAATTGTTCCGTAAGGCGGCTTAACCAACGGCAAACCGTCAAGGTTCAGAGCAACGTATCCGCCGCCGGTCCTTTTTGTCGGCGGCTTCGGAGAATCGGCGCCGGCGTTCTCTCCCGGTCCGTGCAGAACCTGCACTTCTTTTCCCGCGGTTCCCGCGACGTAGTTCAGATCCGAAATCTCTTTCGGAGCGGGCACCAATCCGATAGGTTCGATGCAGGAATTACAAGCATATACATACACGTTGTGGGTTTCGGGATCGTATGATCCGCCGGGCCAGTTGGTGCCCCCGCTGGCTGTCCCCATCGTGAGCGTGCCGAGAGGGCCTCCCAGTTTGCTCACCGTCGGAGGGGTGAACACCGGGCCGAGGTGATACTTTGAGGCAATCTCCATTGCCCGGTCGCGAAGTGCCGGCGTGAAGTCGATCAAGTCGTCGATGGAAACGCCATTGCGGCTGTAGGCTGCTGGTTTCGTCGGAATGGGCTGTGTGGCCGAATACCACTCGCCCGGCACGTTGCCGACTTCCACGGGTCGCTCCGGAATCGGCCAGATGGGCTTGCCGGTCAGGCGATCAAAAACGTAAAGAAATCCTTGTTTCGACGGCTGGGCCACCGCCTTGACGGGTTTCCCGTCCACGGTGATGTCCGCAAGAATGGGCGCCGAGGAGATATCCATGTCCCAAAGCGGGTGGTGCACCAATTGGAAGTGCCACTTGCGCTCTCCGGTTTTCAAATCCACACAAACCAGTGTCTCGCCGAATAAATTGTTCCCCGGCCGATGCCCGCCGTAAAAATCGCTTGTCGGCGACTCCACCGGGAGGTACACCAATCCGAGTTGCTCATCCACGGTGATTTGCGTCCACACGCCGGTGTTGCCGGTATATTCCGCCGAACCTTTCTCCCACGAGTCGTAGCCAAACTCGCCCTTCTTCGGAATGGTATGGAAAATCCACAGCCGCTTGCCGGTGCGGACATCGAAGCCACGCACGTATCCCTTGTTGTTGCGCATGCTCTTGGGAGTCATGCCTTCGCGAAAAGCAGCGCCGATGATCACCGTGTCTTTGGCCACCACCGGCGCGGACTGCATGCCAATTTCGCCGGTAATCAAATCCGGGAAAATGTCCTGATCGTCATTCACCTTCAGATCCACTTCGCCGTTATCTCCAAACGAAGGAACTCGAACGCCGGTCTTGGCGTCCACACAGATGAGCCGAAACCCCGGTGTCACATACAGGATTCGCTCTTCTTTGCCGTCGGACCAATAGGCCAGCCCGCGGCCGGAAAGCTGCCGGGGAGCGGAGCCGCCGCGTTTTCCCTCACGCTCGCCGTGGATCCACAGCAACTCACCGGTGGCCGGGTCTAGTGCAATCACCGCGCGCCGTGATCCTGCCGTGGCGTACAAGACGCCGTTGACCATGAGCGGTGTTCCTTCGAGCTTGTACTCCGGCCGGTCACCAAAGTTGTCGGTCTTGATGCGCCAAGCAATTTCCAGGTCGCTGAAGTTGGCGGCATTGATTTGGTCTAGCGGGCGGTATCGAGTCCCGGCGAGATCGGCGGCGTAGGAAGGCCACTCGGTGTCCTGGGGATGAATCTGCGCGCACACGGACGCCGGCCAGCACCGCAGTCCGACAAAAAACAAAAACAACAAAATGTCCAGCCGCTTTAGTTTCTTCTTGCGCATCTTCGTTCCTCCGCTGACTTTCTGGGCCGTTTCTATGCGCTTACCCCGTCTGCTTGATTTGTTCCCACGCCTGGTTGATTTTTGCTCCTTCGTCACGTCGGAGTTGATTTCCTCCCCGGCAGGAATCCCGCGGAAGTCTAAGCCAGCCGAGTCCAAGAAACAAATGTTTCGTGTGGAGCTCCGGGCCGTAGACACGTCATCAAGGCCTGTTCGCGCCGTCTCCCGCGTTGGAATTCTCCTGCCGGATAATGCCCGACCTTGAAGATGGCCCAAGCTTTCTCGGGAGGAAAGGGCAGGCCCCTGCTAAAATGCGCGCTATGCGCCTCCTTCTTCTCTTGTTGCTATTGAGCGCGCCTCTCGAAGCTCAGTGGTGGAAGGTGGAAACCAGCGGGATAGACACGAATCTGCGCAGCGTGAGTGTGGCCCGGGCGTCGCATGCCAAAGGTGCTTCCCCGTGGGTGGTGTGGGCTTCGGGCTCGAACGGCGTGATTCTGAAATCCGCCGACGAAGGCGAGACTTGGAAGCGCCTGCACATGGCAGGCGGAGAGGCGCTGGACTTTCGCGGCATCGTGGCCTTCAACGCCACCACCGCCTACGTCATGTCCAGCGGCGAAGGCCCACGGTCGCGCATCTACAAAACGACAGACGGCGGCGAAACCTGGGACCTGCAATACACCAACAAACGCAAGGAGTTTTTTCTGGACTCGATCGCCTGCCTCTCGGAAACGCACTGCTTTGCGCTCAGCGATCCTATCGATGGCAAATTTCTCCTGCTGAGGACCACGGACAGCGAACATTGGAGTCCGCTCCCCAGCGGCAACATGCCCGCCGCCCTGCCCAGAGAAGGCGCGTTCGCCGCCAGTAACACTTGCCTGGCGCTTTCCGGCCAAGAGATTTTCTTCGGCACGGGCGGCCCGGCGGCCCGTGTTTTCCGCTCTCCCGACTCGGGGCGCACCTGGACGGTCGCGAAAACACCCATCGCCCACAGCAACGCCTCCTCCGGAATCTTCTCCATCACTCGTGGGAATGAGCAACAAGTCGTTGTTGTCGGGGGTGACTATCAGGACCCCCAGCGCGCGTCCGGTATCGCCGCCTTTTCCCGCGACGGAGGGAATAGCTGGCAACTCTCCGCCGAGCAACCCGGCGGCTACCGCTCCGCTGTGGCCCGCGTCAAAGACTCACTCTTGGCCGCCGTCGGGCCCAATGGCGAGGACCTCAGTCACGATTTCGCGGCCCATTGGAAACACACCGATCCGTTGGATCTGAATGCCGTGGCTTTCGTGGACAGCCGGACTGGCTGGGCGGTCGGGCCCCACGGCACCATCGCGCGCTTCGTCCATCGGAACGGGTTCGCCATTCACTATGGCGCACCGCACCTAGAAAGACAGCCGACAGCGTCCGCCGTTGCGGATTAAACCTGCAAGGTATACTCTCCCGCGTTGAAGAAGGGGCCACCTTTCCCCGGTATCTATGGCAGCAGAAGACTCTTTGGCGGAGGCGGTCATGACAAATCCTTCCATCCCCGGTCCTAACCATCTCGAGGACGAGCGCGAGCAAGACCATTCCAAGTCTTGGCCCCTGCTCTCACCCTGCGACCGACGCAGCTTCCTCCAGGGTGCTACCGCCACCGCGGTAGCCGGTGCAACCACCCTCACATGGCCCGCCTGGGCCTACCGCGCCAACGATCTTGAGGTGATTCGCACGGAAATAGAAAGGCGCCACGATGAATCCGTCAAGCGGCTGCAGGATTGGATCCGCCAACCATCCATCGCCGCCGAAAACCGCGGCATGAACGAAGGCTGCGAGCTGACCATGCGTATGCTCGGCGAAGCAGGGTTCCAGCAAGCGGTGAGAGTCCCCACCGACGGCCAGCCCGGCATTTTCGCCACGCTGGACGCTGGTGCTCCGCGCACTCTCGGTCTTTACTACATGTACGACGTGAAGCAGGCGGATCCCGCCGAGTGGTCTTCGCCTCCGTTCGAAGCCGCTCTCGTTGATAAACCTGGACTCGGCAAGGTGGTAATGGGCCGCGGGGCGGTAAACCAAAAGGGTCCGGAAGGGGCGTTCCTCGCCGCGCTGCACGCCATTCGCGGCGCGGGCAAAAAGCTCCCCGTAAACTTGGTGTTCGTGGCCGAAGGTGAAGAGGAAATCGGTTCACCGCACTTTCCGCAAATTGTGCGCCGGCCGGAGGTGCTGGCAGCCCTGAAGAACTGCCTTGGAATTTTCATGCCCAGCGCCTCGCAGGGGCTGGATGGCGAAGTCACCATGACGCTGGGCGCCAAGGGGGTCATCGAGTGTGAACTGATTTCCAGCGGGGAACGCTGGGGCCGCGGCCCGCGCAAGGACGTGCACTCCAGCAACAAAGCACGCCTGGACAGCCCCGCGTGGCACCTCGTCGAAGCACTCGCCACACTGGTCTCGCCCGACGGCAACGATCCGGCCATCGAAGGCTTTGCCGATAAAGCCCGCCCGATGTCCGAAGCTGAGAAGAAAATGATCGCGGAAGCGGCGCGACGCTTGAGCGAGACGGAGGCGAAAAAACTCCTCGGCGTGGAGCACTGGGTTCACGACGTGAGCTGGCGCGAAGCGCTGGAACTCCTCATGTCGCGGCCCACGGCAAACATCGAAGGCCTGGTCGGCGGCTACACCGGCCCCGGCGGAAAAACCATTCTTCCGGGAAAAGCAGTCGCGAAGCTCGACCTACGCCTGGTTCCGGACATGACCGCGGCCGAGGCACTCGCCGCGCTCAAGGCCCATCTGGCGAAAAGGGATTTCGGCGACATCGAAGTCCGCATGACCGGCGGCTACGATCCCAATAGCACGCCTGCCGACGCCGCGCTCATCCGCGTCGAAACCGAAGTGTACCGCAAGGGCGGGATCGATCCGGTTATTCTTCCACGCAGCGCGGGCTCGTGGCCCGGCTACGTATTCACCGGCGAGCCGCTCCACCTAGCGGCCGGCCCCTTTGGCCTTGGCCACGGAAGTGGCGCGCACGCTCCCGACGAGTACTACCTCATCGAGTCGAAAGATCCCAAGGTCCACGGCATGGACGGAGCCGTGCGCTCCTACGTCGAGCTGCTGTACGGACTGGCGCAAGCGGGCTAGCCGCTTCGTCAATAGAGATGGAAATAGCCGTCGTTCTGGCCTAGCCGTACCGCCACCCCGAACAAGTTGGAAAGCCGTTCCTCGGTGATCACCGCGGACTTAGGCCCGTCGGCCAGAATGCGACCTTCGCGCAGAAGAATCAGGCGTTCCATCTCCGGAATAATCTCTGAAACGTGGTGCGTCACCAGCAGAATCCCGAGCCCCGATTTCGCAAGCTCGCGCATGGTCTCTCGAAGCTGGAGTTGCGCGCCGATGTCCAGCGCATTGCTGGGCTCGTCAAAAAGCAGTGTTGCTGGCTTATGGACCAGCGCGCGTGCAATCAGCGTGCGCTTGGCTTCGCCGGAGGACATCTCCGCGACCGCGCGATCGGCGAGATGCGCAATGCCAAGCCGCGCCAACGTTTCCGTGGCCAGTGCAAGATGTTTTGGATCGGGATGGTGGTGTGGAAAAATGCGCGTGCTGCTGAAAAAACCGGAGAGCACCACATCACGGCCAGTGGCATCCGTGGTACAGGCAGCCAGCAGGTCAGGCGATACGATTCCGAGCATGGAGCGCAGTTCGAAAATATCCCATCGCGCGCGCCCCAGTATGGAAATACAGGACCCTTCCCGCACGAGTGGATAGCATTCCCGCGTTATGGTCTTGATCAAGGTCGATTTGCCGCCGCCATTTGGTCCCAATATGCAAACGTGCTCACCGCAAGCGATCTCCAGGTTGATGTCATGGAGGGCCACGCGGTCACCACGCATGACCGTGACATGCTCGAGAGAGAGCAGGGACGCGGGGATGGAGTTCATTCTGGGCTCCATGGCCTTGGTCGGTTCGCGAGACCGAGCGATGAACGGCTTATCTGAGCTCCCGTAGGATGCCACGGCAGGCAAATCAGCGAGCAGGTGATGAGGCTTGTCGGCATGCAGGGCAGGCAGGGGATGCTCATGTCTCATTTTGAAACAACGGCCGGTCCAGGCAGGCCTAGAAATAAAAAGGAGGTGAAAACAGGTTCGTTCTCACCTCCCGGGGTGGTGGGGTGTTGCATGACAATACTCTCGGCGGCTCAGCAGGCCTGCCCTGCCAGGCAGGTCTGCGGCCTCACTCGCGCACTGCACATGGCAATTCGTTAGGAGACTCACCACCAAAGAGCTTGTCTTTCTGCGGTTTGTAGCACCGCGAAACGCAGGTGTCAACGGTAAAAAGCGAAATGTCGAGATCGGACGTGGCCCGGCCGTTAGAAGAGTGCTCCTGATGGCTGTTACCGAAGTGCTTAGGGGTACCGCGGATCGCACGGCCAGCGGCGCAAGAGAAACGCTGTTACTCCCGCAAGAAGCCCCCCGGAGACGATCACCCCCTCCCAGACGATACCGGTGGCCAGAACCTCGGACGCCGGCGCGCCAAACGGCCGGAGCAGCACTACCAGCGCCGCCTCGCGAACCCCAATGCCGCCTTGCGTAATGGGCAGGACCGCGGCGATTTTGGCAAGTGGCCAGGCAAAGAGCCACACCCGCAGCGGGAGACGGAGTCCACAAGTGATGCCCAGAAAAGCGGTGAGCAGAACGTAACTGCCCTGCACGGAAGTGCCCAGCAACCAGCCCAGAACCAGCCGCCCGGGACGGCGCCGAAGGGCGCGGATCGCGTGACTAAGTTGCGCGAGCCGGCGCCGGAAACGGATGGAGCGGCCGCCGAGAAGCGGTCGGCGCAATGCCACGGCAAAGCCGAAAAGAATCGCCGCGCCAACAACGCCAGCAAGGAGCACCGGTTTGGCCGGCGCCTCGAACGGAACGGGCAACAAACCCGGAAGCAGCATCACGCCCAGCGAGACGAGCGTGAGCTGCGCGGCCACATCGAGAAAGCGGTCCGCCACATTTCCGGTGATCACCGCGGCCGGACGCGGACTGTGCGAAATTCCTACCGCGAGACGTGCAACGTCACCGCCGATAATCGATGGCAGAAAAAGCGCGCCAAATAGACCGCTGGTATAGCACTCCGCGCTGCAGGCGAAACCGAGTTGCGCGCCTGCGGAATTCACGACGGTATGCCACTTGGCGATGCCGCCCGCGAGAACTAGCAGATAGATCAGCAGCACGGCCATGAATCGCGTCAGTGCTACGCGTGACAACGCGTTCCTTAGCGGTGCCAGCGGCAGCAGATAAAGAAGCACACCGAGGATCAACATCGCCGCCGCCCAGCGCGCCAAAAGAAAGATCCAGCTCCGGGTGGATTTTTGCGGCGGGCGGCTCGGCTCATTCTCGGGAAGATCGTTTTCGAGGGCCACACCTCACGCGCCGAAGATTTCGTTGATTCTTTCCGCCAGCGTGAAGTCGTAGTCGCTGATGCCGTTGACGCTGTGGGTATTGAGGTCGATGACCACCTTGTTCCACACGTTGAACCATTCGGGATGATGGTTCATGGCTTCGGCGACGAGCGCTACGCGCGTCATGTTGCCGAAGGCGGTGACGAAATCCTTGCACGCAAACTCCCGGTGCAGCTTGCCATGCACCACATTCCACCCCTTAGCCTTGGGCAGCAGCGCGGAGATTTCAGCGTCGGTAAGTTTCTTTGCGGGCATGCGGTCATCCTCCGCGAGGGCTTGGCCTCTCCCAAGACATTATGCGGCCCAAACCCGGCGTCAGCAACAGCGTCCGTTTCCCCAACACCGGCTTCCGAGTGTGCCGGCCGGTCCAACGGTTCTTCGTTGAATGCGCGCGGGAATTCCATTATCGTGGTTTCCTTTGAAGCAAAATGCGCGTCGTACGCGTATGCAACGGAGAGCGGAGAGCGAAGTGAAAAAGAAAATTCGCGCCATCCAGTATGGTGTCGGCCCCATCGGCGCATCCATCGCCCGGCTGATGCGGGAAAAGCAAGCGATAGAAATTATCGGCGCCATTGATATGGACCCGGCCAAGGTTGGGCGCGACCTCGGCGAAGTGGTCGGCGCTGCAGATGCCCCGTGGGGCGTGAAAGTCTCTGCGGAAGCAAAGGAAGTGCTGGAACAGGCCGCGGACGTGGTCATCCATTCGACGTCGTCGTCGCTCGCAAAAGTGATGGACCAGCTGCTGATGTGCTTGGAAGCGGAGTCCTGCATCGTTTCGACTTGCGAAGAATTATCGTATCCGTTCCGCACCCATCCGGAACTCGCGGCCAAGCTGGATACGGCGGCGAAGGAGTGGGGTGTGGCGCTGGTCGGCACGGGCGTGAATCCCGGCTTCGTGATGGACAAGCTGGTCGTGACGCTCGCGGCGGTTGCGCAGCGCATCGAACATGCCAAAGCGCTGCGCGTGGTGGACGCGTCGAAGCGGCGGCTGCCGCTGCAGAAAAAAATCGGCGCGGGGATGACCGTGGGAGAGTTCCGCGCGCAAGTGATGGCGGGTGTGATCAAGCACGTCGGCTTGCCGGAGTCGGTGGCCATGGTGGCGGACAGCTTGAACTTGGCGGTCGAGCAAATCACCGAAACCATCGAACCGATAGTCGCTACCGAGCGCACTGAGACCGAATATCTGACGGTGGAAGCGGGGCAGGCAGCGGGTGTGCACCAGATCGGGCGCGGCCTCTCGAAAGACGGTAAAGAACTCGTGTACCTCGAGCTGCAGATGTACGTCGGAGCGAAGGAGCCGGGGGATACCATCTCTTTGAGTGGGCATCCCAACGTCAGTCTGGTGATTCCGGGCGGCGCGCATGGCGACATCGCCACCGCTTCGGTGGTGGTGAATTCTATCCCCGTGATTCTTGACGCTCCGGCCGGTTTGCGCACTTCGCGCGACTTGCCGATTGGATTCTTCTCGCCCAACGCTCGACCCTAGCGTTGGCGCCCCTTTGGTCGCGCCCAGGGTAGGACCAAAGAATGGCGACTAAAGGCGGTCGCCCAGCTATGTGTCGGAGTTCTTTCGGCTCCGCTGCGGACAAGTTTCGCTCCCGCCGGCAAAAAATCGGAGTGGCCATACCGGCGGTAAAGTCCGGCCTGTTCGTCGGCCTCAATTGTGTTTGACGAATTCTCCTTTGTGGCCGGTGAGGGAGTTGTAGAGCGTATCGATAAAAGCATCTTCGTTGACGAAATCGCCTTTCCATTTCGCCCAGGGCGCGAGAATTTTCTCCTGCTTCATGTGGTCCAGCGTCTTGTGATCGTTGATGGCCTTCTGCACGACCGCTGAAGTTTCCTTGAGCATTTTGGTGAAGGCCCGCACATCGTCGAGATTCGAGAGCGCGCCGTGCCCTGGGATGACTTTCACGTCTACCGGCAACTGCGCAGAAGCTTTTTCCATTGCGTCGATCATGCCCTGCACGCTGCCGCCGCTGGTTACGTCAATGAACGGGAAGCCGTAGCGCACGAAGTCGTCGCCCATGTGCACGACATTATTTTTTGGGAAGAAGATGATGGAGTCGCCGTCGGTGTGGCCGGCGGGAAAATGCAGCGCGCGAATGTCTTCACCATTCAGATGGACGGTGACGTCATGCTCGAAAGTGATGATCGGCAGCGCTGCCTTGGGCGCTGGTTTATCTTCCATCCTGATCGAGCCGCCGTTCCCGGCGATGCCCCCGCTCTCCAGACGCTTGCGCACGTTATCCTGCGCGATGAGCGTGGAGCCCGCGTTGTTGAAAGGCACATTTCCTCCGGTGTGATCTCCGTGATAGTGGGTGTTAATGACGAAGCGCACGGGCTTGTCCGTAATCTTCAATTCTTTCAACGCCGCCTGGATTTTATCCGCCAGCGGAGCGAACTGGTCGTCCACAATGACGATTCCATCTTCGCCGACAGAGGCGGCGATGTTTCCGCCCTGGCCTTCCAGCATATAGATGTTGCCGGAAACCTTGGTGGTTTTGATTTGAACCTTGGAAAAGTCCGGCTGCTGCTGTGTCATGGCAGCTGGACCGCAAACCAGCGCCCCGCCAACCAGGGAGAGAACCATCCAAATCCGTATCTTCTTGCCCATCACGCTCCTCCTCAAGATGCCGCCGCGCATTCTACCACTGTGGACACGGAGCAGGCGGAGGCCCACGGTGGCCCTAAGATCGCGGAGAGGTTGTATTGTCCAACCATGGGGCGGGAGCGCAGGGAATGGTTCAGCCTGCGGATTACAGTAACAGGCAAGGCGTATCGTGGACGAGAGCAACGAACAGACATCCCCGCCTAAAGGGACACCGCGACAACCAGCGAGAAGATTTATGGCGCCCGCCAGGAAGAAAAAGGCGCGCCGCCCCGGCGGCAAATTCCGGGCAGGGCGGAGCGGCGGCGCCAGGAAAGGGCCGGAAAAAGGATCATGGAGAGGTCGCCCTGAAGTGCCGCGACCCAGACAAGCAGCGGACAAACATGTTGCAATGGCAACACATCTATGTTGTAATGACAACATGGAGGTGACATGAGTGAGATCCTCGAGGCAATCTTTCAGCGCAGGGCGATTCGCGTGCTCGACGCCATTGAAATCCCCCCGGCGGTGCGGGGACGGATTCTGGATGCGGCGCGGGTGGCTCCTTCGAGCTTTAACGTGCAGCCGTACCGATTCTATTGGGTGCAATCGCCGGAAATGAAAACGCGAGCAGCACAGCTGTGCATGGGGCAGTCTCCGGCGGAGACGGCCTCGGCGCTGATCGTGGCGGTGGCGGACATCGGGTCGTGGCCAGCGACCGTCGAAGGCCAACTGGAATGGATGCGCCAAGAAGGATTCAGCGAAAAGCAGATTCTGGAATCCGCCCGGAAAGCAAAGCTGGCGAAATGGTTTTTCATACAGGGCTGGTTCGGGATTCTCGGGGCGCTGAAATGGGCCATTCTGCGGGTGGTCCATTTCTGGAAGATCATCGGCTCGGTGCCGGTAGCGCGGCAAGGACTCTTCAAGTGGGCCACGAAAAGCACGTCATTGGCTTGCGAAAACCTGATGATCGCCGCGGAAGCATTGGGTTTGAACACCTGTCCGATGGAAGGGTTTGACGGTCGCAGGCTAGGGAAGTTCCTGGGACTCTCGTCGCAATTTCATGAGATCGTGATGGTCATCGCCATCGGGAAGAAGTCGGCGCGCCACGTTGACCAACCGCAGTGGCGGAGGCCGCTGGAGGCCACGGTAAAATTCCTATGATTATCGTTGAGAAGAGGCTAATACTAGCGGAGATCCTGAAGGACTCCGTTCTTGTGCACCTCGCCGCGGCTTACTACTCGGTTGGAAAACAACTGGAGCAGAAAACCAATTGCTCACAGACACGCGGGTTCGTTATGTCCACACTGCGGGGAGGGGCGGTGCTCAACCAGAATCAGATTGCCAGGCTGCTGGGCTTCGACCGAACGGTGGTGCATCGCGTGATAAGAACCTTGATTCAGGAAGGACTGGCGTCAGAAAGAAGAGCGGAGTCGGGACGGGCACTGCTGGTGCGGTTGACGGCGAAGGGCAATAAGTACCGAGAACGCCTCATCAAAGAACGGCGGGCGGCAGAGGAAAAGCTTCGGGAAGTACTGACATCGGAAGAGATTGCCAGCCTGCTGGGGCTGCTGAAAGTGGTGGCGGAATTGCAACTCTGACGAATTACTGCCGACCAAGCACGCGCCAATACAAATCAGGAGCGAGCAGGGCACGCGGGCGCGAGCGTCAGGTCGGCTGGGGCAATTTCTTTCTGGAGTAGCCCTTTTTGCCATAGAGGACTTGGTCGGCGGCGGCCAGGAGTTCATCGATGGTCTTGCCATCTTCGGGATAGACTGCCGTGCCGGTACTCACGGTGATCGGTGGCTCGTCGCCATCGGTGCTTAGGCGCTCGGCAATTCGATCGGCCACACTCAGAGCGGCATGGGATTCCGTTTCCGGGAGAACGAGAACGAATTCGTCCCCTCCGTAACGCGCCGCGGTGTCCATGGCGCGGCAATGAATGCGCAGAATGTTTGCCAAGCGGCAGATGGCTGCCGTTCCCACGAGATGACCGTGGGTGTCATTAATCATCTTCAGCTTGTCCAGGTCAAGCAGCACGACGGCGAAGGGGCGCCCGGTGCGTTCGTAGCGCTTGATTTCCGAGTCCAGGGCATCGAGAAGCCGGCGGTAGTTGGCCAGCCCGGTGAGCGGATCGGTGACCGCCAATTGGCGCACGTACTCATCGGCGCGCTTGTGTTCGCTAAATTCGGCGGCCAGCGCCATGGACGTTACGGCCATAACGCCAATGAAGGCCTGCAACAGCAGCAGAGACGTGTTTTGAGACTCCCTTGCGAATGGGCCAAATCCGTGCGCCGTGCCCCAGGTGGAAATCGCGGCCATGGTACAGATGGCGGCCGCCGCCTTACGGCGACCAAACCGGAACGCCGCCCAGATCAAAAAAGGAATGCAAAGGTATTCGAAGGGATAATTTTTCACGGCATCGTGAAAGCGGCCGCCGAAGACGATCCCCACGGTGAGGAACAGTCCTGCAAACAAGAAAGTGAGCTCCATCATCCGCGCGCGGGTCCAATGCAGGCGGGGATTCTCCCACCACAGGAGCACGAAGGGTGTGACCACCAGGGCACCAACGGCGTCCCCAACCCACCAGGTTGACCAGATGGAGCTGTACCTGGTCCAGTCCGCGAATCCGGCCAGGGCCAAGGTGGTGACACCAACGGTGGCGCTTACGGTGGTGCTGACCATGCCGGCAAGAAAGGCAAATTTGAGAACGTCCTGCGCACGTTCAAAGGCACGGTGGCTGCCAGCAAAGCGGCTTACCAGGTAGCAGCCGACCACGCCTTCAAGCGTGTTTCCAACGGCGATGCCCAGCGACGTCGCGGCGGAACCGGCGGTGGTCAGGTTTACCAGGAATGCGCCGGCTAGGATAGCGGGCCAGGCGCGGTAGCCGCGGATGAGAAAAGCGGCAAGCGCGATGCCCGTGCAAGGCCAAACGGCGGTGGCGCTGGCATTCACAAAGGCAAGCTTTAGCCCCAGCTTGCCGGCGCCGAAGTAGGCTGCGGCCAAGACCGCTAGGGCCAATAAATCTCTTAGAAACCGCGAACGGACCATGTTCGGCTCACCGATTCCGAAGGGCCGGGTGCTAGCCCTCGGTCAGCAGGGAAGTGGCGTTCTGACGTGCCTTGGTCCCCATTTAAGTAAAAGCCCGAACCACACTCCCTAACTATTTATTCTACAAAGACTTCCAAGGAGGAAGTAAGATAAAAAATTCCATTTGCCATATCAATCAATGGCCGGTATCGAGCGGCTTAGAAATCTCATGCTCATCGCCAGGCGGCAGTGTGGCATGACACTGCCAGGTCGTGCGGGAAAGAAAAAGGAAGCACTGCCGAAAGAATTACGAGTCCCAGTACCCTCCGAAAATGGCCGAAATTGGTCTCTAGTTGTCTGAGCCGCCATCACTTAGCAATTACTCGCTTGAATGGTCGATTCCTTGCTCCCTTTCCTGCGCCAGAGAACCGCCCAATTTAGGAAAACAATCGAAATGTGATTTTAGAGGGAAACAGCAGGGGAGGCTAAGAAGCGACGGACCGTGGTGATCATGGGTATGCTCATGTTGACCCCGCTCTCGCCTGCAGCCGCGAGCCAGCGGATCGCGGAGTTGCAAAAGACATCCCCGAAACTAATAAAGGCCTGGTAGTTTTCACCTGGCGCGAGCGGAGTCCCAGCTCCGCCATTTTCGTATTCCCGATAAGCGCTGGGGGAAGGTGCAGCAAGGAGATCGGAATAGAGAACCGGAGCACGTTTCCTGGCTCAAGGACGCATGCCGGTGCCGATGGTGATTTCGAGCGGCATGTCCAATTCTTTGCCGTTCCAGAATTTTTTTAGGGCGGCGAAGATTTCCGCTTTGGCCTGAGCCATTTTCTCAGCCGTGAGCTGTTCGAGCAGCGGGCGGAAGGGCGCGGCGACCTCGCTGAACTGCTCCCAATATTCTTCCGTTGTTGCCCTCCAACGTCCGGCGATGATACGGACTTCCTCGTGGACATTGCTGAAGCCAGCCGCTTCCAGCGCGCGCCGCAGACGGTCGGCCTCGCCGAACATGAAGAGACTGGGGCCATCGGGATCGGGCGGAGGAGGCGGCGCCGGAACGTGTTTCAGAATGATCCCTGCCGTAGTGGTGAAGAAGGGCTGCTCTTTCTTTCCCCAGGCGACGAACGCGGCTCGCCCGCCGGGCTTCAGCACGCGGAAACATTCGCGCAACGCTCTGGGGAGATCGGGAAAAAACATGATTCCAAAGCGGCAGGTGACAACGTCGTAGCTTTCACCGGGGAACGGGAGCGACTCGGCGCTGGCTTCGCGGAATTCGATGTTGGTGATGCCTCTGTTGCGCGCCAGTTCTTCGGCAAGCGAAATCATTCCCGGACCCAAGTCGGTCGCGGTCACCCGCCCTGACGGAGCAAGTTCTGCGGCGATGGAAAGCGCAGGATCGCCGACGCCGCTGGCGAGATCGAGAACGCGCATGCCGGGGCCAAGATGGGCGGCCTCCAGGATGGCTTCCGTGGCGCCATGCGTAAACGCGGCAATCTGAGCATGCCATTTGCGCCAAGCGGCGATGGTCCTGTCGACAGTCCACTCTTGGTGAAGATGCTCGCGGAACTTTTGGATTTTTGCCGGATCAGGCGCGCTCATGGGTGACCTCCACGTTCACGGAGTGTATAGGGTGATCGAGAGTGCATCAGCGTTTCCAGAATCTCATGACCGCCGAGTAGTCGAGGTCTTCCTTGGCAATGCCTTTGACGTAACTGTAGGTTTCACGAGCAGCGGCGGTGGCCGGCAACGCAACGCCAAGCTGGTTGGCGAGGTCCAGCGCGAGGCCGAGATCCTTGTGCATGAGCCGCAGCGGAAAGCTGGGGACGTATTCACCTTTGAGGAGATTGGGAGCCTTTACGTCCAGGACGCCTGAGCGGGCCATGCTGGATTGCAGGACTTCGACGAGCTTTTCGCCCTGAAGACCGGCGCGAGCGACAAGGGCGAGAGCTTCGGCGAGGGCCTCAACCTGGAGCGCGAGGATCAGGTTCATGGCCAGCTTGACCGTCTGACCGGCACCGTGAGGACCGAGGTGAAACCATTTCTTGCCCAGTACGCCGAGGAGGGGTTCGACGTCTTTCAAAGTGTCGGCGTCACCTCCGACCATGAAAATCAGCTCGCCTTTCTTGGCGCCCCAGTCACCGCCGGTGACCGGCGCATCGAGAAAACGCACGCCGCGTTCGGCCGAGGCGGCGGCAATTTTGCGGGCGAGCGCCGGGGAAATGGTGCTGGAATCGATGTAGGTGCTGCCGCGCTGGAGCGCCTGCATAGCGCCGCTCGGTCCCCAGAGGATTTCTTCGAGGGCGGGAGGATCACTGACTATGGTGAGGAGAAAGTCGGAGGAAGCGGCGACCTCCTGCGGGGATTTTGCGAGGGTCGCACCTGCCGCGACGAGCTCACCGGCGCGCGAGGAGGTGCGATTCCAGACCGTGAGAGAGTAGCCGGCCTTGATGAGATTTATGCCCATGGGGCGACCCATCAGGCCGAGACCAAGCAATCCAATTTTTGTGGAGCCGACAGTGGGTTTCAACGGAGACCTCCTCGAAATCAGCCGAACGCGTTTGGATTTTGCATCACATGAGGGGACGATTGTAGCCGAATTGCCGGATGGAAGCAGTGGAGCGAAAATTTAAGTGCCAAGCCAATTTCTCGCAGCTCGGTGTAAACCCAACATCGTGAAAGCCGGATTTCCTCGAGTGGGCCAAGAGGAATTGCCAATAGGCACGTCCCCTCCGTATGCACTTCAGGCGGAAGGCAAGGCTAGGGCTCGACCAGAGCATCAACGGCGACTGATTGCATCTGGGCTTCGACAAACATCCGCTAGTCTCCGGGAATGCTTCGATTTCTCTCCCGATAGACTCCCCGAGGGAACTCGGTTAGGGGATCAGGCGGTCTTGGGGCGTTGGGGAAGGGGGAGGAGGGTGGGGGCACCGCCGGCCGAAGCGGCGGCTACGGCGCCGAGAGGCTGGTCGTCCGGCTTGGATGCAACCGGGGTTTCCGGTGCGGCTTTGGGAGTGGCGCCGGCGGAAATGCCGTTGGCAGAGGCGCCGGAGTCTGGTTTTTCTTCGATGCGCACCAGATATTGATAAGGGATTTCCCAGCGGAAATGCTTGTGCTGTCCGCGCTGCTCGAAATTCTGTTCGAGGAAGATGGAACGGCCGGAATCGGCGACAAACGTGCCAGAGGCGGGCAAAAGGATATCGCCGGCGCGATATTGCACCTCCACGCGACGCCCGAGAAAGGCTGAGTAGCGAGCCATCGTGTACTCAGTGTCCGTGGCCGGTAGTAACAGGGTCAATAGTACGGAAGGACCCCTACCCAAAGTTGTGGAAAAGTGGGGATCAGCGCAATGCTGGAAAAACCAGACGCTGGCAAGACAGAACGCCGACGTCAGCAGAGCGCACCGAGGACGACGAGAGCGCTGGAGATGCGGCGGGACAAGAGGCCGCCTACACCGCTAGAATAGCCGGCGCGCTGGGGATTCCGAAACCAAGAGGTGTGTGCATGAGTGAAATTTCCTACGCCGATGCGCTCGATACCTCTGGCCGATGGGCACGACAGAATGAGAAACTGGCAGTACTAGGCTCCAACTCCGGCTTTGTGATTTCTCTGCGGGGCGCCCAGGTGACTCTTTGCCTGGACGACCTGCTGCAACTCACGTTTTCAGAGGACGGGACTTTGCGCTTCTTTCTCCGGGGCGCAGCTTTTTCTTTGGCAGATCCCAAAGATTTTCCGGTGGAGTACGGTGCTTGGTTTGCGGAATTTGAAAAAGGCATGCAGATCCGATTTGTGAACCTAGAGATGCAATGCTTCATTTTCCCTTCGCGGGAAAACCATGCCGATCAAAACAACCGCAGCAAGAGCGAATAGCTTGACATTTTCGACGGAGAGGCTATTGTCGGCGTTCCGGGATGCGCTTGGAAACGGCGGAGAAATGCGAAGGCCGGGGGCCGCATTAGCGGATTCGGCTGAGGGAATAGACCGGGCGGCGCTCAAGTTCATTCAGGTAACTCTGAGGACAGCGGGGTTCTCCTGCATGCCAGTAGTGAACGAAACGGTGGCTAACGGGCTGGCGGCATATTACGAATATGTGGCCGTGCAGTTACATCAGTGGGTGGACCCGCTTTCGAACGAACAGTTCTGGCGCAAACCGTATGCTTACGGAAACAGCGCCGGACACTTGGTACTGCACGTGACCGGTAATTTGAACTACTACATCGGGGCCCGCGTCGCGGAAACGGGATACCGGCGCGACCGAGACCGCGAGTTTACGGACAAGCAGCCACCGCCGAAGGACGAAGCGCTACGGGCATTTGACCGCGCCATGGCCATGGTGGTGGCGACCATTCGAAAGCAGAGCCCCACGGATTGGGGAAAGGCCTACACCGCCGAGCGGGAGCCGGAGGCTGCGGATCGCTTCCAAATTTTCCTGCGCTGTGCAGGTCACGCGTATCATCATGTAGGGCAGATCGTTTACCTGAGCCGAGAGTTGGCGAGAACTTAAGTTCAGGAAGCAGCGCCGGCGCGGTGCAGAGTGGGCATCGCCAAGGCGAGAAGTGAACTGCGAGTGGTCGAACTGAGGAAACTAACGAAGGGCCGGGCGGCCCTTTTGCTGGCGCTGTCCGCGGCAGGCGCGATTGTGTCGGCAACGCAGCTGCAGGGCTGGCACATCTACTTGGGATTTGCGGTCGTGGGAGTTGGTTTGCTCATCGGATTTATCCTTTGGAACCGCAAGTACTGAGTTCACCGCGCTTCGAATTGATGGGGTATGGAGCAATGCCATGGTGTCTTTGATTCCACTTGCGTTGGCGACGTGCGGGTTGCTGGTGTTTTCTGCCGGGGCGCAGCAGATCGGAAAGGCCACCGCTTCGACAACGCCGACCATCGACCAATCGCTGGAATGGAAAGCTGCGTTCAATCCGAAAATGTCACCGGATGGGAAGCGCGTGGTTTACGAGGTGCAGCAGGCCAATTGGGAAGAGAACGCCTTCGAGAGAAACTTGTGGATTGTGGAAGTTGCGACCGGGGAAGCGCACCCGCTCACTTCGGCAAAGAAATCGAGCACCACTGCGGCGTGGTCGCCAGACGGGAAATGGATCGCGTTTCTTTCCGACCGGCCCGGGCAAATAACCGGAACACCGGAGGGCAAGAAGCAATTGTATGTGATTTCGGCAGATGGAGGCGAGGGGCAGCAGCTCACCAAAACCGAAAATGACGTAAATGCATTCGACTGGGCACCGGATTCGAAGCGCATGGCCTTTTCCATGACCGACCCGGAGCCCCAGGCACTGAAAGACCGCAAAGAAAAATACGGCGAGTATGCGGTGGTTCATGCGGATTACCAGATGACTCATCTTTGGACCATGGAGATTCCCGGCGGCGGCACGGCGGCGGAACCGAAGCGCTTGACCGCCGGCGACAAATTCAGCGTGGGAGAATTTTCGTGGTCGTCGGATGGGACGCGCATCGCCTTCAGTGCGCAGAAGGACGCGGACCTGATTTCCTCTGCGACGGCTGATTTGTACGTTGTGACCGTGCGCGACGGCGCAGTGAAGAAGATCGTGAGCACACCGGGGCCCGACACGAATCCGAAGTGGTCGCCCGATGGAAAGAAGATCGCCTTCGAAACAGCCGCGGGAGCGAAATATTACTACTACACGAACACGAAGATCGCCGTGGTGGCCGCGGAGGGCGGAACGCCGCAGATTCTGACGGAAACCTTCGATGAAGATCCGGGGCTCATCGGCTGGGGACCGGATGGGATTTATTTCGCTGCCGAGCAGAAGACCTACGCGCATCTGTTCCGGCTGAATGCAGCGACAAAGGCGGTCGAGAAACTCAGCGCGCCGGATCACATGGCGTCCTTTTCTTTTTCCTTTTCGCAGGACTACAAGAAGGTCGCTTACCGGGCGGCCCTCGAAAATCAATATGCAGAGGTGTATTCGTCCGATGTCGCGCCGTGGGAGGGCAAGAAGTTGACGGCCATGGGCGACCAGCTCAAGGGATTAGCTCTGGCGCACCGTGAAGTGACTTCCTGGAAATCGGCGGACGGAACGACCATTGAGGGAATCGTTTACAAGCCGGCCGACTTCGATGCAAAGAGAAAATATCCGTTGCTGGTGGTGATTCATGGCGGGCCGACGGGAGTGGATCAGCCAATCGTGAACGCCGACCGTTACTATCCCGTCGAGCGGTTGGTGGCCAAGGGGGCGCTGGTGCTGCGTCCGAACTACCGTGGCTCGGCAGGCTACGGCGAGAAATTCCGCGCGCTGAACGTGCGCAATCTTGGCGTCGGGGACTATGCCGATGTGATTAGCGGGGTGGATGCGCTGATTGCAAAAGGCTGGGTGGACAAGGACCGCGTGGGTTCGATGGGCTGGAGCCAGGGCGGATACATTTCGGCTTTCATCACCGCATCGAGCGACCGCTTTAAGGCGGTTTCGGTCGGTGCGGGGATTTCCGACTGGATGACGTACTACGCGAACACGGACATCACGCCGTTCACGCCGCAATATTTGCATTCGACACCGTGGGACGATCCGGAAATCTACAAGAAGACTTCACCGATCAGCTACATCGCGAAGGCCAACACGCCGACGCTGATCCAACACGGAGAGAACGACCGCCGAGTGCCGATCCCGAATGCCTACGAACTGCGGCAGGCGCTGGAAGACCGCGGTGTGCCCGTAAAGATGGTGGTATACAAAGGATTCGGCCACGGCATTACCAAACCGAAACAGCAACGAGCGGTCATGGAAGAAAATGAAAAATGGTTTAGGCAGTACATCTGGGGCGAAAAGCCAGAGGAACCAAAGACACCAGTGCCGCAGGCCGATGAAAAGAAATCAGCTGCAGCGGTGAATCCCTAGCTCCGGGAGCGGCTGGAGGTCGGCTGGCACCCAGGTTTCCCGGGCGGCGGCAGTCCGAAGGAGCTCTTTCGAATAATATTTGTCGACAAGGTTCAGGTCCAGCAGCTGCGGATGGGCGGTGATGAACTGCTCAAACGCGTATCCCTCCGGGGTCTCCACCAAGGCGGCGGCCACCAAGCGCATCCAAGCCAGCGTGAGTGTGTGATGGTATTTCTGCGTTGCGCCATGGTGATTCGCGAACCGGCGAATACCTTCTGACATGCGCTCTGCGGCGCGTGATGGGTCAGCAGATTTCAAGTAGAGCCAGGCAACGTGGATGTGTTCCCGGTGGTGAAAGAGATCGGCGGGAAACGATAAGTCCTCGAAAGCGCGAAGAAAATCCCGGTCGCTCCACCGGGAAGCGCCGCAGGAGAATTTGGAATCTGGCATATGAGTTTCGAAAACCTGAGAGACTCGCGCTCATTTGATTGTACTACGCCTCCAGCTTGAAACGGGAGGAGGCCAGGCGATAGAGGCGGCGCCAGAGCAGGCGATTGATGAGCACGACGACCGTCGCCATGATGAGCGTCGCAGCGAGCAGAACGTCGAAGCGGCCAGAGTCGCTGGCGCTGCTGATGGTGCTGCCCAGGCCGGCGGTCGAAACGATTCTTCCCTGGAAGTGAAAATATTCCGCGACGATGCTGGCGTTCCAGGCGCCACCCGAAGCGGTGACCATGCCAGTGACAAGATATGGAAAAATTCCCGGCAGGATCAGGAGTCGCCAGCGATCCCAAGAGCCCAAGCGACAGACTTGCGCGGCTTCCTTGAGGTCCGTGGGAATGGCCATGGCGCCGGCGATGACGTTGAAGAGAATGTACCACTGCGTGCCGAGGAGCATCAGCAGCATGGCGGCGATCTCCAGGCCGCCGCGGAGGCGAAGCAGAAAAAGAAGAATGATGGGAAAGAGGGCGGTGGCAGGCAGGGAGGCGGCCATCTGCACCAGCGGCTGCGCGATGCGGGCCACGCGCGGATGGGAAGCGATGGCCACGCCGGCAGGAACGGTCCAGAGCGCGCCCAGGATGAGCACGGTGTTGACGCGGAGAAAAGTTAGCGCGGCGCTTTCCAAGAGCTCGCCATAGTCGTCGCGGTGAAGAGGGGACAATTCGCGGGCCGCGTGGTAAACCGCGAAGCCCAAGCCGACCACTACACCCGCGGCGAGCAGATAGCTGACCGAGCGGCGCAGCCGGTGCTGCTTCGGAGCGGCAAGAGTTTCCGCGGCGCGACGGGCGCCGAGAGTGAAGCTAAGAGTCAGCCAATGGAAGACCGGCTGAAGGATCAGGCGATACAAGCGGAGGACCACGGAAGCGCGGCCGATGAGATGGAGCAGCGTGGATTGCGCGGCGCCGGAGCTTTCCACCTGCTCAAACTTGAACTTGTCCGCCCAAACGATGATGGGCCGCCAAACGAGCTGATCGAGGAGAACGATGACGGTGATCATGGCCGCGACGCCCCAAAGAATCGCACGCGTGTTGCCGCTGCTCGCGGCGGTCTCGAGGAAGGAGCCAAGGCCGGGGAGGCGAAAGTCACGCTTGCCGAGGACGAACATCTCGCAGGCCATGAGAAAAAACCAGCCGCCGGCGACGGACATCATGGAATTCCAGACCAGGCCGATGGTGGAGAAGGGCAGGTCGAGTTCGGCGAAACGCTGCCAGCGGCTGAAACGATAAATGATGGCCACCTCGTGGAGTTCACGAGGAACGGTTTTCAGCGAGGAATAAAAGCTGAAGGCGATATTCCAGACTTGGCCGGTAAAGATGAGCAAGATGGAACCGAGCTCGACGCCGAGCTGGCTATGCGGAAAGATGGCCACCATGGCAAGCATGACTCCGGGCAGGAAGCTGAGCACGGGGATGGACTGCAGGATGTCTAGCAAGGGAACCATGATGATTTCGGCGCGCCGGGAGCTGGCGGCAACGTAGGCGTAGGAGAGAGCAAAAATCAGGCTGAGTGCATAGGCAACGCTGATGCGCACAAGAGAATACAGCGCGTAAAGCGGGAGGACGCGGGGATTCTGCGAAATCTCCACGTGCAGGTGGACGGGGCCGAGCCAGGAGCGGCCGATGGCATAGACGCCAAAAATCGCCGCGAAGACAAATAGAAAAACGGCCATGTCGATGAGCAATGCCCAGCTCCAGCGGGAGCCGGCGGGCCGCTTCACCGTGGGAGGGATCGGCGTGGAGTGCGTAGTTGAGAGAGCGAGATCCGCCACGGTAGGGTCAGACCTCAGTGAGGGTCAGCTTGCCGGTGGCGGCATCGTAATCGAAAATTTCCGCGTAACGACCCCACTGGATGGCCGTTTCGAGCTGGCGGCGGGATTCTTGCTCACCAAAATGTTCGTCGAGCAAGTCGTGGAAAAACTCCTCGTTCAGGGTGCGGTTGGCTTTGGCCTTCAGGGCCTGCTCCATTTGCCGCAGCAAGGGCACGTTGGAAAGTGCCGCCTTACGAAAGATCGTTTTGCGCGCTTGGATGTCCCCCTGCGCAAACGCCTGGCCTTCCGGTGTAATCATCACATCGCCTTCTTCGACGCGCAGAAGGCCCAGCAAGGCGGCCGTGTCGACGGAGGGAAGCAGCGCGTCAACTTCAAGACTCAGTTCATCCGCTAGAAGGTGAAGATCGACACGGCCTCCCTGGTCGGCCACGATTTCCAGCAGACCGGCCAAGCCGCCGGGACGCGTGTGGGGGAGCAGGACGATTTTCGGGCGCACTTCTGTTCCCGGGCCGTAGGTTCGCGGCGGAGCGGCTTCGTCCCGGTGATCGGGCCGCGTAAGGGTGCGATAGATGGCGTCGACCAGCTCAAGGAAGTGGGCGGACTTTCTGTCGCGAGGATGGGGCATATCCACTCTGAAGTCGGCATGGATGTGCGCGGGATTGCGGCCCAGAACGATGATGCGATCGGCGAGGACGACGGCTTCTTCGATATTGTGAGTGACGATGAAAATCGCGCGCGTGGGAATCTTGTGACCGAGCCAGAGCTCGAGGAGCTCGCCTCGAAGAGTTTCCGCGGTGAGCACGTCAAGCGCGGAGAACGGTTCGTCCATGAAGAGCACTTCGGGCTCGACGACGAGCGCGCGAGCGACACCCACGCGCTGTTTCATGCCGCCGGAGAGCTCCTTGGGGTAGGCGGATTCGAAACCGTCAAGGCCGACGGCGTCAATAATGCGCAAGGAGCGCTTGTGGCGTTCGATGGGAGGAATGCCGCGGGCCTCCAGCGGGGCCTCCACGTTTTCAAGCACGGTGAGCCAGGGGAAGAGCGCGAAACTTTGAAAGACGATGGCCACGTTGGGCGATTCGTCACCGACCGGGTGGCCGTGCCAGTAAACCTGCCCGGCGCTGGCCGGGGCGAGACCGGTCAACATGCGCAGCAAGGTGGACTTGCCGCACCCGGAGGCGCCCAGCAGCGTGATGATCTCACCGGGATGGACAGCGAGATCGATTGGAGCGATAACCTGGATGCGGCTGCCGTCGGGTTGCCGATAGGATTTCTCCAGCTTGCGCGCTTCGATAATCGGGGCGGGAGCGATGTTTGCGGTGGCCATGAGCGCGTGTATTATCGCTCAACTGCCGCGTGGGCGCACACCTCTCGGATGAGACTCGGCGGTGGTTTTCCTGAGCGGTTACAAGGCATGAACACGGCATGACATTCCCCGCGGAAGAGCCCATCAAGAGGAAGGCAGTCGCAGGTCGCGGATGGCTGCTCGCGCTGGGCGTTTCGCTAACGACCTCATTGCTGGTGATTGCGCCATTTTTCTGGCTGGGGAGTGCTTCGGGGCACGACTTTGGGTTTCACGCGGCCTCATGGCTGGACGTCGCGGGACAATGGAGAGAGGGGATCCTCTTCCCGCGATGGGCGGAGTGGGCCAACCACGGGTTCGGCGAGCCACGGTTTGTCTTTTATCCGCCGCTGTCGTGGATGCTGGGGGCGGCGCTGAGTTTTGTGCTTCCCTGGAATGCCGTGCCGGGAGTCTTCATCGTCATGGCCCAGACAATGGCGGGAGTTTGTTCGTTTGCCTTAGCGCGACGATTTGTGCCGGTGAGCGCGGCACTCGTTGGAGCAGCGTGTTATGCCGCAAATCCGTATGCGCTGCTGATCGTTTACATGCGCAGTGACTTCGCGGAGCAACTCTCGTGCGCGCTGATGCCGCTCTTGGTGCTGGCATCGCTCGAACTATGCGGGTTGGTGGAAGATCGCCGGGGTTCTCGGCCGCGGGCCATGGCCTTCTTCGCGGTGGTGTTCGCGGCGGTGTGGCTGTCGAACGCGCCTGCCGGGGTGTTGGCCAGTTACAGCATGGCGCTTGTTTTTGCCTGGGCGGCGATAACCGAAAGATCGTGGTGGCGGCTGTGGCGCGGCGCGGGCGGATTGGCGCTGGGCTTTGGATTGACGGGCTTTTACATTTTGCCCGCGGCTTATGAGCAACGCTGGGTGAATATCGCGCAGGCGCTTTCGTCGGGCTTGCAACCCTCGGACAACTTTCTCTTTACCATGATCAACGATCCGGAACACAACGTGTTCAATTGGATCGCCTCGAGCGTGGCCATTCTGCTCATCGTGATGACCGGGATCGCGGGGATTGCGGCGCACCGAGGAACGGCTCTCGAACAACCAAGAGAGGAGACCAGGAAACTGTGGCGCGTGCTGCTGCTGCTCTCCGCGGCGCCGACCATGCTGATGATTCGCCCCAGTTCGGTTTTTTGGGAGTACCTTCCGAAGCTGCGATTCGTGCAGTTTCCGTGGAGATGGATGGCCATCCTGGCGGTGCCCTACGCTTATTTTCTTGCGGCTGGGATACCACCTCGGCGCGCGGGGTGCATCGGGGGCCTGGCAGTGATCGTGGTTATCGGTGGAACGGCGTCTTTTCTGGTTCCGAGTGCGTGGTGGGATTCCGAGGACATCCCGGTTCTGAAGGAAGCGATGGCCAACGACCAGGGCTTTGAAGGTACGGACGAATACGATCCGGTGGGCGACGATCATTACAACTTGCCGGAAAAGGCGCCTCGCCTGCAGGTTCTGCCAGCTGAAGAATCACTAGCAAGGGCGCCAAAAGCAGAGGTCCGTATCGTGCGATGGACGGCAGAGGAAAGAGAATTCGAAGTGACATCGCGTGAGCCGGTGCGAGTGGCGCTGCGACTGCTGAATTACCCGTCGTGGCTTGTGGAGGTGAACGGCAAGTCCGTGACACCAGAGCACGCGGAGACCAGCGGCCAGATGATCCTGCGGCTGTCTCCCGGAACCGAGCGCATCACGGCAAAGTTGGTGCGTACCCCGGATCGTACCTTGGGCATGGCCATCTCCGTGATGGCCGTGCTGACACTTCTTGGGCTGTTCAACGCCGGAGGCCTGCGTCTTCTTTCAGCGAGCCCTTGATAAGAATGGGCGGATCAGTCGTTCTCAAGTGTGAACCACAGTTCCGTTAGTCCGATCCCTGAATAAGAAATGACCACACCGCGAAAGGGGGGGCCGAAGCTTGGTCCAACCACGACTCGCGCCTGATGCGGGGAAGTTTTCTCTTGCGGTCCAATGCATGCCGCACCAGACCAGAGTGCCATTTTCAGCTGGCGAAACGAGACACCTGGCGTCTTTCGGGCCATGCGCCCGGCAAAAAATCGAGTAGCGCTAGCGGCGGTCGACCGTGGGGTGGCGGACATCTTGGCCTTGGACGAGATAGATGACGTCCTCGGCGATGTTGGTGGCGTGGTCGCCGATGCGCTCGAGGTTCTTGGCGACCAGGATCAATTCGAAAGCGGGAAAGATGACGCTGGAATCACCCATCATGTAGGTGAGCAATTCACGGAAAATCTGGTCGCGGTAGTGGTCCACCTGATCGTCGGTGGCCAGGACGCTCTGGGCCAGTTCCACGTCGCGGCGGACCACGGCATTGAGGGCATTGCGAACCATCTCTTCGGTGAGCTCGCTCATGCGCGGCAGATCGACGTAGGGCTTCACCCGCGGGTGTCGGAGGATGCGCAGGGCTCCCTCGGCGATGTTGACGGCCTGGTCGCCGATGCGCTCGAGATCGTTATTGATGCGCGAGACCGCCAACACGAAGCGGAGATCGACGGCCATCAGCTGGTGCAGGGCAAGAAGCTGAACGACGCGATCGTCGACTTCCAACTGCAGCTCGTTGATGGCGTCTTCTTCCTCGAGGACGCGCTTGGCGAGCCGTTCATCGGATTCCAGAACGGCGTGAACGGACTGGTGGACAGCGCGCTCCGCGAGGCTGCCCATCCACAGGAGGCGCTCTTTCATCTCGTTCAGGTCTTTTTCGAAATGGCGTTCCATGAACCCCTTCCCCTCACGACTAACTTACACCAAAACGAAGAGAGATTTCTCGCTGCGCTCGAAATGACGGAGCAAATAAGGTGTCAGCCGAAGCGGCCGGTGATGTAAGCCTCCGTGCGGGAGTCGCCCGGCGTGGTGAAGAGCTGCGGCGTGGGGCTGAACTCGATGAGCTGACCAGTGAGCAGGAAGGCGGTGAAGTCGCTGATGCGCGCGGCCTGCTGCATGTTGTGGGTCACGGTCACGATGGTGCAAAGATCCTTCAATTGGACGAGCAGCTCTTCGATTTTGGCGGTGCTGATGGGGTCCAGCGCCGAACAGGGTTCGTCGAGAAGAAGCACTTCGGGCTCGACGGCGAGAGCGCGGGCGATACACAGGCGCTGCTGCTGGCCGCCGGAAAGTTCGTAGGCGGACTTGTGGAGGTGGTCTTTCACTTCCTCCCAGAGGGCGGCGTGGCGCAGGCTTTTTTCGACCGCTTCGGAGATCGGGGCTTTCGAGCCATTAATCCGCAGACCGTAGGCAACGTTGTCGAAAATGGACTTGGGGAAAGGATTGGGGCGCTGAAAAACCATGCCGACGCGGCGGCGATACGAAGTAACGTCCTGCGTAAGGATGTTCTGGCCATCGAGAAGAATTTCGCCTTCCAGGCGGGCGCCGCGCACGATCTCGTACATGCGATTCAGGGTGCGCAGCAGGGTGGACTTGCCACAGCCGGAGGGACCAATGAGAGAGGTGACCTTGTTGGTGGCGATGCCCATGCTGACATCGAAGAGAGTCTGCTTGCTGCCGTAAAAGAAATTGACCTTGGAAATGGTCATGCGCATGGAGAGGACCGCCGACGTCTCTCGCGCCGCCGGACTGGTCGCGATGGGGGGTAGGTTCACGGACAAAGCTGGCCTCACAGAAGCGTGCATGGGTTAAGACCTCGGAACCGCCATGCCCCGGGAAAGAATCGCCCGGGCGACGATGTTAATGACCAAAATCAAACCGAGCAGGACGAGCCCTGCGGCCCAGGCCTGACGATGCCAATCATCGTACGGAGCGATGGCATAAGTAAAGATCATGACCGGCAAAGAAGCGGTGGGCTGGTGCCAGCCAGGGCTCCAGAAGCTATTGCCGAGAGCAGTAAAGAGGAGCGGCGCCGTTTCACCGGCGACACGAGCGAAGGCCAGCAGAATGGCGGTGAGAATGCCGCGATAAGCCGCGGGCACGATGACCGAGGTAATGGTTTTCCACTTGCTGGCGCCCAGGGCCATGGAGGCTTCGCGCAAGGCGTTGGGCACAGAGCGAAGAAACTCTTCGGTACTGCGCAGGGTGATGGGAATCATCATCAGTCCGAGGGCGAAACCACCGGCAAGCGTGGAGAAATGCTTGAACGGCAGGACGGCAAGACTGTAGGCAAACATGCCGATGACGATGGAAGGGACGCCATTCAGCAAGTCGGCGGCATAACGCACGACGAAGGCGGTGGTGCCGCCGCTGAATTCGGCAAGATAAATGGCACCTAAGAATCCGACGGGAACGCCGAAGAGGGTAGCGAGCAGAAGCAGCTTCCCGCTGCCGACGATGGCGTTGGCCATGCCTCCGCCGGATTCGCCGACGGGCGCGGGCAGCTTGGTAAAGAAATTCCAGCTGATCGATGTTCCGCCGTGATAGACGAGGTAGCCAAGGATGAGGAAGAGCACGGATACAGAAACCAAGGCACACAGCCCGGTCATGGTCAGCATGAAGCCGCTCACAAACTTACGCCAGCGCAAACCAGGGCTCATGTGTGCCCCATGGCACGGCCACGCTGCGAAGTAGCCACAATCAGCAGGCGAGCGAGCCCGTTGAGAATGAACGTCAAAAGAAAAAGCGCGAGTCCCAATTCAATGAGGGATTGATAATGCAGATTGCTGGTAGCTTCGGTGAGCTCGTTGGCGATGACGGCAGCGATGGAATAGCCGGGAGAAAAAAGAGAAGCGCTGATGATGGGCGTATTGCCGATGACCATGGTGACGGCCATGGTTTCGCCGAGGGCACGCGCGAGGGCCAGGAAGATAGAGCCAAGGATCCCCGGGCGGGCGAAGGGAACGACCACCTGCCAAGTTGATTCCCAGCGCGTGGAGCCGAGAGAAAGCGCTGCTTCGCGCTGATCGCGCGGCACGGCTAGCAGCACTTCACGCGAGACGGAAATAATATAGGGGATGACCATGATGGCGAGGACAAGGCCGGCGGTCAGAAACCCAATGCCATACGCCGGGCCCTTAAAGAGCGGCAAAAACCCCAGCGTGTTTTGGAGTGCCGGCTGAATATACGAGCGCATCAAGGGCACGACGATGAAGACGCCGAGGACACCGTAGATGACGCTGGGAACGGCGGCCAGAAGATCGATGAAGAATTCGAGAGTGTCAGAAACCCTAGCGGGGGCCAATTCCGCAAGAAAAATGGCGGCGCCGATGCCTAGCGGTACGGCCACGAACAGCGACACCGCGGAGGTGACCAGCGTGCCGTAAATGAAGGGCAGCGCGCCAAACTGATCGAAAATGGGGTCCCATACCGAGGTGTGGAAAAAATTGAAGCCGAACTTGTGGCGCGGGAGAACGGAGCCTTGCCACAATACGAAAACGAGCAACAAGGTGACCAGAACGACGGAGGCGGCGAACAAAAAGGTGATCATCCGGGCGATTTCATCGCCTTCGCGGAGCCGGAAAAGAAACGAGCGCAAGCCCGCGACGGGGCCCGCACTCGGAACGGTGGTAGTCGTGGTTGCCACGTTACTGGACGTTGTTGAGCGCCTTCATTTCCTTGGCGACGACTTCCTTGGGAAGCTTCGCGTAGGACAGGGCCTCAGTGTAGTTCTGACCGTCCGCGAGCATCCACTTAACGAATCCTTTGATGGCGTCGCGCTTAGTGGCGTCGGAAAACTTAGCTGGAACAAGCAGCCATGTAAAGCTGGAGATGGGGTAGGCCGTCTTGCCCGGAGCGTCCGTAATGGAAACGCGGAAATCGTCCGGCATGTTTTTTGCTGCGGCAGCTGCCGCGGCAGTCAAGCTGGCAAGGTCTGCCTTGATGAAGGCGCCAGACGAGTTTTTCACGCGACCGTAAGCCATGTTGTTTTGGATCGCGTAGACCAACTCAATGTAGCCGAAAGAATTGGGAGTCTGCTTAATCATGCCGGCCACGCCTTCATTGCCTTTTTGACCTAGGCCCACGGGCCAGTTGACGGACGCGCCCTTGCCGACTTTGGTTTTCCATTCATCGCTGATCTTCGAAAGATAGTCGGTCCAGATGTAGGTTGTGCCACTGCCTTCCGACCGGTGCACCACGACGATATCGTTCGCGGGAAGGCTCACGCCTTTGTTGGCGCCGGCAATCGCAGGATCGTTCCATTTTGTAATCTTGCCCAAGAAAATACCGGAGATTGCTTCTGGCGTGAAATTGAGTTCGGCAGAAACGCCGGGAATGTTGTAGGACGGTACGTCAGCGCCCAGCACGGTGGGAAAGTGCAGGATGCCGAATCCGTGCTTATCCTGAAAAGCCTTGAGCTGATCGTCGTTCATGGGGCCATCGGTAGCGCCGAAATCCACGGTGCCTTCGGTGACCTGCTTGATGCCGCCGCCAGAGCCGATCGATTGGTAATTGATCTCCAGATGGACGTTCTTCTTGTGGTATTCGTCAAACCACTTGGAATACATGGGATAGGGAAATGTCGCGCCGGCCCCGGTGATCGACAGCGCGCTGTCAGCGCATAGCACACCAGCGACGGCGAGAACTACCAAGAGCAATCCGGTGATTCGCTTCATGCTTCATCTCCGTCTGAACTATTTGTCTTCTCCCTCGGAAATCGAAAGTATGCCCGGCGATTGTTACGACATTGTTACAAACGGTTCATAGTTGCTTGAATGGACCGCTGTTTATAGAGAACAAGCGCGTCTAAGCTACTTCACATGTGGGATTTACGGCGCTACAAAGAACGGGAAAGAAAAAAAGGGCAGCTCCGTGAAGAACTGCCCTTTTCCGTCCCCAGGGGAGGGACGACCGCCGATTGCCCGCCGGAGAACTACGGCAGGTAATAGCGGAAAGAGGTGAACACCATGTTGTTAACGGCCTTGGGTGAAATCCCCGCACTACCGGCTGCTAGACCCCCACTCCCGGACCAGCCTGTCTTGGTCAAGTAGGAGTACGTCAAACCCCAGCGGAAGCCGCCCTTGGAACCCTGGTAAACCTTGTGCCAGAAACCGAGCGTGCCTTCGATGACGATGCGGGGGTCACCGGCGCAGGTTCCGCCGCCGCTCGGTGCGAGTTGGGTTGCCGGAGGATTCTCCGCGCTGCAAAGCGAATTGTTCGCGGCTGGATTGCCGTAGCCGCCGATACCGGTCACGGAACGCGAGACGGCTGTGGTCGTGGTCACATTACCACCACCGGCAGGAGCGACTGTCGTGGTCGTGGCTCTCACACTGGCATACCCAGTGTAGGCGGCGCGAGCGGCATACTCCGCGCCCCCGTAAGCGTAAATGTCCAGCTTGGCGCTGGGGTGGAACTCCACGATGCCCAGGCCGTGCCCGGTGCGAATGGGAGCGAGCGTACCGTCGGGACGCGCGGTCGCATCGGCGAGCTGCGAGGAACCGAAGCGGCCGATGCCGTCGCCATACACACCCTTGGCGCCGATTTCGACCTTCTTGGAGAAAAGCGGTACGCGCAAGCTTGCTCCGCCACCGCCGCCGGTGCGGGAATCATTGAACGCGCCAGCCGCAGTGGGTGATACCGCGCCGGGAGCCGCCGCGCAACCGATTTGCGGGCCGCTATAGGTAGTCGTGCCAACTACGGTCCCCGGCGCGACGTCACTCACGACCGCGCAGGGATAAATGCGGGCGCGCAACTGGCTGACGATTCCGAAGACTTCGTAGTGACCCCAGCCGGGATCCAGGGCCGCCTTGAAGACGACGTCGGGAGCCCTGTTCTGTGCGTATCCGGTGGCATCAAATCCATTGTAGAGCCCGCCGCCATTGCCAGGAGCAGCAAACCAAAAATTCTGCGAAGTAGCACCAGCGGCGGTAGTGAAGGTAGAGAAACCGCGGCCGCCCAGGGTTGTTTGTGGGCCCTCGATCGAAGCGCCGAACGTTAGCTTGTTATTGAGGAGACTCTCAGCCACACGGAGGCCATAGGCACGCTGCCAGGTAAAACCAACAACGTATTGCGGGTCGATCATCATGGGCAAGGCTTCCCCGCGGTTTTGAATTCCCTTTCTGTTTTCAGTGGCGAGACTCCACATCTGGCCGCCGGTGATGGAGAAACCACCGTCGAAGGCAGCTTGCGCCCACAATTGGCGCTGCCTGAAAACGTAGCTGTTGCTCTGACGATTGTTGGAGGTCGTGCCGGCGCCGAGGAAGTCCATCTCGAAATACCCGGTAAGCTTGGCGGTGCCGACCTTCGACTCGGCCAGCACAGTGGCGCGGGTCTGGCGAGCGGTGAAAGCGTTCTCCGAAACTTTACTCAGCGCGTTGCCGGGGTAGGGGATGCCGGCAAGCTGCGTGTTGATGTCGGCACTCTCCGCGCGCTGGCGATAAACGGTTTCCGCGGCGATGAAACCGCCGGGAGTGAGGTTGACACCCTTGTAGCGGATCGTGGAAGGACCTTCCTCCATAGGTTTCTGAGCGTCGGCTTGTTCCTTGGCCCCGGTGGTCTTGAGGACTTCGCTGCCGGCCTTCAAATCGCTGACCGTGGAATGGAGCGAAACTGCGGTGGACTTCACTTCGGCGCTGGTATTCACGGCCTCGGTCGCTTTGGCGCTCGCTTGGCTCGCACGGGCATTGGCCGCCGCTGCCGCTTCGCGTGCTTCGTCGATCTGGCGGTCGCGCTTGACGAGCTCCTCCTTCAGCATCTGCAGCTGCTCCTGCTGCGACTGCAATGTCTGGCGGAGCTCTTCGAGCTGTGCCGCGATGGCTGCATCGGAGTTCTTGGGCTTCGCCGGCTGAGCCTTGGCAGGTTGCGCATCGGAGTCTTTCCGTGAATCGGCCAAAGCAGTTCCGCAAACGAGAAACATCGATAGTGTGAGTGCTGCTAGTGTTTTCATTTCTTCTCTCTTTGGAGCAAAATTCGACCTGGTACCGAAAAGAATGCCTACCGCCCCGCGGCTGAAGGTAAAGGCCCCGTCTTACAAGGATGTCAACTGAATGTGAATATCCTGTAACAATCGCTGGGAATTCACGGGAACCCATTGATGCATCAGAGGTTGCGGATTTTTCGGTGTGTTAACAACCGCCAACAGAGACAGACGTCGAGACGAGCCAAAAAAAGGATGGCCAAGTGGCGTCTCCTTCGCTCGAGCGAAAACCGAGTGATGGCGGAAGGCGGCTTCCCCTGGGCACCGCGAGAAAGGACCTATTTCGGCGACGAAATCGTATAGGCGAGGACGATTTGGGTCAAGCGATATTGGTATTTGGCATCAGTGTCGGCGATGTCGGCTTCGCTTTTTTGCAGTTCGGCCTGGCTGAACTCGACGATGGAGCCAAGACCAAGATTGTAGCGGGACTGCGCCAGGTCCAGGGCCAGAGCGGCTTGCTCCCGCAATTGCCGGGTGACGGAAAGGCGCTCATAGGCGCGGCTGGTGTCTTGCCAGGAAGTACGCACATCACGGGCGATACTATTTCGAAGGTCGGCCAGTTTTTGACGATTGACCTCGGTCTGAAGGTCGGCGGCTTTGGCGCGCGCATTGAACAGAGAACCATAGAAGACGGGGATGTTGATGTTCACGCCGACGGCGCCGTACCAATTGGGGATATGGTTGTCCCGCACGGGAGCTTCCCCGACAACTCCCAGGGCGCTGACGGTGGGGCGCCAGAGGTCATATTCGGCGCTGCTGAACTTTTCCGCGGCTTGGACTTGGTACTGAAGTGCGAGGACTTCCGGACGCTGCTCGAGGGCTTGCTGAATGAGCGGGAGAACATCCAGTTCGGGAGGGGTCACGGCCGCTTGTTCCTCAACGAGCTGGAAATCTTGCTCATCCGCATAGCCAAGAATGGCGGAAAGTGCGGCAAGCGAAGTTTGGTAATTGTTTCTAGCTTCGAGCAGCAAGAGCTTACCGCGTTCGAGGTCAACGCTAGCGAAACTCAGGTCCAGTTCGGACTTTAGCTTGGCGTCGGTGAGGGCTTTGATTTTGTCAACCAGGAGCTGGCGGGAATCGACGGTTTGCTGCGCGACGAGCACGAGGGCCTGGGTGTCCAAGACGTTGTAAAAAGACTGGTCGACCGCCAGGATGATTTGGGCGGTGGTGGCGGCGGAGTTCTGATCTTCGGCACTGGCCTGGGACGCTGAACTGGAGAGCAGGTTCTTGGAACGGCCAAAGTCGGTAATTAATTGGCTGGCAGTAGCGCCAGCCGCGGCGCGCGGAAAAAGAATCGGATTGTTGAGGCCTCCGGCGGCCAGACGGCTCCCAGGATTGGAATCAACCGCGGTGACGCTGAGATAGGCGTTGGGGAGCAGTGCCGAGCGAGCTTCCCGAACGTACTGGTGCGCAGCCAGAGCCCGCAATTTCCCCATGCTGATTTGAGGATTGTTTTTCAAAGCCAGGGCTTCTGCTTGGGCCAGCGTCAATGCGCGTCGAGCGGAGGCGGGCGGAGCAGGCGAGGACAGCGTCTGGGCCCCCAGTGGTGCGCCGAGCAGAGCGGAAAGAATAACGGAAGCAAGAATGGTGCGCATCACGCCTGCGCCTCCTGGGGATTCGTTTCTTTTCCGCGGTGCATGATGAGATACGCCGCGGGAACGAGATACACGGTCACGACAACGGAAACCAGCAACCCACCGATAATGGCGCGAGCCAGCGGAGCGTATTGTTCGCTGCCTGGTTCAGTGCCGAGAGCCATGGGGATCAAGCCAAGAAGCGTTGCCAGCGAAGTCATCAAAATGGGGCGAAGGCGCAAGCGGGAGGCGGTCGAGACAGCTTCTACCAGCGGTTTACCGTCATGATGGAGATGGCGGGCGAACTCCACGATCAAGATACTGTTGGAGACCACGATTCCCACCATCATTACGAGCCCCATAAGAGACATGACGTTCAAGGTGGTACCCGTCGCCAGCAGGAACAACAGCACCCCGGCTAGGCCGGGAGGTATCGCCAAAAGGATGATCGAGGGGTCTTTCCAGGAGGCGAACTGTGCCACAAGAACCAGATAGACCAGCACGACGGAGAGGATCAGGCCGATTCCGAAGCTCTTGAAGGAGGCGCGCATGCCTTGGACCGAGCCTCGCAGGTTTACACGGACTCCTGCTGGTAATTTCGTTTCATTGATAATTTTGTCCACCTGGCTGGTCAGCCGACCGAGGTCCTCGCCTTTCGGCGACACGTACACATCGATCACCCGAAACAACTGATAGTGGTCCACCTCCGTGGGGGAAGCAATGGCGGTGACTTTGACAACGCTGTCGAGCCCGGTGGACTCGCTGCTTTTCACCCCGCGTAAGGGAATCTGCTTCAGATCGGTTATGGTCTTGAGCTGATCTTCGGCGTACTGTACGGTCAACAGGTAGGGGTTGCCGCTTTTTGGATCGATCCAGTAGTTGGGTGCGATCATGCCGTTGGAAGTCAGGGCGGTAATGACGTTGTCGACGATCTCTTTTTGTGATAGACCCAGCAGACTGGCCTTGCCTCGATCCACGTCGAGTTGCAGCGCAGGATAATCAATGTCCTGAGGAATGAGCACATCGCTGACATTTCCGAGTGCGCGAACCGGTGCGGCGATTTTTGCCGCCGTAGCGTAAACACTGTTGAGATTGTTGCCGCTCACTTGGATATCGATGGGCGCGGGCAAGCCAAGATTGATGACCGCGTCCACAAGACCGCCAGACTGAAAGTAGGTGCTGAGCTCGGGAAGCTGCTGGCTGAGCTGCCGGCGCACGCGCCGCATGTACTCGTAACTCCCGACCTGGTGCCCCTCCTTTAGGCTTACTTCGACGAAGGCGGTGTGTGGCGCGGAGTTGGGGGTGTAATCGCGGAAAAATCCGTGGTGATGCCGATGTTGGAGACGATGATCTGGAGCTCACTGGCGGGCACCACCTGGTGGATGATCTGCTCCACCCGTTTCACATAGTTCTCGGTGAGCTCGACCCGCGTTCCCGAGGGCGCCTTCAGGTTGATGACCATCTGACCAGGATCGGTTCTCGGAAAGAAGGAGACCCCCAGGAAGGGATAGAGGGAAAAAGAAAGCAGCGAGACGCCGGCGAGGCCAACCACCGTGTTGACCGGTTTCAGCAATGAGGCCGCCAACGTACGGTCGTACTTCCCCACCATTCTCTCAAAGTAGAAATTGAAACTTTTGACGATCCAGCCGTGCGGCGACGCGGAATGTTCCCCCACTTCCTCGTCCGCCTCATGTTTCTTGACCAGCTTGGCGCAATAAAGAGGAACGACCGTCATAGCCACAAAGTAGGAAGCCCAGAGTGAAGGAATGACGGCCGAGGCGAGCGCCATGAAAAGGAATCGGCTGACGCCGTAGAGAAACACCACCGGAAAAAAAACGATGGCGGTGGTGATAGTGGCGGCAAGTACGGCTAGAGCGACTTCCTGCCCGCCTTTCTCCGCCGCAACCTCAGCAGCTTCTCCCATCTCGAGATGGCGGAAGATGTTTTCGAGCACGATGACGGAATTATCGATCAAGCGGGAGAACGCCAGCGCGAGTCCGCCCAGCACCATGGCGTTCACGGTGCCGCCGCCGGCGCTGATGGCCAGAAATGCGGCCAGCGCGGAGAGCGGAATGGAGAGGAAGACGGTCACGGTAGCGCGCATGCTGCCGAGGAAAAGGAGAATCATCACGCCGGTGAGGAGCAGTCCGATGGACCCTTCGCGGAGCAGGTTGGCGATGGCTGTTTTGACGAAAAGAGACTGGTCAAAGACCACGCGAGTGATGAGCTGCTGGGGGATATCAACGAGGTGCCGAAGAGCTTCCTTGATGCCATCCACTACCGCCATGGTATTGGTGTCCCCGCCCTGCTTGAGGATGGGCAGGTACACCGAAGCCTGGCCGTCCACCCGCACGATGTTGGTCTGAATGGCGCTGGCGTCCACGGCTTTGCCGACATCGCCCACAAGCACGGACGATTGACCTACGGTTTTCAGCGGCATGCCGTTGATGAATTTGCCGGTAGGGGCCTGGCTGTTGGAGTACAAGTTGTAATCGACCGGCCCGATCTTGACGTCGCCCGCGGGAAGGATGAGGTTGCTCTCATTCACCGTTCGCACCACATCCATGGGGCTCAATTGGTTTGCTTCGAGCTTCAGCGGATCGACGTACACCATAATCTGGCGATACCTTCCGCCGAAGGGCTGCGGAACCGAAGCACCGGGGACATTGGCGATCTGATTTCGAACCGTGTAGCGGCCTAGGTCCTGCAGGTCGGTTTCGTTTAGGCCCTGGCCCTTGAGGGTGATCAGGCAGACGGGCAGGCTGGAGGCGTCAAACTTCAGCACCACCGGCGGCAAGGTGCCGGGGGGCAGGCGGCGAAGATCCGCCATGGCCAGGTTGGAAACCGTGCTCAGATCGGCATCCGCGTTGGTGCCGGGCTGAAAGTAGATTTTGATCAGGCTCACGCCGGGGAGCGAGCGTGACTCGATGTGATCCACGCCGCTGGCCAGTGTGAAAAAGCGTTCGAAGGGATTGGTAATGTTCGTTTCGATTTGCTGAGGCGGCATCCCGGAATAAAACGTGGCGACCACCACGACGGGAATGTTGATGGGAGGGAAAAGGTCAACCGGCATGCGCACCAGGGTCACGGTGCCAACGATGGCGATGACCAGGCAGGCCACGATAATGAAAAAGGGATACTTGATGGAGAAACCGGACATCAGCGCCCTCCCCCGTCTTCCGCTGCGGAGCCGCTCACTACCTTCGGTTGCACTTTCTGTCCCTCGCGGAATTGGCTGCGGTTGCCAATGACGACGCGGTCTCCTTCCTGGAGACCTGAAACGACTTCGACGCGTTTTTCATCTTCGAGACCGAGGCGAAGGTGGCGCTCTTCGATGACGTTTTGCGGGGTGAGGGCCGGCACGGTGCCGTCATCAGCATTCCGGGCAACCGCTTCCAAGGGAATCGTCAAGGTGTTCTTTTTCTCGCCTAGGGAAAGCTGTGTTTGCGCATACATCCCCGGGATGAGGCGGCCGTGGCGATTGTCAAAATCGATTTCCGTGGCCATCGTGCGGGTCTGCAAGTCCAGGGATTCCGCGAAGCGTGACACTTTGCCCTGGATGTCCTGATTCAACGCCTCGACGTGTACCTTGACGGGATCGCCAAGGTGAATTTGTGCCGAGACGGATTCGGGAATGGGCAGCACCAGACGTAGGACAGAAATCTGCGCGATGCGCACTACAGGAATAGCCTGCGTGCTGGTGGAAGTTCCCGCGGCAATAAGCGCTCCGGTGTCCGCATAGCGATTGGTGACCACGCCGGCATAAGGCGCGCTAATCCGCGTGTAGTCGGAAAGCGCGGAGACCTGCCTTTGATTGGCCCGAGCGACCTCGAGTTCCTGCTGGGCGGCGGCCAGCGCCGCTTTCGCGCTGGACACTTGAGCTTGCGATTCGAGGTCCTTGGCTTGAGAGTCGTCCAATTCCTGCTGGGCTACTAGGCCCTGGCGGGTCTTGGCAGCGTCGCTGAGCCGCGTGTAGGCCGAATGCATCGCGGCGTGGGTGGATTTGGCACGCTCGAAATCCCCCTGGGCGCGTCCGAAAATCGGCTAGCTGGCGGGCGGCGGCCGGAACCACAAGCTGGAGCCGAAAAATTGCTGCGGGGGAGAAACTACTTGCGGAGAGACTTCACTGGCATGCGAGCAGAGTGCCGGAAACGCTCGGTGGGGCTCGACAACTGAAGTCCGAGGAGCTGAATGCTTTTCCCGACCATCCGCGGGGGAGAAGTGTTGCAGCTCCGAAGCGCCAACCGTGGCCCGGTGGCTTGCTGAATGACGAACATTAAAATCATTCCTCGAACTCGGCGCAGCCTGGTAAGGGTTGTAGAGCAGCAAAAGGGCCAGGCCTACACAAAGCCAGCGGTAGCATCGCGGCACGGCAGAGCGCTCGGGAGATTGCCTGGACAGATCCATCTCGACTCTCTTACGACGATAATAGGACTCAGCGGCGTGGTCCAGGGATGCCTGGAGAGGTTTCGGAGAATTCCCCGAGGGGAATAGATGGGGACCGGAGCCAGGGGTGCACCGGTCCCCGTGGTAGGACTTTACGTGAAGGTCAAGCGCGCCCAGTCTGGCAGTCTAGGGTCACCTCCGAATGAAGGGCATGTGAATTCTCTGTGAGGCCTCGATCCCCGCGAGAAGACGGATCGTTCTGGTCGTTCTGGTCGGGGCGGACCATGAGACCACGCCCGTGACGGACATCGAGACCACGGACCCAGAAGATGATGTCCTCGGCAATGTTGGTGGCGTGGTCGGCGATGCGTTCGAGGTGGCGGGTGGCCAGAATGAATTGCAGGCCCGGGCTCACCAGCGGGGGCTCTTCGGTCATGTGCAGGAGGAGCTGTTCAAAAATGCGATCGCGGTATTGATCGACGACCTCATCGCTTTCGAGCACCTGCGCGGCCATCTCGGCGTTGCGGAAAATGAGTGCACCGAGACTCTTGCTGACCATGGCGCGCACGGCGGAGGCCATGGGGGCCAGTTCTTCGGGAACCTGTGCATTCTCGATTTCGCCGAGGGAGATGACGCGCTCGGCGAGATTCACCGCCAGGTCGCCGATGCGCTCGAGGTCATTGGTTATTTTCAGAGCGGCAACGATCAGCCGCATCTCATCGTCGGTAAGCGACCCTCGCCGGAGCAGGCGGATGGCGTGTTCATCGATGACCATCTCCATTTCGTTGATGCGGGGTTCAAGGAGAAACACTTCCCCGGGGAGAGCCGAGGTGCGCAAATTTTCCACGCTAACGATGGCATCGAGCGCGCGGTTCATGGCGCCTTCGACGGTGCGCGCCATGGAGACGAGATAGTTCACCAGCGTGTCGTAGAGCACGGCTTCGGTAAGCCCAGGAGTTGCTGCCATTGGTCCCCTTTTTCGGAGCGCAGGACAGGAGTCTCGCTCGTAAGCAAGAGCTTGCCTGCAATTAGTTACAGTTCGTTCACCAGAATGTGAAAATGCGGGAAAAGATGAGAGTTAGGGGCGGGCTGGGCTTCGGCCGGCAGAGCGGCGTGGGGGTTAGCGCGGGGGGCGCAGGGTAGTGCGCTCCGGCTCGAAGAGGGGAACGGTGAAATAGAACTGTGAACCCTGGCCCACTTCGCTGTGGACCCAGATGCGGCCGCCGTGAGCTTCGACAAGATGTTTGGCGATGGAGAGTCCCAACCCGGTGCCGCCGACTTCGCGCGAACGCGCCACGTCGACGCGGTAGAAGCGCTCGAAGATGCGGGGCTGGTCCGCCTGCGGGATGCCGATGCCGGTGTCGGAAACCGTGAAGGTCATTTCGGCGCCGTTCGCTGAGGCGCTGACCATGATCTGGCCGCCGGCCGGAGTGTACTGCATGGCGTTGTCGAGCAAATTCTGCAGAACTTCGGCGAGACGGCGGCGGTCAGCGGCGATGTCCGGCAAGCGCTCTGGCAGCTTGACGGATATACGCAGATCTTTTCCGGCGGCCGGGCGCTGCGTGGTTTCGATGCAGCTCTCGACGAATTGGGAAACGCTCAGGCGGCGGATCTCCAGTTCCAGCTTGTCCGCATCCATTTTCGAAAGTTTGAGCAGATCGTCGGTGAGCCGCGCGAGACGCCGCGAGTGTTCGAGAATGATCCCCAGGAAGCGGATGCGATTTTGCGGGTCGTCGATGGCGCCAGCGAGCAGCGTTTCTGCAAAACCCTGAATGGCGGTGAGCGGCGTTTTGAATTCGTGGGAAACGTTGGCGACGAAATCCCGGCGGATGCGCTCGAGTTTGCGCAACTCGGTGATGTCATGCAGCACGATGACTGCACCGGAGGTCTCCGCGGCGCTGACCGCTGCGACGGTGACCGCAAAAAAGTGTTGCCGCAACGTGCCGGTAACGATTTCGGCTTCGACGCGGGGCTCGCCTTTCAACACCCCGCGAACCGCCTCGATCAGCTCGGTCTGCCGCACCACTTCGAGGAGCGCGCTTCCGGATTGCGGCGGCACGTCCAGGCCCAGGATTTCCGCAAAACCTCGATTGGCGAAGAGCAGGCGCTCGGAAGCATTCACGACGGCCACGCCTTCCACCATGCTTCCGAGAATCGCAGAAGAAAGATTGCGTTCTTCGGTCAGCGTTTGAATGGTGCGGTCGAGCCGTGCGGCCGTCGCATTCAACGAAATCGCCAAAGCTTCCAAGGAGTCGCCGGCGCGATCCGCTTCCAGCGGACGAAAATCGCCTTCCGCGACGCGATGAAAAAAATCCGTGAGCCGGTCCACGCGATCAGAGAACGACCACGAGATGAGCAGAGACGCGGCCCCGGTAACGAGGAGCACGACCAGTGATGCCAGCCAGAGACGCCGGCGGAATTCCCAGATCTCCTGGTCCACCGTTTGCAGCGGGAGAGCAAAACGGAGCACCACCGGCGACGCCCCGGCAGAGGACAAGCGCACCGCCTGGTAGAGGAGATCACTGTTGATCGTTACGCTGTGGCGAATGGACTGGCCGTGGCCGGTTGCCAAAGCATCGCGAATCTCCGGGCGGTCGGCGTGGTTTTCCATGGTTTGCGGATCGGATTGCGAATCCGCCAGCACCTGGCCATCGGAGGTGATCACCGTGACGCGGACGCCGCTGGCGGCCATTTTCGCGACCCAACCGCGAAGGCCGGCGGAGTCCTGCGGATGAGACGGGGCGAGCGCTGCAGGTTGCGGAGGATAGGCAAGCGCGATGCGCGCAATGGCGGCGAGCTGTTCGAAGCCGGCGCGTTCGTAGTCGCGCCGCAGGGCCCGCTCGGCATAGAAATCGACGGGGAGCAGGACCGCGATCAGCAGGGCGAAAAACGCAAAACCGAGTTTCCAGAAGAGATTAAGCCGCACGGGTTTCAAACAAATACCCCGCGCCCCGAACCGTTTTCAAATGCATGGGGTTTTCGGGATCTGATTCGATTTTTTCACGCAAGCGGCGAACGTAAACGTCCACGCTGCGCGGGGTAACGAATCGATCCGTTCCCCACACCGCATCGAGCAATTGATCGCGGGTAAAGACGCGGTTGGGGCGCGAAGCAAGGTAATAGAGCAGCCGGAATTCGAGCGTGCTGAGCGGCACGGGTTTCCCGGAATGGCTCACGCGATAGGACGCCGGATCAATCGCCAGCTTGCCGATCTCAATGGTGCGCGGCGCATCGGCAGGCGGTTCGGCACGGCGGAGCAAGGCCTTGACGCGCGCCAGCAATTCGCGCGGACTGAAGGGTTTGGTCACGTAGTCGTCGGCGCCCATCTCCAGACCAACCACCCGGTCGGCTTCCTCGCCGCGGGCCGTAAGCATGAGAATGGGCAAACGATTGAGCGAGTCATCCCGGCGAATCTCCCGGCAGATTTCCAGGCCGGAAAGTTTCGGAAGCATGAGGTCGAGAAGCAGGAGATCGGGTGGCGTTTTTTTCAAGGTGTTCAGGCCGGTGCTGCCATCGTGGGCAGAGCTGACCTGAAAACCTTCGTTGGCGAGATTGTAGCGGACCAGTTCGACGATATCGCGGTCGTCTTCGATGATAAGGATGCGTTTCATGAAGTTTGAGCGCAGCGCAAGCCGGCCTGGCGGCAGTGTACCGTAGGACGGTCGATTGCGGTAGGCATGGGGAAGATTCTGATCACACCGGCTTTGAGGTAACACGCCTGATTGTCGCAGGGCCGGGGCGCAATTAGGTAACGCCGCGTTTACATGCATGTGAATGTAGTGTTAAAGCCAGCGAAAGCCTAACCGCTGCTTGAAGTTGTAAAGGCCAGCGCGAGGAGCGTCTTTTGCTCCAATTCATGGGCCTTGGCCGAGCCGGTGGCCGGGCTGGCGCTGGCGGAACGCTTGATCGAGCGAAACGTGAGCCCTCTGGCCTTCGCGAGCCGTTCGCACCGCGGCACGACGTAACCTGCCGCGCCCATGTTACCGGGTTCTTCCTGAACCCACACCATCTCGCGCGCTTGGGGATGCTCGGCGATAGCCGCGGCAATTTCCGTGCGCGGCAGCGGGTACAGTTGATCCAGAAAGAAAATGGCGGTATTCGTGTCTTTGCGGCGGCGACGCTCGGCGCGCAACTCATGCCCGACTTTTCCGCTGGCCATCAAGATGCGTCGGGCGTCCAGCACTTCGCGATCAGGAACCAGCGGCAGGAAGCGCGGTTTGGTAAATTCCTGGATGTTCGAGCTGGCGTCGGGATGGCGCAGCATGCTCTTCGGGGTGAAGACGATAAGCGGTTTGCGCCACGGACGGCACGCCTGCCGGCGCAGCATGTGGAAGTATTGTGCGGCCGTCGAGGGCTGGCAAATCTGCATATTGTCTTCCGCAGCGAGCTGCATGAAGCGCTCCAGCCGCGCACTGGAATGTTCCGGGCCCTGGCCTTCGTAGCCGTGCGGTAGAAGCATCACCAGCCCGGCCGGTAAATTCCATTTATCTTCACCGGCGCTGATAAACTGGTCGATGATGACCTGTGCGCCGTTGGCGAAATCACCGAACTGCGCTTCCCACAAAACGAGCGCCTCAGGATAGTCGCGGCTGAATCCGTACTCGAACCCCAGGCAACCGGCCTCGGAAAGAGAAGAGTTGTGAATCTCGCAGAAAGCCTGTTGCTTGGAAAGATGCGCGAGAGTGAGGTAGTTGTGCTCGGTTTGCGTGTCGATCAAAACCGCGTGGCGCTGGTTGAAAGTGCCGCGCTGGGTGTCCTGTCCCGTGAGGCGCACGGGATGCCCCTCGAGGAGCACGGAGCCAAAGGCCAACGTTTCGGCGAAGCCATAATCGACGGCACGCTTGCCGTGGCCCATTTCCGCGCGCTGTTCGAGAAGCTTCGCGATTTTAGGGTGAATATGAAAACTCTCAGGCACGCGAACCAGCCCGTCGGTGATCTCCCGAAGTTTCTCAGTCGTGAGGCCGGTATCGACCTCATATTCGGGTTTGTAGCGACCATGCTGATACGGTGCCCAATAGTCCGGCAGTTTGCGCAGGTGCGGTGTTTTTCTTAGCGCGCGGGCCTTGGTCTGCTCCTCCTCGTATTCCTTGCGGACGGCTTCAACCATCAGGGACGAGTCCAGGCCGATGCGCTCGGCGTATATTTTCCAGAGCGCAGCATGATTCTTGATCCGCGCGTACAGGAGCGGCTGAGTGATGGTCGGATCGTCGACTTCGCTGTGGCCGTGGCGGCGGTAACCGATGAGGTCCACGACCACGTCGTTGCCAAAGGTGGCGCGATATTCCGCGGCAAGTTTTCCAATGCGCACGACAGCGTCTGGGTCTTCGGCGTTGACGTGGAAGATCGGCACGGATTGGCGCTTGGCGATATCGGAAGCGAAGCGCGAAGAATGCTCCTCGGTAGGCTTGGTCGTAAAGCCGATCAGGTTGTTCACGATGATGTGAATTGTGCCGCCCACGGTGTAAGCCTTCAGATCCGCGAGATTCAGCGTTTCCGCCCAGATGCCTTGCCCCGCGAAAGCTGCGTCGCCGTGCATCACGATGGGGACGACTTTATTCAACGTTTCCGGTGAACGGTCGACGTAGGGGCCGCGCAAACCGTAGCGCGTTTGCTTGGCGCGCACTCGGCCCACGGCGACCGGATCGACAGCCTCCAAGTGGCTGGGATTGGAAACCAGATGGATGCCGATCTTTTTGCCGGCGCTGGTGACGTAGCTGCCCGTCGCGCCCACATGGTATTTCACGTCGCCCGCGCCGAGGACGCTGCGAGGATCGACGTCTTCAAAGCCGGCAACCACTTCATGTGGCGTTTTGCAGGCCGCGTGGACCATTACGTTCAGGCGCCCGCGGTGACTCATGGCCATGACGGATTCGACCGCACCATGTTCGCCGGCAGTGTCCAGGATGGAATCAAGCAAGGGAATCAGCGCCGTGACACCTTCCAGAGAAAAGCGCTTGGTGCCGAGATAGCGCGCCTGCAAAACCTGTTCGAAAAGATCGGCGCGAACCAAACGCTCGAGGATTTTATGTTGATCAATTTGGCTCGACCGGGCTTCGAGTCGCTCGGCGATCCAGCGGCGGCGTTCCGGCTCCGGCAAATGCATGAAATCGGCGCCGACCGTATTACAGTAAATGCCGCGGGCTTCCGCGGCGGCTTCGCCGGTCAGGGCATCCAGGTCAGCGTGCTTCACCGGCTCAAACAAGCCAAGGGGATCGAGAGTCGCTTCCAGGTAGCCCCAGCGGCGGAAAGCATCGAATACGGACTCGCGATCTTCGTGGCTGGCTGCTTTCGCGAGACCGCCCGCCGCCGGTTTCTTGGCCGCCTTCGGCTTGTTTGTGGGGCGCTGTTCTTCCAGGGTTGTACGGTGGGCCATAAATCCAGCTCTATGAATCTTCTATTTTGCCACAGAACGAGAGGAGAAGCTCTCCCTGAGACGGCAGCTGCTAAATTTTTTTGCCAACAGAACTAAGGGTTAAAGGATTTGATGGCCGCGACAGTAGCCGCGTCGAGGTTGTGGATCAGCGCGACCAGCAGATCGACAGTGCGGTCGAAGTCCCCGCGGTCGATGATGCCATTGTGCGCGTGGGTGGAGCGCGCCGGCACCAGCACGGTAGTGACCGGGACGCCGCTGCCATTCAATTTGATGGCGCCGGCGTCATCGCCGAAGCCCCGGACGAAATCGAACTGCAGCGGGATGTGCTGATCGGCGGCGACCCGCTTTACGTAGGCAACCAGCTTGCGATTGGGAATTTCGCTGAAGGTGTAAAGCATCATACCGGGACCGCCGCCGAGAACTTCCTGGGCCGCCTCGGGGCCCGGGCCGGGAACATCATTGGGAATCCCCACCTCAAGACTAAAGCCGACATCGGGGTTGATGATGCGGGCCGACGTTGCCGCGCCGCGCATTTCGATACTGCCTTCTTCCTGGACTGTACCAACATAGAAAACCTGGTTGGGGTGCGCAGCCTTGGCCAGCCGGCGCATTACTTCAAGCATGACCGCGCAGCCGACACGGTCGTCCCAAGCCTTGGCAAGGTAGCGATGGTTGGCCAGGATGGCGAAGTCGGAGACGGGCGCGACGGGATCGCCGGGCGAAATGCCCAGAGCAGCAACGTCTGCGGCATTGCGCGCACCGGTATCGAGAAAAAGCTCCTGCCGCTGAGCCTGGCCCTGCGCGTCATGCGGCGCGATGTGCGCGTCCCAGATGTCGGTGACGGCGGGCACCGCTCCCTTGGAGCCCATGATCACCCAGCGCTGGTCGGGCAACGCTCGGTCAAGCCAATAGCCGAGCATCTCCATGGAGATAAATCCGTCGGGACGGATGCGGCGAACCATGCCCCCGAGTTCGTCCATGTGGGCATCAAGCATGATTCGCGGGCCCGCGTCTCCTTGCTGCGCGATGACGGAGCCCAGACCGTCGTAACTTATCTTGTCGGTGAACGCGCGCATGCGATCGGTCATGATTTTGCGCACCGCTTCTTCATATCCCGGAGGGCCGGGAACTTCGGTGAGTTCTTTCAGGAGCTGCACAACGCGGTCCGCATCTTCTGTGGAGGGTGGCGGCCCCTGAGCGTGGATTTGGCTGGCCAAGCAGAAAGGCAGCAGGTAGGAAAGCATTCGCCTCATGATGGATGGCTTACCTCGTGGAAGATGATAGACGAAGGAATCGAGCGGCGGTACGGCAAAGTGCGCGGAGATGATGTATTCCGTCGAGCCGTGAAAGCCAGAGTATATTTTTCTCCCGCCATTCGCGAGTGCCAAGAAGCGTCCGGCGCGGCGGAGCGAAGCGCTTCCACATCGTAATGCTGCGCTGGGGGCGGCTACAGAGAACCGACGGCGGATTCCAGGCGCCCGGCGATTTCGTCGGGGGACATGCCGGGCGGAAAGGTGACGGGCGCACCGATCCGCACGGTGACTTCGCCGAAATGCGCGAGGCGGCGATGTTCGCGCTTCATCTGCCAGACGCCATCGAGTCGCATGGGAACCACGGGGATGCGCAGATTCTCTGCGAGCAGGCCGATGCCGGATTGAAACGGGGCCGTCTCGCCGGTGCTGGAGTGGTTTACTGCGCCTTCGGGAAAGACCAGCACGCTGTAGTGGCGGTCGACGGATTCGCCGGCGAAGCGGAAGCTTTCGCGAAAGCCGGAAAACTGCGGCAGCGGAAAAACGTTGAAGAGCAAGGTGGTCAGCCAGTAGCCGAGTTGATGGGCCCAGCGCTTGGCGAAGAACCAATCCCGCGGCGGGCAGCGCATGTTTTGCAATGATTCGCCGCCCATGGCCGTGGCCAGGCGGTGGCGGAATCGCGGCGGCAAGGCGACAAGAATCAACCCTATATCGGCGCGGCGCGTGATGTGGTTGGAAACGATAAGGACGGGCCCAGGCAGGCTGCGCAGATTCTCGCGGCCCACGATGCGCGGGTGTCCCAGGATCTGTGTCGCGGGCCAGACGAGCGCGTAGTAGACCGCCAGCCGCAGCCAGCAAATCGGTTCGCGCTGCGTCCAGCGAGGATAGCTGTAGGCCGTGCGGCGAGCCGCTGGCTGTTCGAGGACAAGCTCGACATCGGCCACGGTTTTGGCATTGGCAAAAACGGTTTCGTTGAGTTCCACGTGAAACCTTTCCTCCAGGGCGCTCAGGAGTTCCACGCGGTCCAGGGAGGAGAGGTTCAGTTCCTCATCGTGCTCACGGTTTACTCGCGAGCCTGCACCTCTCGATGTGCTGAAGTGTTCGAGCAGTTGGTCGAGCGCGGAGGACGGACGGAACTCCGCCACAACACTTTCAGGAACACTTCCCGGTCGCCCATCGAGGATTTGGGCGGCGCGGGAGGCGATGACGGAAAGCCGCGGTTTGCCAGTGGGTGTACGGGGAAAATCAAGGTCGGGCCAGACCAGCCATTTGTGGATCTGCTGATACTCCGCGAGCGATGCGTTCCCGCCCGCGACGGCGGTTCGCGCCGCATGATCTCCTGATTCCATCATCAGCAAGACCGCGCAAGGTTCGGCGCCGCCTGGTCCGAACGGAATGACCGCGCAATCTCTGACCGCGGGGTGTTGGCGAAGGGCAGCTTCGAGGTCCTCGGGATAGACGTTGAGACCGGCGGGCGTGACGATCACGTTCTTCTTGCGTCCCCGGAAGCGCAGATTACCTTGGGCGTCGAGTTCGCCAAGGTCGCCGGTACGCAGCCAGCCTTGGTCACCCAGGGGCCGGACGGTCCCTTGTTCCCAGTAGCCGCCGGAAACATTTTCCCCACGGACGAGGATTTCACCGTCTTCGGAGAGCTGGCATTCACGGCCGGGAAGAATTTTGCCGACAAATCCTTCCGTCGCGCGAAACGGGTGATTCAGGCTGATCAAAGATGCCGTCTCCGTCATGCCATAGCCTTGCACGACGGCATAGCCCAGACGCTTGAAAAAGTCCTCGGTTTCATTCACAAGCGCTGCACCACCGGAGATAAAAGCCCAAAACTTCCAGCCAAAGCGGCGGTGTATTCGGCGAAACGCCCAAGCGCGGGTGAGAAATTTCCTGCCTCTTGCGTATTCCAAGGTGCGCTTCAGCCACTGTGATTTGCTCGGACCGTCGAATTCTCTCTCGATTCCCGCATGCAGAAGATCAAGCATGCGCGGAACGGCGATGAGCGCGGTGGCGCGCTCTTGCTTTATGGTGCGAATGATTTCGGCGGGATTGCTGGACGATTCGAAAACTACCGCGGCGCCGAGGAGCGGCGGAACAAACAAAGCCATGAATTGGCCGAAGACATGGCTCAAGGGAACGAGCGTAACGAAGCGCACAGGGTGAAACCAGCGCTCGTATTTGCGATACTCATCGAGGCCACGCTCCAGCGGCTCGAGATTTGCCAGAAAATTGCCGTGGGTGAGAACGACGCCGCGGGGCTCGGCGGTTGTGCCCGAGGTGTACAGGATTTCGGCAATGGTGGTTCTTGCGGGACCAGCACCGGCACCCACGCCGGCATCTGCCGGAGGGGCAAGGCCGTCCACCATCTCCATGAAATCGTTGATGATCATCGACGGTGGCGCGCCAGGCAGCTCCCCCTGTTGGCGGTCACGCAAGATGAGCTTCACGCCTGCATCCTTGATCGCACGTTGGACGAAATCGGAAGATGCTCGGGAGTCCATCGGCACGACCACGGCGCCTCGCAATAGAACGCCCCAAAAGCAAGCGACCCACTCGGCAGAATTGGGACCCCAGAGAAGGACGCGATCACCGGGGACCACGCTCCGTCCAGCGAGCGCATGACTCCAGAAAAGGGCGGAGGCGTAAAGCTCCTTATACGTCAGCTTTTCCCGTCGGTAGCCGCGTCTTTGGATGACAGCAACGTCGCCACCAAAGCGGGCCAAGTCCGAGAAAAGACTCAGGAGATTTTTTCGGGGCATAAGCGCAGCAGCTTCTTGGTCTCTGATACCGGTCGATTCTACCTCCGAACGGGTGGTTCAACCTTCGCGACCGGCTAGACGGTTCGTGAGGGCAGGTGGAGGCATGCTCTATCGCAGTGCACGTGCCATGCCAGGAAGGAACAGGCCATTGCATGGGAGTAAAGGCAGACGAGCCGGTATGGCCGGTTCTCGGTTACAATAGTGGCTGGCGGTGTAGGTGGATCGCAGCGACCCTGCGGCCCGGATACAGCGCTGTCCCATCTTGGAGATAAACAGGAAAGATGCCGGTACCGATTTCACAAATGTGGACGGTGGCAACCTACGTCCTGAAGCAAAAGCTGCGGGGACAGAAGCGCTACCCGTTCGTGCTGATGCTGGAGCCGCTGTTCCGCTGCAATCTGGCATGCGCGGGATGCGGTAAAATCCAATATCCCGCGCACATTTTGAAAACGGAATTGAGCCCGGAAGAATGCTTCCAGGCCGTGGACGAGTGCGGCACGCCGATGGTTTCGATTCCCGGCGGCGAGCCCCTGATGCACCCGCAGATCGAGAAAATCGTCGAGGGGCTGGTGGCGCGCAAGAAGTACATCTATCTCTGCACCAACGCGCTGCTGCTCAAAGAAAAGCTTGCTCTTTTCAAGCCCAGCAAATACCTGACGTTCTCGGTGCACGTGGATGGGCAGAAAGAGCATCACGATTTTTCCGTTTGCCGCGAGGGTGGCTACGATCTGGCCATCGAAGGAATCAGGGAAGCGGTGAAACAGGGCTTCCGCGTTACAACCAATACCACGTTGTTCGATGGCGCCGATCCCAAGAGCGTCCGCGCGTTTTTTGACGAAATGATGGAGCTGGGCGTCGAAGGCATGATGCTCTCTCCCGGCTATTCCTACGACAAGGCACCCGACCAAAAGCACTTCCTCGGGCGGGCACGCACGCGGCGCTTGTTCCGGGCCATTTTGTCGAATAGGAAGGCGACCTGGCAGTTCAACCAATCAAAGCTGTTCCTCGAATTTCTGATGGGCAAGCGAACCTATGCCTGCACGCCGTGGGGCATGCCGACCTACAATATCTTCGGCTGGCAAAAGCCCTGCTACTTGCTGCAGGACGGCTACGTGGAAACGTTCCAAGAACTGCTCAAGGCCACCGAGTGGAAGAACTACGGCACGGAGTCTGGCAATCCCAAGTGCGCGAACTGCATGGTGCATAGCGGATATGAAGCTTCCGCTGTGGATCATACCTTCAGCGGCTTGGCTGGATTGTGGGCGACCGTAAAGGCTGAGTTGTCCACAAAATACAAAGATTCGGACGCCCTCGCGATGCTGAATGAACCGGCTAAGCCGGTGCATTCCTATAACCCTCTGGTGCAAATCCAAGCGGACAAGAGCCAGCTTGAGGAGACCCGCGCGTGACGGGTCCGCGCCACGCAGACCGGCCCAGCCACACGGAAGGTTCTCCGCTAAACCCCGACACGCTGGAAGTGGCTCCCGGCACCGTTCATGAAAGCGTCCAAGGGTGGGTGCCCAAGCTGGCCACGGAAGAAGAGTTGCGCGTGGCTCTCGAGAAAGCCTTCGACTATCGCGGTGATGTGACGCTAACTCTTAAAGACAATTCAAGAATCGAAGGTTACCTGTTCGATCGGACGACCGGGTCGTCTCTTACAACCAGTTTTGTGCGCGTTCTGCCCAAAGATTCCAACCAAAAGTTGAAGATCTCCTACGCCGAAATAGCGGCACTTGCCTTCACTGGCCGAGACACGGCCGCGGGAAAGAGCTGGGAGGCTTGGGTGGGCAAGTATTGGGAAAAGAAGGCCTCCGGTGAGGGGGTTTTGACCCTTGAGCCGGAATCCCTCGAGTAATCGATACCTCGCGCTCTGGTGTGTCGTCTCCGCCGCGGAATTCAGTTAAGACTTTGATTTTCAACTACTTAGATGAGGAGCTGGGGCTGACCTCTCCGTGTCGGCACCGTGGACAGGTAGTCCCTTTTGTGGTATTCTAGGGTGGAGTTTGTTGCTTTTTATTAACGCTTCGGGTTCTTCCAGCGCCAGACGGGAGAAGATGTTTTCCTACACTTTTCCGCCATCGCGATGGAAGGGCATAAGTCTCTCAACGAAGGTCAGGCAGCGGAGTTTGAGGTGAAGAAGGGCCCCAAGGGCCTTCAGGCTGAGAACGTTACCAGCCTTTAGCCTCTGACAGGAGGGCCCCCGACGGGTTCGGGGGACGTCACCGTCAACGAGATTCGAGATTATTGGCGAGTGCGGTCAAGGAGGACGTTGTGCAAGTGATGCAGGAAGGTCAGACCATCAAGCATGAAATGTACGGCCTGGGTATCGTGACCGCTTCCGACCAGGAACGCACCGCAGTGGATTTTGACGATCATGGCCCCAAGCTGTTCGTAACGAGCATTATGACGGCCGAACTGATCGGCGAAGCGCCCGCTACTCCGCCGAAGACCAAGCGTCGCCGTAAAGCTTCCACAGCAGCCAAGGCCGCCAAGAAAGCCGCAGCAGCAGCCAGCCGTTAGTAAGACGTTGTCAGTCAAACGGGACATCTCTAACCAGCTCCGAGGTGCGTCTGCTGGCATTGCTCACACCGCCGCGCCGAATAGGAAAGGTTCTGCCTTATGAAGCGCTTGGTCATTGCTCTCGGAGTCATCCTTGTGGTTCTGGGTGTGATTGGACTGGTCCATCCCAGTTTCAACTACCACCAACAGGAAGAAGTGGCCAAACTCGGTCCCATCAAAGCAACTGTGGACGAAGAAAAAACCACGCAAATCCCAGCAGCGCTCTCGATAACTCTCTTGGTAGCCGGCATTGGGCTTGTTGTTCTCGGGCCGCGCATGAAGCAGTAGTTTTGGTCATCGACACTCTCGATGGCTAGTGCACTGGCCCAGCGGTTGCTCGGTGGCACGGCTCAAGCCATACGCGGACATGCGTCTCCCGTCGAACTCACAGGAGGCATGAGAACGAACAGGCCGCTCCTAAAATTGCCCTAAAACTGCTGGTGTAACTTGGCCGGCGATTCCGCCTGGTCTTGGGCGTGGTAAGAGGAGCGCACCAGCGGGCCGGCTTCGACGTGCCTGAAGCCCATGGCTTCGCCCAGCACTTTGTATTCGGAGAATTCACCGGGATGCACGTAGCGAACGATGGGTAAATGATCGCGAGTGGGTTGCAGATATTGCCCGAGCGTGAGAATGTTGGTACCCTGCGCGGCGAGGTCCTGCATGGTAGCGAGGACTTCGCGCTTTTCTTCCCCGAGCCCCAACATCAGACCAGTCTTGGTCGGAACCTCAGGATGTGCCGCCTTGGAACGGCGCAACAGTTCGAGCGAGCGCTCATACACCGCGCCTTTGCGGACCTGGCGATAGAGGCGCGGCACGGTTTCGGTGTTGTGGTTGAGAATATCCGGGCGCGCGGCAAGAACGACGTCTAACGCATTCCAATCACCGCGAAAATCAGGAATGAGCACTTCGACTTTGCAGCCGGGGACGCGGCGGCGAATCTCTTCGATGGTACGCGCAAAGATGTGCGCGCCGCCGTCGGGCTGGTCGTCGCGGTTCACGGAAGTCACAACCGCGTAGCGCAATCCCATCTTGGCCACCGCTTCGGCCACACGCAATGGTTCTTCTTCATCCGGCGGCCCGACAGGCTTGCCCGAAGGCACGGCGCAGAAACCGCAAGCGCGTGTGCAGATGTCCCCCAGAATCATGAAGGTCGCGGTACCGTGCTCCCAGCACTCGCCCATGTTCGGGCAGCGCGCGCTTTCGCAGACGGTGTGCAGATCGAGCGTGCGCATGATGCGCTTCAGATCCTGGTGGCGCTGGCCACCGAAAAATTTGACGCGCAGCCAATCCGGGCGCGGGGGTGGGCCCGGCGAGGGCCACGGCACCGCCGGGGCATTCGAGATGATGTTGAACGGTGTGGTCATGGGACTATGCGCCAAACCTTTATTTTACGCTTATCGGAGCACATGGTACAAACTGGCGAGCGGAGTCTTAGCCAGCTGTCCATCCCAGTCGCGGAGAATTCCCCCGGGAGTTGCCGGCGGAAGGCTTTCAGTTCCGTGAGCGACCGCTCGATCCCGTGTAGTCTTTCCCCTGAGAGCAACATTCATTTCCTGTCGTATACTCAAGCGGAGCGAGAAGACCATGAAGCTCTTTGTCCCTGCCTTGTTTCTCCTCTTCCTGGCAACCATGGCGTCCCCGCAGACGACTTCGCGCAACCTCCGCGAAAGACCCAAAACCGAGGAATGCGGGATTTCGGGGATGGTGGTGAAACTTCTAGGGAGCGAGCCGTTGAAAACCGCGACGGTACAGCTTCAGAGCCTGCAGGATCTTGCGCATACCATCTCGGTGCTCACCGACGTGGGTGGCCGGTTCGAGTTGAAGGGAATCGATCCCGGGCGTTACCGGCTGAAGGTAAGCCGCACGGGTTTTGTGACCCAGGAGTATGGCCAGAAGACGGCCAATGATCCCGGAGCCGAGATTCGTCTACTTCCAGGGCAAAACCTACACGGCGTTCTCTTCCGTCTCATTCCCTGGGGCGTCATCGCGGGGAGAGTCCTGGATGAGGAGGGTGAGCCTCTTCCTTGGGCACAAGTCAGCGCTTTGCGCGAGGTCTATTTTAACGGCAAACGCAAGCTGTCTCCAGAGGTAGTCGTACCCACGAATGATCTTGGGGAATATCGCCTCTTTGGCCTGAAACCGGGCCGCTACTTTGTTAGCGCCAAGTATCGGCCGGGTCTACACATCGTAGGCCGGGGAGAAGTGCGAGAAGATGAAGGGGATAATTCCCGGCCGGAATTCATGCCCATTTTTTACCCCAGTAGTCCGGATCCAGCGCGGGCTTCAACGATTACGCTCAAAGCAGGAGAAGAGGTTCCCGCTGTCGAAATTCTGTTGCGGCCAGTGACCACCTTTGAGGTCCGCGGCCGCGTGTACAACCTGGTTGCGGGCAGGCGTTCAAATACCGGAGTCATCGTTCAGCTGGAGCAACGCAACAGCAACGTGGCCTGGGGTTCGCCCGACCATCAGTCAATTGTCGAAAACCCAGACGGCTCTTTTGAGATTGCCGGGGTGCTGCCTGGCTCTTACACGCTAAGCGCCTTGTGGTTTGATGAGGGGCGGCGATATCAGGCGCGACAATCCATCGAAGTAGGCAATGCCAATGTGGAAAACGCAAATCTCACCATCACCCCGGGGATAACGGTTCCCGGACGAATCGTTTGGGACGGGAAGGCCAGCATGGATCGGGATGAACTCCTCGTCAGCATTGCTCCGACGGACTCAAGAATCTCTTTCTATGGGCCCGCCAGGGTCCTGGGAAGCTCATTCGTCCTGAAAGACGTTTTCGACGGAACCTATCGTTTGGGAGTGCTGGGCCAATCGAAAGACTGCTACGTTAAGTCCCTTCGCTACGGATCGAGCGATGCGCTGCAAGGAAGTTTTACCGTTCTCCGTGGCATCCCCGCATCCCTGGAAGTAACGATCAGCTCGCGCGGTGCTCGCGTTCAAGGGGCGGTCACCGACAAGGACAATCTTCCCGTCACCGGGGTGTGGGTTGTGCTGGTGCCGGATGAGGCCCACCGAGATCAATCCCGTCTCTATCAGAAAGCGGCCACAGATCAATACGGACGCTATCTTCTGAGAGGGATTGCACCCGGCGACTACAAAATCTTCGCTTGGGAGGAAGTGCAAGATGGTGCCTGGGAAGATCCAGATTTCGTCACTACATTTGAAGATCGCGGGCAGAAGATTTCTGTCCAAGAAGCGGACGCGAAAACGATGGACATTGTGGCCATCAGGACGAAAAGCCCTGAATAATTGAGAAGCAAAAGCAGCAGGACTATAGCGGCTGCCGCGAAGATCGGATGAAATCGCGCAGAACGGTAACGTTGGGGCCGTAAGCGCCGATGCGCCCGGCGTCCACAGGCAGACCGAGCCGCTCGGCAAGATCGAGATCCACACCCGCGTCGTCCAGCTCCGACAAGCTGAAACCCTGCGCCGGCAGCACACGATTCAAGCCCGTCGAGTAGATCGGCCGCGGCGGGCGTCGATGCCGCCAGGGGCGGCGCGCCAGCTCGTAAAATCTTTCCCAATCTCGTTTGTGCCAGGTCGTCATTCTATGTTTGACCGTGAACCGGTCACCTGCTCGTATATTTCCCTCACCCTTTTGATGCACGCCCTGCCGATAAGGTTCACCACTCCGTAGCCGCGCATCTCTTCACCCAGGCACGACACCTATGTTCGCAGGCCTATTCATATACTTCATAAGACCGCTGGCAAGGCAATTTCCTTGTCGCTTGTTTCAAACCCGTTACCAGAGGAATTGTTTAGGCGAGACAGGCCGAGGGAGACGGAGCGGGATCGACCTCACCAAATCGGTTGCCTGCTGCGGAATACTGCTAGCGGATATTCCCTAGCGCGATGTCCGCTCGCGAAGCCTCGTCCGCGGACAGCACTGGCCGCCCCCCAATGATTAGACGAATTGAACCGGCGGAGGTGAGAACCGCAACGAGGAATGATTGACGCACAGGTACCGCTCAGAATTCCCTGAGAGGGACCGAGGCGCCCAGGCCGGAGCCGGGACGCTGTGCTTTCAGATTCGGGAGTGCTTGCCTACCAGCGATTACCACGATCGCCGCGATCACCGCCGCGCCCGCCACCTCCACCATGGCCGCCACCACGCCCACCGCCACCTCCACCATGGCCGCCGCGTCCGCCGCCGTACCCGCCGCGCCCGCCACCACCACCGCCGCCGCCGCGCTCTGCCTGGGGACGTGCTTCATTCACTACCAGGTTTCGTCCGCCGAAATTCTGGCCGTTCAGGGAGTTCACCGCGCGATCCGCGTCTTCGTCATTGGTCACTTCAACGAAGGCGAACCCGCGCGACTGTCCCGTAAAGCGATCGCGAATTAGATTGACGCCCGAGGGAGTTACACCGATCTGCGAAAACCACTCGTTGAGCTGGTCTTCCGTCGCGGAAAACGGAAGGTTACCGATATAGAGCTTCTTCACCTCTTACTCCTTCTGTCCGGAACCTAAAATGCGAGTCGCGGAGCGCGCTGAAGAGACAGGCTACTCTGTACCAGCAGTCCGGAAGCCGGGCCACCGCAGGCGCGAGACCGTTGCTTCAGCGGTCTGTTGCATGGTCTCGGAAATTAACCCCTTTTGCAACTGAAATTGTCCCGCTGCGGCACACCAATTGCCCGCGTCACCGCACCAGCGGGTACGTCAAAACCACGCCGTGATCGTGCTGGGCAAAGCCGCAAGTGTAGGCTTCCGACTGGTATTCCACCAGACCGCCAGCCCAGCTCTGTTTGTACCCCAACTGGCGACCTAGTTCTCCCCAGCCTTGCCGAAGGATCGGACGGTTCAGCCTGGACTTCTGCTTAACTTTGAGCGTGCGCATGAGGTAGCAGCCCAGAATCAACCGAGGAGTTTCCCAGCGATAAGGGTGTAGCCCTTCTGGCGTCGGGATATCGTGCGTCAGTTAATAGCTGCCGGTAATGTCGGTCATGGGACTCCACGAGGAAGCAGGAACCCATTGAAGAGGCGGCAAGGTGTGCCCAACCTGGGAATCTCCCTCGTTCACGCGTTCACGAGGGGGAGGATGGAGACAAAGCTTCTTCTGGGGCGCGCGCGCAGTGTTCAGATGGGAGGCGTTAGTGATACGATGCGCCCAATTTGCTCCCCGCCCGAGAGGTTCTTATGCGCGGCACGATGATGGATTATCCGCTGACGCTGCCCACCATCCTGGAACGCGCGGGGAAGATCTTCTCGAGGGTCGAAATCGTCTCCCGCAAGCCGGACAAGTCCATCGCGCGCACCTGCTATGGCGAATTCTATCGGCGCGCGCGCCGGCTTGCGGCGGCGTTGACGAAACTCGGATTGCAGGCGGGCGACCGCGTAGCCTCCATGATGTGGAACCACTCCGCACATCTTGAAGCCTTCTTCGGCGTTCCGTGTGCCGGTGGCGTTCTGCATACGTTGAATCTGCGGCTCCATGCCCATGAAATTGCCGGAATCGCAAAGCATGCCGGCGACCGCTTCCTGCTGATCGACGACATCCTTCTCCCCGTTTACGAAAAGTTCCGCAGCGACGCGCCCTTCGAAAAAGTGATTGTGGTTCCGCATGGTTCCGACGCAATGCCGGATGGGTTTCTAAATTACGAACTCCTTCTCGCCGATGCTGGCGACGACTTTCGTTATCCGCAACTCGACGAAAACGACGGCGCAGCCATGTGCTTCACCTCGGGCACGACCGGTCATTCCAAAGGTGTCATCTATTCTCACCGCGCGCTGGTGCTGCACTCCTTTGCGTGCGGCCTCGGCGAAGTTTTTGGCATGAGCCATTTCGACACGGTGCTGCCTGTCGCTCCCATGTTCCATGCCAACGCCTGGGGTCTTCCTTTCGCATGCACCATGCTCGGCGCACGCCTGGTTCTCCCCGGCCCGAGTGTCGATCCGGAGAGTGTTCTTGGCCTGATGGTCAGCGAGCGCGTGAGCATCGCCTGCGGTGTGCCCACCGTGTGGATCGCCGTCCTCGAAGCGCTGGAGAAAAACCCGGGCCGCTGGAAATTCGACGCCCCTGTCCGCATCGTCTGTGGCGGCACCGCCCCGCCTCTCGAGCTGATCCGCCGCCTAGACCGTTACGGTCTACAGATCAAGCACCTCTGGGGCATGACCGAGACCACTCCGATAGGCACTTCCGGCGGACTCCGGCCGCACATGCACGACTGGCCCGACGACGAAAAATACGAAATCCGCGCTAAACAGGGTTGGCCCGCGCCCTTTGTGGAAATTCGCTTGATGCGTCCCGAGGGAGAAGCGCCCTGGGATGGCGCGACCTCCGGGGAGATTGAAATCCGTGGCCCGTGGGTCGCCGCCAGCTACTACGATTCGCCGGACCAGGCGCATCGCTGGACCGCCGACGGCTGGTTCCGCACCGGAGATGTCGCCACCATGGACGAAGCCGGCTACGTCAAAATCGTGGACCGCGCGAAAGATCTCGTGAAATCCGGCGGCGAATGGATCAGCTCCGTCGACCTCGAGAACACATTAATGGGTCACCCCGCCGTCAAAGAAGCCTGTGTGGTCGGCATCCCCCATCCGAAATGGCAGGAGCGCCCGCTCGCCGCAGTGGTATTAAAAGATGGTGCTCAAGCCACCCCGGAAGAGTTGCGCGCCTTCCTTGCCCAGTCCTTCGCCAAGTGGCAGCTCCCCGACGCTTTCGTCTTCATCGACGCCATTCCCCGCACCTCCGTCGGCAAATTCAAAAAACTCGCTCTCCGCGAACAATTTGCAAATTGGAAGTGGGAATCCTAGCGGCAGTTCCGTCAACAGATTTCTAAGAACTCCTTTTTGTGTAGTTTAAGTCGTCCGGTTGGTATTACCTACGGTGGGTAATCTGCAGCTCGCGCAGCGCCAAGGTCTTCACTGTAGTTGTGGTAGCGCTGGCAGCATTCTTCATTCTGGCACCAGGTGCCAAAGCCGACATCATCGAAGTTGAGGGTGCTACGTCCTGTCCCGGTAGTTTGGGAGGAGGCCTATGCAACGGCTCCCAAGTCTATAATCTAAGCTCGTTTCTTGTCCTTCTTACCGCGCCTAACAGCATAGGCGCAGGCACGCAAAAGTATGTCGTTTTCAACGACATCGGTAACAATTTCTCCTTCTCGGTCCAAAGCACGGGACAGAACAACACGGGGATTGCCAACAACGCCCAGGGCCAAATCAATGGTGGGGCAAAGTCACTCTTCAGCGGGTGCTCGATAGTGGGCGCTAATGGCGCGACCACTACTTCGGCGGAACGCAGATCAACGGTCTCACATTTCCCGCAACGATCACTTTCAACGGTACCACGGGGTTCGGCTCCACATTTGACTTGGGTTTCGTCTCCATGCAGGGGTCGTCGTCGACCATAAGCGCTCTCGAGCCTTCAGCCCTGGCTTCCTTGGGCACCGGGATTCTTGGTCTTCTTGGTCTTGGTTTGGTGAATGGTCTTCGGCGCCGTGGAACGGCGCGCTCCGCGGCATGACCCAAGCTAATGGTGTATCCCTTATATAACTTCACAGATTATTTAAACCCAGATCCAGCCCAGGGGGAAAAAGAAGGCGAATCTGCTCCATGTGGACCCGCGCGCGATCGATCTTTTTGATGATGTCCTCGACGGTGGCGCTCCAGATGAACGGCTTGGGGTTTTTGTTCCAGGCTTGCATAAATGCCCCGATGGCCTGCTTCAAATCCCGCACACTCAGGAAACTGCCGCGCCGAATCGCTTTCTCGGGCAATTCTCGAAACCAGTGCTCCGCCAAATTTAACCAGGTTGAACTAGTCGGCACGAGGTGGCACACAAAGCGAGGATGCTTCTTCAGCCTCGCTTGTACGTGGGGCTCTTTGTGCGTGCCGTAGTTGTCCATCACCACATGCAACTTCAGCTCCGGGGGAAACTCCGCGTCTAAGCGGCGCAGAAACTTCCGCCACTCTTGATGCCGATGCCGGCCGTGACATTCACCTATCACCTTGCCATCCAACATATTCAGTGCCGCAAACAGGGTGGTGGTGCCGTTGCGCTTGTAGTCGTGCGTTATCGTACCGCACCGGCCTTTCTTCAACGGCAGCCCCGGCTGCGTCCGATCTAACGCTTGAAGTCGGGCGAGTTCATTTACAACCCCACCACAGCGGTCAGCTTCCAGGAATTTCGCTTCCCGCGACAGCTTAAAAGTGCGGCTCAGGTGCGGCTTGATATTGTGCAGCTGCCATAAACGGTTCACCGTGTTCTTGCTGACCCCTTGCGTCTCCGCCATGAGCCGGCAACTCCAGAGCTAGGCCCAGACGTCCCTGTTGGTGGGGGACGAAGCGGCGCGGGATTCGCAGCTGGACAGAGCCGTTGCTCCCGTCGGCGGTTTTTTGGGAAAAGAAAGACCGCGTCACCAGTCATCTCTCCCGTTAATCTAACGGAGCATCGCCGACCGCGAGCTTCCCGTTAGGTGCGATAACTCGCATTGATACGCACGTACTCAGCTGTGAAATCGCAGGTCCAGTAACGGGCCATGGCTTTGCCCGCGTGCAGATCCACGACGAGTTGAACGTGTTCGGAGAGCAGACGATTGCTTGCGGCGCGTTCGTTGAAATCGACCGGCTGTCCACGCCGCAGTACGGGGATGCCCGCCATCTTGATATCCACGCGCGAGACGTCAAACGAAACGCCCGAACGCCCAGCCGCCGCGAAAATACGACCCCAGTTGGGGTCGCCGCCTGCGAAGGCCGTTTTCACCAGCGGCGAAGTGGCAATCGTTTCCGCGATGCGGCGCGCGGCGGCTTCGTTCTTGGCGTGGCGCACTTCGATCTCGATGACGCGCTGCGCGCCTTCGCCATCGGCGACGATTTGCAGTGCCAGCGACCGGCAAACTTCTTCAAGCGCAGCAGTGAAGGCGCGATGCGCCGACGTACCCGCGTGGATCGCCGGCGCTCCCGCTTCGCCGTTGGCGAGAACCAGCAAAGTGTCGTTCGTCGAAGTGTCGCCATCCACGCTGATGGCATTGAACGTGTGTCCGGTGACGTCAAGAAGCGTTTTTTGTAAAAGGGAAGGAGCAATGGCGGCATCCGTAGCGACAAACGCCAGCATCGTGGCCATATTCGGATGGATCATCCCTGCGCCTTTGGCGCAGCCCACCAAGTTAATCCGCTTGCCGACCATCTTAAACGAAGCCGCGGCGGTCTTCGGACGCGTATCGGTTGTGCAAATGGCGAGAGAAGTCTCCGCGAAGGAGCGCGCGGAAGAACGCCGATGAAGCGCGATGACCGGCAGCGCGCGAAGAATCTTGTCCAGCGGTAAAGGCACGCCGATGACGCCCGTCGAGCAGACAAACAATTCTTGTGGCGCACAGCCGAGGCGCTTGGCGGCTTCGGCAACCGTGCGTTCGGCAGCGACGCGGCCTGCCGAGCCGGTGGCGCAGTTGGCGTTGCCGGCGTTTACCACCACGGCGCGCATGCGGCCCTTGGAGGCGCGCAAGTGTTCCTTAGAGATGAGCACGGGTGCGGCCACCACCAGATTCTGCGTGAAGACGGCGGCCGCCGAGGCCGGCGCGTCGCTGCAAAAAATCGCCAGATCGAGCGCGCCGGTTTTCTTCAAGCCGCAGGCGGTCGCGGCGAAGCGAAACCCGCGCGGCAGGGACGCTTCCGAAAGTGCGTGTTTTATCAACCGGACATCCGTATGACTAGCGCGCCGCTCCCGGATGGGACCTCCGATCCCCCGCAACCGCCGCGAGGGGAGATTGATGATTTGTTGCTTGGCTGGCATTTCATGGCTTGGCTCCTGTTTTGGTGACTCTTTTGTTGAGACGTCCTTCCAAATCGGCAATGGCAGCGCGCACACTTTCGGGCGCGGTACCGCCGGGAACTTTTTTCGCGGCGAGCGCCGCCTCCACGCTGAGGCCCTTCGCGAAATCGGCTTCAAAAGCCGGCGAGATTTTCTTGAGAGCCTCGAGAGGCAGCGCCGTCCAGGAAACATTTCGCCTCTCGGCTTCGCGCAACACTTTGCCGATGATGTCGTGCGCTTGACGGAAGGGAATTCCTTGGTGCACTAGATAGTCGGCGGCCTCCGTGGCGAGCAGGGCAGGATTGGAAGCTGCAGTCTGCAGGCGTTCGGCGTTGAATCTTGTAGAAGCGACAGCGCCGGTGGCAACCGCAATCATGTCCAGGACCTGGTCATGCGCGGCGAACAGGGCTTCTTTGTCTTCCTGGAGGTCACGCTGGTAACTCGTCGGCAATCCTTTGAGGGTCATGAGCAAACCGAGCAGAGCACCGGTGATACGGCCGGTCTTGCCGCGAATCAATTCCCAGCAATCGGGATTTTTCTTTTGCGGCATAAGACTGCTGCCCGTCGAGTACTCGTCGGGCAGGACGAGGTAGGAAAATTCCTGCGATGCGAAAATCACGAAGTCCTCGGCAAGGCGCGAAAGATGTGTGGCCATCCCGCTGAGAGCAAAAAGATAATCGAGCGCAAAATCGCGGTCGCTGACGGCATCGAGGCTGTTCGCCGTGATGCGGGAAAATCCAAGCTCGCGCGCAATCGCGGGGCGATCAATCGCGAAGGAATTCCCCGCCAGCGCCCCCGAGCCCATCGGACAGGTGTCCGCGCTTGCCGCAGCGTGCTGCAGACGCGCAATGTCGCGGGTGAACGCCTCGGCGTGAGCAAGCAGAAAATGTGAAAGCAAGATCGGCTGCGCATGCTGCATGTGCGTCATCCCCGGCATGGCAGCGTGGAGGTTGGCTTTCACTTGCTGCAGAAAGGCGTCGAGCAAAGCCTCCAAGACGTGCTGAATCTCGGAGGCCGCGTCGATGACGAACAAACGGAAATCGGTGGCGACAAGTTCGTTGCGGCTGCGGCCGGTATGCAGCTTCCACCCGAGCGCGCCAAGTTCTTGGACCAGCGCTTTTTCGACGAAGTGGTGCACGTCTTCCGCGTCAGCCCCGAACGTTTCGAGCCAAGCGGAATCCGTCTTGGCCCGCTCGGAAATCTTCTCGAGCGCCGCCAGGGTTTGCTTCACTTCGGTGGCGGTAAAAATGCCGATGGGCTCCAGCGCTTTGGCCCAGGCACGATCAACGGCAATCTCATATGGCAAGAGACGGCGATCGAACCCAAACGAGCGCTGGAACCGAGCGAAGTCCTCGTTCGGTGCGCGCTCGAAGCGTCCTCCCCACATCCGGTCGTCTTTGCGTTCGGTCATATGGCCAGGGTCGCTAGGTTGCTGATGCTTCAGCCGAGATCTTTCGGCCATGCTGATGGGATCCCCTCGGGATGATCGTCACACCAGTCGAGGTGGTGCTCACGAATTTGTCTCAGCTTTGGCTTTGGGGCGTACGGTGACGGGCAGCGCAAACAAATTGATGAAACCTTCGGCGTCCTGGGGGTTGTAGCGGCCCATGGTAAAGCTGGCAAGATCGGCGCGGTAGAGCGAGAAAGGCGAAACGCGCTTCGTGACGTTCAGCGTGCCTTTCCACAATTTGAGGCCGACGGCGCCGGTGACGCGCTGCTGCGCGACGCTGAAAAATCCGTCGAGCGCTTCGCGCAGCGGTGCGAACCACAAGCCGTAGTAAACCAGCTCGGCGTAGCGCAGTGAAAGCGTCTGCTGGAAATGCGCGGTCTCGCGGTCGACGGCGAGCCGCTCCAGTTCCTGGTGGGCTTTGACAAGCAGGGTGCCGCCGGGAGTTTCGTAGGCGCCCCGCGATTTCATCCCCACGAGGCGATTTTCGACAAGATCGGTGCGGCCAATGCCGTGTTTCGCGGCGATTTCGTTGAGCGTGTTGAGCAGATCGACGGGACCGAGTTTTGTGCCGTTGACCGAAGTGGGGGTGCCGGCTTCGAATCCGATTTCCACTTCTTCCGCTTTGTCAGGGGCTTTTTCCGGCGCAACAACCCACTGCCACATCGCTTCGCTGGGCGCGTTAGCGGGATCTTCGAGCTCGCCGCCTTCGTGACTGAGATGCCAGATGTTGCGGTCGCGGCTGTAGATGTTTTTCTTGCTCTGCTCCACCGGAACGTTGTGCTTGTGCGCGTAGGCAATGGCGTCTTCGCGGGAATCGATGTCCCATTCGCGCCAGGGAGCAATGATCTGGATACTGGGCGCAATTGCTTTGTAAGCCAATTCAAAACGGACTTGATCATTGCCCTTACCCGTGCAGCCGTGCGAGAGACCATCGGCACCGAGTGCCAGAGCAATTTCCGCCTGGCGCTTGGCGATGACGGGCCGCGCCATGGAAGTGCCGAGGAGATAGGTGTGTTCGTAAATCGCTCCGGCGCGGAGCGTCGGCCAGATGTAGTCCCGCACAAATTCTTCTCGGAGATCTTCCACATGCGCGGATGAAGCGCCAGTGGCGAGCGCTTTCTTGCGCGCGGCTTCCAGGTCTTCCTGCTGGCCGAGGTCACCGATTACGGCGATGACTTCGCAGCCGTAGTTTTCCTTCAGCCAGGGAATAATGATGGAGGTGTCCAGTCCTCCGGAGTAGGCGAGTACCACTTTCTTGGGCTTGTTCAATTGCTTATTCACGATTCCTCTCTTAGGTATAGACGTCGCCAAGCGGGGGGCGCAGGCCGCCGCCGCGGGCGCCCTACAAAGAAAATTCCATTGGAGGCAAAACTAGCATCGCTGGATCAGAATAGCGTATGCAGGATGGCCTTCTGCACGTACATGCGGTTTTCGGATTGATCGAGGACCACCGACTGCGAGCCGTCGAGTACTTCCGGCGTGACTTCCAGGCCGCGGTGCGCCGGAAGGCAGTGCATGAACACGGCGTCCGGCGCGGCGAGCAACATCAGCTCGGCGTTCACCTGATAAGGCTGGAACACGGTGTTTCGCACCTGCCCCTCGGCTTCAAAACCCATGCTGGTCCAGGAATCGGTGTACACGCCCATGGCGCCGCGGACAGCCTCGCGCGGGTCGGTCATCATTTCGATTTTGGCTTTCGTCTCGCGAGCCATGCGCTTACCGTCGGCCAGCACTTCAGGCCGGGGCGCGTATTCCGCGGGCGTGGCAACACGCAGGTGAACGCCGAGGCGGGCGGCGAGATAAATAAGCGAGTGGCACACGTTGTTGCCGTCGCCAACATAAGCAAGCTTGAAACCGCGCAGGGTGCCAAATTTCTCTTCCAGGGTAAAGAAATCGGCCAGCGCCTGGCAGGGATGAAACTTGTCGGAAAGCGCGTTGATCACCGGGATGCCGGCATTCGCGGCCATTTCCTCGAGGACCCGCTGATGATAAACCCGCGCGACGATGCCCTGCACCCAGCGCTCCAGGTTCCGAGCGACATCGGCGATGGACTCGCGCGCACCGAGAGATGCGGACGCTTGCGTGTGGTCCAGGAAAACGACGGAACCACCCATACTCTGGATGCCGACATCGAAGGTGACACGGGTGCGCAGCGAGGGCTTCTCAAAAATCAGCGCGATGAATTTGCCGTGGAGCGTGGAAGCGTAACGGACCGGGCGCGCTTTGATGTCTGCCGCCAGCTGGAGCAATTCGCGCGCGTCCGCCGGTCTCCACTCCGCTCCGGTGAGGAGATCTTTCGTCAAAGAAACAGGCGCAACCAGAGTCGTCGTGGTCATTTTTTCACCTTACCGCCGCAAGCACAACCTGCTCAGGATTGGCGGCCTGGCCGGAATCCGAAGCGGCGGCCTGCGGTGGGGTTGTTCGAAGAACAAGCTCAAAGAGCCTGAGAAATTCGCGCACCTGCGCGCGGGTGATGATGAACGGCGGCAGCAGGCGCAAGGTAAACTCGTGGGTGCAATTGATCAGCAAACCACACTGCATGGCCTTGCTGACAAAAGGCGCGCCTTCGATGGAAAGTTCGATACCGATCATCAGGCCTTCGCCGCGGACTTCGCGGACGAAGTCGAATTGGGCGGCTAGTTTCGTGAGGCCCTCGCGCAGCTCCGCGCCTCGTGCGCGGATATTTTCGAGCAGCGCCTGGTCCTCGACGATGTTGAGGAACTCGAGGGCCACGGCACAAGCCAGCGGGCCGCCGCCAAACGTGGTCCCATGAATCCCCGGAGAGATGCGCGAGGCCACCTCCTCGGTGGTGAGTATGGCGCCCAGCGGAAGGCCGGCCGCGAGAGGCTTGGCAATCAAGACAATGTCCGGTCTCGATGGGAACTTCTGATAGCCGAAGTAGCGGCCGGTGCGGCCGAGTCCGCATTGAATCTCATCGGCGATCAGGAGAGCGCTGTGCTCTGTGGCGAGAGCGCGAGCGCGATTCCAAAGAGCTTCGCTGACGGGATAGATCCCGCCTTCGCCCTGGATCGTTTCCAAAAGGATGCCGCACACGGTCTCGTCGAACTTCGCCTGGAGATCGGCCAGGTCGTTGAAACGCACGAACTCCGCGCCGGGCACGACGGGCGCGAAGGGCAACCGATACTTTTCCGTGGAGGTGACGCTGATGGCGCCGAACGTGCGTCCATGGAAAGAATTCTCCAGGGCCAGGAAACGGTGCTTCTTCGCAGTCGTCCCCGCAGCCTCGTTGGAGTGGCGTCCAAACAGGCGTGCGAGCTTCATCGCGCCATCAATGGCTTCCGTCCCGCTGTTCGAGAAAAAGACGCGATCCATCCCGGACCACGCTGCCAGTTTGCGCGCGAGCGGGCCTTGGTAGGCATTATGAAAAAGATTCGAGAGGTGAATGGCGCGCGCAGCTTCACGGCGGATTACCTTCACGATGCGGGCATGCGCATGTCCGAGCGCGTTTACGGCGATACCGCCAAGAAAATCGAGATACTTTTTTCCCGTGGAGTCGAAAACGTACGCGCCGCGGCCGTGGGTCATGACTACCGGCTGGCGCTTGTAGGTCGGCAGAAGGAACTTCTCGGCGTCCACCAGGCGCGTGTCTGATTGGGCGGTTTTTGCCAGACCATGTTGGGGCTTGCGCATGGCACGCGACCGGGGCTTCTTGGTGGACAAAGCGCCCATCAAGCCACCGAAAGAGCCGCTTGGGCAGCGGCCAAAGGTACCCGCAGGACGCGCGTTCCAGGGATGGACGTCACCCGGTCATGGGCGGATGTCTCCGCCGCGTGCGAGGCCAGCAACAAGGCTTGGGGTGAAGTGCCGCCCACGATGCGCACTTCACGGACGCCGCCTTCGATGGCCCGCTTGGCGGCTTCGAGCTTGAGAACCATGCCCCCAGAAACGACGCGGCATTGGACCAAGCGCTCAATGTCCTCGCAAGTGACCACCGAGAGAACTCTCTCCCCATCGAGAACGCCGGCGACATCCGTGAGATAGATCAATTGGTCGGCACCCAGATATTCCGCGCAGGCAGCGGCCATGTGGTCGGCGTTGATGTTGTACAACTCATGGTCGGGGCCCAGGCCGAGGCACGGCGCAACGGGTAGAAGCTTTTCGCGCCAGAGGGATTCGATGAATGGCACGTTCAATCCGGTGAGGTAACCGACGAAGCCCAGGCGGCCTTCGACTTCGTTGTGCACCATTGGCTCGGCGACGAAACAGCGAGCATCCGCGGCGGAGACCCCCACGGCGGGCTGCCCTTCCCTAGAGATTGCCGCGGTCAGCTTCTTATTCAGCAAACCGGCGAACACCATGACGGCCACATCGCGCGTTTCGCGGTCGGTAACGCGCAACCCGGCGATGAACTTGCTTTCGATGGCCATGCGCTTGAGCGTGGCGGTGAAGAGTCGGCCGCCGCCGTGCACGATGAGAATTTTGTGGCCCTCCTCGGCGAGCGTGGCGACCTGCCGGGCAAGAGACCACACCGTGGCGTCGTCTTCGAGCAATGCTCCTGCAAATTTGATTACGATTCTCATTGAAGTGAGGTCTGCTCCTCTATTCCCAACATATGGTTGAAATTCTGCACGGCCTGGCCGGCAGCGCCTTTTCCGAGATTATCGAGGCACGAGACGACAACCAGGCGGCGTGCAGATTTGTCCAGTGCGAATCCGATGTCGCAAAAATTAGTGTGCGCGACGTGTTGCAGTTCGGGTAGCGTGCCGGCGGGCCACAGGCGAACCATCGGGCGCCCGGCATAGAACTTGCGGTAGAGCGTTTCGATGTCCGCGGCAGTCTGCGGTTCGGCGAGGGAAACGTAAATGCTGGAAAGAATACCGCGTGCCAGCGGCAGCAGGTGCGTGGAGAAAACAACTTGCGACTCGCAGAGACCGGTGTGTTCGAGAATTTCCGGCGTGTGACGGTGGTTGAAGAGACTGTAAGCCTTGAAATTTTCATCCACTTCGACAAAGTGCAGGTCGCGGCGAGGATCTTTGCCGGCGCCGCTGGCGCCGGACTTGCAGTCGCAAACGACGCCGGCGCCGGGAGCAAGCCAGCCGGCTTGAACGAGAGGCCGCAAGGCAAGGATCACGCTGGTCGCATAACAGCCCGGATTCGCAACCAAACGAGCCTTGGCAATTTCGCCGGCATAGAGCTCCGGAATACCGTAGACAGCTTCCCGAAGCCATTGGGCGTGAGGCGCGGCCAGCTGGTACCAGGATGTAAAGGTTTCCGCTTCGCGAAAGCGGAATGCTGCGCTCAAATCTACCACGCAAAGACCGGCCTTGATCAAGGCGGGCGCCAATTCCGCGGAAACTTCGTGGGGAGTCGCAAGAAAGGCAGCGCCCGCGCCGCTGGAAGCGATGGCCTCAACCGCAAGAGGTCGGAGCGCTGCTTGGCCCCAGCCGCGGAACTGTGGGAAGAGTTCGGCGAGGCATTTCGCGCCGTTTGTTTCGCGGACGTAGAAGACCGGCGGCTGAAGCGCGGGATGCCGCAGCAGAATCCGCGCCAGTTCAAGACCGGTGTAGCCGGTGACACCCACAACCGCGACTTGGCGGCGATTTCTCATTTCACCAGGGCGGCGATCTTTCTCTCGAGGGATTCGCGTGATTTCTTGTTGGGGGTGATGATCAGGACCGTATCGTCACCGGCGATGGTTCCGGCGATCTCTGTGAATTTAGCGCCATCGACGGCGGCCGCCAGCGGCTGGGCGCCGCTCGGGGGCGTTTTCAAAACCAGAAGATTTTCCGCAGGCCGGATATCCAGAAGAAATTCGCCGAGGGCGCGAGCGAGCGGAGCCAAAGGTGCGGGCTCTTCGGGCAGTGCGGTGGCCAGCTTGTAGCCCGCGTGCGTCTTTATCAGCCGGAGTTCTTGCAGGTCGCGCGAAAGAGTGGCCTGGGTCACGCGGAGTTGTTGACTAGCCAGTCGGCGCCGCAGCTCTTCCTGATTGGCGATCCGCTGATCCGACACCAAGCGCAGGATTTGACCGTGACGAAATGTCTTGTGCGTGCTCATGGCCTATCGAGGATACTGGCCTCTGTATTTTTATACATGCGACTGCATACCGCTGTCAATGGGTTTCGCAAAAGTTTCGCACAACTCTTGCGGGCCGGGCCCCCGTCCAGCCCCGTCCGCCCCGTCCGCCCCGTCCGGTAGCGCGAGACGCGAGAGAAGCAAGTCATGTAAGATTCGTACTACCCGCGCGATGCGCACTGGATTTTCCACGCCGGGGATGTAACCTATGGTTCAGCGCCATCGGCCCCATGGAAACGTCTTGCCAAACTACGGGATGCAAGAACGATACGCCACCGGCACTCGCCGAGCAGCGGCTCTGCGTGTTGCACTTCACGCTCACACTGGAGAGCAGCTGCTCGGTGATGCGGCGTGAGACGGCGCTAGGCAACGCGCCACAGGAACGCCAGCGTGAAATCATGAAGTTCATCACCGAGCACGGCGAACGCCTCGCGCGCGTGGCCACCAGCGGCCTGCACCTGACGGACGACCTGAAAGCGCGAATATTGAGCACCTTCCTTACGCTGATGAATCTGCGTGAAAACCTCGACCGCTCGAACATGCGGAGTTCGTTCGGACGCTCCGGGCACACGCGATAGGAAAAACAGCCCAGAAGCGGTTATAAAGTTGCCAGTTCTAAACTCTTTTTCAGAAAAGTTGAAGTTGCTGTACTTCTTGTTGTTGGTCGCCCGGTGTTTTCTCCGTTTGTTTTTCTCCGCTTCTCGAGCACTCCGGTTCAAAGCTAGCTTGGGCGGCACATATCATTGAAAACGCCCAACCACAGACAGGTTTTGAATCAGCTCTAACCCGCTGGTGAAAAAGGAAGGATCAGGCGCCGATGTACCTGGCGTAGAGTGAGCGCGCCACGGCGGGATCCTGGGTGCCCTTGAGGATGGCGCGTCCGTCAGCGAAGACGGTCATTTCATAAGGCGCAACTCGGAAGCGCAGCAGAAAATCGTTCTGCCGCAGGTCGTCGACGAGGGGTCTCAATCGGACTCCGAGAACGCCGAGGTCGAGAGCGCGGGCCCGTTCGTGGATCTGCACGGAATCACGCCCGCACATGGTGATGCGGGGCTGGGCTTCTCCTTGGAGATAGGTGAAATCGCGCCGGGCGCAGGCGCGGCATTCCGGATTGCGCGCCGCACCGAGGGATTGCATGCGGCCGGTCCACACGTCGCAAGAGAGCAAGCGCCCATGAAGAGCCTCGGGGTGGCCGGAGAGGAGTTTCAAGGCTTCGGCAACTTCCAGCGAGGCGATCAGATTGACGATCGGCCCGAGAACGCCCATCGTGTCGCAGGTCTCCTCAAGGCCCTGGGCGGCAGTGCCGGATTCGAGAAGGCAGGCAAGGCAGGGCGTCGCACCGGGACGGATGGTCATGGTCAGCCCGTAACTGGCCACGCCGGCCGCGTAGATCCAAGGCCGGCCGGATTTCACGGCAACATCGTTGATCAAGAAGCGAGTTTCGAAATTGTCGGTGCCGTCAAGGAGCACATCGACTTCACCGAGAAGTGCTTCCACGTTGCGCGGGCTGAGATCGGCGACGATACCTTCGACGGCCACGGACGAATTGATGGAGCGCAGCTTGCGCTCCGCGGCGACCGCCTTGGGAAGCACGTTGCGAGCATCGCCCTCATCGAAGAGAGTCTGCCGCTGCAAGTTGGAGGGCTCCACGAAATCGCGATCGATGATTCTCAGGTAGCCGAGGCCGGCGCGAACGAGAAGATTCGCTGCCGCGGCGCCGATTGCGCCGCAGCCGACCACGGCCGCCCGGGAGGCGAGAAGCCGTTGCTGCCCTGCCGGGCCGATCCCGGCGAAGAGCATCTGGCGCGAGTATTTTTCCTGGAGCGCAGCGTTCACGAAAGGTACGGTCCCGGCAGGCACTGCGGCCGCGCCTGCTAAGTTACATGATAGCGCCAAAGCGGACTGGGCAGGCAACGCTGCTGTGCTACCCTTCGTCTGAGCGAATGGAAACATGAAATCGGGCTGGGCCAATGGATGGCGAGGTATTTTCGCGCTTGCGCTCCTGACGGGAGCCGCGTCAACGCGCGCGCAGGCGCCGCCGGGCGGGTCGGTGACAGCTGCCGTCGAGGAAGAACCGAAGATAGTGGCGATCCGCATGGTCAAAGAAGATGGCCAAGAGCTTTCCAACACCCTCTCCGGAATCGCGGTAGAGACCGGCAAAACGCTGGACCCAGGAAAAATCGCGGATAGTTTGCGCGCGCTTTACCGCACCGGCGATTACGCCGATCTGCGCGCGGTGGTGACTCCGGTAGCGGACGGCGTGCGATTGGATTTCGTGGTGCGCGAGAATCTGTTTTTCAACCAGGTGCGCATCGCCGGGCTCACCGCGCCACCCAGCGAGGCCTCAGCGGCGGCGGCCATGCAGCTCACACTTGGCCAAACCTGCCGGCAGGCGGCCGTCAGCGAGGCGCTGGAACGGTTGCGAGAAACGCTTCGCGAAGAGGGTTTGTATCAGGCCGAGGTCTCCGCGGAAACGGTGCCGCATCCGGAGGCCCATCAGATGGACATTGTTGTGCACGTGAAGCCCGGGCCCCGCGCACGCGTGGGAATCATCCAGCTGAGGAACGGCACGGAATATCGCGACGCCGAAATCCTCTCGCGATTGAAAATGAAATCGGGAGGCGCGATCACTTCGGCCAGGCTGCAGCGCGGCACGGACCGCATCCGGAAATTTCTGGTCAAGAAGGGGCATCTCAGCGGGCGAGCCGCCTTGCGCCGGGCCAACTATGATGCGGCGAAGAACACCATTCCTCTGGACCTGGATGTAACGGAAGGACCGCGCGTACAGGTGTCCTTGAAGGGCGCGAAGTTTTCCAAAAGCGAGCTGAAAAAACTGATCCCCATCTATCAGGAGGGCGCGGTTGACGCGGATCTTCTCGAAGAAGGAAAACGCAATGTTCGCGAGCGGCTCGAACGCCAGGGGTATTTCGACGCCGATGTGAATTACACGACGGAAACGCATGAAATGAAGTCCGATCATGGGGCGGCGCGAGGCACAGAAGAGGTCATTACCTACACCGTCGAGCGGGGCGTTCGCCACAAACTGATGGGAATAGAAATCACCGGAAACCGGTACTTCGACACCGAATTGCTGCGCAGCCGCTTGCAAGTTTTCGGCGGCGCCTTCGGCTCGGCGGGGCGTTTTAGCCGCCGGCTGGTTGATTCCGACACGCAATCGATGCGCACGCTTTATCAGGCCAACGGTTTTCTCGATGCCACCGTTGAGCAACAGACCGAAGACAACTACAAAGGCAAACAGGGCGATCTGTTTATCCGCTTCGTGATTCAGGAAGGAAAGCAGACGCGCGTCGCTTCTCTCTCGATGGAGGGGAATCATGTCTTCAAGGAAGACGAACTGCTCGGCGTGGTCGGCTCGACCCCCGGGCAGCCCTATTCCGACTTCAGTGTGACCACCGACCGGGACAACATTCTGGCGCTTTATTTTAACGAAGGATTTCCCGAGGCGAGCTTCACGGCCACCGCTGAACGCGTCTCTCGAGATCCAGCGGCACAAAAGGCGGATCCCGGCAGGAACACGGTTTCCTCCGAGAAAAAGCAAAAAAAAGAACGGACGGAAAAAGAGTCCCTACCGGCCATTGAGCAAGCCGAGGCGGTTCGCCTGGTGTATCACATCCAGGAAGGTCCGCAAACGCGCGTGCGGCGCATTCTAATCGGCGGCTATGAGCACACGCGACCGGGAGTGATCCGCCGAGAGGTGCACATCAAAGTCAAAGAACCGCTTCGCGAAGGCGACGTTGTTGAATCGCAAAGGCGGCTGTATAACCTCGGGGTCTTCAATCGTGTCACCATCGAGCCTCAGAATCCCAACGGAACGAATCCGGAGAAGGATATCGCCGTTCTGGTTGAGGAAGCCAAGCGTTACACGGTGGCCTACGGCGGCGGATTCGAAGTGCAGAGGCTCGCCAGCACGACCAGCCCGACCGGGGCGCAGATCCAGGCCGCTCCCCGCGGGATTCTGGAGGTCAGCAAACTGAATCTTACCGGGCGCGGGGACTCGCTCTCCTTCAAACTGCGTGGCAGCACATTGCAGGGGCGCGCTTTGCTGGGGTATTCGGCACCCAACACCTTTGCCAATCCACACTTTAGCTTTCAGGCCACCACATTTGCGGAGAAAACGCGCGACATCAATACATTTACGGAAGAACGCTACGAGGGTTCGGTGCAATTGACCGATCAAGTCACGCCACTGACGACGGTGCTTTATCACTACGCCTTCCGCCGCGTTAGTGTTTCGAATCTCAAGATCTTGAGCGAGGAAATTCCGCTCTTCAACCAGCCAACACTGGTTTCCCAATTCGGGCTAACCTGGTTCCGCGATTCGCGCGACAATCCCGCCGACGCCGCGAAAGGCAGTTTTAACAGCGCCGACTTCGGCAATGCTGCTACCAGTCTTGGTTCCAGCGCCAGTTTCCTGCGCTTCTTCTTTCAAAACTCCACCTACTACCCGATCAAGCGGCGCTTCAGTTTTGCGCGTTCCACGCGCTTGGGCTTCCTGCTACCTTATCGCGACACGGTTTCCCTGAGTTTCCCGGCCCCCGCGCCCGGGCAGTGCACCGCCGGTACGGCACCTTCAGGACCGAGCCCCACGATCATCCCCCTACCGGAGCGTTTCTTTGCGGGCGGCGGAACGTCCCTGCGCGGCTTCGCGCTCAATCAAGCTGGACCGCGCGATGCCTGCACGGGCTTCCCGGTTGGTGGTCAGGCTATGCTGGTGCTCAATCAGGAATTCCGCTTTCCGATGCGCTTGCCGTTCGTCGGGACGTCTCTGGGCGGCGCAATCTTCTATGACGGCGGCAACGTGTACAGCCGGCTAAGCCGCATCTCCTTGCGCACCATGCTGCCGGAGCCCACCTTCGCACTGCAAAATCCCGCATCACCTGCCGGGCCAACGAACATGCCCGTGTGCGCCACGAATTGCACGAATGAGCTCAATTATTTTGCGCACACTTTGGGTTTGGGGGTGAGATATAAGACGCCGGTGGGTCCCATTCGCATCGATTTCGGCTATCAGCTCAATCGTCCTTCGTTTGTGATTCCGATTCCCTGTCCGAGCAATGCCACAACTTGCCAGATTGGCTCGCTGGGGCAGCAAGGCACAAGACTCCCCGGTTTCCAAATCTTTTTCAATCTGGGGTCGACCTTCTAGTGCGCGGCCTGGCGATGCGCGTTTTTCTGGTCTCGCTGCTCATGGTGAATGCGGCGGGATTGCTGGCATCGCAGGAGATCGTGGACCGCATTGCCGCGCGGGTTGAAAATGACATCATCTTATTGAGTGACATTCGTGTGCTCAGCCGCTACCAGCGATTCCTGGACGGAAAATCGGAAGCCGATGCCCACATTCTCGACCGGCTGATCGATCAGTGGATGGTGCGAACCGAGGCCGATGTGTCGCGATTCCCGCACCCCTCCGACGCCGAGATTGACGGCGCCCTGGAGCGTCTGCGGAAGTCGTTCAGCTCCGCAGAGCAATACGAGGCCAGCAGAAAGCAGAGCGGGTTGAGCGATTCGCAAGTGCGGGGAATGCTAGCTTCGCAACTGTACTTGAGCAACTATCTGGACTCGCGCTTTCGCCCTGCCGTGCAAGTCGATCCCCCGGCGATTGAAGATTTTTATCGCAACACCTTCGTGCCGCAGGCCAAGGCTGGCGGGCAGGAACCACCGTCGCTAGATGCCGCGCACGACCTGATTCAGGAAGCGCTGGTGCAGCGCGGAATCAACGAACAGTCAGAGAAGTGGCTTAGGGAAAGCCGCACGCGCCTGCACATCGACATTCTCCTGGAGGGAGGATCTAAATGACCCGCGAGACCCGCGGCCGGAAGTGGCGTTGGCTGCGTCACGTCGCCTGGATTCTCGGCGCCAAGATCTTCCTGATCGTCACGGGTCTGATGATTTTTTTCGGCAGCGGCGCGGGCAACCCATTGTTGAGCCGGCTGCTCATCAGCCGTTTCGAACAGCTGACTGGCGGTAAGGTGGAGTTGCGGAGCGTATCCATTCAATGGCTCGCCATGCAAGCAACCATAAAGGGTGTGGTGATCCATGGGAGAGAGTCCGCGGGGACGGAACCTCTTTTTGCCGCCGAGGAAGTGCGGGCGGGGCTGCGCATCGATTCCTTCTGGGGCCGCCGAATTTCACTGAATGAGCTCGTCGTGCAGAGGCCCCACCTGCACATCCGAGTTGAAAAGAACGGCACGACAAACGTGCCCGCGCCTCGGCGGCCTGCCTCTATAAATAAGCCATGGCGCGACACGCTTTTCCAATTGCACATCCGGCGCCTTCTGCTCGTCGACGGGTGGGTTCTCTACAACAACACCAAGACGCCGATCACCGTACATGGAGGAGATCTGCGGCTGGGGCTGGATGCCGGAGGTACGCTGGACCATCCCTTGTACCTCGGCGACCTGGAGTGGCAGACCACGCAGTTCACCTCGATGCACTATGCGCCCCTGCAGGTTGGTCTGGCAGCGAAATTCACGCTGTGGCGCGAGGGGTTTACCCTCGAACAAGGGGTACTTAGCGCCGGGCGTTCGCATCTCGATGTACAAGCGGAAATGAATGGCTTCTCGGATCCGCAGTGGAGTTTCCGGTACCGCGGCTGGGTCGATCTCCTGGATTTCCGGGAAACCCTGCGTGAGCCTACGGTCCCGACGGGGCGGGTCGATGTGGCCGGAGAAGGCCATTTCGCCGGCGGACAGTACCACGGGAGCGGGAGCTATGGGGGACAGAACATCGCGCTGCCGTATGCGGACTTTCATGCGACCGGGCTCACTACCCGCGGCAGCTATCGAATTGACAACCGTGGCCTCGAGGTGCCCGATTTTTTTGCCGGCGCTTTTGGCGGCCGGGTAACCGGGCGCGTGACCATGCGTTTCGATGGGCTACAATTTAGGGCCGACACTCATGTGCAAGATGTTAGGCTCGCAGGGGTCCTGCCCTCCATCGAGCATCGCAACTTCCCGATCGACGAACTGCACTGGGACGGACGGATCTCGGCAGACACGGTGGAAACCTGGAGCGGCCCTTTCCGGCACTTCGAGATCTTCGCGAAGAGCGTGTGGGAGGCTCCCGAACAGTTGGCGGAACACCATCAACCGGTGACGGCGGCCTGGAAGTTCCGCTATCGTTACGATCCCAACATCCTGACCATCGATGCGGGTGAATTCGCAACGCCGGCGTCGCGTGGTAGCATCGACGGAATTCTTGCTCCGCGCAACTCTGCCCTGAATATGCGATTCGAAACGGGAACGCTTGAAACCTACAAGGATTTCATTGATGCCCTGCGAGGCGCGCTGCCTCATTCTTCCGAGGCAGCCAAGCCGATCTCGGGCAGCGTACGATGGGATGGCAAAATCGCCGGGGCCTCCGGCGGCCCTCGATTTCAAGGCCACCTACGCGGGGAGCGGGTGCGCTACGACGGCGTCTTCCTGGACTACCTCGACGGCGATCTCACCTATGCACCTTTGGAATTCACTTTGGTGCGTGGTCACGCCAGACGCGGTGAGATGGAAACAGATATTGAGGCCAATCTTTCCCTGACCAACTGGAGTTTTCTGCCGGAGAACAACTGGACAGCTGAAATCAATTTCGAAAGAGTTCCGGTCGAAGGTATCGAGCAGTTGCTGGGGTTGTCGTATCCGGTGAAGGGATCATTGACAGGCCAGTTTCACGGGCAGGGCACTCGGGAAAAACCCACTGTCACGGGGCTCTTTGATCTCGCCGATGGCAAAGTCTATGGACTCTCCTTCAATCGTCTCCGCGGGCAACTGAACGTCTCGCCGGATGAGGTGCGCATCGCGGACGCGGAGTTGCGATTCTTGCCACCCGGAAAAGAAAATGGGCGCGGCGCGGGGATTATCACCGGATCGGCTGGTTACCGCCCCGAGGACCAGACCATTTCCGCTGACCTCGTGGGTGCGGCGCTGCCACTGGAGAATTTTGAGAAATTGCAGCCGACACGCCTGCCTGTGGGAGGGCTGGTGAGTTTCCGGCTGAAGGCCAATGGCCCGGTTAGAACGCCGCTCGGGGACGGGACCTATCGAGTCGTAGACCTGCGCATTGGCCAGGTGATTGTCGGCAGTTTCGACGGTAAGCTAACCTCGGATGGCCGCACGGCCCATCTCGAATTGGGATCCGCCATGGCCACCGGAGAGCTTACCGGAGGCTGCACACTCGGACTTGCCGATCCCTACCCACTGAGTGGGAAGGTTTCCATCAAAAACATAAACCTGGACCCTTTCCTGCTTACCGCTTTGCACCTGAAAGAATTCAGCGGCCATGCCAACGCAGATGGCGACATTTCGCTAAATGGTGCGCTGCAGCAGCCGGAGAGCATCATCGTGGATGCCAATCTCTCGCGCCTGGCAATGAACTACGCAAATGTGCGGCTGGAAAACGCCGGCCCGGTCCATTTCCGATCGACCAAGAACAGCCTGGAGATCGACCCGGTCACGCTGCGTGGAGTGGACACCGATTTGCGGATTGCCGGTGCGGTTCAGTTTGCCGGGCGCCGCGCCGTCGGATTGCGCCTCAATGGCGCCCTGGACCTGCGGCTCATCAGCGGTTTTGTGTCCAATCTCGATGCCCGCGGTCCGGCGCAAATCAACGCTTCCTTCGAAGGGACACTGGACCGACCGCGCATCACCGGCCGCGTGCACATCGAGAACGCCTCTGCCCGCGCTGCGGATTTTCCCGCAGGTCTCAGCGCGATCAAGGGTGACGTGGTATTCGATGCCACGCGCCTGTACTTCGAGAATATGAGCGCGGAATCCGGCGGTGGCGTGCTGCATCTTTCAGGCGGCGTGAATTATGCCGAGAGCCCGCTTCGCTACGATGTCAGCGTTTACTCCGAGCGCGTACGGATTCGCTATCCGGAGGGCATGAGTTGGCTGGTGGGGGGTTCGCTCCGGCTGACGGGCACGCCGACAGCCGGGTTGCTGTCCGGGCGCGTGACCATCGAGCGCGTAACTCTCACACAAGGACTGGAAGTCGCGGGCATGTTGGTCTCCGCCAAGGAAGGCATCAGCAGTCCGGCCACCAGTTCGCCGTATCTGCGCAACCTGCAATTCGACGTCGAAGCCCTCTCGGCGCCCGATGCGCGCATGGAATGGCCCGGCGCGCAACTCCAAGCCGATGCGAATCTGCGCGTGCGGGGGACCTGGGAGCATGCCATTCTCCTCGGACACATCCACATCCTCTCTGGTGATTTGTATTTCGCGGGCAACCGTTACCGGGTTGCGCGCGGAGATCTGAATTTCTCCAATCCCTTCCGTCTTGACCCGGTTTTGAATGTGGAAGCAACAACCACGATTCAGCAATATGAGATCACCCTGAATTTCAATGGTCCGGCCAGCAAGCTCACCCTGGCATATCGCTCTGATCCTCCCCTTCCGGCCAACGACATCATCACCTTGCTGGCTCTTGGGCAAACGAGCTCTGAAGCGACGGCGCGTAGCGGCGGCACATCACAGAGCGGGACCGCCGGGGCCTCGGCGATTCTCTCGGAAGCGATTTCCAGCCAATTAGGCGGGCGCCTGGAGCGCTTGTTTGGGATAACGCGCTTTCGCGTTGATCCCGGCCTCGCAGGAGTTGGCTCGACGGGCTCGGAACAGAACGCCGCGGCACGCATTACCGTCGAACAACAGATTGCTCGTAACCTCACCATCACTTACGTTTCGAATGTGAGTTCAACTCAGCAACAGGTCATTCAAGTGGAATACAACGTGGACCGCAACGTCTCCATCGTGGGGTTGCGTGATCAGAACGGAACGTTTGGTATCGACATAAAAATCAAGAAACGCTTTCCGTAACCGCCGGAGTTTCGCGAATGGCGATTGGCGCTATTGCGGATCTTGCTGTCGCGCGGTTTGTTGCTGGTGTGGTTGTCCCGCTCCTCGCGGTTGTCCACGGCGCTGCTGCCAGCGGCCCTGGCCTTGACCATTCCCGAGCCGTGCCCACTGGCCCATCTGCGGATTCTGCTGTTTCATTTCCGCCAGCGCTTCCTTGGCAGCTTTGGCGCTCGCTGCACGGGTCGCTGCCTGAGTTTCACGACCGATCTTGGGCATCTCGGCGGCGACTTTCTGTCCCAGGGGCGAGCCGTAAAACTGCAGCAACCCTTTGATTTCCTCATCCGTGAAGTGCTTGTCGTAAACCGCTACGATTTGATCCGTTAGTTGGTTGACGTCGAATTTCTTCTGGCAGCTGGCGGCGAAGGCATTTACAAACGCCTGGCCTTTGTCGTTGTTGGGCAAGGTAGCGAGTACTTTTTCCCGGGACTGTTCGATGGCCGTGTTCTCGCCGTCTTCTACGAGGTCCCGCGCGCCGACGAGCTCCATCAGCGAACGAATGTCCGCTTCTTTCGCCGGGTCAACGGAGGAATTTGCTTGTCGAACCGCTGCGTTGCCCAGGGTCGTGCCTTGCGGGACAGCTTCGACGGGATTCTGCGATGCTCCCTGAATCACCAGGAAAAAAGTTCCAACGTAAATAATGACCAGTGCAAGGACCGCCTTCATGACTGCCTCCGTGGCGGCTTTGCTCGTGTTTGCGCCACGACTCCGATTTTAGGAACAGCCGTCGAGCGGCGCGACGGTTTCGCGGGACAGTCGTGCCGCGTCGTTCACTGGCCTAACGTTCAGGCCCGGGAACAGGTGATGAATTTCTGTTACGATGCCTGGCCATGCGCAAAACGGAAATGCCCGCCAGCGCGTCTCTGGGAGCTCCTGATCCCGCGGCAATTGTTGAGCGCGAGGCGGGCCTCCATCAAAACCTCTCCTCGCGACAGGTGGCCATGATCGGGCTAGGCAGCACGATCGGAACGGGTTTGTTTCTTGGCAGCGCCATTTCTGTGAAGCTGGCGGGCCCCGCCGTGATTCTCAGCTTTCTGGGCGGATCCATGATTGCGCTCACGGTGATGTGGGCACTCGCGGAAATGACCGCCGAGCATCCCGCTGCGGGCTCCTTCGGCCTGCACGCGGAGATTTATCTTCATCCCTGGGCGGGGTTTGCTATCCGCTACACCTACTGGCTGTGTCTGGTGGTGATTGTTGGTAGCGAAGTAGTGGCCGCAGCCATCTACTGCAAACTCTGGTTTCCTGGCATTCCCTCGTGGATGTGGGTGGCGGCCTTTTCCGCCGCGATAATTTACTTGAACACCGTCAGCATCCAGAACTTCGGGCGATTCGAGTACTGGTTGGCAATGATCAAGGTATTGACCATCGCGGTTTTCCTGGTGCTCGGAACGGCGCTTCTGCTGGGCATCGGATTCCCTCCGATTGGGGCCGTCAACTACCGCGGTTTCTTTTCCAGGGGCTGGACCGGTGTGCTGCTCGGAATCACCATGGCGGTCTTCAGTTTTCTGGGGATCGAGGTTGTGGCCGCCACGGCCGGCGAAGCGGCAGAACCGCGAGTCGCCGTGCCGCAGGCGCTTCGCCGCACTCTGTTCTTCCTGGTGCTGTTCTATCTCGGGGGCCTGACGCTGGTGGTGGGAATCGTGCCATGGAATCAAATCGGTCTTGGCGAGAGTCCCTTCGTCCACGTTTTCCAGATCGTGGGCATTCCCGCCGCGGGACATGTGATGAATTTTGTTGTGCTGACGGCGGCGCTTTCGAGCGCCATGTGCAATCTCTATTTCACATCAAGATTGCTCTTCTCTCTGGCTCGCGGCGGCTATGCGCCGACGGCACTCGGCCGCTTGAGCAAACTTGGCATGCCGGTATCCGCGGTGCTGGCCTCCAGCGCCGGAATGGTCGTGGCGGTAATGTTATCCCATTTCCTCGAGGCCACGGCCTTCGTGTTCATGATCGGCGTGGCGTTCTTCGGCGGGCCCTTCATCTGGATCATGATTCTAATCACCCATCTGGCGTTCCGGCGGGCCAACGCTCGCGCGGCAAAACCGGTATTGCGCTTCGCGCCGACCGGTCCGTGGAGCTCGCTGTCCGGCCTTGTTGCTCTTCTCGGGGTTCTCGTCTCCACCTGGTGGGTCCCCGGCTTTCGTGTCACGCTGCTGGCCGGGCTTCCTTGGCTGGTCTTTATCACGCTGTGCTATGGGGTTTGGTCCCGCGCGAATCGGAATAACCGTGCAGCGTGCCATTCGCAAGGAGTAAGCACCGGCGTTTCCACAGTGCCAAAGAGTTTTCACCGCCCAGAATGATTGACCCAGTGGCGCGCCGCGCTCGAGGGCGAGGTAAGCGAGCTGCTCTTTCTAGAGTCCAGGCCCGGGCGTTCTTTCCTTTGCCGGACGCTACAAAGGTGCAGGAATTACCCCGCGCCGACCATCGCCGGTTCGACATACGCGCTCAAGACATATCGTTTGCTCACCGCCAACCTCTGGCCGCATGATAAAAGGTAAACTTGGTTTCGCGGCCGCAAGGGTGACCGAAGGGGGAGCCGATATGGATCCGCTTTTGAAGTGGCGGGGAGAATTTCCGATCCTGGACCACACCACCTACATGATCAGCAATTCTCTCGGCGCGATGCCTCGTGGCGTGTACCACGCGGTGCGCGCCTATGCGGATTCCTGGGCGGAACGAGGAGTTCGCGTATGGGAGGAGGGCTGGTGGGAGATGGCCGTCGGCGTGGGCGACCAGATTGCGCCGCTGATTGGGGCGGGTCGCGGCGAGATTTCACTCCACCAGAATGTGACCCTCACCCAGGCCGTGATTTCCTCCTGCTTCGACTTTCGCGGCCCGCGCAACAAAGTTGTAATGGTCGAGCTGGAGTTTCCTTCGATTCAGTACTTCTACCACGAGCAACGACGGCTGGGGGCCCGCGTCGAACTCCTTCCGACCCCCAACCACATGTGCATTGATCTGGATAAGCTGCTCGCGGCCATCGATGAAACTACGCTGCTGGTGCCCATTTCGCAGGTTCTTTTTCGCAGTTCCTCGATCGTAGACGCGCGTGCCATTGTGGAACGCGCTCACCGTGTCGGCGCGCACGTGATTCTGGATCTTTTTCAGGCTGCGGGAACGATTCCTCTCGATGTGCGCAGCCTAGGCGTTGATTTTGCGGTCGGCGGAGTCCTCAAGTGGCTGTGTGGCGGACCGGGTGTCGCTTACCTGTACGTGCGCGAAGATTTGCGGGCCAAACTGCGTCCCGCGCTCACGGGATGGATCGCGCACCGCCGCCCGTTTGCTTTCGAAACCGGCAGCATCGATGCGCGCGACGACTCCTTCCGCTATCTGAACGGCACTCCGCAGATTCCCGCGCTTTACGCCTGCCAGCCCGGCCTGGACATTCTCAACAAAATTGGCAGCGCCGCTATCCGCGAGAAGTCCATGCGCATGACCGCGCGCTTGATGGAGAGCGCTCGAACTCGCGGCTGGCACGTCAACACTCCGGAAAACCCAGCCGAGCGCGCCGGGACGGTTTCGGTCGAATGCCCGCATGCCCACGAGGTTTGCCGGGAACTCCTGGCCCGGGACATCCTCGTCGACTACCGTCCCAAAGCCGGCGTGCGCCTCTCGCCACACTTCTACAATCGAGAGGATGAATGCGACTTGGCCCTCTCGCAAATGGAAGAGATCCTGAAAACGGGCGCATGGGAAAAACATGCCGCGGCGGTAACGCATGCTTGAGAACAAAAACTACGCACCCCAGTGCGCGGAAATGATTGAAAAACAGTTGCGCCGGCGCGGCATCAGTGATGCCGCCGTGCTGGCAGCCATGACCGCTGTGCCGCGGCACGAATTCGTACCGCCGGAGCTGCGATCGCACGCCTATGATGACCTTCCCTTGCCCATCGGCGGCGGCCAAACCATTTCGCAGCCTTATATGGTCGCCGCCATGACCGCCGCGTTGCACCTGCAACCCGGCGACCGGGTTCTGGAAATTGGCACGGGTTGTGGCTATCAGGCTGCCGTGCTCTCACGTTTGGTCAAGGAAGTTTTCACCATCGAGCGGCGGCCAGAGCTTGCGGCCAGTGCTTCCGCCACGCTTGCTCGGCTGGGCTCCCCCAACGCGCATGTTCACTGCGGCGACGGCACACTCGGTCTGCCGGAACTCGCTCCTTTCGACGCCATCCTGGTTGCCGCGGCCGCTCCTCGGGTTCCGCAGCCGCTCCTGGCTCAGCTGGCCGAAGGCGGCCGCCTGATTCTCCCGGTGGGGGATGCGGAACATCAGGAATTGCGGCTCATCGAAAAGCGTGGTGATGCCTTCCCCACCAAGATGCTGGAAGGCTGCCGATTTGTGCCCCTGGTCGGCTACCATGGCTGGCAGGAACCTTCCTAACGATGGGCTCTGCGGTCCCCCATCTGTCCATAATCATTCCCTCGTACAATGAGGAATTGCGCCTCCCGTCCACTCTGGAGCGGATTGCGGCATACCTTTCGACCTATGCGCACGAGGCGGAAGTCCTGGTGGTGGACGACGGCTCAGAGGATGGCACGGCGGCGGTGGCGGAATCCTATCGCAGCAAGATTCTGACGCTGCGCGTGATTTCCAACGGTGTCAACCGAGGTAAAGGCTACAGCGTGCGCCACGGCATCGAGGAAGCGCGCGGCCGCATCGCGCTTTTCACGGACGCGGACCTTTCCGCGCCGATTGAGGAAGCCGGCAAGCTCATTGATGGTCTGGAGACCAATGACGTGGCCATTGGCTCTCGGGCCATGGACCGCAGCCTGATCACCGTGCACGAGTCTCCTTTCCGCGAATTCGCCGGAATCATTTTCAACAAGATTGTGCGCAGCATTTTGTGGCTGCCATTCGTCGATACCCAGTGTGGTTTCAAGGCCTTCCGGCGCGAGCGCTGCGGCATCATCTTCGAACAGCAGACCATTGAGCGTTTCGGGTTCGATCCGGAGTTGCTGTATCTGGCGCGGCGCCATGGCTTGCGCGCGGTTGAAATTCCCGTGCGCTGGGGGCATTCACCGGCCACGAAAGTAAGCATGCTGCACGACAGCATCCAGATGTTCATCGACATATTCACGATCCGGTGGAATTCGCTGGTAGGACGTTACCCGCGGAAAGGCTGATTGGTGAGGCCTTCACTTTGCATGGCAAAGTACTTGACAGCGGCAATCGCTGTGCTAGACTTCTTCCATGGCCACCGCCGGTCCTTTGCACTCTCCGCCACGCGCGCCCATCCCCATCGACGCTCGCGCCGCCGATCATCTCCGCTACATCCGCGAAACCATGGAGCGCGCTGCCGAATTTACCGCTGTGCCCGGTTGGGGCGGCGTGGCCATGGGGGTCACCGCGCTGATGGCCGCATGGGCGGCCTCCCGGCAGACCACGCCTCGCGCTTGGCTGGCGGTGTGGCTGATCGAAGCCTTCGTCGCCGTGGCCATTGCCGCGCCCGCGGCGGCCACCAAAGCGCACCGTGCCAACTCCCGGCTTTTCTCCGGGCCTGGCCGCAAATTCGTTCTTAGTTTTGCACCGCCCATTGTCGCTGGCGGGCTCTTGACGTTCGCCCTTTATCACGCCCACTTCCTGGCCGCCCTGCCGGGTGTTTGGCTCTTGTTGTATGGCACCGCCATCGTGACCGGAGGGGCGTTTTCCGTTCGCGTGGTGCCGGTGATGGGCCTGTGCCTGATGTTGCTGGGCGCCGCGGCACTCTTGGCCCCCCCCGTGTGGGGAGATGCGTTCATGGCTGCAGGCTTTGGGGTGGTGCAGATCGGCTTCGGCTGGTGGATCGCCCGGCACTTTGGAGGCTAGCAGCGAAGCGCATGGCTAAGTCGTCTACAGCGCATCAAGAACGTCTGCAGCGGTCTCGCGAGCGCGGCGCGTCCCTGGAAGCCATCCGCAATCCGGCGCGGGAGACCGTGCCGGCCGATCTGGACCGGCTGATTCACGAACGCATTCGCCTGGGTATCGTCAGCGCGCTGGCGGTCAACCGCTCGCTGACTTTCAACGAGCTGAAAGCGCTGCTGAAAACCACCGACGGCAACCTGAGCGTTCACGCCCGCAAACTGGAAGAAGCCGCTTACATTGTGTGCACCAAGTCTTTCGACGGGCGCTTGCCGAAAACGGAATATCGCCTGACACCGGCGGGGCGGCGGGCGCTGGAGCGCTACCTGAATCACATGGAAGCGCTAATCCGCGCGACGCGCGAAGGCTGAGCGGCAAAAAAATTTAGGTTTTCACTTTGTGTCGCAGAGTAGTTTACAGAGCTTCCCCGCGGCGGAGAAGGAACATGCTTATGCCTCATCTGACGGTACGCCAACTTCCCACGCTGCCGCCGGCCATCGCCCAGGCCCCGCGGCTGCACGTCGCCATCATCTCGGACGGCAATGGCCGATGGGCCACTTCGCGAGGTTTGCCGCGCTCCGCAGGTCATCGCGCGGGAGCGGAGTCTGCCCGCCGCGTGATCGAGGCTGCGCCCCGCATGGGCATTCATACACTGACGCTTTTCGCGCTTTCCTCCGCGAATTGGCAGCGTCCCGCTGCCGAAGTCCAGGCCATCTTGCGTCTGCTGCAGGAGTACCTTCTTACAGAAACGCACCACTGCATCGACGAAGGTGTGCGGCTCAGCATCATCGGGCGCCGCGATCGCTTGCCCGCCGCGCTGCGCCAGGCCATCGCGGATTCCGAAGCCGCCACGGCAAAGGGCCCGCGGCTGCACCTTCGGCTGGCGGTGGATTATTCCGCCCGCGAAGCCATCTATCACGCGGCCTGCCGCTTTTACAAAGTCACCGAGCTTTCGCCCCAGTCTTTTAGCACCGTGCTTGCCGAAGTCCACCGCGGGGGCTCCACGGAGGTCGATTTGTTGATTCGTACCGGCGGCGAACAGCGGCTCTCCGATTTTCTCTTGTGGGAATGCGCCTTCGCGGAATTCGTGTTTCTGCAAAAACGCTGGCCGGACTTTACGGCCGCCGATCTGGATGCGGCGGTGAAGGAATTCAGCCGACGCGAACGCACCCGTGGTGCGCTACCGGATGCCATCGCGGGTTAGCGGGATGGACATCCTCCCGTGGTGAACCGTCGTGAACCAGGGGATGCCCGAGTGTCAGGCAGCTTTTGACCGCTGGCCGCAGCCTCTCCACGCCACACACCCGACCGGTCCGGCCCGGGGGAGTTCTTAAGCTACTCACAATAAGCAGGTTGCGGTTGCCGCCGGCATCCCTAGCCCACCCCTGACATTTCATCCGGCGCGGTCGTCTATACCCCAGGAGCCAGGAATGGGAACTATGGGACTGGCGCTGCCTTGGAAGGCTAGAATCTCTTCCATGCCGCGCGAACGGGGGACGCGAGTGGAACCTTCCGAGCACTTTGCTGGCGGCCCCCGTCCGGCCCTCGGGGAGGCCAGCAGCGAGGATGCCGCACTGGCCGCGGCGTGTCGATCCGGCGATCTGCGCGCCTACGACCGTCTCTACACCTTGCATGGCGCGCGCATGAAGAACCTGGCGCGCAATGTCCTCGGCAACCCCAGCGACGCCGAAGACGCCGTGCAGGAGACCTTCTTGAAAGTGCAGCGCAGCATCGCCAGCTTTCGCGGCCAATCCAGTTTCGTCACTTGGACCTACCGCATCCTGATCAACACCTGTTACGACGCGCGGCGCAGCCGGCTGCGCAAAAAGGAAGTCGCCAACGACGATTCCCAGGAGACCCCGCGGCCTGAGCCCCGGGCACCGGGAGCGCATCCCTCTCTCCGCATGGCGCTGGAGCGCGCTCTGGCCAAGCTCACCCAACACCAGCGTGATGTTTTTCTCCTGTACGAGGTCGAAGGATTCCGCCATGCGGAAATCGCCGGGATGCTCGAAATGACCGAGACGGCCTCGAAGAACACACTTTTTCAGGCCAAGAAGAATCTCCGCCTGATGCTTGAGCCTCCGCGGGACAGCGCCGCAGAGACACGGTGAAAATCATGCAGGTCACTTGTAACGATCGCGATCCGATTTTCGAAGATGGCACGCTCGCCGAATGGGCGGCGCTGGAAGCACACGCGGCCACCTGCCCGCTCTGCGCGGAGGAGGTTCGTGCCTGGAAATCGCTGAGCGTGGCGGCGGGGGAATTGCGCGACTACTCGGACAGCCCTTCGTTCTGGCCGCGGATCGAACGCGCACTGGCCGAAGAGGCGGCGCGAAATCCGCGGCGCGCCGAGCGCCAGGGTTGGTTCTCGTTCCTGCCCAGCCTTTCGCCTGCCTGGCCAGCGGCCCTGGCCGGCGCCTTGGTTCTGATTCTGACGCTCTCCGCGGCCTGGATCTATCTTCGCCGTCCAGTCGACGGGCGCGGTACCGAAGATCAATCACTTCTAAAGAGCAAGGCCCTCAAAGAGGTGGAAAGCGCGGAAACGGCTTACCAGCGGTCGATTGACAAGCTCGCGGCCGAGGCCAAGCCGCAACTTGAAAGTCCGGCGACCCCGCTGCTCGCCGACTATCACGAGAAATTACTTGTTTTGGATAGCGCCATCGCTGAACTGCGCGCGCAAGCGGGAATGAATCCATCGAACGCGCAACTGCGCTACCAGTTGCTCGCCATGTATGAGGAAAAGCAGCACGCGCTGGAGGAAGTTTTGGAGACTAAACGGTAATGATTCGTATTCCATCCATTTTCCGAAGAGAGCCGTTGCGGCTTGCCGCGCTTGCGGGACTGCTCTCTGCGATGCTGCTTTTCACGGCCAAGCCCGTGCCCGCCGCAAATTCCGCGCAGCACCAAGTGTCGAGAGATTTTCAGCAGACGGTGACGCTCGGGGCGGGTCAGTCCGTGCGCGTCGAGCACAAGTTCGGTAGCGTCAGACTCCACGGTGAGGCCGGCCGCGAGGTCAAGATTTCTGCCACCATCCGGGCGCAGGCGAGTTCGCACGAGGAAGCGGAATCCTTCGCGCAAAAAATCAAGATTGAAGTACAGCAGACTGGCGAAGGAGTCCGCATCAAGACCATCTATCCCGAGGAAGAGAAGAAATGGTTTCACGCTAGCAAGAACTCTTCGTGGTCCGTCAGTTATGACATTGCCATGCCCTCCGACGCGCCGATCACCGTGCGAAACAGTTTCGGGAGTGTTGAGGTAGCCGGCCTTCACGGAGCTGCGGATGTCGAGAACGGCTACGGCATGCTCACCGTCCGTGACGCCGGCGCCGGCCGGTGGAACAATGCTTTTGGCAGCATTGAGCTTACCGGGGCCACGGGAAATGTCTCCGTGAGCGACAACAACGGCTCCGTGCAAGTGTCGGACGTAAAGGGCACTCTCGAGGTACGCAATCGTTTCGCCAGCATCACAGCACGAAGTATTCAGGGCGCGGCAACCATTACCGGCGGCAATGGCGCCGTTACCTTGACGGATGCCGCCTCCGCAAACATCACAACTTCGTTCGGCAGCGTCGACGCACGGAATATCCGTGGTGATCTTTCGGTCCGCGACAACAACGGAAACGTAGAGATTTTGGGTGTCGGCGGTGCTGCTGACATTACCAATAGTTTCGGCAACGTCACCTTTGCCGATGTCCGTGGCCGCGTGAATTGCACCACCAACAATGGCCGGGTCAAGGGTAGCTCGGCGACGGGCGGCTCCGTGACCATTCGCGATTCCTTCGGCAACATTGAGTTGGATACCATCAGTGGCGCTCTGCAGGCCGAAACTTCCAACGGAAGAATCACCGTGCGCGACGCGCGCGGAAGCGTCACGTTGAAGTCCTCCTTTGGCGCTATCGAAGCCTCAAACGTTCCGAAAGGAATTCGCGCCATCACGGGGAACGGGGACATCACGCTCACCGACATCGGCGGAGATACTTTTGCCAAGACCAGTTTCGGAAGGGTCTCGACGGAACGCATCAGCGGCAATCTGACGGTGGAAAACAGCAATGGTTCGGTGACCGCAAGAAACGTAAAGGGCGACACCGGCGTGAATACCTCTTTTGCTGGCGTCACCTTGGAATCGATCGGGGGGCGAATCACCGTGGACAATCAGAACGGAGCGATCTCGGTGACGGCCATGCGTCCGGCCAGCGGTTGCCGCGACATTTCCCTCAAAACATCGTTCTCCTCCATCCGCGTGAGCATTCCCGAGGGGTTGGGCTACAACCTCACGGCGAGGACTTCATTCGGCCGGATATCTTCCCAATTGCCGGTCACTTCAACGGGCAGCATCGGGGGCGATACCCTAAACGGCACCATCGGTTCGGGCGGCTGCCAGCTGCAGCTCACTGATTCCAACGGAAACATCGAAATCGCCAAAGCTCCCTGATCGTGGGTGCTCTCCTTCATCCTGCGGACTGCCGCGCGTGGGCCATCGCGAACGCTTTCTTCAGGACGCGTGTGGCGGTCTCCGTAAGATGAAATCGGGCGAGTTCCTCTTCGCGTGCGAATGCCACCTCAGTTACATCGCTTCCCGCGCGGGGTTCACCGCCGAGGCGTTCGCAAAGATAGTCCGCAATGACAAAGTGAAATCGCGGCCTTCCTTTAACCGCTCCGCCGGTTGAACCATCCTGCAGGTAAATCCGATCGAACACTTCGATCAGCTCGAGAACGCGAACTTCGATTCCGGTTTCTTCCAGCAATTCGCGAGCGACACCTTCCTCCAGACTCTCGCCGATCTCCAGTGTGCCACCCGGAATTGACCATTCACCAAGCAACGGCTGGTTGCCGCGGCGGATCAGCAGCGTGCGGCCCTGATCGATAATCACGCCCCCGATGCCAACCACTGGCCGTTCGGGGTATTCTCTGGAAGAACTCATTGGCAACATCTTTCTGCCCATAATGCCATGGCATTCAAAGCAGTGCCATCAAGCGCGGGAGTTGACTTCATACCCCGCGGTATATAATACGCTGCACGGTGGCGGGCACGGTCCTCGTACCCCCACTTTGCAAACAACTGTACGGAGGGTGGACCCGTGATCCGTTGCCCTGAATGTTCCGCCGAAATCGATGTCGATGAAGACGAAGTCGAAGAAGGCGAGATCCTGAGTTGCCCCGAGTGTGAATCTGAACTCGAGGTCTCGCAGACGCATCCCGTCCACCTAAACCTCATCGCCGATGATTCGGACGAAGAGGACGACGAGGAAGATGAAGGCAAGACCGGTGAAAATGGCGACCTCATCGACGATGATGATGACGACGACGACGAAGAAGACGAGGAGTAACAGGTACGTCCCACCCGCCTGGCATCCTGCTGTGCTCGTACCGCCATCTAAATCTGTCAGGAGCAGAAAAGTGCACTTGGCGCGATGGATGGCAATTCTCTCGACGGCTGGGCTGGTAGCTTCCTTGGGCGCGGCATTTGGACAGGTCCAGGAGGCGGTGCCACCGCCGCCTAGTTCCGCCGCCGCTCCGCAAGCCCCTGCGGCCACGCCGGGTAAACCGGCCAAGAAAAAATACAGCCACGCAAATGATTTTTTGATTCGCGGAACCGTCTTTACGGACAAAGCCCTTTCGTTTCCGGGCGTGCAACTCCGCATCCGGCGGGCAGGAGAGAAGAAATTCCGTTGGGAGAGCTACACGAATTCGCGCGGTGAATTTGCCATCCGTGTGCCGCAGGGCTCAGATTATGAGCTGCTGGTTCGCGTAAAGGGTTTCGCCGAGCAGACCCGCACCATCGATGCCAAAACCGGCGGGAATGAGGAAAGCATGGTGTTCCGAATGCAGCCGGCTGCAGGAGACAAGGGATGAACGTGCGGCGACGCATTTGCGGTGTGGCGGTGCTTCTCTCGCTCTTGGCTGCCGTTGGTGGGGCTCAGGACAAGAAGCGTGAAGCTCAGCTCCGCACGGTGCGCGGCGTGGTGGCGGACAAGTCCGATAGCCCTCTTTCCGGCAGCGTAGTTTTTCTGAAAAACGTACGCACCAATTCCGTCCGCAGCAGTTACACCGATGACAGCGGAAACTACCGTTTCAGCGGCTTAGATCCTAATGCCGATTACGAATTGCATGCGGAAAAAGAAGGCGCCAAATCTCCCACCCGTACGGTCTCCAGCTTCGACAGTCGCAAGGACATCGTTCTGAATCTCAAAATCGAGAAGAAAAAGAGCTGACTCTCGTTTTCCGTCCGCAAGCGAGCTAGGTCGGGGGAACTGCCCGCAAAGGCGCGCCGTTTTGCTGAAACCACGAGCGACGCGGGGCAAAATCCCCCCTGCCGGGTGTCCTGCGGGTAAAACCCTTTCTTCATGCAGCGAATCTAAGTTGGGACCAAGCATTGTGGAAACGAGGTCGTCCCTTTTGCTACTGAAATGCACGGTGCCGGGAGACAATTAGGGTTATCCATGGTCAGGCAAAATGATATGCAGGGTCACATCGCGCTTTCAGTTCTCGTGGGACTATTGCTTGTCGTTTCGCCTGCCTTGGCACGACAGCAAGAGGGCCAGCAGCCCGCTCCGGATCCCCAAAAAAGAAGTACGAAAGAGGGGAAGGAGGATAAAGACAAACCCGGCGGGACGGTTGGAAAGAGCAAGCTCGAGAAAGAAACCGGAACCATTAATGATCGTATTTTCGAGGTCCTGCCGAACTACGGGACGGTCGAAAACACCAAGAATCTTCCGCCGCTCACCGCCGGACAGAAGTTCAGATTGGCAACCGCCGGCGTTTTTGATTGGGGGGCTTATCCCTTCAACGTCATCCTGGCGGGAATCGCGCAAGCAAAGAATGATCCAAAAGAGTGGGGACAAGGATGGGACGCCTACGGAAAACGCTATGGCGCGTCCTTCGCCGATAACAGCATCGGCACCTATATGACGACAGCAATCTTCCCCAGCTTGCTACATGAAGATCCGCGGTACTACCAGTTGGGAAAAGGGCGCTTCGCTCACCGCGCCTACCATGCTATCAACCGGCTCTTTGTTGTTAGGACGGATTCAGGACACGAGCGCTTCAATTTCTCGGAATCGGCTGGCAATGCGGCGGCCGCGGCACTCTCCAATGCCTACCATGTTCCGGAGGATCGCACCGCCTCGCGAAACGCCTCCACGTTTGCCTTTTTGATTCTGTATGACGGTATGAACAACGAATTGAAGGAATTCTGGCCGGATATTCGCCGCAAAGTGTTTCATAAGAATACGCCGTAGTACAGCGCGGCTTACTGTTCCTAAGAGCCTTTCTAGCAGCGTTGGCGCACTCGTAGGTAATTCGGGCCCAGCCGCAAGACTATAACGCAACTCCCGGAGTGCTTTGGGCGTTGCATCATCAGTCGAGGGTGGAAATTAGTTTTCGACGGAAAACGTCTTCGGAGAATGCACGCAACCACTATGAAAACGGCTCGAAGAGTTGTGTTTCCCGCTTGCCGCACGATTTCCATCGCGCTGCTGCTGCTCGCCTATCCGACTTTCGCTCGACAGCCACAGAGCGCAGGTTCCAACCTTCCCAGGGGCTCTCTTACGGGAAGGATCACGGTAGTCTCCGGGGAAGGGGCCACCAATAATCTTAGCGGAGTCACCGTAAAGTTGACGGGTCCGGCGATGGGAGCGGTACCCCCATCGACGGTTAGCGATGCGGACGGCCGCTACGAGTTCACTGCTCTGGCCACCGGAACCTACACACTGGAAGCGAGTGCCGATGGCTTTAAGCCCTGGTCCGCCAAGATAACCCTCGGTGCGGACCAGGCGCTTGTCAAAGACCTCGTTCTACAGATTAGTTCGGTTAATCAGCAAGTCGAAGTTCAAGGAGAGGCCCCCGAAATTGCCACTCAGAATGTAGCGATAACTGCCACGGTCAACACCGAACAATTGGAGAGCCTGCCTTTGCCCACCCAGAAATTTACTGAGGCTTTGTCCTTGATTCCGGGTGTCATTCGGACCTCCACGGGCAAGCTGACATTCAAGGGCCAGGCTGAAAGCCAGGGGATGCTGGTGGTGGACTCGGCGGAAAACGTGGATCCCGTCTCGGGAAGCTTTTCGATTCCCATTCCTGTCGACATCATTCAATCCATGACGGTTTACAGTTCGCCCGAGAGTTCTGCGTACGGAGGTTTTACCGGGGGTCTGACCACCATCGAAACGAAGCCGCCATCTGGCACATGGGATTACAAGCTGCGCGATTTCATCCCGGCATTCCGGGGAAAGAACGATCACCTCGTGGGGCTAGCCAACTGGACGCCACGATTTGAGTTCGAAGGCCCGCTCATCAAAAACAAGATGAATTTCACCGAAGAGGTGACCTACGAATTGCGAAGACAGCCTGTGCGCGGGTTGTCGTTTCCCGAGAATGAGATCAAGACGAGAAGCGTCTCGTCCTTCACGAACCTTCAGGTGATACTTTCCCCTCGACACGTGCTGAACTTCAACGCCAATGTTTTCCCCATGGAACTCGACTTTGCCAACATCAATGCGCTGATCCCGCAAACCGCGTCCACGAACTATGGCCGCAGGGGAGTATCCATCGGCTTCTCCGATTCCTATCAGTTCGGCTCAGGAGCGTTGCTGAACACCGTGGTTCGCTACACCCGCTTCGACAGTAATGCCCACGGGCAGGGACCCGCCGACATGGAAATCTCACCGGCAGGGTGGGGCGGCAATTACTTCAATAGTTGGAATCGGAGAGCCAACCAATTGGAAGTCTTGCCCGCGTATCAGCTCTCGGCGAAGTCGTGGCACGGTAGTCATGAAATGCGGTTGGGCACGGATATCCTGTATCGTGACTATGACGGTAGCAGCATTTCCCATCCGCTCGAGCTGTTGAGGCAGGATGGCTCGGTTGCCGAACGGATCGACTTTCAAGGCGCGGGCCTGTTGAGCGCATCGGATGCGGAGGTCGCGGAGTTTATCCAGGATCACTGGATTCTGAACAGCCATTTGACGCTCAGCTTCGGGGCACGTTTGACCACTCAATCCATCGGTCGCGATGCCGCCTTCGCGCCACGCATCGGCGCGGCCTATTCGCTGAATGAAGGAAAGACCGTAATCCGTGCCGGAGCCGCCGAGGTTTACGGCCATGTCCCGTTGCTGGCGGCCGACTTCACCAGCAATCAGGCGCGCGTACTCAGCTTCTTCGATTCCTCCGGCGCGCTGATGGGCCAGCCCGTCGTGCTAGTAAATTCCTATCTTGTTTCGGGCGCGCCCCCCAGTGCGCCTGGCGTGCCGCGCGACCCTGGATCAAGCCCTCGCACGTTTAGCTGGAATGTCGTGCTTGAACACCAAGTGCGCAAGAATCTTAATCTCCGGGCTAGCTATCTTGACAGCCACACCGTGGATCTCTTTTTTCTCGATCCGGTCCTCCACGCCGCCGGAGGAGGCGGATTGCTGGCTCTCAAGAACTCGGCAGTCTCAGAGTATCACCAGGTTGACATCACCGCTCACTATCGCCTTGGCGAACGCGCCGATATGAGCCTGTCCTACACCTGGAGCCGGGGACGCGGGGACCTCAACTCGCTCTCGGATACTCTTGTCCCCTTTCAGGTTCCGGTAATTCGACCGAACGCTACGGGTATCTTGTCCTCGGACGTTCCCAATCGCATTGTAGCCTCGGGATTCTTCCGTCTTCCCTGGAAAATGGTTATTAGCCCCGTAGCTGACACGCATTCGGGATTGCCATTTTCAAACGTAGACGTTCTGCAGAACTATGTCGGTGTGCCCGATGACCAGCGCTTCCCCATTTACTTCTCACTTGACGTAAGGCTTTACCGGGAGTTTGCCGTTCACATACCGCGCACGGAGCGTTCCAAGACTCACAAGGTTCGTCTCGGCGTATATTCGACTGACATCACGAATCGTCAAAACCCACACGACGTATATAACAACGTCACGTCTCCCATCTTTGGCCAGTTCGCGGGTTTCCAGCGGCGTTACACCGGCCTGGTATTAGATCTGATTCAGTAAGCTTCCTCTGTTGTGTAGTTGCTCCCCGAATCGTCCCAGCCGAGTTTCTTCAGGTAGAGCGACTGCACGGACCGGTGGCGGCGAGCAGGCCGCTAGCCTCACCTTCGGCTAATGTCCAGGGAAGGGAATCCAGGCCGGACAGTAGTCGCTTCACAAGAAATACGCGGTTGCTCGGCGCCGCCTGCCAGGAGCGCATGCCCTATGGCCGTACGGGAGCCCAGACCTGCACGGCCCTGGGGACCACTTCGATTTCCACGGGCGTTGGCCCCAGAATCTCTCCGTCGCCGTGGAACATGCAAGGCCGGTCGGTGGTGAGCCGCACGTGTTGGGCGCGCCAGCGTTTCACGCGTGAAGTTCGAAGTTCACCGCTGCCCATCAGTCGCGGCAGTAGTCGCAGCACTCCGAGCGTACCGATATCTTCGATCAGGACCACGTGGAGCGACCCGTCGTCGAGGGTCGCGCCGGGAGCCAGTCTCAAACCGGCACCATAGGTCGGAGAATTCAACACCGCTGCCAGCAGCGCTTTCGCTTCCCAGGAGACGACCTCGCCCTCCGGAAAGTCGATGCGGACTTCGAGGGGTACGTAGCTCACCAGCGCTCGTAGTGCTGACGCGATGTAACGCCATCGACCGGGGAGCCAACGGTACGGACCATTCGCGTAGCGCGCTGCCTCGGCGTCAAGTCCAACACCTCCCCCACCTGCATAAAATCGCGCTCGCCCCTCGGCGGTGCGTACTCTCACAAGATCCACAAAGCGCGGCTGGCCCCGCAGGATCGCTTCAGCCGCCTTGACGGGATCATCCGGCAAGGCCAGCGCCGCGGCGAAATCATTTCCTCCTCCGATAGGGAGAATACCCAAGAGCGCGTCGGCCCCGAATGCCGCGTTCGCTAGCGCCTGAAACGTTCCATCTCCACCCATGGCAAACAGCACACGCCTTCCTTGCGATATGGCATTTTTCGCGGACGACTCGAGTTCCGCCGCACTGTTCGTCATCACAATTTGCGCATGAATGCGGAACGCTTCGAATAGTTTCTGGATCGGTGGCAGACAAGAGCGTGCCCGGCCTCCGCCGGCCACGGAGTTGACGAATACGGTGACCGTAGACTCACGCAGAATGCTAGACGCTTCCGCGCGATCAATCATGCTTCTGCTCCTCGGCTCCAACCGGCAGACCCAGGCAGAGCGATTCCCGCTCTACCCTCTCAATGTCTTTTCGAGCAGTTTAGCGTTCAGGATGCGCCTTGAACATACTACCTGGGAACCCAGCGGGTGATGGGGCTGTGGAACAGCGGTCGTGGAGCGATCATACTGCGGATAAATTTGATCTGTTCAAGCCTCCGGTCTTAAAGCGAATCTGCCCAATGCTCGAACCGCTAAACGGAGCAGCGTTTGTGGGAGCAGCCAGTCTAGACGAGTCGCTCTTTCGGGCTGGTGAGATGGACTGCACGAACGATGTCCCTGCAATGGTGTGGGTTCCGGAAATTGTGGCGGGCTAATTCCGGAAATTCTGGCACGGTCTGCCGTTCCCGGCAATGCCTCCTCCAAGTTCAGATGACCGGTTCGCCCGGAGGGTCCATCGAGATGAATGAACCGCCCACGTTCCAGGACAGATCCAGAATAGCGGCCGCCAGATCCTCATCGTGCAGCACCTTGCCCCACGTGCGGAGCGGCTTGTTGGTGGTGGTGAAGATCCTACGCGCCCTGGGTTCGTGCGCGTCAGGAGCAGTTGGAGGCTGATGTTCGTCGCACTTGGAGACTCCTGAATCACAACGAAGGGTACACGCCCGGGTACACGAAAAAGCGTGCGCGTGTAATTCCTTTCAAATCAAGAAGAAGGAATGGTGCCGGCGGGGGGAATCGAACCCACGGCCTAGGGATTATGAGACCCTCGCTCTTCCACTGAGCTACGCCGGCAGGACGCAGTCCTTTATGCTACGGATTCGCCTGCGAATGTGTCAAGGCGCTGTATTTGTCGGATTTGTCGGGACGGACTAGGCCTCCTAGAGAAGGTTCTGGCCAGGCCAGCCGAAGCCAGCCGCAACACACTGACTGAACCGAGAGCAGAGAAGTGCGGTTATCGGGATCCTGCGGAAATCCCTGGCAGCCTTCGTAGGAGACTCACGAGCGCCATTGGTCCTATTAATTCTAGTACCTCAGTACCGTTGACCCACACAGTCGCAGAAACTATCCTGCACTGGATGGAACACGTCCCACACACCGAGGTAGGCGAAAGCTTATCGAAAGAATGGGATGAGTAGCTGTGTATTGATAGGAAACAGGCTTATCGTCTGAACCGCTTGACATTGGTTATGTAACATATACTGTTTCCGGGGTTGTTTCCTCACCTCGGAGGCACAATGTCACGTAAACTAACGGTTCTCTTCCTCGCCATGCTCGTACTGGTCGGGGCAATGAGTCTAAAGACGATAGTCGTCACGCATGGGAGTAATGGCTCCATAATCATGGCGAACGGTGGGGCACCACAGCCGCCGACACCATGGAAGAATGGTGGAGCGCCGCAACCACCGACGCCTTGGAAGAACGGTGGAGCGCCGCAACCGCCGACGCCTTGGAAGTAATCCGCTGAACTGATATTTTGCGGGAAGGACCGGGGCGCGGCAAGGATGGTTTCGTGCTTGGTCCTTACGAATATGTTGTCTGGCTTCTGTGCACGGTGCTGGAGTCAGCAGTAGTGGTGTGCGCATACAAGAAGGACGCGCTTCGGCGTTATATCCTTCTGAATGTGTACATGGCTGCATCCGTGGTGTTCAGCATTGCCCGCTACAACATCCTCAGCCACTATGGTTTTACGTCCAAGGAATATCTCTACTTCTATTATTATTCGGACTCCCTGCTCACCATTGTCCTTTATTTTGCCTTGATGAGCCTCTATTCTCACATCTTCAGTGATTTGAAAGCCGAGCGCTACATCAGGATCGGGACCCTAATCCTATTTTCCGGCACGGCACTGTTTTCCTACGCCGTGGTTCAGCAGTCCAGTTCCAAGCTGGTGACACATTTCGTAGTGGAGCTTTCCCAGAATCTCTACTTTGTCGGGCTGGTCCTGACTTACATCCTGTGGGCCGCCGTGATGAAAATGCGTGAAACGCGCACGCGATTGATTCAGCTGGTACTCTCGATGGGTGTCTATTTCAGCCTGTTTGCGGCCAACTTTGCGTTGCAAAACCTTTATCAAAGCCGCGGCAATTTCTTTGAATTTCTGACGCCCTTGTTCGGCTGCTTCCTCCCGTTGTCGTGGGCTTATACCTTCTGGCACCTTCCGGAAGATGCTCGTATCGTGCCTTCCCGGCTCGCCGTGGTGCCCCGATGATGGCCGGCGTCATTTTCGTTTTCTCGGCAGCGGCGTTGTTGCAGTTTTTCATCTCTTATTGCCGCTCGCTGATCGCCGCGTCCTCGAAGCAGGTTCTCTCGGCCGAGGTAAAGGACGTTACCGGCATCCAGAGGATTGCTTCCGGTGACGATTTCAAACGGGTCATGCAGCTTCTGCAGCTCTGTCCGGAGCGCCGGGAAGACCGCAATTCCGTCCAGGCGATCGGTGCCTATTTCAGCCTCTTGAATTTCGTGCGCTCGACGGTAGCTCGCCTTGTTCCTTCCATGCGGGCCTGGACGGAATCGGAACGCGGACAGTGCGCCTATTTCGCGGCTGTCGCCCTGGAGCGCCGCATCTCCTTCAGCCGGGACATGCTAGCGCAGCAAATGGACGCCTGAAACCTGGTTTCTTGGAATCCTGCCCTGGCCTGCTGTCTCTTTCGTTACCATCCCTCTGTTTTGTCTGCTTGACATTTTCAGGTATATGGTATTCTTAGAGCGTTCCCTCCTCACCGGAGTGGAAGCGTCCGCAGCGCAAAACTTGCCGGTGACAAAAACTTGCTTGCAGTGTGGCGCTGTATTACCTTCAAGCGTGCGCGCCTGTAATTTTTGTGATTCAGCTTTCTCGGTCGGTCCTTCATCCTGGAATGACTCCTTGGGTATTTCCGCGACTGACAGTCTCGCGGTGAGCGCGGATACCGGCTCGGCTGGGATCGACCGTTTCAAGCAGCGCCTGGTGATCTCGCAACCGGTGGAGCAAGACGCTGCCTGGCGCGGTGAACTCTCCGAGCGTCTCGAGGCCTATCGCACTCGGCGGCGAAGGCTCGCGCCCCACGCCGCCCAATCTCATTTTTCTTTCGATACTCCTTCCGGCAAGACGCCGTCGCACACTTCTGCTGCAGTTGCGGAACGTCCCGGAAGGATCGCGGACGATTTTTCCTTTACCATCGCGATTGGCCGCCCTTCAAAAACGGGGGTTTGCGAAGAATCACGGATGGTGATCGATGTCTCTGTGCCACCCGATTCTGAGACTTCCCCGCGAACACAGCTCATTGCGGAACATAGAAAATCTCAGCCTGGCCTTCATCCCCTGGCATCGATCGACGATCGACGCCTTGCGGCGCTTATCGATCTGGGCTGCTTGTTGTTTGCCTACGGTGGATTCCTGCTGCTGTTCGGCTCACTCGGCGGGCAATTTAGCCTGAGCAAACTGAACGCCGCGGTGTACGCCGCGACCTTTGCCATTGTCTATCTGCAATATTTCGCTCTGTTCACCATCTTCGGCGGCACCACTCCGGGTATGATGATGCGAGACTTGCAGGTCGTCAGCTTTTCTGGCGAACCGCCCACGTCCAGGCAAATGCTTCTGCGCAGCACGGGCTACATGCTCTCCGCAGGAACTTTTTTTCTGGGCTTCCTTTGGGCCATGTGGGACGAAGACGAACTCACTTGGCACGACCGCCTCTCGCGCACACATCTGAGTGTGGCGCAGAATTTTGCCGATCTCAAGAATTCCAACGTGGCGCACAGCCAGTAGTTCTTTTCGTTTCAGGCCGGGGATATAAAGGCTGCTTTCTTTTTTTTCGGTTGGTTCTATCCTCGTGTCCAACGAGGGTCCCTGTAGGGAGAGGAAGATGTCAAATCGCGGGGCATTCACTCGCGATACGGAGAATCGCCCGTAGACTGTGTTCCACATCCGTCTCCGTGGTCGCCCAGGAGGAAACGCTGATCCGCATGGCCGTCTTTTCTTGCCAGACGGTGCCCCCGCACCAGCAGGTTCCCTCCTCCTGGACGCGCCGGATCACTTCTCGTGTCACCTCCGGGCGGCCAAAGGACACCAACACCTGGTTGATTACCACGTCGTTGAGCACGGTGAAGCCGGCTTCCCGAAATCCTGCGGCAAACCGCTGCGCGTGGGCGCACGTCCGTTCGATCAGCGAGCACAGCCCGGACTTCCCGAGCGATTTCAGCGCCGCCCACAACTCTACACCCCGCGCGCGCCTGGACGCTTCCGGAGTGTGATGCATAGGCTCGCGTCTCGAACCGGCTTCGAGATACGCCGCCGTTATGCCCATCGACGCCCGTAGTGCGGTTCCGTCTCTGACGATGGCCAGGCCGCTGTCGTAGCCAACATTGGGCCACTTATGCGCGTCGGTGGCCCACGAATCCGCCTGATCGAAACCGCGCGTCAAATGCTCGTATTTCCGCGAGATGCGGGCCCACAATCCGAACGCGCCGTCCACATGCACCCAGGCGCCCTGTTCCTTTGCCGCTTTACAGATTTCCGCGGCGGGATCGAAAGCTCCCGTGTTTACGTTCCCAGCTTGAATGCACACAATGGTCCGCTCCGATAGGGGTGGCAACTTATTGGCCCGCATCCGTCCCTGCCCATCTGCTTCCACGATGGTTACGCGTTTGCTTCCAAATCCCGCCAAACTCAACGCCTTCAGTATTGATGCATGCGCCTCCGCGCCGACGACCACGTCGAGCGGTGGTGCGCCAAACATCCCGTCAGCGGTGACATCCCATCCCGCACGTGCCAGAAGCGCATGGCGTGCCGTGACCAGTGCCGTGAAATTCGCCATGGTGGCGCAAGTCACCAAGCCCCCCTCACACTCCGGCGGTAATCCCAGCGCCTCACAAACCCAGCGAAGGGCTACTTCTTCCAATTCCGCCCCAATGGGGGACATCACCCGCAAGGCCGCATTCTGGTTCCAAGCCGCTGCCAGCCAATTGGCAGCCAGGGCGGCAGGAACCATTCCGCCGTTCACGAAGCCGAAGTAACGCCCACCGGTCGTCGCCACCGTGGCCGCGGAGCCGATTTGGTCGAGCTTCGCGATTACCTCACCCGGGTCGTTCGGCGATTGGGGAAAAGATTCCTGTAGTTCAGCAAGTGCGGTCACCGCTGCTTTGGAAGGTTCCACTCTTCGCTCGGCTACATCTCGAACGTATCCCCGTGCGCGCTCCGCCGCCAGAATGAGTAAGTCGTTGATTTGCACTTGTGCGCCTATTCCTTCCTGATTTGCCATTGGGCTTGGCCTTTCTGCTTCGGCATGCTTTCGTCCGCGCCATGACACCACGGCTTGGACGGGCTTCTTGCCCGCGCGGATACGTTACTCAGATTTTGGAGGAAGGAAAGAGCCGAATTGTCCGCTTACTTCTTGGCGACTGCCTCGTCGGAAGCGATCTTGCCGTCGCGGATGAAAATGATGCGGTGCGCGTGCTGTGCAATGTCATGTTCGTGGGTCACCAGGATAATCGTGTTTCCCTGTTGGTGCAGGTTCGCGAAGAGCGCCATGATCTCTTCGCCCGTTTTCGAATCGAGGTTTCCGGTGGGCTCGTCAGCCAGCACGATCGATGGGGAATTGACCAGCGCTCGCGCAACTGCCACGCGCTGCCGCTGGCCTCCGGAAAGCTCATTCGGTTTGTGGTGCATCCGGTCCATCAGGTCCACGCGTTCAAGCGCCTTCTTCGCTTTCTCGATGCGCTCTTCTGACGGCGTACCGTTGTAGATCAGCGGCAATTCGACGTTGTGGAGCGCCGTCGCGCGTGGCAGCAGGTTGAAGGTCTGAAACACGAAGCCAATCTCTTTGTTCCGGATGTAAGCGAGCTCATCATCATCCAAGTCGCTCACCAGCCGCCCCGCCAGCCAGTACTTCCCGGAACTGGGCGAATCCAGGCACCCGATCAGATTCATCAGCGTGGATTTGCCCGATCCGGATGGCCCCATGATCGCCACGTATTCGCCCTTGCGGATCTCCACATCCACCCCGCGCAACGCATGAACCTGTTCCGCGCCCATTTCGTAGACCTTGGCCAGAGCTTCCGTCTTGATCACTACGCCGGAGCTGACCAGGTCTTCACGGTAGGAATCTATGGCTGGTGTCTCGACAGGCATTTGCATCTCCCTCCTGCTTGGCTGCGCCTCAGCTTTGCTGATCTTCCTGCTTCTTCGGCGCGCTGTTGTCCACTTTCACCTGAGACTCCGGTTTCAGGGTGCGCAGTGCTTTGTAGCTGCCCACGACGATCTCGTCACCGGGCTGCAAACCTTTGGTAATCTCGATGTCCGTGACACCGGCGATGCCGGTCTCAACCGCCCGGAACAATGCCTTCTTTCCATTGATCACGAACACGCCCTGGACTTCGTCCTTTTTCGGATCGCCCGGTGCCGGAGGTGGCGGCGCTGCTAGCGTCACATTTGAACTGCCCTGCTTCTTTGCATTCTTGGCGGCTTCTTCCAAATCCTTCCGCGTGCGCACCGCCAGAGCTTGAATCGGAATGGCCACGACATTTTTTCGTTCTGCCGTCTTGATCTTGGCTGTCGAGGATAGACCGGGCCGCAAATTCTCAGGAGGATTCGCCAGCGTCACGACCACCTTAAAGTCCTTGGCTTCTTGCGTGCTGGTCGTCGTCTGCGTCGTTGTGAGTCCCGAACTACGCAGCACCGCTTGCGAACCAATCTCCGTCACTTTGCCCTTGAAAATCTTTCCCGGCACCGCGTCGATGGTCACGTCGGCCTCTTGGCCCATTTTCACGTTGACGATGTCCGTCTCGTCGACCTTCACTTCTGCCGTCACTACGGACATATCCGAAAGAGTCATGATGAAGCTGCCATTGGCGTTCTGCATGCCCGGGACGACGAAGTCGCCCACACGCTCAGGAAGATAGCTGACAATTCCGTTGATCGGCGAGGTATAGGTCGTCTTGTGCAGCACATCTTGCGTGTGCACCAGCACGGCACGGCCCTGATTCACTTGTGCCCGCATCTGATCGAGCGTGGCCTTCAGCGATTGTACCCGCGCTTTCGAAGAATCCACGGTTGCGGATTGGGCATCATAGGCGGTTTTGCGTTGATCGAAATCCTGCTTTGGAATCAGACCATCTTTGTAAAGACCTTGTCCGCGATCGTAATCCAGTTTCGCCTTCTCAAGGTTGGCCTGCTGGGAGATCAGATCCGATTGCGCCGCCTTGAAACTGGCTTCAGCAGCCTGCACGCCAGACTCTGCCGAATTGACGGCCGCGCCCTGCGCTTGCACGTCCGCATTCGCCTGCACGTTCTCCTGCAGGAGCAATTTATCCCCCTTCTTGACGTGGTCGCCCTCCTTTACAAGGATCTGAGTGATTCTTCCGAATCCCTGAGCGGTCACGTTTGTATAGGTTGTCGGCTTGATTTCGCCGGAGGCTGTCACGAGCGACACCAGGCTTTCCTGATTGGCCACTTTGGCCGTCTGAACGGTGACCACGCCCTTATTCGCCTGATTCACGCTGAACATAACAATTCCGCCGAGCACCACCACGGCGCCCGCGCCAATCGCTACCTTATGCCACGTCTTCATTCGATTCCCCTTCAAACCACCATGCTGCCGTCGCGCTTCGAAACTTCCGCCACGGGCGCCTTATTCCAAGCAATCCTAGGAGCGATTAAACCCGCGGGGACACAGATGTCAGCCCGACTGCCTCTACCCTACATACGCCCATTCGGGTCGAAATGTTTCGCGGGAGGTTTGCTCCACTTTCGCGGTTCGGGCTTCAAAGCAGGGGACTTACTGGAACCGGTATCTCCACCGGCGTCAGCCGCACCCCCTGCCCAGTGTCATCCATTCTATGTTCAAATCGCCCGAAAGGAAAGAATTCCAGTCCCGCCAAGGCGGAATCCGACAACCGACCCTTTCTGTTTGACGCAAGCAATTCCCAATGGTCAGCCCAACACCAGCATTTCTTGCGAGAACCAGACCTTTTGTGACTTTCGTTAATGATGGACTCAGACCATTCGGCCGGTTTGCTCGGCCGAACCGATCGCGGAGAGGTGCCCGAGCGGCTGAATGCGGCGGCTTGCTAGACCCACCTGGCTTGCTTGCGCTCGCCTATTTGCAAGTATTTTCAGGACTTTACGTTGCTCTCAGTTGCTCTAAGTCGGTCTCATTTGCACGTTAAAGTGCACCAAAACCGCTAGCCAATCCGCACCGGTCACCACACCATCCTGAGCCCCCTGTAGAGGCTGAGTTTCTCGTCAGCAGTCACAACCGGGATCCTTTCCCCGAGGGCCTGGGCAAGGATCAGGCGGTCGAATGGGTCGCTGTGGTGCAACGGGCTACATCACAGCGTACAAGGGCGTTTAGCAGGATTAAATTAATCAACAGCTCTGAGGTGACGGTCGCACTGTGACAGGCGTAAGCTCCGGACAGATGTTCCACATAGGAGGATGCATGGCTTCAATCACCGGCTTTGGGGGTGCATTTGTCCGAGCGAATGATCCAGAATCTCTATATAGTTGGTACGAGCGGCATCTCGGTCTAGCGAGGTCCGGGGGATCGTTCGCGTTTCCTGCCTCGACGCAACGCGCTCAGGTCGTCTTCGCCTTCTTCGGACAAGATGATGCATACTTTCCACGGGAACAGAAAGCCATGATCAACCTCCAAGTGGATGACCTCGATGGAGTGCTGGACCGTTTGGTAGACGAAGGTGTCACGGTCGATCCAAGACGCGAAAGCTACGATTTCGGAAGGTTTGGCTGGTTCACCGACCCACAAGGAAATCGTGTCGAGCTTTGGCAGCCTGTCGCAACTGACTGATGCCGAGCCAACCCAGATAGGTCCCCAGACGGCATCTCGCCAGCAATACAACACTCACATCCAGCGCGTTTATCAAGAGTTGTGAGGAATCGGTGCCGACTAAGACATCATTGGGAATCTACGTCTCGCTAATCCCGCTTTCGTCCCAGCGAGCCATCAGGCGAACTAGTGAGTGGAAGGCGCGGAAGCTTCGCCGGTCGCGATGGAGCGCCCGATCCAGGCGAAGGCGAATAGGGCCAGTCCGGCGATCCATGCGCCTAGACTGAACGTTCGCGAAAAATAATGTGCGATCACGACGCCCATAGCGATCAGAATTCCCGCGAGGTACAGGAACAAGGGCATCCCGTAGAGAGTAGCGAACGGCAAATAGTGCGCGCCCAATAGGACCATCAGAGCCGGAAAAAACCAGTTCAAGTTGTAGAGACCTACGGGCACAAGAAGCAGCATTGAAAACGGCAGCACAAACGCGATCTGCATCCCCAGGCTATTGAACGGATTCTCTCTGCTCAAGGACGCGCGGCGGCCCGGCAAACGCAGCAGCATTTGCGTGAGCGGAAAGATGAAAAATCCCCCGATGACGACCGTCAGGATAGACGCTTTGGGAGTGACCCACAGGTGCCTAGCGTCGCGGACACCAGCCAAATTACGGAACTGACAAGCTGTCCCCAAAAGCCCCCAATGTAGACAGACCGCACCTCGCGCTGAGCATCCTGAATATCCATTCACGCCTCCGAAACGGGTGGTGCCGTCGCGGCCCGCTATACTAGCACGCCGCACGCCGCGCTCTCCTGAGCGGGCCTCAGCGGCGCACACGTACTACCTCCTGGGGAGGATTATCGGAGACGTTGCTCATAGTCCCCCCCCACGTTTCCGATTACGGCGTATGGGGAGTTATGAACTCGATATGTCTCGCTTCTATGGACACGCTATAGTAACAAAAAGAAAGATGCGGTCATGGCAGGATTTGCTGGAGGGAAGGTAAGGGTGCAACGTAACCATTGATCCCGAAACCAGAAAGGCGAGCGACGATGAGAACGGAATTGCTGCGATTCAACGGCGCTGTCGAGCGGGATCCCGCCATCGACGCGTGGATGAAAGAGCATGCGGGTGAATTGGGAGCCATCGCGCATCAGTGGTTTGAGGTGATGCGAAAGTGCGGGGACGAAGTCCGGGAGCTTTTGCATGACGGCTGTCCGGTTGTATGTTTGGGAGATGCGGCCTTCGGCTATGTGAATGTATTCACCTCACACGTAAACGTGGGGTTCTTTCACGGCGCAGAACTGCCGGATCCGGCTCGCTTGTTGCAAGGCACCGGCAAGTTCATGCGTCATGTGAAGCTGAGACCGGGAACGGCCACAAACGCCGCAGCGCTCAGCAGGCTCATCGATACGGCGTACTCGGATATAAAGGCGCGCGTCGAAAACGGCTAGCTATCGTTCCGATCAAGCCTTCGGCCACTTGCGGGCCAAATTCTGCGATCGTTGGACAGAAGTGCAACGCTTCCCCCTTTGCCGAAGACTCTTTCGACGGCGTGGCCGATTCCGTCATCACATCCAACCCAGCCGTTGCCCATGTCGAGCACTAACGTTTATCGGGAGCAATCTGCCAGCCCGGACGCATTTCTTCCGGTTTGCCCTGATCCGCCCGCAATCGGCGATACGCTCCAAACGGAGTTGCATACTTCCCACAACGGGAGTTCGAGGAGCCTGCAAGATTTCATGTGTCCGATAGCGCGTTTACGAGATGCGGTGAGAAGGCATAAGCCCCGCGGCTTGCGATAGACCTACCTGTTGCTTTCCCAAAGGAAGTGTGCGATCCTTCCTGTTGGAAACCAAAATGTGATGGCGTCATGAAACAAAAAGCGGACGTCCTACAGGGCACGTTAGCATTGATGGTCCTTAAGACTCTCGGTGTCCTAGGACCGCAGCACGGCTATGGTATCGCCCGGCGCATCGAGCAGATCAGCGGGGATCTGCTTGCCGTGAATCAAGGGACTCTGTATCCCGTGCTGCTGAAGCTGGAGCAAGAAGGAGCGATTGCGTCCGAGTGGGGTGCCTCAGCGAATAATCGTAGGGCGCGCTTCTATCGACTTACACGGGCAGGACGTAAGCAGTTGCAGGTCGAGACACAAGATTGGGAACAAACGGCTGCGATCATCGCTCGCTTCTTCGAAGTGAAAGCCGAGGACTTGTCATGAGATCTCTGAGGCGGTTCCTCACTCGTCTGCTCAACCCGGCGGCAAGGCGGGCACAAGACGAACGATTGCGAGAAGAGATTGAGGAACACATCGCTTTGCAAACCGAGGAAAATCTTCGCGCCGGTCTGTCACCCATTGAGGCACGACGGCAAAGCATGTTGAAATTTGGCGGGGTGGAGGCCATGAAACAAGATTATCGAGCAGAGCGAAGACTGCCATTGATCGAAGATTTGCTCCAGGATCTGCGCTTCACCCTCCGCACGTTGCGCAGATCTCCCAGCTTTGCTGCTGTGGCTATCGTCACGCTGGCGCTGGGCATCGGCGCAAACGCCGTTGTTTTTGGCGTATTGAATGCGCTGATCCTCCGACCGCTGAATGTGCCCCAGGCCGAGACCTTGTACGAACTTGAGCGCGCAAGCGATAAGCTGGGCATCGAATCCTATCCTAACTATCTTGATCTGCGCGATCGCAACCGCACTTTTGATGGCCTGGCAGCTTTCTCCATTGGTCGGGCAGCGCTTGACACGGGCGTAAACCCGTCCCACGTCTGGGTCTATCAGGTGAGCGGGAATTACTTCGAAGCATTAGGCATTCAACCATACCTTGGCCGGATCATTCACCCGTCCGATGAACACGGCCCCAACAGCGCTCCGTATATCGTGCTCACCTACGCGTATTGGCGTAGCCATTTCGAGGGCGATCGTAGCGTGGTGGGCCGCACGGTTCAGCTCAATAAGAGTCCGTTTACCATCGTCGGCGTGGCGCCGCCTGAGTTTCGCGGGACTTTATTGTTTTTCTCTCCGGATTTCTTTGTGCCGATCGTTGAGCAAGAACAGGTGGATGGGTGGAGCGTCCTCAATGCGCGCGGAAACCGTTGTGTCACGCCGCTCGGACATGTAAAGGCGGGAATCACTCCGGCCCAGGCCATTGCGGATCTGAACTCGATTGGCTCCGATCTCGAAAAGAACTACCCCAAAGACGATGGTCAAATGAGTTTTCTCTTAGCGCGCCCGAGTCTCTATGGCGATTCTTTCAGTGGTCCGGTACAAGCCTTTCTAACCGGGCTGATGCTGTTGGCGGGGTTGATTCTGCTGGCCGTCTGCGCCAACCTGGGCAACCTGGTTGCCGCCCGAGCCGCTGACCGTTCCCGAGAAGTCGCGCTACGGCTCGCCATGGGAGCTGGCCGCACACGAATTCTACGGCAACTCTTTACCGAAGCAGTGCTCGTCTCACTGATGGGAGGCGCCGTTGGACTCTGGTGCAGTCTAATTCTATTGCGCGGGCTGAGCACGTGGCAGCCGATACCCCAATATCCCATCAATATACCGGTGAGCCCGGATGCAAATGTTTACGGAGTCGCTTTGCTGTTGGCCGTGGCGGGCGGATTCCTCTTTGGAGCGGTCCCGGTGAGACAGGTACTTCACACCGATCCTTATCAGATTGTTAAGTCGGGATCAATCGTCAGGGTGGGGCGGCGGTTGGCAGTCCGAGACCTGTTGCTTGGTGTGCAAATCGCGATCTGTGCAGTGTTGGTCACTTCTTCATTCGTTGCAGTGCGTGGACTGCTGCGCTCGCTGCACAGCAATTTCGGTTTTGAGCCACGGAACACCATGCTGGTGAACACAGATCTGAATATGGCAGGTTACCGAGGCGACAGAGTGCGCGTCATGCAAAAGCGCATGATCGACGCCATGGAGACAATCCCCGGTGTAACCTCCGTGGGATTGGTCGATGCGCCACCATTAGCGGGTGGCGGAAATCCCCGTTGGAATGTCTTCACTGACGAAACAACAGATCTAAGGCCATCGAATGCCTTAGCTGAAGCCTTAATCTTCAACATCTCTCCCGATTACTTCCGCGCGGCAGGTACCACCTTACTGACGGGAAGGACCTTCTCCTGGCGTGACGACAAAGACGCCGCACGCGTGGCCGTGGTGAATCGGGAGTTTGTCAGGAGGCTCTTTGGCAGTGCAACAAACGCCGCGGGTAGATACTGCAAGACGCCCGACGGCACGCGCGTACAAGTGGTTGGCATTGTCGAAGACGGCAAATATAACAGCCTCACCGAAAATCCACAGCCGGCCATGTTTCTCCCCATCCTGCAGTCGCCATCGAGTAGCTCATGGCTTGTGATTCGTTCGAGCCGCGATCCACAGCAATTGGCGGTAGCCATGAGGAATCAGCTGCGGGACCTTGATGGGGGGCTACCGTTTTTCATGCAAACGTGGAACCGAGGACTGGACACCGTTCTATTCCCTGCACGTGTGGCGACGCTGTCGCTGAGTGTGCTAGGCGCGATGGGCGCAATGCTGTCCATATCGGGCATCTTTGGAATGGCCGCGTACTCGGTTAGTAAGCGGCTGCGGGAGTTGGGTATTCGTATTGCCCTGGGCGCACAGCGTCACGCAGTGTTACAGGTCGCGTTGGGGGGCGCATTCAAATTGCTAACTGTTGGTTCCGCGGCAGGGTTGCTGCTCGGAATTCTGGCAAGCCGCGTGCTGGCCTCCATCGTATATCAGGCAACTGCGCGCGATCCGCTGGTATTGGCTGGTGTTGTTCTTGTTATGGCGTTGCTGGGGCTACTGGCTACGTGGATTCCGGCGCGGCGCGCGCTGTCAATCGATCCGGCGATACTCCTGCGCGAAGAATGAGCTACCGCGGCACAGACTGGAATAGATTCACTCGCACGTGGAAAGCCGCGCGTCTCCACCTACGTCGTCAGTCGGTTGTTGCCAACAGGCCATTCCGATCTGGTCAATGCCCTTGCCACTGTTCTTGTACTTCACTGCCGACGTACGAGCGATCACGCCGAGCTGTTTCGGGTCCATGGCGCCGAGCTGTGAAAACATCTCTTCCGTCATCCCATCAGCGAAAAACTCCTGGCTCGGATCTCCAGTCAGGTTCTGGAACGGCAGCACGACAATGCGCATCTGTGCCGCCGGACGCTTTGGCACCACAGAGCGATAGGCGATCACCGTAGCGATCAAAAGCACCACGGCCCTAGCGCCAGCCACAGCCGCGCACGCGAGGTATGAGCGACCAAAGGCGTGCTCGCCGCCGGATTCTTCGCGCTGTCTTCGTGCCTTTCAGATGAAACCTGCGGTAAGGGGGCTCCAGCCGCTGCCGTGGGCGTAGTTTTTGCGATGAACCGATACCCCCGCCGTGGCAGGGTTGTGATGACCCGTGGACGCTCCGCGTCGTCGTTGAGCACTGCCCGGATCCGAAGACACCAGTCACAAAAAAAACTTTACAGACTATCTGTTAGTGATATATCAGTAGATGACATAGCCATGCCTACTGCGGCCAATCGCGTTCCAGATGATCTGCAGCACCTGCTCCCCCTGACTCCTGCGGTATTCTTTATTCTTTTCGCGCTGGCCGACGGGGAGAAGCACGGATACGCCATCATGCAGACAGCCTCCCGAATTTCTGACAACCACTTCCGTATGGGCCCTGGCACGCTCTATACGACAATCCAGAGGCTATTGGATTTGGACTTGATTGAAGAAACGGAGAGCGCCGGCGGTCAATCCGACCACGAAAAGCGGAGGAGGTATTACAAGCTGACCCGCACGGGAAAGGCAATCCTAGTCGCCGACGTCAGCCGCATGGAATCTGTAGTGCGCTTGGCACGTGACAAGAAGCTCGTGCCGAAAACATCGGAGTGATGTTATGAGTAGCGCTGTTCGAGTGAGCTGTGGCCTCTACAAAATGCTGTTGCTCACGCATCCGGGCGACTTTCGCCTGCGCTTCGGGAGCGAGATGGTAACCACGTTTTCTGATCTGATCTGCGGCGAGTGGGAACACAACGGTCTGCCGGGAGTCGTGCGAGTGTGGCGGTTCGCACTAGCGGAAGTGTTTTCTGTCGCTGTTCCACTTCAACTGCAAAGCTCAATTGTGGTTGCGACGTCGCTGTCGCTGCTTTGCTCGTTCGCCTTGTTCATCGCGATATTTCATGCAATGTCGCATGTGTGCAACGGCAAATAGTTAACTGGTTCAGCGGCTCCAAGACAATTTCGGCCGAGAAATCACGATGACTCTGGTCAATCGGCGTCTTGCCTTATCGGGACTGTTTTCTGCGATCGCGTTGATCACGCATGCGAATGCGCTATCAACGCAGCAGGTCGAACAATCCTCGCTTCGCTTTTCCGCGCTTGCCGCCGGCCTGGTGCAGCCCGGATTCGGTCAGTCGCAGCAACCTGAGGACGAAGGCAGTGCGGCTCGTATCGCGCGCATCGAAAACGACCTGCTTCCCGCAGTTGTCATCAAGGGACAAGCGGTTCGCTCAATGAAACTCAACGAGCGCATGCAGTTCTACAAAGTTCCGGGCGTAAGCGTCGCATTCTTCGACCACGGGAAGATTATCTGGACGCGCGCATACGGACTGGCTGACATGGCCACGAAAAAGCCGGTGACTTCGGAAACTCTGTTTCAAGCGGCATCGATCAGCAAGCCGGTGAGCGCACTGGCGGCACTGCATCTTGTGCAGGAGGGCAAGCTAAGCCTGGACGAGAACGTGAACGACAAGCTGCGCGCGTGGAAAGTTCCCGATAACCAATTCACTGCGCAGCAAAAGGTCACCGTCCGTCGCATCCTGAGCCACAGAGCCGGAATAACGGTCCGCGGCTTCCCCGGTTACGCCTCTGACGAGCCTATCCCCACCGTCGTGCAAATCTTGAATGGCGAAAAACCAGCAAACACCGGCCCAATTCGGGTTAATGTTGTGCCCGGGACGATTGGGCGGTATTCGGGAGGCGGGTACGTCATTCTGCAGACGCTTATGAGCGATGTTACGCAGAAAGCTTTCCCGGAAATTATGAATGAGCTTGTCTTGCGACCCGCGGGTTTGACGCACGGCACGTACGAACAGCCGCTCCCGAGAAATCTTTGGCCGTTGGCCGCTACGCCCTATCTCGACAACGGCGAACCTATAAAGGGCGGCTGGCATACCTATCCCGAGATGGCGCCTGCTGGACTTTGGACTACTCCGTCGGATCTTGCGCGCATGGCGATTGAGGTTCAGAACGAATACGTCGGGAAATCAAACAAGATCCTTTCGCAGCGGATGGTCCGCGAGATGCTGACCCGCCAGTATGATGATTGGTGGGGACTCGGCTTCGCGCTGGAGTCGCCCGGGCACAAGACGAAATTCGCTCACGCCGGAGAGAACGAAGGGTACCGTTGCGAGTTAGAGGTTTACACCGAGATGGGGCCTGGTTTTGCGGTGATGACGAACTCGGATGGCGGCAAACCGCTCATTCAGGAACTGCTTCGAGCCGTTGCGAAGGAATACTCATGGCCCGATTTTCAGCCTCTCGAGCGCGCGGTCGCGAAAATTGATCCTGCCATACTTGGCGCCACGCCGGGACATATCAGGACCCGAACGCCGGCAAGATAACCGTTTCGGTGAAGAATGACGCACTCTACATTGAGGCGCCCCCGCTCGGCCCTGGGTGTTTGGTTCCGCCTTTGCATTCCAAAAACGGGGTTCGGGGAGAAGGGCGACCGACACGCCCCATGATGATCGAAAGTGTTTGCGTAGCGTTCATGCCGTTTCGGTCGTTCGGGCCAGCGTGCCACGATTACCGGAATCAGGAATGGCGCCGGTTTTCCCAACCGCTAAGTGCAAAGTTCAGTCGGAGCCGGGATTGATTTCGCAGGACTTACACCGCCAACTTTCTCGCGAAGCACACACTTTCGCAGTTATAGTGCACCAAAAGCATACCCAGCAGATTTTGAGAACTGTGCTAAGCTATTGAAACCAAACCGCGGAGAGGTGGCAGAGCGGCTGAATGCGGCGGTTTGCTAAACCGTTTTGGGGGCTAAAACCTCCAACGGGGGTTCGAATCCCCCCCTCTCCGCCAGATTCTTGCCAGCATTGGAGTTAGGAAGAATCCGCTTGTCGGTTCAGGCGAGCAATTGGGCGGTTCTCTTATCCCAGTGTTATCCCAACTGTTGAAAATTTGAGCCGTTTTACAACCCGAAAGGTCAGCGGACCTGGTAGCCAATCGTACTGATTTACAAGAAGTTCCAGAGCTCTTGCGACAGATTCGATTCCAGTGCTATACGCTGTTTCGTCGGAGCAACGGTCCGGAAAACCGTTGCTGTCAGACTTGGAAATGTCCTTTCGGAACCCGTGCCAATCGCAGCCGAGCGGAGAGACCGCGCTGTGTGAACTTCCGCCCACACTTGCCGAAGAGTCATATCTTGACAATCGACAATACTGATTGTAGATAACCATAGTATGGCGAAGCCAAACGATCTGGTTCAAGGAACGCTCGACCTCTTAATCCTGAAAACGGTCTCGCTCGAACCTAAACACGGGTGGGCCATTGCCAAACGCATCCAGCAGATTTCGGGTGAGGTGCTTCAAGTGCAGCAAGGCTCGCTGTACCCAGCTTTGCACCGTTTGGAACAAAAAGCCTGGATCAAGGCCAAGTGGAAGGAGACGGAGACGGGCAGACAAGCCAAGTTCTATTCCTTGACCGCCGCAGGACGCGCGCAGCTCGAGAAAGAAGCCGAAAATTGGAATCGGTTATCCGCGGCGATCAATCTTGTGGTGCAAACGACGTAGGAGTGAGATGCCATGGTGTGGGCTCATCGATTCTGGCTGCGGTTACAGACTTTGTTTCGTCGAGATCGAATCACTCAGCGATTAGACGACGAAATTCAATTCCATCTTGACCAGCAAATCGCCGAGAACATCTCCGCAGGCATGAGCCCCGAAGAAGCCCGGTACGCCGCCCAGCGGACTTTTGGCAATCCTATCTTCCTGAAAGAAAAAGCGCGCGACACCTGGGGCTGGCGCTGGCTGGAACAATTCACCCAGGACGTTCGCTTCGGCGCACGCCTGCTGTTGCACTCGCCGCTGTTCACCGCCGTGGTCGTACTCTCGCTGGCGCTGGGCATTGGATCCAACGCGGCGATCTTCAGTATCGTGGACGCGCTCATGCTGCGCCAGCTTCCAGTGACGGCGCCAGATCAGTTGGTGCTGCTGTCGCAGCGTACGGCTCAAGAAGCCGACTATGCCTGGAGCTATCCGCTGTACGAGCAGTTTCGGGATCATGTTGACGCGCTAGCCGGCGTGCTTTGCATCGCCGGTGGCGGCAAGACGCGAGCGACGTTCCATTCGGTGGTTAGCGATTCTCAACCTGAGCTCGTCGAGCGTCAAGACGTTTCAGGGGGTTATTGGTCGGTGCTGGGCGTTCGCGCTGCGGTGGGCCGCATGTTCACAGAGGAGGATGATCAGCTCGGCGATCCACACGATGTGGCGGTGATCAGCTATGCGTTCTGGAAGAACCGGTTCGACCTCGATCCACATGTGATCGGGCGCACCTTCATTCTGTACAACACGCCCTTCACCATCATCGGGGTGGCGCCGCTGCAGTTTCGTGGCACCCAGCCCGATGAGCAGCCGCAGATATGGGTTCCAGTCACGACGAGGAAGCATTTGCAGCCGGGCTTTCGCGCCTTCACAGAACACGGGTCGTCCTGGCTCACCGTCATCGCACGTCTGCGTCCTACCACGACCTCTGCGCAGGTGCGAGCGCAACTCGACATGCTCTTCCAGGTGGATCACCGCGAGCAGTTAAGGCGCTTCGGCTCGCAGCTCACTCCGCAGCAACTCGCCGAAGAGCAGAGGCGTCACGTCGAAATCGAGTCGGGCGCCAACGGTTTCTCATGGAATCGCGACAGATACTCGCGTTCGCTCTACGTTTTATTGACGATTGGCGGGCTGGTGCTGCTGATCGCGTGCGTGAATGTCGCCACCCTGCTGCTGGCGCGCGCGGCGGCGCGGCGGAGGGAAATTGCCGTCCGGATATCGATCGGTGCGGGGCGCTGGCGCCTCTGCCGCCAACTGCTCACGGAGAGCGCACTGTTATCCGTCGCTGCGGGCGCGTTGAGCGTCGTGGTTGCGATCTGGGGCAGCCGCATGCTGGTGGGATTCGCTTCGGGCGACGAACCTCTGAAGTTGAACCTTGCGCCCGACTGGCGCATGTTCGCGTTTGTGACCGGGCTTGTTATCGTCACGGGCATATTGTTCGGCGTCGCTCCGGCGCTGCGTTCGACGCGCATGGATATGAGCCCAGTGTTGAAGCCGGCCACCAGCGGGATACTCGTTGCCGACAAGCTGGGGCTTCGACTGGACAAGAGCCTGATCGTCGCGCAAGTTGCGCTGGCGCTGTTGCTGATCACAACTGCCGCGCTGTTCATCCGCACTCTGGACAAGCTGCGCAGCGTGGACACCGGCTTCGATCGCGACCATGTACTGCTCTTCTCGCTCGACCTCGGCCCAAGCTATGACAAGTTGGCAGTGCGGTGGGGTCTTTACCATCGCATTCTGGCGGAACTCCAGCGGCTGCCCGGCACCGTTGCTGCAAGTTTTTCCATGATCCCTTACCTTAGCCATAGTTCGTGGACCGATAACCTGGTCCCTGACGGATATGTGCGCGGTAAGGACGAAGATGTCGAATGCTATGGCGTGACGGTGGGCCCGGATTTCGCCAGGGCTGCCGGTTTGAAGCTGCTGGCCGGGCGGGACTTCGGATTGGAAGACCAGCCCGAGCACCCACCCGCGGAGCCGAAGCCGGGCGTGGGCCCGCAGCTTCCGCCTGTGGTGATCGTTAGTGAGAGCCTAGCGCGCTACTACTTCGGCCAGCAGGACCCCCTCGGGCGTTATCTCCACTTCGACTCCCCGGATGCGGAGGCACCGCAGGGGCGCATGCGCATCATCGGCGTCGTGAACGACACCAGCTACCGCAGCTTGCGCGATCCCAAGCCGCGAGCGTTCTACATTCCGTTTTTCCAGACGGCAGGTGGGTTTGGCGACGATCCGACGTTTTTTGTGCGCACGTACGGCTCGCCGGATGCGATCTCCGCCACGGTGCAGAAACTGGTGAGCAGGATCGACGCTCGCATCCAGGCCACGGAAACCCATACCATGCGGCATATGATCGACCGAGACACGCTGCAGGAGCGCGTACTGGCAACGCTGTCAGCCTTTCTGAGCGGGTTCGCACTGTTGCTGGTTTCGCTGGGCGTCTATGGGGTCACCGCCTTTTCGGTCACCCGCCGTACGGGCGAGATCGGCATTCGCATGGCGCTGGGGGCGCAGTCGGGAGAAGTGTTACGCATGGTTTTGGGCGAAGTTGCGGTGCTGGTGGCGATGGGCGGAGCGGCAGGTGTGCCGCTGGCTCTGGGGCTGGCTGGTCTGCTGCGCAGCCAGCTTTTTGGTGTTGGCCCACGCGATCCGGCGGCGCTAGTGAGCGCGATCAGTGTGATGTTGGCCGTGGCACTGGCTGCGGCATGGATTCCCGCTCGACGCGCCGCGCGAGTCGATCCCATGGTGGCGCTGCGGTACGAGTAAATCATGGCCCCTGCGGGGTCACAACGAAGGATGAAAATAGCCGCTCGCTGCTGAGCCAATCTTTTCAATGAGATACGCGGCTATTTTCGTCGTAGCTCGAACTCACCCCTCCAAGCCTGGCAGTTGCCTGCTCAGGTCTTTCTCCTATTGACAGTCAGTAGAAAAAGCGTATGTTCCTCTTGGTAGCCAAGGGGAAGAAGGTTTATGCCAGACAAGCCGAGTGATCTCGTTCAGGGCACGCTCGATATGCTCATCCTAAAAACGTTGGCTCTGGAGCCTATGCATGGATATGGGATTTCCGTGCGAATCGAACAGATGAGCAAGGGCGTTTTCCGCCTGAATGCGGGCTCGTTATTTCTGGCCATTCAACGACTAGAGAGGGACGGGCTAATCGATGGCGAATGGAAACCCACTGAAAACAACAGGCGGGCAAGGTACTACACTCTGACGGCGAAGGGACGAAAGAGGCTCGACAGCGAAACACGAGAATGGGGCAGACAAGTGGCCGCAATCGGCAGAATTTTGGAGGCCTCGTAGGGAGCGAGCCATGTCCTTGTTCAGAAATTTTGCAACCGGCCTGCGGTCGCTTTTCCGAAAGAACCAAGTCGACCGAGAGTTGGATGAAGAACTAGGCGCCTATTTGGAGATGGAAGCGGCGGAAAAGATGAGGCAAGGCGTAAGTCGTAAGGATGCGCTTCGCGAAGTGCGACTAGAGCGCGGCAGTCTCGAAGTTACCAAGGAACTCGTTCGCTCTGGCGGCTGGGAATGTTTTGTGGAGCCATGCTGGCAGGATTTGCACTATAGCGTTCGCATGCTCCGAAAGTCTCCTGGTTTTGCCGCCGTGGCCGTCCTCACGCTCGCGCTCGGCATCGGCGCTAACACGGCCATCTTCTCGCTGACGGACCAAATCTTGCTGCGCGAATTGCCCGTGCCGCATCCAGAGCAACTCGTCATCTTGCGCTCGCCCGGGCCGAATCATGGGCATACTTGGGGCGATGTGGACCAAGGCGCGCAGTCGTTTTCCTATCTGATGTACAAAGATCTGCGCGAACGTTCGACTGTGTTTTACAGCCTGCTGGCGTGCCGCGGGACGACGGTGAATGTTTCCGGCCACGGGGAGACGCAGGCTGCACACGCGGACTTGGTCAGCGGCAATTTCTTCGAGACCCTAGAAGTGCAGCCTGCTCTTGGCCGCCTGTTGATGCCGGGCGATGAGACAGCTTCCGGCGCGAATACCGTCGCGGTACTAAGCTATGACTACTGGTCGCGGAAATTCGGCGCCGACCCAGCCATCTTAAACAAGCCGCTCACGGTGAACGGCGTCCCGCTGACAGTTGTCGGCGTGACTCGCAAGGGATTCTTCGGCGTGCAAATCGGTTTGACGCCGGACATTTTTATCCCTGTCACCATGAAGGCGCAAATGGCGCCGAACCCGAATCAAACGCTTGAGGATCGCACCGACCACTGGCTGCCAGTCATGGGCCGGCTCAAGCCGGGAATCACGGTCGCTCGCGCCGAGGCAGAGCTGCATCCGATTTATCAGCCGATTCTGGAATCGGATGCAAAGCTGCTCAAGCTCTCCGGGGACGACTTGAAGCGGTTCATCTCGAAGCCGCTGCTGCTCATGAGCGGCGCGCATGGGCGGTTGGTTCTGCAGGAAGGCACGCAAGAGCCGCTGCTGGTTTTGATGAGCATGGTCGGCTTGGTCTTGCTGATTGCTTGCGCGAACCTCGCCGGCCTGCTGGTGGCGCGCGGTGAAGCGCGGCGGCGGGAAATTGGCGTGCGCTTGGCCATGGGCGCGAGACGCGCGCGCCTGATTCGCCAACTCCTTACGGAAAGTCTGCTCATCGCCATTGCGGGAGGCGCCGCGGGCATCGCGCTGGCCCGGTGGTGCTTGAACGCCATCATGGCCGCCATTCCTCCAGGCCAAGGCATGCTCGGTTTCGTGAGAAGCCCCGATCTTCGCGTGCTGTCGTTTGCGATTGTCTTAACGCTCGCAACCACTATCCTTTTCGGCCTCGCTCCGGCCATGCGCGCCACGCGCCTCGACTTGCAAAGCACATTGAAAGATCAGGGTTCGAACCTTTCTGCCGGCCGCTCAAACCTTCCCCTCCACAAAGTATTGATTGTTTCGCAAGTGGCGCTCACCGCAGTGCTCCTCGCAGGCGCGGGGCTTTTCGCCCGAACTCTTGCGAATCTCGAACACGCCAATCTCGGCGTGAAGACCAGCCACGTGCTGCAATTTAAGGTGGCACCAAGCTTGAACGGCAGCACACCCGCGCAGACGCTTGCGTTCGCCGACCGTGCGCGGAATGAAATTGCCGCGTTCCCCGGCGTGCGCTCCGCGAGCATTTCTACCACTGAGATTTTTGCGGGCGACGATCGGAGTTCCAACTTCATGCCGGAAGGCTATTCCTTGCGACCTGGGGATGATACCGACGCCATGTATGACTACATTGGCCCAAATTACTTTTCGACGATGGGCATTCCGCTCATCGCCGGGAGGGAATTCAGCGAGGCTGATACAGCGAGCAGCCCAAAGGTCTGCATCATCAACGAAAAACAGGCGCAGCGATTCTTCGTGGGGCGCAATCCCATTGGCCTGCACATGACCCAGGGGTCGGGCAGACTCTATACAAACCCGCCCATGGAAATCGTCGGCGTGGTTGCCAACAGCAAATGGGATGACGCGCGCAGCGATATCGTCCCGTTTCTCTATATGCCTTATTCACAAGACGTGAATCTCGGCCATCTGGCGTTCTACGTCCGCACGGAACGCGATCCAGCGCCAATAGCCGCGGCGCTGCGTTCGCTGATTCAGCGGCTCGATCCGAACTTGCCTGTCAACAATATGCGCACGCTAGAGGAGCAGGTCAGCAATTCGATGCTAAACGACAGGCTGGTCACCGGGCTTTCCGTTTCGCTCGCGCTTCTGGCGGCGCTGCTCGCGGCGCTGGGGCTTTATGGCGTGCTCGCCTATGTAGTCGCGCGGCGCACGCGCGAAATCGGCATTCGCATAGCACTCGGCGGAGAGCGGGCGGACATCTTGGGGCTCGTCGTGGGGCAAGGCGTGCGGCTGACACTGGGTGGCGGTGCGATCGGGCTCGTCGCAGCACTGGTTGCCACGCGATTGGTCGCGAGCTTGCTCTATGGTGTGACGCCGCACGATCCGCTGACATTTGTCGGTGTCGTCGCGCTGCTCGCGATTGTTTCGGGCGCGGCCTGCTATATACCGGCGCGGCGTGCGATGCGTGTCGATCCTATGATTGCTTTGAGGTACGAGTAAAGAGCCATGTCCTTGCTGCGAAATATAACGAGCGGCCTTCGGTCACTGTTCCGAAAGGATCAGGTCGACCGGGAGTTGAATGAGGAGCTGGGCGCCTACTTGGAGATGGAAGCGGCTGAAAAGATGAAACAAGGCATGAGTCGCAGGGATGCCCTTCGCGCCGTTCGCCTGGAGCGCGGCGGCCTTGAACTTGCAAAGGAAGTCGTTCGCTCTGGCAGCTGGGAATCCTTTGTTGAGACGTGCTGGCAGGATGTGCGGTTTGGGCTGCGGAACCTGCGCAAAAATCCTGGATTTACGGTTGTTGCGGTTCTCACGCTGACTCTGGGTATCGGCGCTACCTCAGCCTTATTCAGTATGGTCGAAGCAGTACTGCTAAAGCCGCTGCCCTACCAGCAATCGAGCCGACTTGCGATCCTCTGGACGGATAACGTGAGGCAAAACCTCCATCAGGAGCGCACCTCATATCCCAATTTCGAGGACTGGCGGAAGCAAAACTCAATTTTCGAAGACATGGCCTTTGCCAGCGCATTCACCGTGAACTTAACCGGGGGCGAAGAGCCCGAGCGTCTGCTAGCCGGAAGAACATCGGCAAACCTCTTCTCCCTTATGGGCGTGAGGCCAATCTTAGGGCGCATTTTTTCCAGCGAGGAAGAAAGGCACGCCGATCGCGTAATCGTTGTAAGTCATCGGCTTTGGCAAGGTTCGTTTGGTTCCTCTCAAGACATCCTTGGCAAGACCCTCGAAGTCGACGGAACAAAGATGGAGATTGTGGGCGTTATGCCTGCGGCCTTCCAGTTCCCGGCCAGGAACGTTGAATTGTGGGAGCCATTGACAGTCTTTCCGAACTGGAATGCGCTCAAGGTAAAGAGGAACACACCGTCAGGCTTTGTCGTTGCAAGGCTCAAGCCAGGCGTTTCTTTCGCGCAGGCGCAAGCAGATATGAGCGTGGTTGGAGCAAACCTCGCTCGACAGTATCCCGACCTGGCGGCCAGCCTCGACTTCTTCGGCTTCGGAGTCAATGTGATGCCGTTCAGCATTTATGTCACGGGGCGGGAAGTCCGCGCGTCGCTGTGGCTTCTTTTTGGCGCAGTTGTATTGGTTCTCTTCATTGCATGCACGAACGTGGCAAGCCTGCTGCTTTCACGAGGCGCGGCCCGAGCCAGGGAATTCGCCACGCGGATGGCTCTTGGCGCGGGAAAGAAGAGGGTTGTGCGCCAATTGCTTACGGAAAGCTGCGTGCTGTACTTGACTTCCAGCGTGTTTGGAATCGCCCTAGCCGCAGCCGTTGATCGGCTACTCATCCGATTGGCTCCGACCGACATCCCACGATTGCACGAAGCTGGCATCGACTCCAGAGTTTTTTGTTTCGCGCTAGCCCTTTCATTTTTAGCGGCTTTCGTTTTTGGTCTTTTCCCGGCCCTGAGAGTGTCGGGAACTGATCCGCATTTGTCGCTAAGGGGATCCGGACGAGAACTTTCCGAATCAGCTACGGTAGTGCGACTCCGTTCACTGCTTATCTCAGGTCAGTTTGCTCTGGCAGTGATTTTGCTCGTCGGCGCAGGTCTCTTAATTCGTAGCTTCCTGCGGGTTCGGCATGTTGATCCTGGTTTCAGGTCAGACCACGTCATCACGGCTCGCGTTGTGCAGTCAAAGCTCAAGTCTCAAACACAATGGAGAGATTTTTATGAGCAGGCTCTACGTAACATCCGAGCGATTCCAGGCGTCGAGTCGGTCGGCGCGATTGATAACTTTTTCTTTGGATCCTTTCCAGATGAGGCGGTTATTGTGGAAGGGCGTCCACAGCTCCCTCCCGGCACTTCCCTCTCTCAAGTAACTGATGATGGCATTAGCCCGGGATATTTTCAGGCTCTAGGAGTGCCGTTGCTGCGAGGACGTTTCTTCACAGAACAAGACGGGCCGACCTCTGCCCCAGCGGCTATCATCAACGCAACCATGTCGCGCTGCTTCTGGCCGGGCGAAGACGCCGTAGGCAAGCGATTCAGGTTCGCCTATCAAAAATCAGGAGACCCATGGACCACAGTTGTTGGTGTAGTCGGAGACATGCATCGGGATGGCGTTACGCGGAATCCCGTGTCGGAGATTTTTTTGCCTCTCCCTCAGCATCCCGCGCGCGGTATGGACCTTGTCGTGAGAACTTCAGCTGATCCGAGCAGTTTCGCAGCCGCCGTACGCAGTGCTATTTGGTCTGTGGATAAGACAGCACCTGTCGTTAATGTGAGCACGCTTGAGGACGCACTTCGCGAGCAGGTGGCTCCAAGACGTTTCCAGACCCTGTTGTTGAGTCTTTTTGCGGTTCTGGCGGTCATCTTATCAGCGATTGGCATATACGGCCTCATACACTACTCGGTGGCGCAACGTACACACGAAATTGGCATTCGCATGGCATTCGGTGCGCAGCCGCTTGAGGTGATTCGACTCGTTTTGGGACAAGGCGGAAAGGCAGCTCTCCTGGGCACTGTAATCGGCTTTGGCGGAGCGCTGTCCGTCAGTCGAGTTCTTAGTAGCCAACTGTTCGGCATCACCGCGACGGATCCTCTGACATTCATGGCTGTCGCCCTGTTGCTCTGCTTAGCTGCCCTAACAGCGTGCTACATCCCGGCGCGGCGTGCGATGCGCGTCGATCCCATAGTGGCCTTGCGGTACGAGTAGTTCGCAGTTTTGGATCAGCGTGCGGTGCAATAGCCTTTATCCCAATTTATCGCAATAACCTGCCAACCGTGCCCAAACCGTCCAGGGTCAGCCGAACGGCGTCTTTAGTTTTCAGCAACTTACCAGCGAGCCAGAGCGCAATCACCCGTTTGCTAAAGCGTTGTAGGGGCTAAAACCTCTACCGGGGGTTCGAATCCCCCCCTCTCCGCCATAGCCAAAATCATCAGTAAACATGCGGCGATTCGCGCCTTGCTACTACTTTTTGTAGCGTGTACTTCATGTCGAGTTAACTTTTCGTGGAATCTAATCTAAAACCGAATCGGATTTTAGTTAGAGGAAACGCCTTCCGCCTGTTCTTGGCGGTCTCAATTGTTGTAGGAGCCGCAGTCCCGAGGGTGGGTACAGATTGCAAGAGATTCGATTTGAAAATGCAGTTACGTTTGGTGCTACTATATGTAAGTATAGTTTCGTATGGTACACAGGCGATTCTGGCTGAAACTGCTCGAACGCGCATGGAAGGAGCGATCCGTCGTTTGGCTCGCTGGCGTGCGGCGGGTTGGAAAAACCTGCCTTTGTCAGGATCTCTCCGAAATTGAATATTTCGACTGTGAACTCCCTCGGGTTCGCCGCATGATGCTTGATCCAGAGAGCTTTCTCGACGGTCTGGTCGGCAAGCGCATCGTGTTGGATGAAATCCACAGGCTGCAGAACCCGTCAGAATTGCTCAAAATTGCAGCCGACCATCATTCACGCACACACATTGTGGCGACTGGTTCTTCGACTCTGGGAGCTTCGAAAAAATTCAGAGACACGTTGGCGGGACGGAAGAGGGACCTCTGGCTGGCGCCGATGTGTCTTCTCGACATGGTCGACGCGAACCAGACGGACCTAAAGCACCGTTTTCTGCGGGGCGGCCTTCCTCCCTTCTTTCTGCCGGAGAAACACCCAGAACGGGACTTTCAGGAATGGATGGATGCTTACTGGGCTAAGGATATCCAGGAACTCTTCCGTCTGGAGCGGCGAGATTCGTTCCAGCGATTCACGGAACTGGTCATGGCACAAAGCGGCGGCATCTTTGACGCAACTCGATTTGCCCGCCCTTGCGAGGTAAGCCGGCCAACCATCACAAACTACCTCCGCGTTCTTGAGGCAACCTTCGTCGCTCATGTCATTCGCCCCTTCAGCACTCGTCGGCCCACCGAGATAGTCGCTGCGCCTAAAGTCTATGGCTTCGACACCGGTTTCATTTGCTACTACCGAGGCTGGCAGGACTTGCGTGATGATGACCTTGGGACGTTGTGGGAGCATTTCGTACTGAATGAAATTATGGCGCGCTCGCAGAGCCGGGAAGTGTTCTATTGGCGCGACAAGCGCGGGCACGAGGTGGACTTTGTCATCGCGACCCACCGAAAGAGACCGGCAGCCATCGAGTGCAAATGGTCCGCGAACAATTTCGATCCCACCAATCTTATTGCATTTCGATACCAACATCCGGAAGGCGACAACCTCGTACTCGCTCACGATGTGGAGCGTGCCTTCACCCGCAGCTATGGAGACCTAAGAGTGCGCTTTGATGGCCTTCGGTCCTTCGCCGATTCGCTTTCTTCGTAGGCCAAATGAGGCGCCATTGCTCAGGGCAGGTTCCGACAAGGCAGTGGAATGCTGGACCGAGCCCCCAGCAACAGTCTGTTTTGCTACTACTTTTGCTACTACTTCTGGTCCATTTGAACTCTTTCGGAACCCGCATAAACGCTAGCGATTCTTTCAAATGGAAAAACGCATTGAAAACAAGAGACATACCAGCGCTCACCAACCCCTCACCTCCTACTCACCAATTGGGGCTACAATCCCCCCCTCTCCGCCACAGCTCAAATCATCAGTAAACATGCGGCTATTTGCGCCGTGCTACTACTTTTCCTATGTTTACTCTGATTCAAGCTTCTAACCTCTAAACCGCCGTGGCCTAGTGAGAAGGCGGACTGGTCATCTCCATTGCCCATACCGCGGCAGGACGCATATACATGGAGGCACGGGATTTCCTGAGTCGTTCCAGGCTTCCGGCGTGCGAAACCAGTAGCCTTTGGTCTCGTAAATTACATGATGAATGCCCCACGCTGTGTGGTAGGCCTCGTCTTTTAGTCCTTCGCTAAGGAGAAGAGCTGCTAGCGCGAAGCTTGTACCCAAAGCACTCAAGCAGAGCAAGCGTGGCGGGAGCATTGCGGTCAGAATTCAGCTGACGCCCCCAAAACGTTCCGCCATCTTTGAGCGTATAAAGCTCGTTGAATAGCATGCCGCGATACCATGCGGGCTTGCTTTCATCCTGTATGTAAGGCTTTTGCCTGGAATTGCTCCACTCCGTATCGCTGTTCGCAAGTGTTCCATGTTTGGAGAAAGGAGCCCACACTGCCTTGCCGTCACCGTCGGCGAGAAATTCTGTATGGTGGAAAACCTCGACGCCTGGCGACTCGAGAGCAGCGATCGTAAATTCGCCATCCCATTCGTTTACGACGTTGTCCGCGCGACTCCCGCCAAACACAACACCTTTCACGGCTGCGCTTGCTGGCACAGTCTCCATACGAAAATGATTTTGATTGCCCTGATTCAACACAGCCTCAAAATCGTGCGTGTACGTTCGGAACCATCCCCCCATATTCGTCCATGACAACATAATCGAAACGGTGGCGAGTTTGCTTGTCGGGTTTTCTGAGTGCCATCGGTAAACCGCAACCGGATAGCTGCTCTCCTTGTAGTTTTGGGGAAGGATCGGCGAGAACTGTTCCGGTCTCTAGCTGCTGAATCCGCTGCTCATACATTTGAGCTATCGGGCAGTGATTGCAGGTGAAGACGATGACCAAAATCGGAGCGGCCGCGTAGTCCGCAAGCGTGTGATTCCTTCCATCTACCCAGGCAGGGAAAAGTCAGGAGCGGAGGAGCCCATTGCCAGAATGCGATGACCGATCGGAGTCGGTGAGGCCGCCGTCGAGACGTCGCCAGCGGCTTGTGCCTTTGGGAGCGCCAACAATAACGCGAAGAGCAGTTGCCACATAACCCTTCAACCTCCGTTTCAACAATCCTGACCGAAATCTTTCGTCGATCCCGTCATTTACTCCCGCGATTCAGATGCGGGCCCCCTGTGCTCGAATGAATATCGGGCCGCTCATTCCCGGCCCTTCCTAATTGAGTCGCGAGCGGTCTTGGCGTTACATCGGCATTCACAAGACCCATCGCCCACTTGATGGCTTCCACGTACATTCTCTGAAGCCGAGGATCGTCCCAATTTTGCTCGACGTGGCCAAGTGTGGAGTAGTAGACGCGCCCTTTTCCATACATCCTAGCCCAGGTAATGGCGAAATCGCGGTCTTTCCGGTGAACGCGTGGATTATTCAGATCGAGTTTGCTCGTGTCGAGCCGCATCAGGACGCGAACCTTGTCTCGCGAGAAGTCTTTCATCTGATAAATCTCGTCCTTCAAAATGAAGGACTTCGGCCACGGCTGCATGCCAGGGAAGTCTGGATCCTCGACGATAATGGGTGCATCAAACGTGACCCAAGGATGCTCGTCGAAATATCCGCCGATCATTTCTCCATATTCGGGCCAGGAGGTGAATGTGATGGTCGCGCTGTGCACCCCGATAAAGCCCTTTCCGTCGTCGTGCACAAATGAGAGCAACGCCACCTTCTGTTCTGGATTCATCTCGAGCTCGCCGCCCGTGTAGAAGAGTACCGCATCAAAATCATTCAGATTTCTGGCGTTGTATTCGAGTTTTTTCTTTGTGAGTACTTCGGTGTCCGTTCGAATCGTCGTCGTCCACAGGCCGGACTCACGGCCCAGGCGTTCAATCGTAGCCATGGCGTGCGACACCGACTCATGCCGGTAGCCTTTTTCTTCGCCAAGCACAAGGAGATGCTTCATCGGTTGAGCGACGGCCCGTGCTTGAGCCTGGCATCGGCCGCATAACGCCAAGCAAAGAACGATCGCAACCATCCGAATACCCGTCACTCGAAGCCTCCACGATGCCGGCCACCGACGCCAGCTACTTGTCAGTCCCGAGCCAGAGAATCGCATTTTCGAAAAGTGTGTTTTGCGTTGGGTCGCCATAAACCATGAGTCCGTGGCCCATGTTGATGTAAAGCATCCTGTATTTTGTATTCGTCCACACAACGGGAAGATCGCCTTCGGCGATGATGTCCTTTTTTCCGATCGGATAGTTGGAAGGATCGAGCGTCAGGAGAACGTGGACATCCTTATTGAGCCGAGGACTGGGCTTCCAGAGATACCACTCATTTGCCGGGGCCTCGTAAGTTGCAGGCAATCCCTTGGTCACAGGATGCATTCGATCATCGATGGTCAGTTTCGCCGGCAGGACGGGCCAATTGTTCGTGTAAAACACGGCGCCGCCGAGAAACTGGACGAACCACGGCCAATGCGTATCTTTGTCATTGTATGCAGCGACATGGAAGCCAATCCATCCGCCGCCGTGTTCCATGTACTTTTCGAATGCCGCTCGCTGCTCGGGAGTCTGGGAAAGGTTGTTGAGCCACAGGATCAGACGATACGGTTTCAAATCGCTTTCGTTGAGCTTGTTCCAGTCGATGGTGGTATCCAATATAAAGTTATGTTTAGCCGCCAGATCGTTGTAGAAAGCGAGGGCATCTTTGGCGGTCTTGACGTGATCCGGCTCGACGCCGGTTGAATAAAACGCCAAGACTTTGAAGGTCAGCTCCTCCGCACGGGCGAACCTGCTCGAGAAAATCAGGGCAAGACAGGCCGCCATCATCGTTTGAATTAGGGCAGATAGAAGTCTTCTACGACGAACTTTCATTCGAACACGAACCTGGTTCATTTCTCGCAACTCTCTTGCTGGCCGGCCGCCCAAAAAATGGCATTGGTGAAAATCTGCGTGAACGATGGATTGTTGAAGTGTTCAGGACGATGACCCATGAAAATGTAAACGTTCCTTGCTTTCATGTGTTCGTTTGTCCACATCACCGGGTGATCGCCCATCTTCTTATCGCTGGCCGGCGTATAAGTCTTTTCATCAACGCTGGCGAGCACGTGAACATTCGGCCGCGGCGTGGTGTCGTAGGTGTACCACTCTTCGTTTTCGATCACGAAGGGCGATGCAACACCTTTCATCACGGGATGATTTCTGTCCTCGACAGCGACCGCACCCGTGACGAAGCTTGCGATGTAATTCTTGAAGCGGATGCCTCCCATGAACTGGTGAAACCAGGGCCACATCTGGAAACCGTCAAACTCTCCCAGCAGAGTGGCGTGATGAAATCCGATCCAACCGCCTCTGCCTTGTTCGATGTACTTGATGAACGCGGTCTGCGCCTTATCGGTCCAATTGTACGGAGGATAATTCAACTGGATGAACAGGTTGTATTGTGCGAGGAAAGCGTCGTCGATTTGTTGGGTATCTTCGATGTAGTCCACGGTGAAATTGTTTTCGCTCGACAGCTTGTCAAGCCAAGCCTTTGCCGCATCCACGAACGGTTTGTGGATGCCGCCGTGTTCGGCAAGTGCGACCACATGGAATCGAACGGTCTTATCCTGCGCGGCCGTGAGGTACACGGCGAACCAGGACGCAAGAGCGAGCGCGAGCAATTGCCGAAGCGCCCTGGCATGCGAGTTTCCGCCGAGTCGGAACATATCAGTGAACGTGCACGGCTCCTGGTGAAGAGATTTCCTTCGCAGGCATCGCCGCGTCAAATTTCAAATTGAAGAAGCCGACCATCATTTCATCCCAGCTTTGCTGTCCCCAAATGACCGGCTTGGTCGGATCCGGGTTTTCCGGATTGTTCGGCGAATTGTCGAAATGGGCGGTGCACTCAATTTTTGTGCCCTGTGGCAGATCAATCGGATCGGCAAGGTTGTACCAAAGCTGCCAATGCCAGTTATAGACCGGAACGCTAAGAATCGTTTCCGTTTTACCATCCGGAAATGTCAGCCGATATTCGAACGACTTGCCGCGTGAGTGCATGTGCGGGTGCAGTCCGACCAGCTTTACGGACTTCTGTACCTCAAACGACGCATCCACCTCGTAGTCCGGGTCACCCGGAGGAATCTTGAATGTTCCGTTTGAGGCGGAGAGTGTCAAGATGCGCTCTTTGGGCACAGATTTCGAAAAAACGAACCCCAGCTTGGTCTGGTCCGTCGTCGGCTTTCCGTTTGGCGTGTAGTGAACTTCAAAGACGATGTCAGAACCCGCCTTGATGAGCTTGCCTTCACCGCTGCGCAGAATTTCGGCGGGCTGTCCCGGTGCGTATCCGACGAGGAAATCGCTCGGCAACGCGCTGGTATCCGTCTTACCATCGGCTTTCGGAGGCGCGATGAAGAATACGCCGGGCTTCTGGTCCTTGAAATAATCGGAGCTGGGCTCGCGAAGATACGCGATGATGTGGTGCACTACCGCGCGATCGGTTGGCCGTACCTCGAGTGCCTGCACCCATTTGTCTTCCGTAAAACCAGTTGGAACGATCACATACTGATAGTCAAGGACTCCAGCGGCGGGGACCGAGAAAGGCTTGGGAAGTTGAAATACAACATCTGGCGCGGGGATGCCCCAACCCTGCACAAAATCCTTCGCGGGAGGCGGCATGTCCTCTGGGGCGCCTTTTCGCGCTCCTCCATTGACCCACGCCACCAGAGTTCGAATTTCATCCGCAGACAACGATCGTTCGTTCGCGAAATGTCCGTAACGCGGATCGGCAAACCAGGGCGGCATGATCTTTCTTGTCACCACCATCCTCATCGCGGCGGCCCAAGGCAGCGTATCTTCGTAGGTGAGCATCGAGAAGGGAGCTGCTTCGCCCGGCCGATGGCAGGTCTGGCAATGCTTTTGCAGAATCGGCGCGACGTCCTTGGTAAATGTCGGGGGCGCACTAGTCGGTTCCTGCGAACGCGATTGCACAGCAAGACAGAATATCGCCGCTGAGAGAATGGCGAAACGTGCGATCGAGCGTCCAACTATTCCCATTTCTGTTCACCCTCCCAGTTGTGATGTACCGGTCGATGGGAAGATCGCTGAAGCGCTGATTCCGCACCCAGGCTGCGGCCACTTCACCTCGAGGGAATCGATTAGCGTTCGTTTCCCAATCCCAGAACCATACGCGGATCATGAGCCGAGAGATAGCTGCCTCCGCCGACCTTTAGACGCTGGCGAACCAGATCACCGGCCTTGTACGTAACGACATCGCCAATGGCATCCGAATTCGCCTTCTTTCCGATCAATCGAATTCCCAGCCAGTGGTTCTTTCGAGCGGTATTATTTCGAAGCAGGACCGGCGCACCGTTGTTCGCGGAGATCAGAACGTCCACGGCGCCATGGTTATTGAAGTCGCCGGGCGCCAATCCGCGGTACGAGACATTCGCCGCAAAAACCGGCCCGCTCTTTGCGCTGACGTCTTCGAACGATTTCCCCTCTTTGTGAAAGAGCAAGAGTGGCTCTTCGTACGCTACTTCACCGTGGAGCGACCGGTTAAGGTCATCCGCATTACCATTCGCAAGGAATAGATCAAGGTCGCCGTCATTATCGTAGTCGAAGAACGACCAGCGCGCAACGTCAGACCTCATCACCCACTCAGTTCGTGGATGTTACCGTGTCCCGGAAAGGGCTACTTCGACGAAGTAAGCGACGAAGCGGGAATTACGGTCCCAACACGCGACGTCCCGAGCTTCGGCGGCGGATTTTTCGACTATGACAACGATGGCTGGCTCGATCTGTTTATCGCCAACGGTCATGTCTATCCCGAAATCGAGCAGGTCTCTCCGGAAACGCACTACAAACAACACAACACACTGTTCCACAACGAGGGCGGCGGAAAATTCAAGGAGACGTCCGCGCCGACCGGCTTGAGCCCCCCGGACAATTTTTAATTGTCCCGCAAGAGTTATCGGGCGCACCCTTTCAGTTTACCGACCACCGCATTCGAATCGCGCGGCAACGGGAACCCTATTCTTACTAAGGCCGCCGCCGGGAATCACTCCCTGATGATCCCTCGACGATAGTGATGTAACGGTCGATCGGAAGATCGGTGAAAGTTTCGGTGCGTCCGCTGGGTTGAGGCCAGCGAACCTCCAGTTTGTCGATCTTCGTGCGCTTGCCGATGCCCAGCACCTCGCGGGGATCATGTGAGGAAAGATAGCTGCCGCCGCCCACCTTTAACTTGCTGCGTTTCAGATCGCCCGCCTGCCAGGTGATGCTTGCTCCGATGGCATCCGGGTTTGATTTTTTGCCGATGAGGCGCACACCGAGCCAGTGGTTTTCAGGTGCTGAAACATTTTTGAGAAGCACTGGCGGTCCGCCGTTAACGGCGACCAGCACACCAAGCGCACCGTCATTGTAGAAATCCCCGATGGCCATGCCGCGCGCTGCAAAGCTCTTCGCAAACGCGGGACCGGCTATACCACTCACGTTTTCGAGCGTGCGCCCGTTGTTATGAAAGAGCAGCAGAGGTTCCCTGTATGTGACATGGCTCGAATGTACTTCGATTTTGTCGTCCGGGTGTCCATTGGCAATGAACAGGTCAGTGTTGCCGTCGTTGTCGTAGTCGAAGAATTTCACGCCCCAGCCGCTCATCAGTCGCGTCAAGCGCCCAAGGCCCATGGCTCCGGCCATGTCCTCGAAGCTGAAGTCGTGAGTGTTGCGATAGATCGAATACATTTCCTGATCCACATTGGTTACGAAAAGATCTTGCCAGCCATCCTGATCGAAATCCGCCGAATCGACCCCCATGCCGGATCGTTCGCGGCCCTCCTGGCTGTAGGCCACGCCGGCTTCGAGCCCAATGTCCTCGAATTTTGCATTGCCCTTGTTTAGGAATAGAAAATTGGCCACGGTGTCGTTGGCCACGAAGAGATCCATCCAACCGTCATTGTTGATGTCGGTCGCAACAACGCCCCAGGCTTTTCCGAGTACTTTTGCGATGCCGGATTCCCTGCTGACATCGGTGAAGGTGCCGTCTCCGTCGTTGTGGAAAAGCCAGCTCGCGGCCGGAGAGTAGATACGCGGAATGCAGTAGAAGCGTTCCCCGGTTTTCTCGTTGCCGCAGAATTTGTTCTTGGATTTATCGTAGTCGACGAAGCGGCACACGAACAGATCTAGGCGTCCGTCATTATCATAGTCGAACCACACGGCGCTAGAGGCCCAGCCCGGGGCACCCAAACCGGCCTTTTCGGTTACGTCTGTAAACGTTCCATTCCCATTGTTGTGATAGAGGAGGCTCCGGCCGTATTGGGTGACGTAGAGATCGGGCCAGCCATCAGCATCGTAGTCTCCCACGGCGACACCCATGCCGTAGCCGCCGCCGGAAACGCCAGCGGTTTCCGTCACATCAGTGAAAGTTCCATCTCGATTGTTACGGTAAAGCGCGTTACGCAAAGGAGGATTTGGTTTGAGGAAATCGCATTTGCCACTGTTCACCAGATAAATGTCCATCCACCCGTCGTTGTCGTAGTCAAGAAACGCGCAGCCGGCGCCAGTAGTTTCGGGCAGGTAGTAGTCCGGGGAACGGCCATTTTCGTGCCGCCATGTGATGCCGCTGGCGGCCGGAGGGATTTCTTCAAAGAGCGGCTTCAGAAGTGTTCGCGCTGGACTGACGGGAGAGATGGAGATAAAGCCCGGCCATGAATTCATGGTGCGAAGTTTGGCCATACCAGCGCTGCAGGCCAAACTTAGTCCCCTGACAAACTGTCGTCGCGTCCATCCGTTCATCAGCAATTTTCCCGCTGCGATGTAGATCCGGCAGCTTGCGGGTCTCCCGGAGCAGAGTTTTTCACAGAGCACGAAACATCATACTGTAGCATTCGATCAAGACGGAAAGATGCGGGCTCTTCAGCACTGGGGAAGAACCTCACCGATTAGCTCTGCTGAAGATTCCTTTCACATTTGCAGCATCCGGAGAGATTGATGAGTCTTAAAGTTACGACTCTTTCTTGGAAGCTTTAGAACCCGAGCGTTTTTCGGTATGTGCGGGGGACGAATGTCGAACGATGCGCTGCAGATCCAACTGGTCCCGGCCTTCCTCGATCAGATAGAACTTACCGGCACTCACATCATGGAAGACTTGCCGCTGTCCGCTGAGCCACTGGACCTCAATGGTTTCCGCCCGCGTGGCTTTGCCCAAACCAAAATGCAATCGGAAATCGCTCTGCGAAATGTAACCTCCGCCGCTGTGCACCTCCTGCAGCTGCTGCTGACCATCGACATGTACGGTGACCCGCGCGCCAATCCCATCGCGATTGGACTTCGTCCCTACCAGTTTCAGCATGACCCAGTTTCCGTGCTCTCCGTAGTTCTTCAGCAGGCTGGGCGGGTCATGGCTGTTGTTCACGAGAATCTCCACGTCACCGTCGTTATCGAAATCGGCGGCGGCCACGCCATGGCTGTTGAAAGGCTTCGTAATGCCCGGCCCTGCACTGACCGAGATGTCCGTGAATTTCCCGTTGTGCTGGTTCCAGTAAAGCAGTTTGCGCTCCCGGAATGTACTGCTCAAGCCCTTGTTGTCTATCTCGGGATAGACATGACCGTTGGCCATAAACAAGTCCGGCCAGCCGTCGTTGTCAACGTCGACAAAGAGTGTCCCCCATCCTAGGAATTGCGTATTGACACCGAGCCCCGCGAGGTACGTAACGTCGGTAAAGGTACCGTCTCGATTGTTGTGATATAGCGTGGATGTCTCGTCAGAAAAGTTCGTCCTGACGATGTCGAGCCAGCCGTCGCCGTCATAGTCCGCAGCATGGGCGCCCATACCGGCTCGTTCATGGCCGTCCTCGTTATACGCCACTCCAGCGCTCACACCAATTTCCGCGAACGTCCCGTCGTGGTTGTTGTGAAATAGGAGGCTGGGTGTTGAATCGCAGGCCACGAAGATGTCTGGCCAGCCATCGTTGTCGAAATCCCCTGTGAGTGCCGTAAAGCAGTAGTAAGGGTCTGTCTTGGACACTCCTGATTTATCACTGACGTCGCTGAATGTGCCGTTTCCGTTGTTGTGATATAGCTCGTTCCGCGTGCCTTTCAGGCCCCGCGGGCCGCACATCACGGGGATACCTTTCCACTGACACAGCGTGCTGCTCCCAGGTTCCGGCGTATGGCTGGGGTCAAAATCCACGTACTCCGAGACAAACAGGTCTAGGTGGCCATCGCGGTCGTAGTCGAGGAACGCGCATCCGGTTCCCCAGCGCGCTTTGTCGTGCCACAATCCAACTTCTTTTGTGACATCAGTGAACGTGCCATCCCCGTTGTTGTGCAACAGGACGCTGTGGCCCCAGAAAGTAACGAATAGATCTACCCGACCATCGTTGTCGTAGTCGCCCGCACAGACCCCCTGACCCCAGCCTGTCAGCGCGACTCCAGCCTTTTTGGTTACGTCAGTGAACGTGCCATCCCCGTTGTTGTGATAAAGGTGACTGGTAGATTCCTGCTCCTTCGGAAAACCTGCCAGGGTGCTCCCGTTTACTAAGAAGATGTCCGGCCATCCGTCGTTGTCGTAATCGAAGAAGGCGGCACCGCTACCGGTGGTCTCAATGATGTACCTTTTGATTTTCTCGTTGCCAGCAACGGTCTTAGCAACCAGTCCGGCACGCGCGGCAATGTCGACGAAATTGATTTTAGGAGGCGCGGGGAGGGAACTCTGGGAAGCGGCACTCTCGCCGGGCTGTTGGGCAAAAGTCAAGCAGCCCAACAGCAAGCACCCCAACGTGAACGCGGCAATCGAAAAATGCGTCGTTTCTTTTCTCATGGCGGTGCTTCCCGAGGATACTTGAAATTCCGCTAGCCCGCACAGATCCGCATCAAGGTTGCATAATCGATAGCAACTTTTGATAATGTGATTCTGCTTCCACACAGGTTTTCGTCGCGGCGGCCTCTGCCGGAGGCGGAATCTGGTCAACAGCAAGAATATGAACTCAAGTTCTCTCAGCGCGCGGTCCTTCGGTAGCCGGCTGGCGCTCCTGATGATGTTTTCCGGTGCCTCATGTCTTGCCCAGGGGAGCGTCACCGGGCTAGATGCCGCTTCCGCCCTGGAATTGGCGAAGAAGATGCAGCAGGAAGCGGCGACCGCGGAGCTACAAGCCACACTGGGTGGGAATCTCAAGGAATTCAGCATCACAACGGGAGAAGTCGGCAGCCAGGCGAGTGGGCTGGCGGAGCAGAGCCGTGTCCGGGCTGCGGCTGCAATATATCGAGAAGCGTTGAAGACTGACCCCACTAACGCTGAACTGCATTTCGACCTATCTCTCGCTCTCGAGAAACTTGGTGAAGCACCGGTGGCACAGGAGGAATTGGAGAGTGCAGTCCGGCTGGACCCCAACTTGGCAAAGGCGCGCAATCATCTGGGAATTTGGTGCATGGTGAAAGGTGAAACATCAAAGGCAGAGAACGAATTCAAAGCTGCGATCTTGGCCGACCCACACTTCGTGGAGGCCAAAAATAACCTGGGAGTCTTATGCGGCCGTGAAGGAAGAGGCTCCGAGGCGGTTGAATTGCTTCGCAAGGCGCTTGAGGAGCGTCCGCAATATGCGCAGGCCCATGTGAACTTGGGTCTTGTACTTGCCGGAGAACGAAAGCTCGCCGAAGCCGAAAAAGAATTCCGGAACGCCCTCCGTTCTTCCCCGAACTCTCTCGCGGCCTACAGCGCCCTTGGGATGGTCACGGCAAAGCTGGGCCGGGGGGAGGAGGCCGTTGGGATCCTGCAGAAGGTGACACGACTCCAACCCAATTCGGCTCCCGCACATTTGAATCTAGGCATAGCCCTCGCAGGCGACGGATTTGATTTGCCCGGGGCTCTGGAACAATTTTCCGAAGCGATCCGCCTGGACCCGGCGTCCGCCGCGGCACATTACAACAAAGGGCGAGTATTGTTCGACCTGAGCCGTCGCGACGAAGCTCGAACAGATCTTGAGGCCGCCCGCGGGCTGCAGCCGGACTACCCTGACGTTCTGTATTTGCTGGCCCTGGCGGAAAGACAACTCGGCAACATTCAACGCTCTGCCGAAGTCCTTGATCATCTCGTGACACTGGAACCCGGCAACTCGCAAGCACAACACCTGTTTGGCCAGAACTTGCTCCTACTCGGTAAGACCGCTGAAGCGATACATCACTTGCAAATTGCAGTTGGAGCTGATCCTAATGACGAAGCTGCTCTCTACAGCCTCGCGCAGGCGCTCAGAAGCGCGGGACAGCCTGAAGCAAAGGTGTTCTTGGAACGATTCCGGAGCCTTAAGCAGCAGCGTGAGATCAATGACCGAATCCAAAATCTGGGCAGTTACGGTCTGGAACTGGCGAATGCCAAGGATTGGCCTCAAGCCGTCCGAAACTTCCAGGAGGCGATCGAGATGTGTGGACGGTGCGCTTCGAGTGTGGATCTGCACCGCAATCTAGGGTTGATCTATATCCTCAAAGGCGACCTTGAAGAGGGGAAACGAGAGCTCGAAACGGTACTAAGGATTAAGCCGAACGATAGAGATGCGCGCAAAGCTTTGCAATCCCTTCCCTCGAAGGAACCCAAGCCAGACTAAGCTTCTTTCAATTTCAAAGAATAATCCAACGTAGACGGCCGGGCTGAGCAGTTCACGGTTGATGGGGATACCGCGCAATACCAGGGGGCAGTCAGGCGGGCACTTGTGAACGAAAGCAGTTGATCCTTCTCTGTTACTCGTCTTTGCTCCAATCACACACTCCCATCCTATGCATCTTGGTCGATGCATTTCTCTGTGAAAGCCGGAGTGTGTCGAGCCATCATCTGGGAGGCTCGGGCTTTTGCCCTGCGGGGCTAGGAGACTGTCCCTGAACCGCGTCTGTTGCTTTCTTTTTTTCCTGATCCATCTTCTCCGCAGTTTCCCGCTGCAAAGCCGCTTCTCGCTTGGCGTCTTCTTTCCGCCCCACGCGGCTGTACGCAACCGCCAACTGATAATGGGCTGCCGGGTTCGCAGGCTGGAGTTTCACAGCAGTCTCCAGCGGTGGGATGGCGTCGGAATACCGCTGCGCAGATACCAAAGACATACCCAACCCTAAAAACGCATCACCGAAACCCGCATCCAGCTTCGTGGCCCGCGTAAAATGCTCGATGGCCTCCGGCACCTGTTGCGCCTGGCGTGCAAGTTCTCCAAGCACATATTCCGCTCCGGCGTTGGTGGGGTCGATCTCCAGCTCCTGCTGGAACTCCTGCTTGGCCTGGTCCGCCAGTGAATTCTCAGGATCGGGCTTAGAGAGCAAAAGGCGTCCCAGCCGAAAGTGGATGCCGGCGAGGTGGGGGTTGTGGTTCAATATCTGGTGGTACTCCGCCGCAGCTTCCTCCCACTTTCCTTGAACTTCGAGCGACTCGGCGTTGAGCTGATGGGCTTCGTTGGAAGAGGGGGCCACATCCGCCAGTTCCTGAGAGGCGCGGAGGGAAAGATCCGAGTATATGTGGACGGTTAAATAGAGGACCTCAGGAGCGTGCGGAAATTCACGGCTCAGCAAGCGCAGAAAGTCGACTGCCAGGTCGGGTTGATTCAGAGTCATGGCGCAGCGCACGGCGTCGAAACCTATTTTGAGCTTGAGGTCCTTATTCGAAGTTTGCGGGAAGGATTTTTTCAGCAACGGCATGGCGTCGGCGCAGTGCCCCGTTTCGGCAAGCTTCGCGCCGTGGTCGGCCACCGCGGACGAGTCAGGTGTCGTCGTGGCCTTCCTAGCGACCTGCGCCTGTGTCGCTGTGGCAATCAATGCAAGAAGAAAACCCGCGAGAATAGTTCCTAAGAGATCGCTCATAAAACAAAAAGAAGGCAGGCCCTGCTCGTGCCTGCCTTCGAATTGTACACTCGCGTTGGGGTTAGTAGTAGAACTTCAGTGCGAACTGAATGTTGCGTTCGCCCTGTGATCCGGTAATCCGGCCAAGACTCGTCGCAGAAGAGAAGTCTGCGAAGTAGCTTGGGGCGCTTAGAATCTTTGTGTTCGTCAGGTTTAGAAATTCCGATCGGAACTCAAGCTTTCGGGTTTCTCCGAAGGAGAAGTCCTTCTGGAGGCCCATATCGAAGTCTTTAAGACCCGGACCGCGCAACTTGCCGTTACTGCAGTTACCGAAATGACCAGCGGCCACCGGTGTAAAACTGCTAGGATCAAACCACTGGATGCCGCCACCGTTAGCCTGCGAAACTACGGTCTTGGGGTAGCTAACCGACGAACCGCAATTGGTTCTAGAAACCCAACCACCTGTATTCGAGGGGTCTCCCCAATTGTTGACGGTCATGGCAAATCCTGTGTGCATAGTGAGAAGCCCGCTCACGTGCCAGCCACCGACAACACCATTCGCTGCCTTATTCATATTGCTGCCAAACTTCTTTCCCCGTCCAAAGGGAAGTTGGTATAGAACGTAGCTGGTTAGGTTGTGCGTTTCATCGTAGAAGCACGGGCCCTTCTCCGACTTCCCGTCATAGACGTTCTGCCAATAAGGCATGCCGGGAGAAGCCTGAGTACTACCCCACGTGCCGTAGTACCCCCCTGAGTTGGTCATGCACTTGGAATAGGTGTATGCGACTTGACTCTGCAAACCGCTGCTCATGCGCTTTTGCAGGACGGCCTGCAGCGCGTTGTAGTCCATCCAAGCGTTGGCGAACGTCCCGCTGATTGCGCCGATGTCGTTCTTCAGCGCGGGATTACCGGCTAGGTATGGACCCGGTGACACGGTACCGTTCGGGTTAAGAATGTTCTGTTTCAACCACATCGGTTGGGCCAAGTGATCTGCGTACTGTCCTACGTAGCCAACTTGAAGGGTCGTGCTGTTGGCCAACTGATGCTGGACTGAGAAGTTCCACTGCTTGGCAATGGAAGGTTGGAAGTCGGGAGCCCACACGCGAAGATTGGCACCCGCGTACGGATCCCCCGCCACCGCCCCCACGATACCCTGATCGGTCGTTGAACCAGGCAGGGCCACATTGTTGTAATGCGTTATGATTTCGGCAGGAGTCCAGGGCGGATTCAATGTCAATCGCAGGTTTGTACCGGTGCCCTCAAGATAGGATGAGATGGTGAAGGCACCGCGGACAACAGTCTTCCTGCCCAACTTCGCGGGCGTCCAGGCGAAGCCTAGGCGCGGCTGGAAATCCACGATTCCATACTGGCCATTATAAAGCGCCCTGCTGTTGCCATTCTGGCCAGCAAGCTCTATCGCACCGCTGAAGAGTCCATAATTCGTCTGCTTGTTATTCTGTTCCACCCACGGAGTGTGGGCTTCGTAACGCAGACCCAGGTTTAAAGTCAAGTTGTTGCTAACACGCCAGTCGTCCTGGACAT
>QHYZ01000241.1 GCA_003225295.1 Acidobacteriota bacterium | reverse complement strand
TGCGTCGGTGAGTTTCTGCTGGCGGCCGGACTGCACGCGATACTGGCGCAGCTCGTAATATTCGCGTGCTTTGGCGCTGGCTGCCTCCCGCTGCGATTGAGTCGGGGCGTTTAGCACACCAGCAACAGCCGGCGCGCCCACCGACGTCTTCAAGAAAGCTCTTCGATTCATTGGTTCGGTTCCTGCTTTGGCTAAGGTTTCAATCATCGAGTAAGCGGGAGCATTCTACCAACCGCGCGGCAACATAACCACTGTAACAGCAGCCAAAGCTTCGAGGGTCGAGTCGCATCGCCTCGCCGAGGAGGGATTGAAAATGCAAATCAACACTCACTTCACACTAGGACTTCGACGGAGGCAGGGAGATTCCAGATGCACGAGGCATGACGCCCTCATCTACATCGTTCTTTCGCCATACGAAGAGTGAATTGTGATAGTTTCCCGTGCGAGGCAAAGGATGAAACGCGTAATTGAGTTACTTCTCGTACTTCTTTCGGCTGTCTTGCTGCCAGCCGGGCTAGCCTGCAACACTGTTGATGGTCTATGGCAGGGCAAAATAAAACAGAACAACCGTGAGTATCGAATCGTTCTGCGCATCGGTTCTACGTCATCCCTCGACAGCCCTGACACCGGCAAACTGGGAATTCCGATCCTCTCCGTTTCGAATGAACACAACTCGTTATCATTCGTCCTCGACGACTTGAAGATCTCATTCCGCGGCAAGCTCAGTGAAGACCAATCGAAGTTGGTTGGGGAGTGAACGCAAGGAAACGCGAAAAGCGAGATTTCTCTCACGCGACTAACGCTGGCCCCTCAATTCGACAAAGACGGTCCTTATCTTTTCAGTTCGAACTGCGCGTCTTGTCATGCCCCATTCAATCCAGTTCGCGCGCCATGGCCACAGAATCTGCAACTCATGACCGAACAGGCAATCCTGAGGGCACTGGAAACCGGGAAGATGCGCGCTCAGGATGCCATCATGACTCACGAACAACGCGTGGTACTCGCCTCTTACCTTGGCCGCCATAGAGCGCGCAATCCGGTAAGACGAATGCATGCCCAACAAATCAACCTGCAGGAGCGAGCAGTTCCCTTTGGAACGGATGGGGAGTGGATCTATTCAATAGCCGCTTTCAACCGGATGCGTTCGCCGGACTCTCAAAGGCTCAGGTGGCCCAGTTGGGCGTGAAATGGACGCTTGGCTCTCCGGGAGCCACCAACGCCGGCGGACCACCGACCATTATTGGAGACCGCTTGTACGCCGTCAGTTATCATCATGCTTGCCGTGGATGAGCAACTTGCCGCAGAACTGTTGGCGATGAAGGCGGAAGATCTGCGTGTGCGCGATGCGTTGGCCCGCGACGGATCATTATTCGAGGGCTATCATTCACGAATGGAAGAGGTGCACAGACGGAATGCGGCACGTCTGCGAGAGATCATTGCGGAGCGTGGCTGGCCAGGACAATCGCTGGTCGGGCAGCAAGCGACGGAGGCGGCGTGGATGATCGTGCAGCACGATATTGCTGAGCCGCAGTTCCTGCGGGACATGCTCGAGATCTTTCGCAAGGAGGCGGCGCGCGGTGAATTGTCGGCGAAGTGGGCAGCCCTCACGGAGGACCGAATTAGAATGTATGAAGGCCGCCCACAGCTGTATGCCACGAACATGAATTGGAATGAGCGCGGCGAACTCGTAATTGGGGAAGTAGAAGATCCCGAGCGCCTCGATCAGCGCCGGGCGGCCGTGGGATTGCCGCCATTCAGAGATCCGGGTGCGCCACCCGACCAGCCGCCCTTGAAAAATCCTCAAGAGTTCTATCGCCGGTACGTCGAGTGGCTGCAGCGCGTCGGGTGGAGATGAGACGAGGACTATTGCTGACCACTGGTCAAAAGCGCCGTTACACTCACACCGGCGGATTCTAAGTAGTTCCTCGTGAGTAAACTAGCCAACCGGAAGTTATTCCGAAATGGGGTCTGAGGAATTCAGTAACTCGGCCAAATCTGGGCACAATTAAGGGAAGATAAAGAGGTGACATTTGGCTCCTCAAAACTCACCGAAGCCAAGGTGCAATGCGAGAAAGAGGCGTGTGCGATAGACTCGCGCACGCAGAAATAGTCATCTGCGTTGCACAAATCGTTGCACAAAAACGAGCCAGCGTATCCCGATAAGTCCAACGGTTGCCGACTACCGCACGTCTAACCTACTGATTCTGCATATGCCAGCGGTTGACAGACCCTGTCACGGCAGAGGTCGCGAGTTCGAGTCTCGTCGTCCCCGCCATCATTCCAAAGAAGTTAAGAATCGGTGGCGTTTTCCCCATAGGTGCAAAAAGGTGCACCTCTTCCTTCTATCTCCTCACTTTGCCTATAGGCCTAGAGATTTCAACGTGTTCAGGCAGGTGCAGCCAAGGTGCTCGGATCATTCGTAACCAGAAGTCGAATGACTGCCTCTTGGGCCTCGCGCTTGGCCGGCGTTACAGATTGCGTGTAAGTGTCCAGCGTCAGCCGCGCCGAGGAATGCCTGAGCAGATCCTGGTGAACCTTTATGTCAGTTCCAAGGGACCGAAGTAGACTTGAATATGAATGTCGAAACGTGTGCCAGCCGATTCGCTTATTGATCCCCAATTTCTTGGCTACCGGATGAATCCTTTTGCGCATTAGGCTCTGTCCCCACAGAGGCCGCTTCCCCTGGGTGCGCACGCTGGCAAACACCCAATCGTCGGGGCCGACGTAACGAGCCTCATCTTTCCATTTTTTGAGCATGTCCGCCAAGTAAGGACCCATCGGGATGGGTTTCATGGAGGACTCCGTTTTACAACTACTGATGACTCCATGGACGACGGATCGCACCACGTTCATTTGCCCGGCGGCGAAGTCCAGGTCCCTCCATCGGAGGCCGACAGCTCGCTCTGCCGAAGGCCGGTCGTCGCGTCCATGAAGATCAAGATACGTGGCAGTGGACCCACAGCGCTCAGAAGCTGCCGGATTTCATCGACAAGAAGGATCTGCGGTATTCTGCGGCGCTTGGCACTCTGCCGAACGAGAAGGATGGGATTACCCTCAAACAGTTCGTATCTGCGAGCATGATTAAACAGCACGCTCATGATGTTCTTGATCTTCGCGCAAGACGAGCGCGCCAGGGGAAGCTGGCGTAGCCACAACTCCACCTCAATCGGCTTGATCTTACAAAGTGCGAACTCCCCCATTTGGGAACGATCCACCGTTTCAGATAGTTCTCGTAGCCTTTTTTGGTCGAGTAAGACTTCCAGGTGTTGTCGGAAGATAGCTCTCTGTGCCGGTAATGCTCCGCCAGTTGGGACATCGTAAGGGCGTGCGTCTGCACTCGAGGATCGTTGACGTTGATCTCAAGAACAATGCCCGCAGCCGCCGCGCGCGCTTCGATCTCGGTCGGGAATTGCTGTGCACTGCCCAACACGATCCGGCGGTAGACCGCCTTCCCACTGGTTCGATCGCGCCACCGGAACTCCCACACTTCCTGTCCATTCCGGCGGTTCGCTTTTATGAGGCTTCCGTTCTGCATGCTGCTCCTTTTTGCACCGGCATGCGCATTTTGTCACCCGGGCGATAATTGTGTAAGTCCCGCCGTAAGTAAGTTTTAAACAAGCTTTGTCTTAATCGAGCCTTTAATGGTCGCTGCTTTCCTGCGGCAGTAGTCTTCGGCTCTGGCCCACATCAGGGTTGAGTTCGGGTTGCCCCTATCCCGGCATACCCAGCGAGTGCTCGCGCAATTGCTCAACGCTGAGGAATTGAAACGTAAATGCCGCAACGCGGACCATGATTACTTCTTTTGGGAGAGAGTGGCCCAACGCAGGTGATCGTCAGTGCTGCTCCAGTACTCGACCGGCGCGAAATGTTTCCTTGATTCGTATGGTTCCTTCTAGATTCTAGATCCTAGCCACGAGCAAATCTTACGGCACTACTCTGTCCGATCAATG
>QHYZ01000090.1 GCA_003225295.1 Acidobacteriota bacterium | reverse complement strand
TCGTCACGCCAGGCTGCGCGCGCCCAAGCACCGCCAGCCAGCTCAAATTGTCATCCGCCATGCGATCGCTCCACGGGTCCAGTGGTTTTTGCATGGTTATGGGTACCCAGAATGAGCTGGGAATCGGCTCTGTGCCCCTGAATCTCGGCGGCGCAATTCCAACCACGGTGTATGCTGTGCGATTTAGGATGATTCTTTTGCCCACGAGCGACGGGTGGCTTGCGAACGTGCCTCGCCATAAATCATCGCTAATCACCACCACAGCGTTTCCACCTGGCGTTGCACAATCAGATTCGACAAATCCACGGCCCTGGGCGGGATGTTCTCCCAGAACGTCGAAGTAGTTGCAGGTAGCTAAAGTTCCTGTGAGCTCCTTCATCTTGCCACCGCCCAGGGTTGCTTCAACAAAGGGCTCATAGGCTAAAAGTCCCGAGAAGACGTGATTGTGGTCGCGATAGTCCAGATATTCCGAGTAAGAAACCATGCTGGACCCATTGCGCGCGTTGCGCTTGATTCTTCCGTGAAGGATCTGATCTATGCTGACCACTTGTTCGGCGCGAGGAATCGGAAGCAGACGCAGCGCGGCGCCGTTCAGCACGGAAAAGATTCCCACATTGATTCCAACGCCCAGAGCAATCGCCAACACGGCGGCTGCTGTGAAGCCAGGATTGTTGCGCAGCACGCGGATGGCGAAGCGTAGGTCCTGCCAACAGGTCTCCACAATTGATTCCCAGCCCGCAGCGCGGACCGCTTCCTTCGAGACTTCGAGATTTCCTCGCTCCAACCGCACGGCGCGAAGCGCATCCTTGCGGCTCATGCCCTGCCTCACCTTTTCTTCGGCCTCCAAGATTCTGGCGATCGCCGCCACTTGCCTTCCCCATTCTCGTGTTTCGCTGTTGAGCCTCTTTCGTCCCTGGTCTGTTAGGACGTAGTACTTGGCGCGCCTGCTATTCTCGGTGGCTTTCCATTCGCTGCTGATCAGCCCCGCTCGTTCGAGCCGCTGAAAGGCGACAAACAGCGAACCGGCATTCAGGCGGAAAACGCCCTTGCTCATCTGTTCGAGCCGGACGGCGATCCCATATCCACGCATGGGTTCGAGCGCCAGCGTTTTCAAAATGAGCATGTCCAGAGTTCCCTCCGACGAGATCACTCGGCTTGTCCGCCATAGACGCATTCCCCCTGAGGTTCAGGAGGAAGAATACATCTCTCCTACTGATTGTCAAGAGGAGAACGACTGAGAACAACGACCGTCTTCACTTTGACAGACCACCGTAAGGGTCATGAACCACCACCCCTGCTCTAAAGACGGGAACGTCGGCGAGCGGACCACCACAGAAAGCCATTCGCGATAACATATATACTTAGCATTTCTGTTACTTTTCGGTTCGTTCAGCGGGGATTGACTGATGCGCGGCGGGGTCCTGTATCACCGTGGGGGTGTGCCTGCTTCGCTAGTCCCTGGTCGTTCGCGGCGGGCCGCGGACGCGCCTGGCAGAGCCCCCTGGTCGCGACCTTCTTGGTGCAGGGTTTAGGAATCCCAGGCGCGGCGGTGATCAGCGCGGCGTTCATTATCACGCCCGCGGCCGGGTTGCTTTTCTTCCTCGTTCAACGGGTGAGCAGGCCCGGCACGACCGGCCGTGTCCGCACCTTGGTGCGCCTCTTTCTCGATCCGCCTGCCGATTCAGGCGCGCGGAATGGCCGGAAAGTAGCGCTCTTCCAGGATGATGCGGTGGTGCAGCTGGTGGCCCGCGGTGATGAAGGCCAGGGCGCGCACGGTCACTTCTTTCTCATTGGCCGTGCCGCGCCGCGACCAGACCTCTTCCTTGAACGAACGAAACAAGCTGATGCTCGAGTTGCGTACGGCTCCAAACTCCTCGGCCAGGCCCGCGAGTGTCCGCTCGCCAAATCCGCCACTGCGCACGTAGTCATCCTGCTCGAATCCGGGAAGCAGCGTTTGGTCGCTGCGCGCAAACCGCAATGCCCGGTACGTAAAAATGCGTTCGGTATCGGTGATGTGTCCGAGAACTTCCTTTACCGTCCATTTTCCCGGCGCATACCGGAAACTCCCGTCCCGCTCGCTTCGCCCCGCAAACAACTGCAGCATCTGCAGGCGTTGCGATTCGAGAACGCTCAATACATCGGACCCCGGAACTTTCGATATATAGTTCGCGTAGTAGTCCGCGTATTCGCTCGCTTCCGGTCTTTTCATGATGGAACCTCTCTCCTGGAGACGGAATTATAGCGCGGGGAGGAACTCCCAGGCACTTCGAAGTCGGCCGGGCGCGCCGTAGGGAAAGATTAGATTCAGCTTGCGCCAGAGGGCCACCGCCATTTCGTCGGCCGACTCGCCTCCTACGGCAATGTGTCCCCGCACTCATCGCCCTGCGGCAAATTTTCCGCTGCCGGGAGCGAATCTGTGCTTTTTGTTTGGCCCTCCTTATTGCAAGATAGCGCCTGCCTATGAGCACATCCGATCGCACCACCATGCGCGTTGCTTTTCAGGGCGAACCCGGCGCTTTCAGCGAAGCCGCCGCAATCCAGCTTCTCGGCGGCGAAATCAGAACGGTGCCCCGCGCAACGTTTGAAGCCGCTTTCACGGCCATCGCCGAAGGCGCCGCTGACGCGCTCCTGGCTCCCGTGGAGAATTCTCTGGCCGGCTCCGTCGTGCGGGTGTTCGATCTGCTGATGGAAAGCCGGCTGGCGATTGTCGCGGAGACGATTCTGCCGATCGAAATGCAGCTCATCGCGGCTCCCGGCGCGTCGCTTGCGGATATCCGGTCTGTGGCGTCACATCCCATGGCGCTGGCCCAGTGCGAACGTTTTTTCGCTGCACATCCCCAATGGAAGCGCGTTCCCGCCGAAGACACCGCCGGTAGCGTGCGCGAAGCGCTGTCTCGCGGAGACAAATCCTCAGCCGCCATCGCCGGGCGCCGCGCTGCCGAGCATTATCACGGCGTGATTCTTGCCGAAAGCATCCAGGACAACGCCGAGAATTTCACCCGCTTCGTGCTGCTACTCCCGGAAAAAGAAAGCGCAACATGGATTTCTCCCCAGGCTCGCAAAGTTTCTCTGGCCATGCGCCTGGCCCACCGCCCCGGCGCGCTCCTCGCCTCCCTCGAGCCCTTTGCCAAGTACGGAGTCAATCTCCTGAAGATCGAAAGCCGTCCCATCCACGGCCGCCCCTGGGAATATCAATTTTTCATCGACGTCGAAGCCGAGACACCCGCCCGTCTCGATGCCGCCCTCGCCGAAGTGCGCTCCGCCACCAGCGAACTCCGCGTCCTCGGCCGCTACCTCGCCGCGTCTCGCTAGACCCGGCGTGTCCGACAAAAAAGAAGGCCGGATGGACTGTCCGCCTTCTTTTTGTGGCTTCCTAAACTTCCTGATTTCTCTTGCCTAGCAGTAGCTGCACTCCGCTTCACCCATACCGCCTGCGATGCCGTCCTTCATCCGCCGCAAACGGCGCCCCAGCCGCTCGGCCATCTGGTGTCTCGCGCGCCACAACCGCGCTTTCAGCGTATTCTCCGTCACTCCCAGTTTTTTGGCGGCTTCTCCGGTCGAGTAGCCCTGCACTTCGCGCAACACGAACGCGGTGCGCAAGAGCGGTGAGAGCTCGTCCAGATTCTCGCTGATCATCTCGCGCAGTTCGGTCCCGGCGAAAACTTGCTCGGGATTCGGTCCGTCATCCGCGAAGCGCTCCGCAGCGGGCAGCTCGTCCTCGCGCGGCGTTTCGTCCAACGAAACTGCCGGACGCGACTTCGCGCTCCGCCGCCGCATCAGCGCGGCGTTGATCACGATGCGCGTCAGCCACGTCGAAAACTGCGAGCGGCCCTCGAACCGCTTTAGATTGCGGTACGCCGAGAGCAGTCCGTCCTGCAGGGCGTCTTCGGCGTCTTCCGTGTTTCCCAGGACGCGTAGCGCGGTCTGAAACAACGGCCGCTGATAACGGCGAAATAAGGCTTCCACCGCTTGCTGGTCGCCTCGCTGTCCGGCGCGGATCAAGTTTGCTTCATTTAGTTGTATTCCCACTGCCGCTTGCGTTGCCATGGTTGTCCCCCCGTTCGAATCAAAACTTGGCGCGACCTCTAGGCGCAGAAACTCTTTCTCTCAGTGAACCGGCACTCCTCCAGCCGGCACTCTCGGCTTCTTCATCAGCACCAAAATCGGAATCACAGCAAAAAACACCACGCCTAGCATTTTGAAATTATCGATAAACGCCAGCATTACCGCCTGCCGCTGGATGGTGCCGTAAATCATTCCGTGCGCTTGGGCGCTGGCGTGTGCCGCCGTCGAGCCCGCGGCGATCAATTTCACTTGTGTCCCGTTCAGCGTGTGGTGATACGCGGCGCTGAAATCGCTGACGTGCTCCATCAGCCGCGACTGATGAAATTGCGCTCGGCGGTCCAGCATCGTCGTTACCGTCGCAATACCCACGCTGGCTCCGATGTTGCGCGCCAGGTTGATGATTCCCGTGCCCATGTTGCTCTTTTCTTTTGGCACGTAGGCGAACGCCGCCACGTTGATGGGAATGAAAAGAAACGCCAGCCCAAAGCTCTGCAGCATGCGCGCCCGCACCGCGTGTCCATAGTCCAACCCAAGGTCCCAGCCGGCCATCACAAACAGCGCCGACGCCGACACCATGCACCCAAAGGTAATGAGCACCCGGGTGTCCACCTTGGACACCAAAATTCCCACCACCGGCATCATGCACATGATCACCGCGCCGCCCGGCGACAGCGCCATGCCCGCCAGTTGCGCGGTGTATCCCAGCAGTTGTTGGAGAAACTGTGGAATCAATACCGTGCTGGCATACAGCACGAACCCCAGAAAGAACATGGCCGCCGTGGCGATCGCAAAATTGCGGTCTTTCAGCATCCGCAAGTCCACCACCGGCTCCTTCTCACGCAATTCCCAGAGGATTCCCGCGATCAGCCCAAAAATCATCAGCGCGAAAAAAACGCGAATGAAATTCGACGACAGCCAGTCCTCGCGCTGTCCCTTGTCGAGAATAATCTGCATGCTCCCGAGGCCCAGGCTGATCAACCCGATGCCGATGTAGTCGATCCGGAATCCCGCTCTCACATTCGCTTTCTTCATATACGGCGGGTCGCTGATCAAAAAGTTGGTCAGCACCAGCGAAACGATCCCCACCGGTACGTTGATGTAAAAAATCCATCTCCACGAAAAGTTGTCGGTAATCCATCCTCCCAGCCACGGCCCGATGGTTGGCGCCACAACCACGGCGAGCCCATACACCGCAAACGCCATGCCACGCTTCTCCAGCGCGAAAGTGTCGTTCAAGATCGCTTGCTCGCTCGGCTGCAACCCCCCGCCGCCCACGCCCTGCAAGATCCGGAAAATCACCAGCACGCCCAGGCTCGGCGCAAGCCCGCACAAGAACGAACTCAGCGTAAAAATCGCCACGCACGTCATGTAGAACCGCTTCCGCCCGATTAATCCCGAAAACCATCCTGAAAGCGGCAACACGATGGCGTTGGAAACCAGATACGACGTCAGCACCCAAGTCGATTCATCTGTACCCGCGGACAGGTTTCCCGCAATATGCGGCAGGGCCACGTTGGCGATGGAGGTGTCCAGCACCTCCATGAAGGTCGCCAGCGTCACGGAGACGGCGATCACCCAGGGATTGATGGTCCCGTCCGGCATCCGCAACTTGGCTAGTATCCTGTCTCGCATGGCAATCGAATCTCGGTCCCGGCTGTTACTACGTATTACCGTTCAAATCCCTTTCCTTATTCCCGGTTAATTGGTAATCACCGTCGCGTCCACATTCATTCCCGGCCGCAAGACCGCCTGCCGGGAAGGGATCGGGTCCAGCACGATCTTGACGGGAATCCGCTGCACCACTTTCACGTAATTTCCGGTGGCGTTTTCCGGAGGGAGCAGGCTCAGCAGGGATCCGGTGGCCGCGGCAATCGAATCCACTCGTCCGCTGAAGGTCTTGCCGTAGGTATCCACCTTCACTTCTGCTTTCTGCCCGGCCTTCATGTTCCGCAGTTGGGTCTCTTTGAAATTCGCCGTCACCCACACGTTCTCGAGGGGCACGACCACCAGCAATCCTTGCCCTGCCTGGACGATCTGTCCCGGCTCCACCTGCTTGTGCGTGGCCACGCCATCGATGGGAGCGGTGATCTCCGTGTAGCTCAAATTCAATTCCGCCGCTTGGAGCGCCGCTCGTGCCTGTTCGACCTTGGCGAGTTTCGCCTGCGCATCCGCGGCCCTCATGCTCACCTGCTTGATATCCGCGTGCGCCGAGGCCACTCCCGCTCGCGCCTGCTCGACTCGTGCCTTGGCGGCACCCAGTTGCGCCTTGGCAACGTCCACGTTGCGCTCGGCCTGCGCCAGTCTTTCTTGGTCCGCCTTAAGCGCGCTCGCGGTCGCATCCGCATTGGCTTTCGCTGCGTCGTACTGCTGTTTTGAAATCTCACCCTTCTGCATCAGCGGCAAGTAGCGCGCCAGATCCGCCTTGGCCAGCTCGGCATTCGCCCGGCTCTTCTCCACGTTGGCCTGCGCCCACGCCAGATCTGCCGTCTGTGCCTGCTCGTAGGTAACCTGTGCTCGGGCTAGGTCCGCCTGCGCCCCCAGGAACTGCGCATCTGCACTGGAACTCCCGCTGGCCACGTTTTCCCGTGTGCGCGGCACGTCCACTCCCGCGGAACGCGCTTCGCTCTCTGCCAGCGCCAGCGACGCCTTGGCCTGGTCCACTGCCGCCTGGTAATCGCGCGCATCAATCTTCACCAGCACTTGCCCGGTCTTCACCGCCTGGTTGTCGTCCAACAGTACTTGGGCCACGCGCCCGTAGACTTTCGATGCCAGCGGCGTGATGTGTCCGTCCACCTGCGCGTCGTCGGTGGTCTCGCGGTTATGGTAATAGACGAAGAGACCGGCTATCGTCGCCAGTACCACCGCCCCGCCCCCCATGAGCAGCCGCTTCACCTTGGGGTTGGCCAACCCTTTGGGCTTCTCCTCGAGCAACAACTCTTCTGTAACCCGCGGCATTTTTGTCGCATTTTCGAATCCAACTTCGATCTCAACACTCATGGTTCCCCCGCTTACTTGGCGTAAACTTTTTCCATTTGTCCTATCGAACGCGCCAGGTCCGCACGCGCCTGATTGAAGCGGTATAGCGCCGCAATCTGGTTGTCATGCGCGCGGGCCAGCGAATCCTGCGCCTGAATCACTTCGATGTTGTTCGCCACTCCCGCTTTGAAGCGGTCCCGGGCCTGATCTACTTCTTCCTTCGACAGTTGCACGCCCAGGTTCGCCACTTGCACTTCATTGCGCGCCGATTGCAGATTCAGCAGCGCCGTTTTCACATCCAGGGCGATCTGGTTCCTCAAGTCGTCTTTCTGTTGGCCCAGCTTTTTGATCTCCAGGTCCGCGCGGACGATCTCCGCGTGTATCCGGCCACCGGTAAACAGCGGCATATTGACGCTGGCTTGATAGGTGTAGGTGGGCAGCGTAGTGTTTCCCGAGGTGCCCAAGTATGTGAAATCCCCGTCGAACCGCAACGAAGGCAGCCGCGAATCTTGCGATGCCTTCTTCTGATATTCCGCGGCCTTGATCTCGGATTCGAGCGCCTTCCACTCCTGGCGCTCCGCCAGCGCGAGTTCGATGCTCGGCTGGACTTCCGGCTGCGGGGTATCAAAAAAACTCAAAGAATCCCCCAGCTCAATGGCCTGCCGCGGATCCAGATTCAACAAACGGATGAGTGCGAAGAGCGATGTCTGACGGTCCGTTTCTGCCTCGATTAGCCGTTGCTTTTCGTTTTGCAGCTCCACATTGGCGCGCAGCGTGTCGATCCCTGTACCCACGCCCTCTTTTTGTAAGTCCGCCGCCTGGTCGTACAGCGCCTGCGCCAGGCTCACGCGCGATTCTGATGCCTGCACATTGGCCACCGCGCGCAGCGTCCCGATGTACTGCGAAACCACTAACAGAATCACTTGCTCTCTCGTCGAAAGGCTGGTCGCTTTGCTGGAGCTCACCGTATTTCGCGCCGCTTGGTATCTCCGCCATAGTGTCAGGTCAAAAACCGGCGTGCCGAAGCGGGGACCCGCGGAAAACACTTGATACGGTCCAAGGCTCTTGGGAAATCCGGGAAACGGCGTCTGGCCTCCGAACTGCGCCTGCAGGTTTACTTTCTGCGCTTCGTCGGAGACCTTGGCATTCGCTTGCGGCAGAAGATCGGCGCGCCGAATGTTGCGGTCTTGTTCGCTCTGGGCTGCTTGCAAAATCGCGATTTGCACCGTGGGATTCTGCTTAAGCGCCAGCCCCACGGCTTGATCCAGGGTCAGCCGCAGCACCTCGGTGGGTGCCTTCCCCGGCAAGGTGCTCTGCTTGTTTCCACCCTGGGCATGCGCCACCGTGGGCCCCAGGACCAAACTGAGCAACGCCGTGTAAAAAATAATGTGCGAGCGCTTGGGACGTTCCTTGGCTCCCGGGCTGGCATCTTGCTTCTCGCGCGCCACGATTTCGTGCACGATGGCTTGATTCAGGCAGCCTTCCGCGACCAACTGGCCACCCTGGCGGTGGATTTCCATCAGCAATGCTTTTCCGGCAGCATCGATGAAACTCACGGCACAGAGATTCACGTGAAACTTCTCGCGCGGCGAGGCCGCGTGCAGCTCCCGCCAACACTGCTCGAGCGCTGCCACCCAGGGCCCTGCCAGCCGACCCTCGACGGTAAGGAAAGTCTTTCCGCGTTTCTTCTCGGTTGTAATTCTTAACATGAATGCCGCCGTGCTCGCGGTGTGTAGATGCATGAGGATCACCATCCGATGCAAATGTTTGTTAATGCATAAGCTAAACTAAAATAAGCACTTACTTCTCATTTAGGGGTGGGGATCTGATTCAGATATGCCCATATATGGACTTTCTATCAAATATGGTCTATGAAAGCGTGACCATATATGGTCTGTGCTGCTTTGGGTTGTGCCCCCTACTTCACGGCTGGGCCCTCCATACGCCGCAACCCGAGTTGTCCGTCCATCTCCACCAAGGTCTAGAGAATCTTGGTGTTCACGACGGTTCCTCGCTCCGGATATCCTTTTTCCCCAGGATGCGTGCAACACCAATTACCGGGCCCCAGAATTCGTTGACCGGTGTACAGCAGGGGAAGCGGTTGGGGCTCCGGAACGCCGGAGACGTGCGCTCAGGCTCGAAACGGCTCGGCCAGGGTCAGGGTGACGACCGGCAGCCAGATAGCGCTCGCCGGTGACAGCGTGATCCTGAGCGCAGCAGAGCATTTCCTACGCTTCGTTGTAAACCGGCAGTCGAAATCTCAGGAACCCTACTTCTTCACGGCAATGGCCTGCAATTCGAAATGCCCGCCCCGCAGGAGCGATCCGGCTCCGATGAATTCCCGCGCTGGCAAATCTTTGGTGGTGAAGTAGCTCTTGTAGATGGGATTGAATTTCTCGAACAGTGCGAGGTCCGTACATGCAATCTGCACGTACACCAGGTCGTCCATGCTCATCCCGGCCTGCGCCAGTACCGCTTTCTCCCCGTCCAACAGGTTTTTGATCTCCTCCTCAATCTGCTCCGGCGCTTTTCCGGTTTTCGGATCCAGACCAAGCCGCCCCGCCAAGTACAGCGTATTCCCGGAGAGAATTGCGTCGCTGAACGGCAGTTGTGCAGGCTTATCTGGAAGATTGATGGCCTTCCGCGTGGGCTGTATCGTGACCTGCGAAAACGCGCCGTGCACGGTAAGAATTCCCGCCACCGCCAAAACCACCACGAGGAAACTAATGCGACGATTCATTTTCCCCTCCCTTCGAATGACCTGCCGCGTGAGTGTAATACCCAGGTGCGCGTTCGGCAAGCCGTCGGCCGAAGCCCTGCTGGCCCCGGAAGACCACCGGCTGCGTGGTATCTCGGAACTCATTCGAATTTGAACGCGATGAACCCCCTGCGAATGAAGTACAGCGAAGTGAGGCCCACGCCCAGCCACAGCAGCACTCCGAGAAGAAGCGGCCGCCACCCCACCTCCTTCAGCGTAGCGCGGGAGATTCCGCTGCCGATGAGGAACAGTGTTGCGGTGAGGCCGAGTCGTCCTAGCGTGAAGAGCCAATTGGCGGGATGCTCGAACGCGGGGAAATAGGTGTTGAGAATCGTGGCGAGAACGAAGAAGGCGATGAACCACGGGAGCTGCGGGCGGGGCCGACTGTCCCCACGAACGGGAACGTTCTGGGAGCGGTTGTGTTTGATGGCCGCCGTGGCCAGCGCGAGCGGAACGATCCACAGGGCGCGGGCAAGTTTTATGGTGGTGCCAATCACCAGGGCCTGGGAGCCATACTTTGTGGCGGCGCCGACGACGGAACTTGTGTCGTGGATGGCCAGTGCGGCCCACAGTCCGAATTGCGATTGCGAAAGATGGAGGGCGTTTCCGATGGGCGGAAAAATCAGCAGAGCGATCGAATTGAGAATGAAAATCGTGCCGAGCGATACCGCCATTTCTTGTTCATCGGCTTGAAGAATGGGGCCGATGGCGGCGATGGCGCTGCCGCCGCAAATCGCCGTGCCGGCGGTAATCAAGAACGACGAATTGCCGCGCACCCGCAAGAGCTTGCCGAGCGCCAGTCCCGCCAGTAGCGCAAACGAGATCCCCAGCGCGGTGTACATAAATCCGCTGCGGCCCACGTTCAGGACTTCGTGGAGATTCATGCCGAAGCCGAGGGCTACGACGGAGCCTTGGAGAAGAGTACGCGCTATACCGCGGCTTTCATTGATGTACGGGTGCGGGAAGCTGAGACCGAAGAGAATTCCCAGGGTTAGCGCGACGGGCGGAGAGAGCGATCCGGTGAACGAAAGCGCGAGCGCGAGGATAAAAATAATTTTCGGAAAAGTGGGCATGGACTGAGAAAAGAGTATCAGGCGGGGCGGCGGATGAGCCAGTGTGCCGCAGTTTGCTGGTGCGCGTTGAACACGATCGGCGACACCCGAGAATTCGAGATCAAGCCGGCGGGAGTGCCAGGAAAAAGAAAAAAAAGATGAGTGGCGAGCTATTCGGGGGGTTTCTCAGGCGACCGAGAGGCGGTGGGTTGAGCGGGCGGTGGGGGAGCTGCGGCCGCTGCCGGCGCGTGAGGAACACCCGAGAGGGCAGCGATGATTTTCTCGGTGGCGCCTTTGCTGATTTGACAGTTGCGATCGTAAATGCGGCATTGCGCGAGAGTGTATTGGCAGCCGCAAGTGCATCCTTCGGCGTTGAATTTGTGGAGGGCCACGATTTTTTGTTCCGGCGTAAGTTTAGAAAGATCGACCCCGGGGAGCTCGGTGGCGCGGACGGCGTTCTTGATGAAGATCTGCCCGGTGTCGTCGAAAGTTTCTACCTTGACGTTGCCGATGGGCAAGCCGAGGAGCGAGCGGACTTCTAATTCATAGAGCATCGGGTTGTGCAGCCCCTCGTGCTTCTGAACAATGCGTCCTTCGGTATCGAGGAGAAAGGACGTGGGAAGAGCCGCAATCCCCCCGTACTGTATACGGATGTCATTGGGAGCGAGCGCCACGGGATAGTTGATACCGTATTTGGCGACGACTGTCTTGATGGCCGCGGCATCGTCATCGTCGACGATGAGGCTGAGAATCTGGAAGCGGTCCTGGTATTTGGCCTGGAGACCGATGAGATCGTAAATCTCCGCTCGGCAGGGTCCGCACCAGGTGGCCCAGAAATTCAGAAGGACGACCTTGCCTTTGGAGTCCGCGAGTGTGACGGGTTTGCCATCAAGGCCGGTGAGTTTGAAGTCCGGGGCGGGATCGGGCTTGCCAACAAAGCGGATGACGGGTTGCTGGTCCTGCTGAGCAGCGGCATGGACCGGAAAAAAGCTAAGAAGTAACCAAGCAACGACAGAAAGAAGGGGGTAGCGATCGTGAGCGTTTCTCATGGCGTCATCTATAGGAGAGCACAGTGGAGCGACGACGCCAAGAGGACGATTGGAATTTCTGGTCTACAGATTACCCCCTCCCTGTCTTTCGGAAACTGCGGCATTCGACTAGCTGGTACTCGCAGTACTGCGAAATTTCGCTGGGGCTCCAAGGATTTGCTGCCGCATGAGCGCGGCAAAAACTCTATCCATTTTATTTTGACTCCGTTAAAAGGATAGCGATAAGGCGGAAGTTGAGGCGCTCAAGTCAAGTGTTACGGCCGAGACGGCGCGGCAGAGGCTACGGCGGTGTTGCCGATGGCGTCACCATTGACCACCAGCTCGACGCGGCGGTTGCGCTGGCGGCCTTCGGCGGTGTCGTTCGAAGCGACCGGCTGCGTTTTGCCGAAGCCGCGGGCGGTGATGGAGGAGGCCGGGACGCCTTGCTCGGCGAGAAAATCGCGGACGGAATCGGCGCGGTGGTCGGAGAGCTGTTGATTGAATTCGTCGCCGCCCACGCTGTCCGTGTGGCCTTCGATCTGCAGCGAGAGGCCGGCATGCGCGAGGACAATCCCGGAAATTTTGGCTAGTTTTTCGCGAGCGCCGGGCTTGAGGGTGTAGCTCGCGGTGTCAAAGAGCACGTCCGACATGTTGACGATGAGACCGCGGGCGGAATCGCGGGTCTGCAAAATGGAATTCAACTGGCTGAGGAGCTGCGAGCGAAGCTGGGCTTTTTCGGCTTCGGCCTGCGCGGCGGCCTGACGCGCTTTTTCGGTTTCGGCTTCGGCAGCACGCTGCTGCGCGACGGCAGCGGCGCGGTCTCTGGCGGCTTGGTCGGCGGCAGCTTGCGCGGCTTGTTGCTGGACTAAGGCCGCGGCGCTGGCCTTCTCGGCTTCGGCTTGCTGGCGACCCGCTTCTTCGGCGGCCTTCTGCGCTTCCTGTTGCATGCGCATCGCTTCGGCCTTGGCGGCTTCCGCTTGCTGGCGGGCTTGCTCGGCTTCCTGGCGCCGCTGAGCTTCACCGGCGGCGGCGGCGCGGGCCTGGGCCTCACGTTCTTCGGCAGCTTTCTTGTCCGCGGCAATCTTTGCCTGCGCGTCTTCTTCAGCTTTTTGCTTTACGGCCATGACGCGAGCTTCTTCGGCGGTTTCCACGGCTTCACGCGCGGCAGCTACGACCGATTTCTTGTCGCTCTTGCGCGCGTAGACTTCCTCGGAGTTGCGCAACTGCTGTTCGGCCTTAGCGAGCGTGGAAGCGGCATATTTATCGGCCAGGGCGATGTGCGCGATGCGCAGAGAGTTGCGCGCTTCAAAAAGCTCGAGCGGGGCCTTGCGGTCGATGCCAAAAATGGCGTTTTCAATCTTGGTGTTGGAGGAGGAGTAGATGCCGCGGCCGAGAAGCTCGTAGCTGGCGTCGATGTTTTCGACTTTGCCGAGCGTGGCGGGACCAAAAACATTTTCCAGCACCACCGTGTTACCGGGCTGCGTGACGGCGAAATACGGTTCGGCAGTAACGATCATGCCGAAGGTTTGCATGTCGGAGATGGCTTTCACTTCACCGCTGCCATTTTTCAGCACAACTTCGCCGAGGTTCACGGCACGACCCCCGGGAGAGACGGCCCATAGAACGTAGGTCAGATATTCGAGGCCGAACTTGGTGGCCTCATCCAGGCCTGCGAATCTGGCTTCAATTTCCGTGCGGCTGCCCTTGTTCTGGACTTTGGCTTCGCCGTTGGCCTGCTGCATCAATTCCGTGCCTTGAAAATCGATCTTGGTGGAGCCGCCGGCGCGACGGTAATTCACGGCTTTGGTGGTGCGCGAAACAGTTTTGGCGGGGCCGGCAGACGCTGGACCCTGACCGGGCGCGGGAGCAGCCAGAATGCTGAATATCCCGGCTAACACGAGACATGTCGATCGGATTTTCACGTCAAACCCCCATGGCCTGGAAAGGCCCAAACATTCCGATGCCCACAAATGCGTACGGCAACGACCGACACACCTGGCGTCAACCAGCGTTTGAAAATCTCCGCGGTGGGGTAGGTCGTTTCGTATCTACAGGCTAGCAAAGAAAGGGGCAGAAAGAGGCGGCACAGAGTAGACCTTTGCCCAAGTCATTAACTCGTCCGGCGCGGTATGGATGGCGGGAAGACGTTAAAGCGCATCGCTCATAGGGACCGCAGGAATTCCATAAGAGCTTCCTTTTCGGCGGGTTTGAGCTTTTCAAATTTTTCGGTGACGTGAGCGGCCTCGCCGCCATGACGCAGGATGGCATCAAGAAGGGTGAGGGAGGCGCCATCGTGCATGAGGCGCAAGTGCAGGCGGACGCCCCAAAGCGGGGCGGTGCGGATTTTGTTTGCGGTGTTATGGAATTCCGGGAGCGCGAGGTTTCTCCAGGTGAACTTGTAGATGTTCTTGCCGTAATGCTCGGTCATGGACTGGACGATGCCGTCGCCGGTGCCGACATCGTGAAGCAGGAAGTCGCCATAAGGGTGGAACTGCTTATCCCCGAGTGCCGGCGGGATGGTAAAGGTGCCGCCGTTGATTTTTGTACCGACCGGGGCCGTGGTCAGCGTCTGGACGTGACAAATATCGCAGCCCACCTTGTCGAATAACTCAGCACCCAATCTTGCTTTGGAGGTTTGCGCGACTTGGGCGTCGCGCGCGGGGGCTTGGCTGGCGCGCATGAAGCGCGCGAAGTGATCGATGTCGGAAAGGCCGTCGGGACCGGGCCGGTCATTGGGTTCGCTCGCGGTGTTGCATAGGTTGGTGACTTCGTCGGGTTGCAGCCGGCTGGTGACCCCCATTTCGTTCAGGTAGGCGTCCGCGGAAAAGGACAACAGGCTGGCCTGCTGGTCTTTCCAACCGAACCGGCCGACGGCGGTTTGGCCAGGCGCTTCGACGACGGGAACGTAAAGGACCTGACCACAGATTTTGTTGTGATTCTTCTTGCACTGCTCCTTGGCGAGATCGACAAAAGTCTGATCGGCAACGGCCTCCACGAATCCATCGCCCAGAAGATTCAGCGAAACGCGGAAGGTGCGAATCTTCTCCGTGTCCGGCACGCGCTCCTGAATTTCCGCGCTGGGGAAGGCGCCGTTCGGGCAGATGGCGCGATCGTTCACCAGGGAACGGCCTTTGATGATCTCGGTTCCGCGGGCGATGGAGATTTCGGGATCCTGAAATTTGCCGTCGGCGCCGCGATGACCAGCGCGCAATTCATTGACCTGGCTGGAGCCTCCGGAGCTGGGATTCTGATGGCACTCTCGGCAAGATTGCGCGTTATAGAGAGGGCCGAGGCCGTCGGAGATGGCTTCGGTTTCCTCAAACCTGGCTTGATCCGCCGCGTGGGTAGGATCGTCCACCAGACCGTTGCTTTTGCTGTCGAAACCCGTAGGCGCTTCGGGAAGGGGCGGGGCCAGCAGGAAAACAGCACTAGCCAGCAAGGACAAACCCACCAGGCTTTTCATGTCCACCTCGGGCTGGTGCAGGAAAATCTACGCTGAAACAAAAGGAAAGCCAAGTAAAAAAAACACTTAAAAAAAACACAGAAATGTGGCTGTCGCGGGGCGTCACTTGACGAATTGGGGTGATTCGCCTTTGGACCAGGGGTCGTAAGTGACAAACAGGTGGATACGGTCGGCGACCGTGGGGTGATCGAAGAAAAGGAATACGTTGATGGGATGGGGATCGGGGTCGACCAGAACGGCTTGACCGTAAATCTGAAAGGAACGCGCGGCGGCCTGGCCGGCGTCCGGAACAATGCCGTGAGTAACTTCGAGGCCGTAGACATCGGCCTGATTCTCCTGATAGCGGCTGAAGGCATTGCCAGCGACGCGGGCGGCGAAGCCGAACAGGGTGATAAGCAAGAGAAGCGCGGGGAGCGAGGCCCAATCGTCGAGGCCACGGATACCCCAGGCGGCGCCTGAACGCACCAGAAGCCAGCCGATGGAGCGGTAGCCGAGGTAGAGAAGAACCAAAATGATTCCGCCGAAGAACAGAAATCCCTTCCCCAGGTGACCAAGGACGTAGTGACCCAGTTCATGGCCGAAATCCGTGAGTACTTCATCGGTGGTTTCCTGTGCCAGGGTGGTGTCCCAAATGATGATGCGCTTGGAGGCGCCGAAGCCGTTGACGGAAGCATTGGTCACGATGGTTTTGTCGCTGGCCTCCATCCAGAACATACGCTCGGGGGGAATTTCCTGGCCGGCGCGGCGGGCCACGCGCTGGAGTTCGGGGACGAGCTGCTGGGCCTTGGTGTAGAGCGGTTCGTACTTGTTGAAGAGGGGATCGATCACGTAGGGAGATATAAACATGCCGAAGAGAAGGAGTGGCAGCGAAATGATCCAGAAATAGAGCCACCAGCGGCGCGGGCTCTTGCGGATAACGGCATAGAGAATCCACACGAGCAGGCTGCCAATGATGACGGCAAGGAGCTGGGCCTTGGCCCAATCAGCGGCCCAGGAGGACCAGGGTTCGACGGAGATTTTGTACAGCTTGGAGACCGATTCCTCGAAGGTATCGACGGGAAGGTGGAGAACGCCGATGGTCAAGACTACAAGCGGGGTGAAAATGAAGGCCTGCAGGAAGCGCTTGCGCGAGAAGCTTTCGGCCCAATCGCGATAGGTGGCTGAGAGTTTCCGACCAAGGACCACCCAGAGAACCACGAGGCCATAGAAAAAGCCGATCATGCGGGAGGCGAAGCCGATGCGCCCGCGGTTGCGGGCTTTGCGATAGAGATCGGGGGGCAGGGTGTAGGCGGTGATTCTGCCTTGTGGCGGCGATGGTGCGCCGGCGGGGGACGACCAGTGAGTTGCGGCGGTGGCGCTCGGTTGCTCAGCCAGAGGGGAGGACCCCGGCGACGGCGGTGAAGCCTGGAGAGAGGCGGCCAAAAAGACCGCGGGAAGAAAAGCGCGGGTGAAATGTGCCTGAATTTCGCCACCTTTTCTCCTGATCGGAATGTGCACTTTTTTTCTCAAACGCAGTATAGCTGGATTTGACCTGGCCGGTTGGGCACGCGCACCAGGAGCGTGGTGTGGTCCACCGAGCCGTTGGTCCGGTTGGCAACGCCGCGCCGGGCCTCATGTAACGGACGTTCGAAAGCAAGAAGATCGGGGAGGGCGGAGAAACAGCGCTCGGCCCTCTTACCCCGCCCTGCACGCCGGGCTGGCGCTCGCCATGGGGTCATTCATGGCGTTCCCGTGAGACTGCTGGATCGGGCGGCGGGGCTTCGCGAGGTTCCCGATGGCGGCGCATGGCGGCCTCCGCAGGGCCCGACCACTTGGTACGAAGTTCTTCTGCGCGGCGGATGACGCGTTCGATGAGATCGCCAGAAGGCAGTTTCTTTCTGCTGGCATCGGAAGCGGCGCCGTTCGGAGAAATTTCAAGCAGCTGGAGTTTTTCGAAAATGGGTTTCATGGCGCGGTCTGCGTTGCGGAAGAATTCCGTGCCGCGGACGTGCGTAAAGATCCAGCCCATGCGCTCGAGAACCGACTGGCGTTCCATGTCTTCCGGAAGTTTTTCAAGCGGATGATAACGGTCGCCATCGCACTCGATGGCCAGGCGGCGGCCGTCGCCTTCGACGACCAAGTCGATTCGAAACCCACCGACACGCCATTGCGGAGCGACGCGATAGCCGGCAGCGCTGAGGCGCTTCATGACTTCGCGCTCAAAGGTGGACTGTGTGCGCTTCTCCTTTTCTTCGAGCGCGCGCATCAGGCGGCTTGGATCTTGCGCGTGCTCGATCAATTGGCGGCGAAGGTCGTCGGCCTTGAGGTCGTGGTTGGGACTAAGAGAGTGCACAATCCACATCTGGTCGCGGGCGCGGCTGGCGGCCACGTTGAAGCGCTGCTTGAACAGTTCCTGGTCGCGGAGCGAGAGCGGGCCGCGCTGCGCGGTGTCAACCAGGGAGATGAAAATGACATCGCGCTCGTCGCCCTGAAATTGAGCGGCGTTGCCGCACAGAAGGCGATGGAGTTCGTAGCGGTCGGGCGAGAGATGGGAGCGAAGAAGGTTGTCAATCTCGATGGCCTGTTCATCGCCGACCAGAGAGACCACACCGAAGCTAGTCGGCTGGCCAGCGTCGTTTTTCTCGTACTCGGGCTGTTCGATGGCAGCGGCCAGGAGCGAGGCCAGGGCTTGGGCCTCCTGGCGGTTGATTTTGCCATCGCGGCTTGAGCCGGAGACGCGATAGGCGATCGTGTGCGGCCGCAGATGGACACGACTGGCATCGCGCAAAGGCTTGATGCGGTAATCGTACGAAATCAAGTTGCTGAACTGGATGATTTCCGGAACGCAACGGAAATGTTCGACCAGGCAAGTGGTGCCCCCGAAGGACTGGCGCGCGAGGTCGTAGATGGAAATCTGACCATCGTAGAGATCGGAATTGGGGATTCCCGGGAGGTACTGGAAGATCAGGTTCTGGATGATGCCCAGATCCTGGCCGACGGCCGAGGGGCTGACTTGTTCATGGTCTCCAACGACGAGCACGGTCTTTCCAAGATAGAGAGCGACGAGCGCCATGACATCGCTCTGGCTGGCCTCGTCAATGATGACCACGTCGAAACGGGTGGTGCGCGGATCGAAGTTTTCGACCACGCGGGAAAGAGGCATTACCCAGACGGGAACGGCGCTGCGGCATTCGGACATTTTCCTGGCGGCTTCGGCACGCAAGAGAGAAACGCGAATGCCGTGCCCTTTGCCGATGCGCCGAATGGTGTCCAGCCATCCGACGAGCGCCTGGCGCTGGCGGGAAGAAGTGCGACGGGCCTGAGCGGACCAGGCGCGCTTGTCAATGAGACCGACGGTGACGCGGCGAAGCTGTTCACGAAGTTTTTCGCTCTTGGTCTGCAGCCCTTCGAGGGAGACGCCGGCGCGGCGGTCGAGCTCGTCATTGAGCTGGCGCCAAATCCAGGCTGCGGCGGGGTCACGGGGCGGCTCACCGCGGCCGTGGACTCCGGTGCGGTCACGGATCACTCTGGCCCACGCCGGGGCAGCACCCTCAAGCTTGGTGAGCAAGGCGCGGCGCAGATCGAGGTCGGCTTGGCGGCTCTTGAGTTCGAGGAGCCGCTCATAGGCGTCACGGTACTGATTGGCATCTTCGTCTTTCGCGGCCGCCAGGAGTTTGGCGGTGGCTTTCGAAGACTTGGCCAGGCGCGCAGCAAGCTTGAGGAGGTTCTTGAGATCGCGGATTTCTTCTTCGAGCTGGAGCAGCTTCAGCTTTTTATAACGCGAGTCCAAGATCGGCAGCAAGGAGTTATGGACCGCCCTGCCGATGCGCACCAATTCGCCGTCCGGGCCGACCACCGCGGGTTGTTCGGCCAGGAACTTCTCCCAGCGAAATCCGAGGTCTTCGAGTTGCTGTTCGAGAGGGAGCCAGGTGTGCTCATACCAGCCGAGGCAATTGTCGATGGAATCGCAAAACTGCATCAGCGTTTTCTCGACTTCTTCGCCCATGTCCGTCGAAGGGAGTGTCCCGAGGACCGCCACCTGGCGGTCCCAGCGGCCGGCGAGGTCCTGGCGAAGAGTCTTGAGGTGCGACAGTTTCCGCAGTGCGTGGAAATGTTCCGGGAGGCGCGGGTGCGCGTTGTTCACCCTTGCGGATTCTATGAAATGGCTCCAGGATTTGTGCGTGAGCAGCGTGAACGAACCGAGTTTGCCGCCATTTTCAAGGTGGCCGAGGATTTCGCCCGCGATGCGCTCCTGATCTTCGAGCGCATGTTCCGCAGAAAGCTGTGGGCCGTACTTGACGAAGGATTCCTGGGCGTTGGCGGCTTCGCGGTGAACCAGGCGGACGAAGCTGACCAATTGATCCCAGGGCTGGCGATGCGCGTCCCCATATTTCCCAGCGTAAACCGCGGCGAGCTTCCACTTCTCCTTTCCTGAGAGAGGCTCGACGGCTTGGGTCAAGCTGCTAGCCAGGGATTCCAAATCATGTGGTGAGCCGGGAGACGAACTGGCTTGCCAAAGATCGGAACGCAGCTCCAAGTCCTCCATACCCAGGCGATTGCGCTCGCTGACGGAGGCCTCGAAGTCTTCGGGCCTGGGAAGATCGTGGAGCTCCGGGAGGTGTCCGGAGAGCTCGGTTTCATCTTCCCGCGTGACGGTAACATTGGTGCGATATAGATCCGCCAACTCAGGAGGAGACAGGGGCAGGGGAGCTACGGCGGCGACGGGACCGGGGATCCATCCGAGAGTCTCTTTTTCCTGCGCTACTTTGCGAGCGGCATCGGCCGGGGCCCAGGATTTTCCGGCAATGACCATGTCGCGATACTCATCGGCGCGGGCGTCAGCGAATAGGTTTCGGACATCATCGAGCTTTTTGAGCAGTTCGCTGCGCTCGGCTTCCAATTTCTTCCATTCGATTTCGAGCGAACCGGCATCGGCGCGCGACAATCTTTCCGCAATGGAGCCAACCGCGCTTTCCAATTGTTTGCGGCTGTCCAGGTCGCTTTCGAGAAGGCTGACGCACAGCGGACGCAGCTCAGGAACGATGTGATGGCGCACCATGCGCAGCGCTTTTGTCGTATGGCTGGTGACCAGGACGCTTTTCCCCTGGGCCAGTAAGTGGCCAATCAGATTGCCGATGGTGTGCGTCTTTCCCGTGCCTGGCGGGCCTTGAACCAGCACGCCGCCGTATTCCTCGAGTTGTTTGGCAATCCGGATCTGTTCGGGATTCGCGGGTTTGCTGAGCAGAACTCCGGCTTCGGCTTCGCTGTAACGATCGGTGGAAGGATCCGTTTCTGCCGTATCAGGAAGAGGAGACTCCTCGCCGACGATATTCAACAGAGACCAGGGCAAGTCTTCGCGCGTTCGAAGGTCCGCCAGGATGCCTTCGATGGCAGCGGCGAACCCCAAGGTGCGGCCGCGCAGGAATAGAATCGGATCTCGCCCGATCTGGGGATCAGTGGCTTCACCGGCAGGTGCACGGTCCTCCAGCAACTCGCCGCGCGGCGAGAGCTGAACCACCAGACGCTTGAGAAAGCCGGAGGTGGCGCCATTGATGAGCGGATGAAAGCCTTCCTGCTCCAACTCCTCGCGGCAACGGCCGATGGCGCGTCCGTCCACGTCGGTCATCGATTGGAAGAGGGCAGAATAAAGTTCGACCGGGTGGTCGGCTTCCGTGAGCGTGAATTCGGGTACCGCGGCATTGAACTGAAGTTGCAAGCGCTGCAGCAGAATGGGATGGTAGATGCTGCCTTCGGAGCGCTGCCAACTGAGCAGGCCATCTCCGAGAACCAGCTCGACGCGCTCGGCTTCGCGGTCGATGCGGCCATACAGCGAATACAGGGTCTCGAAGATTTTCATGGCCGCGCGAGCGGGCTTTTCGTTTTTGGCCCATTCTTCGCGCGCCGCTTTCCAACTCTGCAAAGCGGCCAGCCTTCCCGCCACATCGGCGAAGTTGGCCATGCGTGTTTCGCCCCCTTGATCCGATTCGTTCCGGGAAGCACTGACCAACGGCTCCTTTGACGGGTCGTCCCATCCGGCTTCCAGCCAGGTAGCCACGCTGCTGGGAGGTTCAGGTGGAGAACTGAGCGCCGGGCGCTGCACCTTCAGAAAGAATCCGCTGGAGCCGGTGTCTCCATTCGGAAACTCCGCGGGTTTGTTTTTTGCGGGACCGGATTTGGTGCCGCCGCGTTTGATGGAGGGATGGTCCGGAAGATCGTGCAACCAGAAGCTCCAGAGCTGTTCGCGAATCTGGCGCTTGGCTGGATTGCGATGCTGGTTGAGGGCTTCCAGGTAGCGGAAGACGCGGGTGAGCTTTTCACGCGCGACGCGGAGTTTCTCTGGAGTCATGACTCACTGCCTCTATTCACCACCGGTGTAGAGGCTGGGCATTAGCTGGTGAGACGTTCAGGATACCAGCGTTTCGCGATAGGCTGTCAATAGAACCGAGAGCAAACCAGAGCGACTGGGAAAAAGTTGGCTGAGGAGGCGCTCTTCAAGGAGTGCATACCGGCCACCGGCCCCGAATGCCCCGAATGCTTTTCCATGCTGGCCGGGAAGAGTATAGACTATACTGGCCTGCGTGAGGCCAGCAGGCTCGACCCCACACCCACCCGGGGCCCACCGATTCGGCGTTCCTTCATCCCGCGCGGTTGAAGGTCGCTAGAAAATAAAAAACGCCTCTCATAAAAACATGAACCTGAGGAACATAAACCTGGATCGGCGTCAAGAATACCGGAAGGTACCGGACAAATTTGCATTTTTGCAATTGGAGGGGGATGACGGCGGAACCGTGCTGGACGTCTCTGAACGTGGTTTGCGCTTTGAAACGTTTGCCCCCGTGCGCGAAACCGGACCACTTCATTTTTGGTTTTCGCTCAATCTTCGGGAACAGATCGAGGCGTGGGGTGAAGTGGCCTGGATCAATGCCGCGAAAAAGTGCGGAGGGCTTAAGTTTCTGCGCCTGTCGGAGGAAGGTAGCGCGCAGATTCGCGAGTGGATGTGCCAGCCGGCTTTGAGAGCAGCTCCTGACGAGGAATTTTTGAGCTGGGGAACGGCGAAGGAACTGCCCGCCAGTATGGAGGTGCCCGAGACAGACGCGACCGCCCGGTTGGTGCCCAAAGCGCGTCCCCGAGAAGCGGCGAGTGTGTCCGCCGCGGGGGCAGCGGTAAATGCGAGCACGCTATTCCCCGTGCCGCAGAAGTTGGACTCCACCCAGCTTGTGCCACTCGAACGGCATCTCTCCCAAATGCGACGGCAGCTCATGGTCGGCTTATTACTCGGCACCTGCATTTCTGCGACGATTGCCATAGCAGCGATCAAGTATTCGAATTATCTCTACCAAAACAGGGACTTGGCAAAAGTTCCGGTGGAATTAGCGGCACCAACAAGCAGGGGAGCGGCATTGCCGGGGCCGCCGATCAATCCAACTACTGCGGGCAGCGCCTCCGCAGATATCTTCGGGAGGGGCAATCAGAAAAAGAGAGCCACAGGGGCCCGCCCGCCAAGCATACTGGCAACGGAAACCGGCGGGCACCCTAGTCCTCCCGCAGAGGAGGCCACGGCGTCAATGCCAGCGGCGCAGGCACCTAGGCAGCCAAGTTTGAGCGGCAACACCAGCCGGCAAAAAACTTCCCTGAGCGCTCCGCAGTTGTGGGTCTTGGTGCAAGCCGGCAACAGCAACGCTGCGGCAGCGCTGGCTGAACTCTACATCAAGGGCGACGGCGTCCCTCAGAATTGCACCCAGGCGAGACTGCTATTGCTGATGGCTTCTGAAAAGCGGAACGCGGTAGCCATCAAAAGATTGGCAGAGCTGGACAAGACCGGGTGTCCGCCGATTTGAGGCTTCATTTTCCGGTGTCTCTCGGGCAAATTGATGCCGGCACATCAAGTCAGGCGTCGGAAGCAACGGGGAGTACGCGGGTGGGGCTAGACCGGGCGGCGGATGCCAAGCTTACGCAGGCGCGCTTGCAACGTAGTGCGCTTCATGCCCAGGAGGACGGCGGCGCCCCTCGGGCCGCCGATGCGCCACTCTGTTTGCTTCAAGGCGCGCAGGATGTGCTGGCGCTCGGCTTCTTGGAGAGTGAAGATCGAGGAGGTTGAGGAAGTCAAGGGACTCGAGGAGGGCCAGGAATTTTCGCCGGAGGCTGGCAGCGTCGCAGATTTGAGTTCGGAAAGAGGAACGCGGAGTTCCTTGCCAGGCGAGAGCAGAACGGTGCGTTCGATGAGGTTCTCGAGTTCGCGGACGTTGCCGGGCCAGGAGTAGTGGGCAAGAGCGTCCATGACGTCAGCGGGGATGTACTCGACATTTTTGTTGAGCTGACGGCTGAATCTCTGCACGAAGTAGCGAACCAGGAGGGGGAGATCTTCGGCGCGCTCGCGGAGCGCAGGGATGTGTATGGGGAAAACATTCAGGCGGTAGTAGAGATCGCTGCGAAAAGCGCGTTCGGCGACGCGCTTTGAAAGATCGGCGTTGGTGGCGGCGACCACGCGGACGTCCACGCTCTGTGTGCGATTGCCGCCGAGCCGTTCGAATTCCTGCTCTTGAAGCACGCGCAGAAGTTTAGGCTGAAGTTCGAGGGGCAGGTCGCCGACTTCGTCGAGGAAAAGCGTACCGCGGTCGGCCAGTTCGAAGCGGCCGATTTTCTGTTTGATGGCGCCGGTGAAGGCGCCGCGCTCGTGCCCGAACAGCTCGGATTCGAGAAGGCCACTGGGAATGGCGGCGCAATTCACTTTCACGAAAGTGCGAGCGCGGCGCGGACTGAGATTGTGGATGGCACGGGCGAATAGTTCCTTGCCGGTGCCGGTTTCACCGAGGAGAAGGACGGTCGTGCCGGCAGGAGCGGCCAGCTCCACCTGACCCAGGGCGCGCTTGAGCGCGGGACTCTCGCCGATGATGTCCTCAAAATTGAATTCACTGCGAATTTCTTCCTCGAGGTAAAGCTTTTCTTCGGCCAGCTTGTCCTTCAAGGCATCGATTTCCTTGAAGGCCAACGCGTTTTTAACGGCGATGGCAATCTGCGCGGCGACCTGCTGCAGGAGCTCCACATCTTGCGAAGAGAAGGCATCGCTTCGGCGGCTGGCGACGTTGAGCGTGCCAAAGGCTTGCCCGTGGGTGATGAGCGGAACGCAACATATGGTTTCGACACCTGCCGTGCGAAGGGCGCGGATGATTTCGTTCTGGTAGCGGTCAATCTCCGTGCCCCGCGCGAGGAATGGCTGACCGTCGGTGATGGCTTGACCGGAAGGAGAGCCGTCACGGGGGACGGTGATTTCCTGCTTGATGAGGCTTTGGTTGCCGGGAAAATCGAGCGCATGAATCTTGAGCAGTCCCGTTTGGGAATCCAGCAGCGCGAGGCTGGTGTAGTCGTGGTGAATGACGCGCTCCAGGGTGTTGACGATGCCTCGGAAAAGTTCGGGTAGTTCGCGGCTGGTGATCAGGACATTGTTGAGTTCGAGAAGAACTTGGAGGCGGTCGCGCTCGCGTGCCAGTTGCGATTGATAAGCCTGGGAAGCCTCGAGATTAAGCGCATTATCAACGGCCACGGCCACCTGGCTGGCGACACGCTCCATAAACTGCAGCTCGGTGTCGGTGATCCGCTGCGGGACCAAACGGCCGAAACCCATGGCGCCGAGGCGGTGCTGGGCGGTCGTGAGCGGAAGGATCGCAAGTGAGCGCACGTTGTGCTCACGAAAGCGCTTCAGAAAATCGGGGAATCTCTCCTCCTCTTCGGTGTCGCTGACCACAAAGGTTTGCTGCGTTTGCCAGACCCAACCGGAGGGGTTGCCCTCGACGGGAGACTCACTGCCGGTGGGCTTTTCGCTGGGGATGCGCGTTTCAAGAACGTGCAGGCGCATGACGTTGCGGGAAGCGTCGTGAAGAACCAGGGTGAGGAAATCGAAGTCGACAACGGAGTGCAGGCGGCCGGCCAGGTCGTGGAACAGTGCCGGGAGATCACGCTGTTGGGCAATGGCCTCGCTGACCTCGAGCAAGGCTTCGAGCTGACGCCGGGAATGTTCCAGCGGGGAGGTGAACGTCACTTCCGGCGGGGAGATGACGGGATCCGCCATAGCAGGCAGGATAACACCCGCGTCGGCGAAGGCTCAACCTTGACAGATCCTCCTGTCCCCAAAAGGGGCCCTCAAGGGAGAGGATTCCGACGGAGCCCGTGCTGGTCCGCTGCGTTCCTCCCCGAGCGCCAAAAAAGAAAGCGGCTTATAGCCGCACGCCGGGGCTTTACGGCTGGGACGGGTAAGCGGCGGGGTGGCGTGCGCCAGTGGCCATGAGGCGCTCGATGCTGTCGATGAATTGAATGCCGCCGCGGGCGCCGACGGCGGTGCAGTTCAGTGCGGCGGCGGCGCAGGCGAAATCGAGCTGCCGTGACAGCGGCCAGCCTTGCAGAAGTCCATAGATGAAGCCGGCGTGGAAAATGTCGCCTGCGCCGGTGGTGTCGACCGGCTGCACGCGAAAGGCACTGGCGTAGTGGAACTGCGTCCCGTCCCAGGCCAAGACGCCTTCTTCGCCCAGGGTTGCAGCGGTAAGTCGGCAGTCAAATCGTTCCCGGAGCGCGGGCAGGGACCTCCGCAAATCCGATTCTTCCATGAGCCGCCCGGGAATATCCCTGCTGGTGATGAGGTAGTCGATGCTCTTCAAGAGCGCCTCCACGCCGGGGTAGAGTTCATCCACGTCGGCGATGACCGGAATGCCGGCGGCGCGCGCCCAGCCGGCAGCGGCAGCCGCGGCGGCGGTATCGTGTCCATCCACATGAAGAGCGCGGGAATTGACGATCCATTCGCGGTGGAGTTCTTCCGGACGCAAAGTCAAGCGGTCGTCGCGTTTCCAAAGAACGGTGCGCTCGCCGGAGTCATCGACAAGGATGAAGGCTTGCTGGCTGGGACACCCGGGAGCCACCAGGAGATGAGCCTCGACGCCGGATTGCGCAAATTCCGCTCGATGGAGCGATGCCGCGCTGTCGTCCCCGACCTTGCCCACGTAGCGCGTGCCCAAGCCCCACTGCTGGCAAGCAATCATGGCGGTAGCGACCTGGCCGCCGGGCAACACTTTCGCGGAACGAAATTCGACTTTGGACCCACGCGCGGGATAGTGTGCGACGGGAATCAGCGTGTCGGTGGCGTTGAGCCCCACGCCGACAACATCAAGCTTGGTTGCGTGCGTCATGTCAAAGGCGGTGGCCCATCAATTGAAGCGCGTGGTGCGCCACAGGGCCAGGCCGCAAATAACGAGAAACAAGACCAGGACCGCAGTCAAAAGCGCGGCTGGTCCCCAGGCGACAGACATCTGCGGGACGCGCGCCATGGTCGCAAAGATCACGAACACACTGGTGGCGGCGACCACCAACAGCCAGTCCAGGCCGCCGCGGGAAGGCTTAGCTTCACCGAGGACCTGGCGCCCGTCCATGCGGGCTTCGACGAAGTCTGCGGCAACCCCGTAGCGGTCGCTTTCCCGGATAGCCGCCTCTTTCCAGCGGGTCTGCTCCTGGCCGGTTGCCGAAGAAAACGCAATGGCGCCAACTCCTAGCATCATGAGGAGGGATCCCCCGATAACTTCCAGGTAGATGGAAGTACTCCGGCCGTGCAACTCCCCGAAAACAAGAATCCCCCACAACAAGCCCCAGAGTTGATTGGAGTTGGAAAGCGGGATGCCGCGGCTGATGCCGATGTATTTGGCGGCGTACTGCTGGAAGACGTCGCCGATGACCCAGACGAAACCGCCGAGCATCAGCCAGAAAATGACGGTGCGGGAGCTCTGCAATTCGTGCCACAGCGGAGCGAGGCCGAGGGAGCTGACGGAGAGGAGCGCCATCATACCCAATTCGCCGAAGGAAAAGAAAGTCACGAAGGAAAGAGGATTCATGCCGGTCAGGTAGGCTTTGCGGTACGGGATGTACATGGTGCCCCAAAGAATTCCGGCGCCCAGGGCAGCCCAGACGCCGTGGAGAGAATGCGCGGCGGGGCCGCGTCCTGACGACGCGACGGCTAAGAGTGTTGCGCCTGCGCACATGACCAGCGCGCCGCCCAAGACACCGGCACGACGGCGCCATCCGGCCTGGCGCAGCTCATTGAAAAAAAGAAAACCCCAAAGGATGCCCAGGAGGCTGTTGGAGTTCCAAAGCGGAAAGGCGATGCTCAAGCCGATGTCGCGGATTGCGAAAATCGTTAATGTGTTGGCCACGGCCCAAAGACAGCCTGCCAGCAACGCCCAGATGATCAGGTGCGGCGCCCGGCGAACATCGGCGCGGACCGACGAAGTGCCCAGGATCAGGGCGGGCAGGCTCCAGCGTGCGAGAAAAACACCGATAACCATGATGAAGGAAATGACCATCGGAGAGATGCCCGTGGAAACAAGCTTGGTGGGTGCCTCCGCAGCGCCGAGCCAGGCTCCCGCAGCGAAGCCGCAAAGGATGCCCAGCAGCTGAAGCTTTCTCGCACGTGACGCGTCTTGGACTACAGCGTGGGAAGACGAGACTGGCGGCATTTTGCTCCCATCCAAAAATCAGCGAATAAATCGAAGCAGCAGCAATCCACCCATCAAGACGGCGACGGGCACCCAAAAATGAATATCACTGAAAACATTGGCCCACCAGCCGCGGGTGTTGGAGTTCGCTTCAGTGGCTTTCATATTCCAGCCCTTCTCCATCCCGGCATGAGCAGGCTCATCTCTTTTTCAGCTCGGCAGGCCAATTCATGACTAGCGTGATGGCCGCGCTGGGTTGCCCGGTTTCGTAGGGAATAGCAAATCGCTGACCGTCAGCGGAGACATCGAATCTCCCGAAGACCCCGTAGGGCCGCGTTCCAAAAAGTACGTGAATGGGGCCAACGTCAAAACTGGATGCGCTGGCCTTCACTTCGGCCGCCATCATTCTGTTGTCCGAGGAAAAATAGAAAATCTCCTTGGCGTCACCCCGCCAGCGTGGTCCGCAGCCCCCTCCGGGCGAGACTTGCCACTTCCCGCCCGAGCCGGAGAATGGTACGACATAGACCCTATACTCGCCCGATTCATTCGAGCAGTAGGCCACCCATTTGCCGTCCGGTGAGAAACTGGCTTCGCGTTCTGCGAATTGGGATTGATGAAAAAGGTAGGGTTTGCGTTGGCCATCGAGCGGGAGCATCCAGATCGACCAACCGCCCACGGCCCCTTCGATGTAAGTGAGGAACTTGCCATCCGGGGACCAATCCGCGGGGAATCTGATGCGGTCCACCGCCTCCAAAAGGGCCTCTTCCGTGCCGGACCCGTCGGAAGCCTTCCGATAAAGACCATACTTTCCGTTGCGAAAGGAGGTGTAAACGATCCTGCGGCCGTCGGGCGACCACACCGGATAAAGGTTTCCCTGTGCCGAACCGGACCCAAACGTCAGCGCCGTTTTCACGCCGCGCAAGAGGTCGTAACTCCAGATGTCGTAGCCGGAAGAATCCAGATAGTATGCGATTCTCTTTCCGTCCCGCGACACGCGCACGCCGGCAAACGCATCCGCTCCTGGAATCGCCCCTAGCTCTTTTCCGCCGCGGTCAAACCACACCAGCTGCCGGTCCGCACCTCCCGCACCTTCCACATAGGTGAGCAGCCCATTCTCAGAGGCAGAGAACACGCCTTTGGCAACGCTCCGGCCCTCCTGAACGGGATCGGCAATCGGAAGGGCATCGCCCGTTAATTGCAGGCTCCGGGTGTCGAACGGCTGGGCCATGAGTGTATATTGCCGCATGAATAGGATATGACCGGAAGCGTAGATGGCGTTGGCGTGGGAATGAAGCAGAAGCCTGTTTTCCTTCGAATCGAGCGAACCCAACAACACGGAGTTTGTAAGCGTTTCTCGGGGAGAAAAAACGCTCCCCGTGAAATAGAGAAAGTGACGGCCGTCCGGCAGGAAATAGGGCCACCGGTGGGTGGTTTCATTTTTCGAAGGGTCCAGGGTGGTCACGGGAACGAGCGGGCCGCCCGAGGCAGAAACGCGGAAAATGGTGGTGTTGACCGACGGGGTAAGAAGAATGTCCCCTTCCCGATTCCAGGTTCCGCCTCGCCCGTCGGAAGCATCGCAGATGGTAAACGGCGGGCCACCGGAAGATTCAATTTTCTTGAGCTTGCCTCCGGCAAAAAATCCGATGAACCGGCTGTCCGGCGACCAAAAGGGGTACGTGGCGCCCTCTGTGCCGGCGAGGGGCTGGGCCTGCAAGGAATCCATGGGACGAACCCACAAAACGGATTTCCCATCCGGCGTTGAGCCCACATAGGCCAGCAGTCGACCATCCGGTGCGAGCGCAAATCCCGCCGCTGTACCGCTGAAAATAAAGCTCGAATTCGCCATCGGCTTGATGTAAGTGCGCGCGACGCCGGTATCGGTCCGAGGCCGTCTCGCGTACAGAACTCCCAGAGTCACGGCGGCGGCGGTGGTAACGGCCAATGCGGCCATCATCATGCGCTCGAATTTTCTGCTACGCTCCCTCGCGGGAGCCGCCGTGCCCGATGGCCATCCTGCTTCCGCGATCCACTTCAGTTCGAGTCCAAGGTCGCGGGCGCTTTGCCAGCGCTCTTCGGGGTCCTTCGCCAGGCAGCGGCGGATGGCATGATCGAGTGCGGGCGGAGTGAGGGGTTTTGCGGTGCTGATCGGCGCGGGTTCTTTCTCCAGGATTGCCGAGGCCACGCTCAGCTGGCTCTGGCCTTGAAATGCGCGCTGCCCCGTCAGCATTTCGTAAAGCACTGTCCCCAGCGAAAAAATGTCGCTGCGGCCGTCCAGCTCATGGCCTTTGATCTGCTCCGGCGACATGTATTGAAAGGTGCCGAGAATGGTGCCTTGCTGCGTCACCGGCGTCGTCTGCTTGGCCGCTGCTGTGAGGGTGGCGCCGGTCGTGAGCGCTACTGCAGGCTTCGCCAAGCCGAAGTCGAGGAGTTTCGCTCCGGTCGGAGGCAGCATGATGTTGCCGGGTTTCAGGTCGCGATGCACGACGCCACTGCGATGCGCTTTGTCGAGTGCGCCGGCGATCTGGCCGCCGAATCTTAGGACTTGCTCGAGCGAGAGCGGACCTTTCTCCAGGCGCTTCGCCAGCGTCTCGCCTTCCACGCATTCCATGACCAGATAGTCGATGCCGTCCTGATGGCCGACGTCGTGCAGTACACAGATGTGCGGATGATTCAGACTGGAGATGGCTTTGGCTTCACGCTCGAAGCGCTGCTTGTGGGCGGCATCGGAAGAAAGACGCGCAGGAAGAATCTTGATCGCCACCATGCGTTCCAGCCGAGTATCCCGCGCGCGATAAACTTCGCCCATGCCGCCCGCGCCCAGCGGCCCGACAATCTCATAAGGACCAAGCCTGTTCCCAGCAGGTAGATTCACGATGGGCGGAAATTATAGCCTTAAAACCCATCCATTTCCGAGCCGTCAAGATTCCTGCCGCTGGCGATGGACTTGACGGCATGTCCCGACGAGCCATAAGCTCCATGAAATTCTGCGATTCCATCTTTATCTCGTTGCGAATGGAAGGGTGGCCAGGGCGAAATGGGAAGCACATTGGCAAGGATCTATGTGGTGTTGAGCGCGGCAATTTTGCTGGTGGTTGGTGTGGTGGGATTCTTTCGTCACGAAATGTTCAACCTTAGGTTTCCTCCCGCCCATAACGTATTTCACCTCGTTAGCGGCGCCATCGGTCTGTGGGCCGGGCTCAGGAATAACGCCAATGCGGTGCGGCGGTTTGGCCAGATATTGGGAGCCATCTATACGCTGGTGGCCATCGCCGGGTTCGCTGGTCTGCGCGATTTCGGTCCCATCCAACTGGATTTGAACACGCATTTCAATTTCATCCACCTCGGAGTTGGACTCCTCAGTCTGGCCGCCGGTTTTGCCGGCGCGGCCCGATAGACAGAAGCCTCTTCTCCCGGCCAACCGCCAGGGACTCGCGGAAAATCACGTGGTCAGGCGATCGGGAGAGATGGGGAGCAACTGCCAAGCCTGTAGCGAACGGAAGGCGGTCAGAGGGCCATCGTTCGGGCGAAAGCGAAGAGGTCCGTTTGGTGGGCGATAGATGCGCACGGTGAATGCATGCATGTGGTTGCAAATCAATTCGGCCACTGAACCGTCGAGGAACAGGTGGAATTCCAAATGGTGATGGGATGCCCAAGGCACCTCGGCGGAGATTCCATTGACGGTGACTCTGGCCGCAGAAGATCCCTGGGGTAGAGACTCAACGGACCACCAAGGTCCACTCCGATCTTCCAGAATAAAGTTGCATCGAGAGGACGCCGTGCTCCACAGAATTTCACCGCACAGATCTTCGATTTTGACATCCGCAATCTGCGAAACGGCGGCGCGAGGTCCTTGGCGGATAAAGGATTTTGCGCGCAGCGCATGCACTTCCGGCACCGTGTGCATGAGCACATCACCACGGGAACCGAGCGACAGAACTCTGGGCAGGGCCATGCAGCCGGCCCAACCGGCGGCGCTAAATTCAGCTTCCGGGCGTGTTTCCGGTATCCATCCCCAGAGGATGCGATTGCCCTGGGCGTCCAGCTGCGTCTTTGGCGCGTAGTAGGCGCCGTAATCAAGGATTCCGCGCCTCTCGGAATGGAAGACCAATTCCTTGGGATCGAGCACGCCGGATTCCCAAATCACCCGGCCCGCGGTCGAATAGAGAAGAACGTGCTTCTTTCCCAGCGGGAAAAAATCCGGGCACTCCCACATCTCGCCGGAGTTCACGGGATTGAGGGATTCCTTTCCTGTCCACTCTCCGGAGGCCAGCGGGTGCAGGAATCCCCACTGGCGCAAATCCCTCGACCCATAGAGAAGCACTCGGCCGCCTTGCTTGAAGAGACCCGAGCCGACGCCGAGATACCAGTTTCGACCCTCGCGCCAGAGAAAGGGATCGCGGAATCCCGCCAGACGAGGGTCCCTTGGCGGCTGGAGCACGGGCTGATTCCATTTCGTCCAGGTGAGAAGCTGCGGATCGGAGGAGGTAGCGAGGCATTGGACCTCGCGAAAATAGTGCACGCCGTCGCGGAGAGTGGCTTGTTCGGGAGCGACGGTCTTTACACCCGTGTAGAGAATCGTCGCGGTGCCGTGATCGTCCACGGCGCTTCCGGTGAAACATCCATCCGCGTCACTCTGTCCGGGGGACGGAGCAAGGGCAATCGGCAAATGACGCCAGTGAATCATGTCCTCGCTCACCGCGTGAGCCCAGTGCATATCACCCCAGACGGCGGCGTTGGGGTTGTATTGGAAAAACATGTGGTACCGGCCATTCCAGTGCATGGGCCCGTTGGGATCATTCATCCAATTTTTCGCCGGGAGCAGATGATATTGCGGGCGAAGCGGATCGGCGGCCAGACGCTCACGCCAATCCTGGGCCGCACCCTTCCAAAGTGGCGGCGGCAGAGATGCGCAGGCACCAGAGGCGCCCAAAGCCCGCACGAAATCGCGTCGCACAATGCGCATGGCAGTTATCCTTACCTAGTTTGTTTAGGCCCGGCGCACCACGAACTGCTCGTCTATGGTTTCTCGTGCCGGGAGTGCGCCGCTTCTTGGGGGCTGTTGTACGCTTTCCAGGCCCCATCGATGACGTAAGCGTGAATCGCGTCCGCATCCTTGACGGTCATCTTGTCATGCGGGAATGCGAACTTCGGAGGATCGGCGAAACCGGGCATGCCTTTGTTCCAATGGCTGCCGCCCAGGACTATTTGATACCAATCCTTGTGAACATCGGGGGGCATATAACGGAGATCGGGAACCGCGCCGTCGAGAACCCAGGCGCCGCTGCCGTCGAGGCCGGGTGAATGGCAGCCGTCGCACACAAATGTTCCATAGAGCGTTTCGCCTTGGTGAATGATTTCCGCGCTCGCTTTTTGTTCCGGAGGCTTCGGCACCGGCGGAATCACAATCTTCGGATAAGGAAAAGGCCTGGTGGCACCCAGCTTGAATGCATAGAGTCGCGCTGGCCCACGTTTCGATTCGGGGGTGGCCATGGTACGGGCGGGAGCGAACAAGCGCGAGCCCGAGCCCCATCCGACAGGGGTGACGACATACTGCTCGCCTTTCACAGAAAATGTGACGGGAATCGACTCGATGGCCGAACCGGTCTTGACCGACCAAAGTTTCTTCCCGGTGTCAGCGGCGTAAGCCGCGAATTCACCCGTGCCTTGTCCCTGAAAAACCAAGTTGCCGGCGGTGGAGAGAACGCCGCCATTGGTGGCGATTTCTTCCTCGACGGACCAGCGTCGAGACTGAGCCACGGGATCCCAGGCGATGAGGCGGCCGAACAGACCTTGGCCGCCTTCTCCAGAATCGGCCGCGGCACTGGCGTCCGGACGGCGATCGGTTGTTGGTACGTAAACCAATCCGGTCCGCGCGTTGTAGCTCATGGGCCACCAGTTGTGAACGGTCCACTGCCTTCCGCCACCCGGCGATCGCGGAAGGAGCACGGCGCGTCCGGTCTGAAGATCGATGGAAGAGGCCCAAATGACGTTGACGAGCGGTTTCGCGGAAAGAAGTTTGCCGGTCTTGGCATCCAGCACGAAGAAGAATCCGTTTTTCGGCGCGGTCATGGCCACGTGCCGTTTTTCGCCATCGATGACCAGGTCGGCCATCAAAATGTGATTGTTCTCGGAGTGCACACCCTCGGTGCCGGTCTGGTAGTGCCACACGTACTCACCGGTGTCGGCGTTCACGGCGATGATGCATTCGCCGAAAAGCCGGTCACCGGTGGCCTTGATGAGTCGGAACTCTCCGTAGTCCACGCCGACACCCGCCGTGCCGAAGATGACCAGGCCGGTGGCCTGGTCATAAGTGATGGCGTTCCAAACGTCGCCACCGCCGACCCGCCACCATCCGTCGCCGGCCCAGGTTTTTGCCGCCATTTCCAGCGCTTTCGTTTCGAATGGCTTGGCCGGATCACCCGGAACAGTCCAGAAGCGCCACGCTTCCCTCCCGGTTTCTGCATCATAGGCGACCAACGCCCCGCGCACGCCGTCGTCCGATCCGTTGAAGCCCATCAAGATCTTTCCTTTCGCGACATGCGGTGCGCCGGTGATGCCGGTTTGCGTTGGTTCACAGACCATTGCTTCCCACACTTTTTGTGCCGTTGCGGCATCGATGGCCACCAAGCGGCAGTCGCCCGTGCCCACGTACACCTTGCCATTCCAGACCGCGACGCCGCCGTTGACGCGCGCGGAATAGGAACCGTTGATGGCCTGATCCAAACGAACCTGGGGATCGAATTTCCACAGCAGTTTCCCGGTGGCTGCGTCCACGGCATAAACCTTCGAAAGCGGCGCACTAAGGTAGATCACCCCATCGACAACGATGGGCTCCGATACCACGCCCATCGCGCCATCGATATCCAAGAACCAGGCCAGACCCAGCCCACCGATATTCTTGTCGGTGATTTGCTGCAACGGGCTGAAATGACCGGCGTCAAACGTGCGGCCGTTGAGCAACCAGTTGTTCCCGGTGGCGGCATCGGACAGCACGCGAGCCTCGTTCACGTCACCGGGCTTCGCGGCACTGTCTGCCGCAGAGCGCAGCACAATGGCAACCCCCATGGCGACCACGACGAGAGCCAGACCGAGAATGCGCCGTGTGTTCATGCCCAACCGCCTTTCCTACGTCCGCCGCTCCGATCGGAGATCGCTTGGCCGAGCCTGATGGGCAGGGAATTTCCGCGTGCCATGTTAGGTGTGCGGCAGAAACAAAGTCAATGCGTGCCTCGCCCCGCGATGGCGCCCGAGCACATGGCCCGGTCTGCGCCAGTGGTGATCCTGCTGGCGAAATGCTAGGCGGCGCGGCCAAGCAAGTCAACGCGAAGAACAATAAAGGATGGCAGGTTGGAGGGAAGAACACCCGCAGGAGGGAGTGGTGTGCGGCTGGGCGGTTCCGAAGGTAAACTCAGAGCAGCAAGACGCGGGGAAGCGAAAAAGTTTGGCCCAAAAAAAGCAATTTGCCGGTCCATAGAGGGAGGCCGTCAGGAAGAGATGAAAGCGCGGCTCCAGGTGATGAAATTCGGCGGTACGTCGGTGGGCGATGCCTCCTGTATCGCGCGCGCGGTCGAAATCATTGCGCAGGCGGCGAAACAGAACGGCTGCATCGCGGTGGTTTCGGCGATGAGCGGGGTGACCAACCGATTGATCGAGGCGGCCAAAAAAGCGCAGACAGGAAATTCCGGTGAGGCTGCCGCGGTCGTCGATGCGCTGCGGCAGCAACATGAAGCTGCGCTAACAAGCCTGATCCAGCACCAGGAGGAACGCGTGCGGATCCGGCAGCGGATGGACGAGGTGCTCGGCGAAGGGCGCCGGCTCTGCGAAGGTACGGCGTTGTTGCGGGAACTTACGCCGCGTACCCTCGACGCGATTTCGAGCCTAGGGGAAAGGCTTTCCGCGCCGCTGGTGGCGGCCGCCGTGAGAGAACGTGGGCTACCAAGCGAAGCAATCGAAGCGACAGAACTGATTGTAACGGACGCATTTCACGGCGGGGCGGAACCGCACATGGAATTGACGCGCAAGAAATCCCAGGCGCGGTTGCGGCCGCTGTTGGAGAAAGGCATCGCGCCGGTGGTGACGGGCTTCATCGGCGCAACCCTGGAAGGCCAACTGACCACTCTCGGCCGGGGAGGCTCCGACTATTCGGCGACCATTCTGGGCGCCGCCATGGATGCGGACGAAGTCATCATCTGGACCGACGTCGACGGCGTGCTGACGGCGGACCCGCGGCTGGTCGAGGAAGCGCGCACGATTCCGGTGATCTCCTACCGTGAAGCCGCCGAGCTGGCTTACTTTGGCGCCAGAGTGCTGCATCCGAAAACGCTGAACCCCGTGGTGCAGGCAGCCATTCCCGTGTGGATTCGAAACAGCTTTGCGTGCGAGCGGCCGGGCACGAAGATTACGCCGGAAGGGCGCAGCATCGGCGGCGGGGTAAAAGCGCTGACGGCCATCCGCGACGTAACATTAATCAGTGTGGGCGGGCCGGGGATCGTGGGATTGCCGGACGTGCTCGGGCGCACGTTTTCGACCACCGCCGAAGTCCGCGCCAACGTCCTTCTGATTTCGCAGTCTTCCTCGCAGAACGATATCTGCTTCATCGTTTCCACCGTGGATGCTCAGCGCACGGTGGAAGCACTGCGCAAAGAATTTGCGCAAGATCTGGCGCACCACAAAGTGGAACACATCACCGTGGATTCGAGTGTCGCGATCGTGGCCGTGGTGGGCGAGAACATGCGCGGAACCCCGGGGATCGCCGGCAGAACCTTCAATGCCCTGGGGCGTGAAAAGGTGAACCTGATCGCCATTGCCCAGGGTTCGTCGGAATGCAACATTTCCTTCGTGATCGACGAAAAGGCGGTGAAAACGGCTCTGAATACGGCGCACCGCGAGTTTGGCCTGGAGGCCTCGCCAAACTAAGGGCCAAACCCACGGGCCTACCTGGTGGTCTTTCTCTTTCTATTCTTGTACAGAGTTTCCAACAGGTATTTCACAGAGGCGCATTCCCGAATGACGGCCTCCAGTTTGGGGATGGTATTATTCAATTCGTGTTCGTCCACCACCCCATCGGCTAGCGTATTGGCGATGCTCTCCAGCGCCGCGCCCACATCTTTCATAAGGTTGGAAATAACCAAAAACTCTTTTTCACTGGTCTGCCGCGGATCTGGAATCTTGAACGCCACTCTTCCTGCCTGTGATTCGAGAACATCCAGAGGTTCGAAGTTCTTCAAGAGCACGCAAATTCGCGGCAGCAGGTCCGCAGGGATGGGGCGGTCGCCTCTCAGCCAATACATCAGCGAGCGGTAGTTCGTTCCCAGCTGCTGGGCCAGGAGCCGGGTGTCGTATTCGGCTCTGGCCTCGACAACCTGGCTCAATACCGCGGCTAGCGTCCTGGCAGCCACAGGCTAGTCCCTCGTCGAAAGTTTGTCAGTTCAAAAACGGCATCATTTTGAACCGGGAAAGTGTCGATTGTAGCTGAATTGCATGCTTTCCCTATAGGCGGTTTAATGAGGGCATTGGAGGCCCGGGAGATTGCCGGTTTATGGAATGTGATACGGCGGCAATTTCCTTATTGAAAAAGCAAGCAGGCACGGTCTACGATGGCCGCATATCCCAAGTACAACAGCAGAGTTCGCTTATCTATAGGATACAATGCGCGCGGATGGTGGACCGATTTGGTACTGCAGGTCCGGTCGTGCTGGGCCTCGAAAAGGGTGAGGACTGGCGTGCTTTCCGGCCGCGTTCTCGAAGCCAGTGGCACCCTGGGACGGAAGCCTGAAGGACGTGACACATGCCGTTCATGGACCTGATCAAGAAAGCGATTTTTGAAGAGGAGCCGCAGGCGGGGCAGCCGCCCGCCAAGCCCGCGCCCAGCCCAGCGGCGCCGCGGCCTCTCGACCCGGCTCCTGCCTATGTCCCCGCGGGCACGCGCGACAACCAGTTCTACACGCGGCTGGCCAAGCAGACGGAACTCTCCGCCGTTCCGGAGCTGGCCAAGATCGAGGCCTTTGCGGCACCACTCGCGGCGGTCATCACGGACAAGGCCTTGAGGTACAAGGCGGCCCTGGCCACCGCGCAGTCGCAGGGTGGCTTGACCAAAGAGGCGATTTTGAAAGGTTTTGACGCTTTGCTGGGTGTTCTGAATTCCTCGGCGAGCACGTTTAACAAACAAACCGACGACGTGTCGCGAACCGAAGTCGATGCCAAGATTGCCAAAATCAGCGACCTCAATGAAGCCATTCAGCAAAAACAGAAAGAGATCACCGACTTCGAGCAGCAGGTGAAATCCATGCAATCGCAGACCGAGGCATCGCGCGCGAAACTGCAGGAGGCCAAGAGCAGTTTTGCGGCGGCGCTGGAACGGCGGCGCGCCGAGATTCACCAGCAACGCAAGGAATTTGAAACGATTTTGGGATAGGGAGACGCCATGGCAACCAATTCGGGTTCCCCGGTAATGCAGGGCTTGAAGAATTTCTGGCAGCGGCCGGAAGGAACCGTCGGGAAAGTCGTGCTGGTCCTCGGCGGCATCGCGGCAGCGTATGGATTCGTGCAGATTCTCCCGTTCTTGATCGCCGCGGCGACCGATACGTTGCACCTCGCGATTCTGATCGGGGCCATTCTGCTGCTGATCTTCATCGTCACGGACAAGCGCGTTTTGACTCTGGGGAAGCTCATTTTCCAGAGCGTCATGCGCTTTCTGACCGGCCTGTTCATCGAGCTTGACCCCATTGGCATCCTGAAGAACTACATTGGGGAGATGAAAAAGAATCTCGGGATTATGGACGAGCAACTCGGCAACTTGAATGGCTCGATCCGCACGCTTCAAAACCAGATCGATGCGAATCAAAAAGATGCCGAGCACAGCATGGCGCTGGCTAACCAAGCCGACAAGAAGATGGCCGCGGGCGGCCTCACCTCGCTCGATCAGCAGCAGTACATGTCCGCCAAAGTCACCAACCAGCGCCACGCCGCGAGCCTGATCAACATCAACAAGTCGCTCACCGACTTGCGCGACAAGCTGAAGATACTCTACGACCAACTCATACGCTGGCGAGCCACGGCAGAGTTCCAGGTCACCGACAAGGAGAACCGCGTCAGTGAGGAAGAGATGCGGAGGAAGGCGCTGAAAAAGGCCTACTCCGTGTTCCAGGCGGCCAAGAAGATTTTCCGCGGCGATCCGGTGGCCAACCAGATTTACGACCAGACCCTGGAATACCTGGCAGATGACGCCGGGCAGATGCTCGGGGAGATGGAAGACTTCAATCGTCTTGCCAACAAGCTGATGACCAACATGGACCTGGAAACCGGGGCCATCAACGATGAGGCCGTCAAACAATTGTCAGAGTTTCAGCAAAAGCTATTGCCCGCATCGGTAACCGCGGTGCCGGGTGGCGTACTGGACCAGTCTTCGGCTACGCCCGCGAACAAGAAAGACGACTACAGCGATTTGATCAAGTGACGAGCAGGCGGAGGAAGGATCACCATGTTTGACAACAAAATCTCCACACCACCGACAGGGCACAGGTTGAAGCCGGGAGCGAAGATTATTCTGCTGCTGGTTGTCGGGGCAGTCCTTTTCTTCGGTTTCCGCACGGCGGTGAGCCGCGGCTGGATTCCTGCGCCGGGCATTGCCAAAGCGCTCATTCCGACGAAAGCCGCTTTGCCGGACTTGAAAGAAGCAGTGGTGGCCAACGTCGAACCAGCGCCTTTCCCGGAAGCGGCTTCGGCCTCCGTCAAAGCGCCGTTGATACGCACCGAATTATGGGCCTGGAACGCACAAATGAACTATATCTACGCCAATGGCGGCCCGGAGACGACGCGCAACAGCCTGATGGAAAAACACAATGCCAACGTGAAACTGATCCGCCAGGATGACACCAGCCAGATGCAGAACGACTTGATTGCCTGTGCGAAAGAGCTTCACGATGGCGCAAGTCAATGTTCCTCCGGTGCGAACTACGTAATGATCATGGGCGATGGCTCTGGCCAATTTTTTGCCGCGGTCAATCCGCAGCTTAAGAAACTGGACAACGGCGCCAGTGAATACATCGCCCAGGTCATCGGCTCGACGGGGTACTCGCGCGGGGAAGACAAGCTGATGGGTCCGCCCGAATGGAAGTCTGACCCCCAGGCGGCCAAGGGCGGGCTGGTCGCTGGAGTCCTTCGCGACGGCGATTGGAATATCGCCATGAAGTGGGCCGCAGACAACCAAATCAAGAACAATCCGGACGAAAAGACGTGGGACTCCGAAGCTCTCAATTGGGTCAATGCCCCGGACTACATCAAGGCCGCGGAAATCTATAACGCCAATACCTGCGAAGACCGCAAAGTGGTTCACGACGGCCGGCTGACCGGGGAATCCAAGAACGTCTGCGTGAACGGCGTGGTCACCTGGACGCCGGGCGACGTCAACGTGGCTCATGGCCGCGGGGGACTGGTGTCCATCGTCTCTTCGAAGCAGTACCGCTCGCAGATGCCGGACGTCATTATTGGCATCAAGAAGTTCAACCAGGACCATCGCAACGAAGTTCAGGGAATGCTGGCAGCCAGCTTTGAAGCAGCAGATCAACTCAAAGCCTACCCAGAGGCGCTCAAGCGTGCGGCGGCGATCAGCGCCAAAGTGTACAACGAGCAGAACGGCGACTACTGGCTGAAGTATTATCTGGGAACGCGCGAACAGGATAAAACCGGCAACATGGTGGAGCTCGGTGGTTCTGCCGTCAACAATCTGAACGACAATCTGCTGCTGTTCGGATTGCAGCCCGGGGCCAATAACAATTTCCGCTCCACCTACACGGTGTTCGGAAATATTGCGACACAGCAATACCCGGAATTGTTCAAGGACGCCAACAAGATTCCCGACGTGAAGGAAATTCTCGATACTTCTTATGTTCTCGGAGCGTCTTCCATGCTCTCGCAGAGCGGTGCGGAAGCCGATGTCGCCAGCTTCACTTCGAGCGGTGACACCGGCACGGTCGTTTCGAAACGCGACTGGAGCATCGAGTTCGACACGGGGAAGGCCTCGTTCACCGCGGACGGCGAACGCAAGATGTACGAGATCAAGGACGACCTGGCGATTGCCGGCGCATTGTTCGTCACTTTGAATGGACACACCGACAATACCGGGACCCGCGAAGCAAACATGGATTTGGCGGAGCGGCGTGCCCAGGCAGTGAGAGATTGGCTGCAGAGAAAAGCTCCCGCGAACTTTCCCGACAACCGTTTTCGAATTCACGCCTATGGCGATTCCAAGCCGCTGGCCTCCAATGCCACCGCGGATGGCCGCGCCAGAAACCGCCGCGTGGAAATCATTCTGTCGGGCAAGGAATAGGAAACCCACGTGAGTCCCATGAAACCGGCGGCCGGAGCGATGGGAACGAGCACAACGGCGGCCGCAAATCACATGGCCACAGCCGGCGGTGGCAGCTTTTGGCACGAGATTCTCGGCGCGTTTTCCCCCAACCGGGTGATTTCCAAGGCGGCACTGCGTTTCATCATAGCGTTCCAGATTGCCGTGCTGCTGGTGGTCTGGGCGACTTCGACCTATGTTTTCCTGCCGAAACCAATGGATGTGTGGCGGGCCTTCGTGGACCTCTGGACTCACCAGGGACTGGGCCAAGAACTGATCGTCAGTTTCCTGTTGAATGTGCAGGCCATGGCCTGGGCGACGGTCATTTCGCTGGGGCTTGCTTACCTCACCGTGGTTCCCGTGTTCCAGCCGATCGTGCTGGCCATTTCCAAGGGTCGTTTCCTCGGAATGGTGGGACTCACGTTCTTTTTCACTATCATTTTTTCCAGCGGACACCGGCTGAAAGTAAGCTTGTTAGTTTTTGGTGTGGCGGTTTTTTTTGTGACCAGCATGATCGACGTGGTCGCGCAAATCGCCAAAGAAAAGTTTGACCTGGCACGCACGCTGCGCATGGGCGAGTGGCGCGTCGTCTGGGAAGTGATTGTGCTCGGTAAAGCCGACGCGGCTTTCGATGCCATGCGTCAGAACGCGGCCATGGGTTGGATGATGCTCACCATGGTCGAGGGTATCTCGCGGTCCGAGGGTGGGATCGGGGCGTTGTTGCTGAATCAGAACAAGCACTTCCGTCTGGAGGCCGTGTTTGCGATTCAAATCGCAATTCTGTTGATTGGATTGTTCCAGGATTACGCGCTGGGGTTGGCCAAGAAATTTTTGTTCCCCTACGCCGATTTGCAGCTTGAAAAAAGATAGTAACTCATGGATCTGCGGAGGACCACCCGTGCCCGAGCGCTGCACCTACGGCGAAACGCTTCTTAAGATTGATCACGTCAGTCTTTCTTACGAAGACAAGGTTATCCTTCGGGATGTGAACGCGGAAATTCGCGACATCGTGCGCGAGGGCCGCACGCAAGGCCAGGTAGTGGGCTTCCTCGGACCTTCGGGGATCGGCAAGACACAGCTCTTTCGAATCATCGCCGGTCTGAATCACCCCACTTCGGGCCAGGTGCTGGTCAATTCCGGGCTGACCCCGGTCAAAGCCGGGATGGTAGGTGTCGTCGCGCAGAATTATCCATTGTTCGAAAACCGCACGATTTTCAGCAACCTGATGCTGGCCGCCAAGCAAATGGAAAAGGGTCACGAAGCCGCGCATGAACGGGTGCTGAAGTACCTCCGGCGGCTGGATATGGTGGACCAGTCGCAACTTTATCCGGCGCAGATTTCCGGTGGCCAGCGGCAGCGCGTGGCCATCGCGCAGCAGCTTCTGTGCAGCGAACATTTCTTGCTGATGGATGAGCCGTTCTCCGGCCTCGATGTGGTGATGGAAGCGAAGGTCTGCGAATTGATCAATGAGATTGCCTGCTTGGACGAACTGAACACCATCATTGTTGTCACCCACGACGTGACCGCGGCTGCCACGGTAGCGGATCACTTGTGGCTCATGGGACGGGATCGCCAGGCCAACGGAATGGCCCTCCCCGGTGCGCGGATTCAGGAAACCTATGACCTCATTGAGCGCGACATGTGCTGGCATCCGGAACTCACGAACTCACCGAAGTTCCTGGAGTTCGTGAGAGAAGTGAAAGAAAGATTTCAGACCCTCTGAAGAGCTCGGCAAGCGCTGGAAAGAGTGGCCCCGCTTCGTGCCACCGCGCATCGGTCGAGAAATTCTGGCGCCTGCTGTTATCCGTGGATAGGAGACCAGCCAGGGGAGCCGCGTTTGCCAATTTCCTCTTGACAATCTAGAGAACGGGAATATTCTCCTCTTGCCAATCTAGAGGAGAAGGCCGTGTCCTAAGAGCGGAGTGGAGCGGTGCACGGCAAGCTGGACATGCTTATCGGTCGAACGCTGGCCCTCCGAACCGCTGCATGGATACGGAGTGGGGCTGCGTATAGAACAGATAGGCAAGGGCGTATTCCCGGTGCACGCCGGCTCGCTCTTCCCCGTCTTGCGGCGATTAGAGCGGCAAGGGTTGCTCGAGGTGCATGGCGGGCCAAGGATGACCTGCCCACCCAGCGGGGGCGCAAGAAACTCAAGTCCGAAGCGCGGGAATGGCAAACCGAGAGTGCGGCGATTGCCCGGATACTGCAAGCGACTTCAGGAGAACCGTGATGAGCCTGATCAGAATCATCAGCGGCGGGCTGCGAGCGCTTTTCCGAAAGCAGCAGGCGGAGCGCGATCTTGACGAAGAATTGCGGGCTTACGCCGAGAGCGCGGTGGCACAGAAGATGCAAGCGGGCATGAGCCGTGAAGAGGCGCTCCGCAAAGCGCGACTGGAGATGGGCAGCATGGAAGCGCTGAAACAGGATGTCCGCGACGTTGGGTGGGAGGCGGCGCTCGAAAGCTTCGTCCAGGATGTCCGCTATGGAATGCGGATGCTCAGAAAGAATCCGGCGTTCACTGGCATAGCCGTGCTGGCGCTGGCGCTGGGCATTGGAGCACGACGGACCCGCCGACCTTGGCAGTCACGGCGGCGGTGTTGCTGATCGTGGCGGCGCTCGCTTGCTACGTGCCGGCACGACGTGCGGCGCGCGTGGACCCCATGGTGGCACTGAGGTTCGACTGACTCAGTAGCCGTTTGTCGATATAACGCATAATCGGGAGATCCCCGGTGAGAACTCTTTGGCACATACGGTGGCTGAGGATGGACTTGAAGTGGAAGCTTTTGTAGCATCTCGGGCATGAAAAAAGTGAAATCTGGCGGGCCCAGTTCTGCGGCGAAAGCCAACGGGGCTCCGAAAAACGTTGATGAATACCTTGCTGGTATCCCGGAACCCGCCCGCAGCACCTTGAGCAAGATGCGCATGGCGATTCGGTCCGCTGCGCCACCGGAGGCTACCGAAACCATCAGCTATGGGATGCCTGCGTTCAAGTACAAAGGAGTGCTGGTGTGGTTCGCCGCTTTTTCGAAGCACTGCAGTTTGTTCCCCACTGCCTCGGTTGTCGAAGCGTTTAAGAACGAACTTAAGGGCTTCTCCACATCCAAAGGGACCATCCACTTCCCCACGGACAAGCCGCTGCCGACTGCGCTTGTTAAGAAACTGGTGAAGGCGCGGGTGTCGCAGATCGAAAGCAAGAAACGCCGGTCGCCCAAATCCTAACTTGTGTTTTCTCTCCGTAGCCGGACAGCAACATTTCAACTCTACTGTTTGCGGTTCTCGACAGTATAGTGGGCTTCGAGGTACAGAATGATTTTCCGCGTGCTGTCCTCAGGAATGCCTGCGCCGAAGGTCTTGTTCATCTTGTTCACCTCGGCTTCCCAGGTCGCCGCCGGGAGTGGCGGCTGCATGGTGATGTAACGTGGGCTGTGACAGGTGTTGCAGTAAATCTGAACTTCCTGGCGGCCATCTCCGGGGGTGAGATCCACGACAGGCACCGGGTACGCCGCAGCCTGGTAGCTCGAATCCGACAAAAGCTCGACAGGCGCCGGCTGCCGCAGGCTTCCGAGTTCCGCTGGCGAGTAATAGCCTTTTTTCAACTGGCCGTAAACGACGCCCGCTGCTATCACCAAGCCGCCCATCACAAGAAAAAACGCTTGGACTTTGTTTTTCATCGTGGTTCTCTCCTTAGCTGGCATCTCCCACGACGATTTCCTGCCGCGCGATCCGATTCCAGAGGTACCCTCCTGGATTCCAGACCGGCTCGTCGGGCTGCGTGTTGTTTTTTTCATCGGTCGCGCGCACCGCCAGCGAGTAGCGTCCTGGCGATTTTGCGGTCCACGACGCCTCCCAAGTGCGAAAGGAGTACGCGCCATGGTCCTCTCCGAGTTTTGCGGTCATCCAATTTATTCCCCCGTCATCGGAAACCTCCACGCGGTTCACCCGGCCGAACCCACTAAAAGCGATACCCCGCAGGGTGACGTTCATTCCCGCAGGAATCTTCGAAGATCCATCGGGCGAGATGAGGAAAGATCGCACCGGGAGCCGCTCGATGGGTACGGTTTTTACCTTGCCTGCCTTGACCTCCTCGGGGGTGGTGTTCCCTCTCGGCGTATCCGGCACGCGGTATCCCGTCTTCATCCAGAAATTTTCGTCCGTCACGTCGAGAATGCGAATCCACGTCAGACATTTGGTCCAATAGGTCGCAAAATATCCGGGAACGACCAGTCGCACCGGAAATCCATTGAGCATGGGAAGCGGCTCGCCGTTCATCAGATACGCGACGACGCATTCGTCCAGGACAGGATTCCCAAGGTCCAGCGATTTGAGAAAAAGGTTTGAGCCGAGTCCCTCTGGCCCCGGCCCGGTTTCCAAGCCCTGAAACTGCACCAGCACCGAACCCTTCTTTACGCCGGCCATATCGAGAAGCTCTCGCAACCGCACTCCAGTCCACATGGCGTTCCCCATCGCGCCATTACCCCATTGACCGCCAGGCACGCGCGGTTGCAGCCGACTGCGACTGTTACCTGAACACTGATTTACCGCGGCGAGTGAAACCGGTTTGAACTTCTGCATCAGCTCGGGAAGGCTCAGCGCAAGCGCTTTGCTGACGTTCCCCTCGATCTGAAGCTTCCAGGTTTTCAGATCAACGGCATTGGGGATGGCTTCGAGATGCCAGCGCACATAAAAAGCTTCGTTGGGCGTGAATGCCGTGCGGAAATAATGGCGTGGCGTTTCGAGCTGAACAGGCCGGTCGGTTAGCAGGATCAAAGGAACTTTTTGAGGTTCGGTCACATAGGGACCGACGGAATTCCAGTGCGAATTGGCCCCCGGCCCGGTGAAACTCTCCATCCCTTTTCCGTGAGCGGGCTCTTGGGCCATCGTGACGTGCGGTCCCAGCCATCGACCGATGGCCATTCCACTGCTCGTCACTCCCACAATCTTCAGCAAACCTCGCCGAGAAAGACATCGCTCCGTCATATTCATAGAGCACCCTCCGACTTGCGACTATTGGCTAGGGCGGGTGAGAGGTGTCAACCTATTCTTGAATTGCCTTCCTGGATCGCTGCCGTATACCTACACAAGGAAAGGGAAAACCCGCTACCCAGCAGACCCTTCCTGATGACCGGCGACTGCGATTAGCGGTTCACCCTTTTTGTTTCTTCCCACGGTCGAGTTCCTTATCTATGATTCGTCGCACGAGTTCAGCAACAGAAATGCCCTTTTCCTTGGCAATCTTTTCCAACGCCGCTTTTTGCGGTTTCGAGAGGTAGATGTTTGTTTGTTCGTACCCCATGCTGTATAACAAACAGCATTACGTTCCGAATTGCACGCACTATTTTAACTGTTTAAGGCTCGCTTACCCCGCCCTGAAGTGCTGAGCCTGCGCTCGCCACTCCGGTCAATCTCGGATCGCCAGGACCGAGATTACTGTAGGTGGCAAGCGCGGGGAACTTGATGTGCCACAGAATTCCAGAACATTGAGATTTTCTCCTCACTCTTGGTGGCGCATGTGAGGAGCCTCTAACTAGGCAAGAAATCTTTCCACCAGCAGGGAAACCCGCAACACCACGGCCCGATTGCTTGTTCCGACTCCAAACGCCCTGGAGAGTCCCCCATCCCCGAAACGGTCAAAATGAAACATCCCCAGCGCTCCATCAGTAGCTCCAAAAAAAGACACTGGATCTGTCGATCTCGTGGCCACTCGTTCGACATCTAGGTAGAGCCGAGATAAGGCGGAGGCCAAATATGAAAAGACTGTACACCTATTCTTGGAACTGCCAACTCATCGTGGGAGTGGCCATCGTTGGGTTCGCATTTGCCACTTTGTTTTGTAAGCTCGATGAGGCGGCGGCACGCGGGTGCAACCTTCTTGGCGAGACAGCATGGGCTGCGTTTAAGGTATTGAGCCCGGTTATTCTGGCGTGCTGGCCATCTGCACCGTGGTACGTTTTTGAGGATTCAAAGTTTTTGCAGCAGTTACTACAGATTGGCGCATCCGTCTGGCCGCTGATTTGCCTGCTGGCTGGCTAGGCGGGGCAGCAAGCCTTAGCGATAAGGCCTTAGGGGAGGCCAACCCTTAACAAATACTTCCAAAGAAGATACCGTACTTGTCGATCTTGCTGCCGGTCGTTCGATGTGTAGGTAGGGGCTTGGTTCAGCCGGTCGAGACCGGGAGGAAGCCCGGCCGATAACCCTAAGCCAGAAGGAGACATAGCTATGCGATTCATGATGCTGATGATCCCGAAGGGGTATGAGAAGGCGAAGCCAGGCGCCATGCCAGACCCCCAGGCCGTAGCGGCGATGATGAAGTACACCGAATCCCTGCAGAAGGCCGGCGTGCTGCTGGCGCTCGATGGCCTCCACCCGCCCTCCATGGGCGCGCGCGTCTCGTTCTCCTGTGGGAAGCCGGATGTGACCGACGGACCCTTCACCGAAGCGAAGGAGGTGCTCGGCGGCTACTGGATGATTCAGGTGAAATCGAAGGAAGAGGCGGTGGAATGGGCCAAGCGCTGTCCCGCTTCGGACAACGAAATGATCGAAGTTCGCCAGGTGCAGGAGTTCGAAGATTTCACTCCTGAGGTCCAGAAAGCCGGGCGCAAGGAGCCCGCGCTCGGCGAGCAGCTGAAGCAAGGCCAGGCGTCGTGAAGCCTTGGCGGCACATCGGACCGGGGCGTATGCTCCCATCCGCATTCGTTGACGCTTCTGCCGCCCTATCGTGCGATCGACAGAATTCAAGAGAAATTACCGCACCTGTCGATTTCGCTACCTCTTGGTCGACGCATAATTAGAGCCAGGTTGAGCCGGCGGATACCGCCGGAAACTCGGCTCCGGAACCGATAGTAAAAGGAGATCTGACGATGCGATTCATGATGCTGGTCAAACACGCCGAGAACTTCGGCCATCCGCCCAAGGAACTTATGGACGCCATTGGGAAGCTGAGCGAAGAGGCGGTCAAAGCCGGGACCATGGTCGAAAGCGGCGGACTGGCCCCCACTGCGGTGAGCACGCGCGTCCGCCTCTCTAGAGGGCAGGTAACCGCGATCGACGGGCCTTTCACCGAGGCCAAGGAAGTCGTCGGCGGGTATGCGGTTTTTGAGTTGAAGTCGAAAAAAGAAGCGATCGAAGGTGCGTTGCGCTTCATGGAACTGCACAAGAAACACTGGCCGGGCTGGGAGGGCGAGACTGAAGTTCGCCAGGTGTTCGGGCCGGAAGACTTCGCTCCCCAAGCATAGCAGCGCTCGCCCGTACGGACGGACGCGAAGAGGCAGTGGCGACCCGTCCGGCTTGCACCGGCGGATTGAAGATGGTGTGATGGGTAGCCGTGACGGCTACCCATACGCATCGCGCGATCGACGCGGTCTGGAGGATCGAGTCCGCCCGGATCATTGCTGGTCTCGCGCGGATCGTGCGTGATGTGGGTCTGGCCGAAGAGCTCGCGCAGGACGCTCTGGTCGCCGCGCTCGAGCAGTGGCCGGAGTCGGGCATCCCGGACAACCCGGGTGCCTGGCTTATGGCCGCCGCGAAGCATCGGGCCATCGATCTCTGGCGCCGCAACAAGCGTCTCGAGCGCAAGCACGAGGAACTAGGTCGCGAGCTAGCGGCGAAGCAGGAGATGGCCGTGGCGGATTTCGACGCCGCGATTGACGATGACATCGGCGACGATCTGCTGCGTCTCGTGTTCATCTCCTGTCATCCAGTTCTCTCTACGGAAGCGCGCGTTGCTCTCACGCTTCGTTTGCTCGGAGGTTTGACAACGGAGGAAATCGCACGCGCTTTCCTCGTTCCGGAGCCCACGGTGGCCCAGCGCATTGTCAGGGCCAAGCGGACCCTCAGCGAGTCGCGCGTCCCCTTTGAGGTCCCCCGCGGTCCCGATCTTGCCATTCGTCTGTCTTCCGTGCTGGAAGTCATCTACCTGATCTTTAACGAGGGCTACTCCGCCACGGCCGGCGAGGACTGGCTGCGCCCGGCCCTCTCGGAAGATGCCCTGCGTCTCGGGCGTATCTTGGCCCAGCTCGTTCCGAGCGAGCCGGAGGTTCACGGCCTCGTCGCGCTCATGGAGATCCAGGCGTCGCGCTCAGGCGCGCGAGTTGGTCCCTCGGGGGAGCCTATCCTGCTCTTGGATCAAAACCGTGCGCGCTGGGATCAACTCCTTATCCATCGCGGTCTCGCCGCCCTGCACCACGCCGAAGAACTCGGAGACGCCCTCGGGCCTTATGCGCTCCAGGCCGCCATCGCCGCGTGTCATGCTCGTGCGCGCACGGCCTCAGAAACGGACTGGCAACGCATCGTCACGCTCTACGACGCTCTTGCCCAGGTTATGCCCTCGCCTATCGTGGAGTTGAATCGTGCGGTGGCACTGGCCATGGCCTTCGGTCCAGCGGCGGGTCTTGAGCGCATCGACACACTGGCCTCGGAGCCGTCTCTGCGGGCTTACCACCTCTTGCCCAGCGTCCGCGGCGACTTTCTTTTCAAACTCGGTCGCTTCGTCGAAGCACGGGCCGAGTTCGAGCGGGCGGCATCGCTCACACGCAACACACGCGAACGCGACCTCCTGCTCGACCGCGCCCGAGCGTGCGCAGGAGGACCAACACCGCCCGGGCCGGGTTGAAGCATGGATGTCACGTATGCAAGGCTTTCACACGCCTCGGTCAGCCGTTGAGCGCACTGTCCTGGCGGTCCACTGTTTTCGCACTCCCGCCAGAAATTGCTTCTTGTCCTTTTGTATTTGCCGAACAAGCCCTTGATTGCCGGTGTCTTCGTGCCTGGCTGCCCACAGAACCATTTCCGCGAGGACCGGCGCAAGATCGATGCCTTTTGCTGTCAACCTGTAAATCACTCTTCGCGCATCCGACGGATCTCGGTCGATGGTGATGATTCCGTGAGCTTCCAACTTCCGCAAACGATCAGCCAATATGTTCGTTGCAATTCTTTCGTGAGATTCCAGGAATTCCTTATAGCTGCAAAAGTTCCGCAGCATCATGTCGCGGATAATCAACAGCGACCAGCGATCTCCCAGAATCTCCACCGACGCATTTAGGGGACACCCCGACCGCCGCTGCGGACTGGTCTCCTTGTTTTGCATCTCTAGATAATATCCGATTTCACTTGCATTTCACAAGTCACTTAATGCCAAACTCGCTTTCATTATGCAAGTGGTTTCGCAGGCCGTTCAAGGCAGTCGACATGATTATCATCGTGTCGCCGGATCAAGGGCCGGTGCAAATCGAAGAGTCAGGTTCGCACGGGATGCCCCATGGTCGGGCGAATTCGGCCACGGGGGCGGTCGTATGGAAGGTAGACTGATGGCCAGCAAGCGAAGGAAGAATAATAAGGTGCTAACTATATAACTAACTACTGAAAGTTGAGCGCCTGAAACGCGGGGGGAGCCCACCTGGAAGTAGGAGCTAAATGTGGCGACGTGAATCGCCCATGAACGGTTTGGGCATGTTATTACCGTAGCCCGGGGCCGCTACTTTTGAATCGACCTGACTACGGCAGGTAGGCCGCGGAGATTTTCCGATGCCCTCAGCGCCTACTTCGCCAGTGCAACGAATGCGAAAAGTTGAGAGAAACCGCTAGACCCGGATTATCGCCACCGATGCCCATCGCCAAAGCGGGTTCTATGAACAGGCCGTGCGCGAGCAACAAAGTTGTGCCTATTTGCAGGGCGTAATTTTCACGCGGAGGCGGAATGGCGACGCCATCCGGCGAGAGCGAGTTCCGGTAGGTGCCCAAAAACGCAGTGCTGAGGGCAAGAGTTTCGTTGACGGCATACGTGTAACCCGCTTGAAAGCCAAAATTCTGCTTCGCCAGCGACCAACGCGAGTCCGACGGATTAACATGCAGACCATACAAATAAGTAAGTCCGGCGAACAGCACGGCGGGATCGTAGCTCTTGGATAGAACGAAGCCGCCGCCCACGCCTGACTCCCCGGCTCCGGTGGGCACCACGCCGTCAAGGCTCCACACCATGGTGGGCCGCCCCACCGTCTCGCGCCACCCAACGCCCAGCAGCGAGACGGACGCGTCGCCGGCAATACCTTGACCCGCCGTGGTGATGCGCGGCGAAGGCGTGCCGGAGAGCGTGGCGTCGGCGAATGTCGTGGTGCTGCGCCATGTGGTGGGTACTCGCATGGTGAGCTGCAAATCGTCCACCAGACCATAGCGCAGTGTTCCGCTCACGCCGATGTCCCTCTCCTCAGCCCGAACGACCGGAAACAGGGTCTGCCCGCTCCGTCCATAGGACATACCGAAATCGATGGTCGCGGCTCCCCGACCGAGCAAAACGCGGTCGCGCAAGGCGATGTCCTCGGTGGTCGGCGTCGACGGGCGCTCGCCCACGGTGGGCGGCGTCGAACTCGCTTGAGGCGTCGCGGCCAGCGGCGATTGTGCCTGGGATATGGGCCGCTCCGGCCCCACGCCCCTCGCAGTCAAGTCCAGCGATTCGCGCGGGAGCATTTCCGATCGGTCCAAGCCGCTCATACGCCCTGGCAGTCCGCTTACCTCTACCGGTTCTCCCTTCAACCATTCCAACAGCGCGGCGTGCCAGAAGCGCCACTGGTCGCCGACACGGCGGGCAGGAATGCGTTGCGACTCGGCCAGCGCCCGAACGACTTCGGGCTCAACGCGCAAAATCGTGGCTGCCTCGTCAAGATCCAGCACCTCACGGTCTGAAACGGATTGAGCCGCGGCCGTGGATGCGGCTAGCAACAGCCCAATGGCCGTCATCGCAGCGGCTACAGTCACGGCCCATGGGCCAGTAGAGCGCTTCAAACGGGTCACCACGTCACGGTCATCAGCGAAAATGGCTTCCCAATCTCGCGCATTCTCGCCGCGCTTAGCACCTCCAGCGGGGGGTCGGCGCCGCCGGTGAGCTGCAGTGCAAAGCGGTCCGGCCAAGTGCTGTCCGCCCTCTCGACAGCGAAGATCACGCCGTGGCCCGACTCATTCGCCCACATGTCCAGGAAGCGGTACAGCGGCATGCGGACATTTCCGAGCGAAGGGTCGGCTAGGTATACGCGATCGCCGCGTAGTCCCTTAAACACGGCGAAATGCTGATAGCCATGGGGCTTGATGAATACGATGACGGGGTACGAGAGGTTGGCCAGCTGGCGGCCATGAATGCGGAATCCCTGCGCCTTGTGGCCGCGTTTCTACGCCAGTTGCTGAAGATCGAACAGCGACAGACCCTTTAGCTGGAGGGCGCCTAACTGCACACTCGAAAGCGGCTTGATCAGGGCGCGCAGTAACGCATTTTCATCGACGGCGTCATTGAGTCCGTAGGTCAGCAACGTCGCCAGCGACGCGGCCCCGCACGAAAAGTCATAACCCTGCTTCACCACGCCTTCGTCGCGCTGCGCTCGCAGGGACATGACATGCTTCTCCTCACGAGCCGCACCCACACTGACAACGACTTGAGAGTCAGCGCACCAACCCTCACCAGTCCAGGCAACCAACGGTTGATGCTTGGATTAGCGGGGAGGAGCATCTGTACAGTACTCACGCGCAAGCCTCATTGCTGCAGATCAAATTGGAGATGTTTATTTTCATGATTTCATCGCGGCATGTAGCAGTAGCTCATCGAGATGAAGTACTTGCTGGCGTTCGCAGTGAAATCCTCTTCCATAGTACGGAATTGGTAGTTTTCAGGGCGTGCAAGACGGGGCAGCTAGCGACTAAGCTAGGACAGGTTCAGAGCGGAGAAGGTGTGTTTGGACTACACCGGGCTCTGCGGATCCTGCCGTCGCTGTGCGCTTCTGAAGTTCGGGATGGGTGTGATCCCCAACCTCGCCAAAAGGGTGCCCAGGCAAGATCTGGCGGTGATACACTCACACTCCTTCTTAAATTTTAGTATCTCGTATGGCAGCTTGGGAGTGTAAAAGCTGACATGGGACTAATTAAACTTCGCAAGGCAAACGAGGCTGGAGAAGACGTGGGCGTTCTTTTTGTCAATTCTGACCAAATTGTTGCAATCATTGCTGGCCAGAATACGACAGAGCTCCAGATGACTGACGGGCATACTCGATGGGTAAAAGATACTCCTGAGGAGGTCGTCTCGTTCGCGAAAACAACCACATAAGGACCTCCATCTGGCGAATTGATACGGGGACCGATTTTAGCCGTATCGCGCCGCGAAGTGCGGTGAGTCTCACTTTCGTAATATGCCCGGTGGTTGTGAAATTTCGGTGACACGCACGCCACGTCGCGAGTGGACCGCGAAGGCCCCAGCAGCCCCGCGCCCCTAATGCATCAAGCGGCTATTACGCACCCAGTGCTTCTAGAACGCTCACGTCGTTCTCATTCCAACCGCGCAGTTGTCCATGGGCTAAAACAAGTCTTCGGCGTTCAAGACGTGTCGGTACTTGACACAAAAAGACCGCGTGAAAGCGGACTCTGCCGAGTTCGTCGCGCCATTAAAGCAGGCTACGTTTGTATTCATTGATGGAGGACGGCAATGGCGATTGGCCGATGCGTACTTAGGCACCCGTGTGGAACGCGAACTGCGAAATGTGTTGAAACGCGGTGGGGTGATCGCCGGCAATTCCGCGGGAGCCAGCATTTTAGCTTCCTACCTGGTAAGGGGTGATCGCTCCTTCCTCAGAAGGATCGCCGTGGGTCTCCACGCAGGTTGAGGCGGCGCAGTCGGTCGGAGACCTTATTGCAGTGGCGGGAACGCTCTGCCAATAGAAAGTCTGAAGACTGGGTCTTCCCCAGCAGGAATTCTGAGCGCTGCCGCGCCGAAGAGAAGGTTGCGACAGAAGCGCGGAAAAAACAGGGCAGTCAGGTGTAGGGCACACGGTCTGGAGACCGCGTGCCCCAAGACGAGAATGGTCACTGAATCAAGGGCGAGCAAATGATACCGGACTGGGCGGAAGCTACGACGATGTCAGTGCTTGGTCCCTTGACGTGCAGCGCATTGACGGTGATCGATCCGCTAGTTCCGCTCGGCGAGCTGGTCTGCTCGTTGACGATGAGGCTGATGCCGCCTGGCAACGAGATGGCGAGGTTGGGGTTGGATACCAGGATGGATTGGCCCGCGGCGACCAAGCCGACGAGCTCAGCATTCCCGGTGACGGCGGCCTGTCCATTGCTGCAAGTAGCGCTGGTGTTCGATTTCACGACATCGCCAGTAACCAGACCACCCAACAGACTTAGGCTCGCGACCGACGATTGCGACTGACTGCTGGTGCCACTGCCAGACGTGGTACTTTTCAGCGCGTCAGCCGAGGCCAAGCCCAAGACATTGACGCTCGCTAGAGACGTACTCAGATTCCCGCCGCTAGCCGCCAGCGGTCCGGTATCTGAGAGGTCGAGCGAGATTCCCAGCGCTTTCGCCCGCAAAGCCACAGCTTCACCGCTGAATGTGATGGTAGCCTGCGCAAAGCTGGCGACAGGGCTGAAAGCTAAAATCGCTGTCAGGCAGATCGCCATCGTCGACTTTTTCTTGGTCTTCATTTGCACGTTCTCCTCTCCGCCAATTTAGCTCCAAGCGGACGACCCGCGTGCCGCCCTGCGAAGCGGCAATCGGTCGGGCAGTTGACGGTCAAGAACCTGAGGCTTGGACGGCGAGACGTTAGGCTGGGGGTAAGTTGCGTGCAATAGGGTCTTTCCTTGCGTTGCGGTGCAGGAATTCCCGATGGCGCATGGAGGTAAACACCCCCATTCCGGGATCTGCGTTTGCTCTTTAGGAGGCGCTCGAGGATGCGTTGTTTATATTCAGCGCCGCTTTCGTTTGGATAAACTGTAGCCCCGGCAGCCCGAATACGCTGCGAACGAAAAAGTACACGATCTTCGCAGGCGTTGCGGGAACCTGTCTTCGAAAGGTCGCGCGGATGGACAGCCTCGCGCATCGCCGTGTGTATGAATCTTTCTGGGTTCTTTTTTGCGCTTTCTATTGGAGCATGATTGTTTTTTGATGACGCTGCGAGCTGCGGCGCAAAGAAAGATATGCCGAGTATCTACGATCTAAAGCCTAGATTTCAGAATCTCCTGCGGCCGCTGGTGAATGGCCTCGCGCGAATCGGCGTGACCGCGAATCAGGTGACGATTGCAGCGCTGCTGCTTTCGGTCACTGTCGGACACATGATCGCTCGGACGCATGGCGGCCGGATGCTGCTGGTATTGCCGGCGGTGCTGTTCGTGAGGATGGCACTGAACGCCATGGATGGGATTCTCGCGCGCGAACACAACCAGAAGAGCGCGCTAGGCGCTATCCTCAATGAGCTCGGTGATGTGATCGCGGACGTCGGGCTTTACTTGCCGTTGGCTGCGGTGCCGCAATTCGACCCTTGGCTGGTAATTGGGGTTGTAATTCTCTCGGTTCTGACGGAGATGACTGGTGTGCTTGGCGTGCAGATCGGCGCTTCGCGGCGCTATGACGGGCCGCTCGGAAAAAGTGACCGTGCATTTCTCTTCGGACTAATGGGATTGCTGCTCGGGTTTCGAGTGCACATGGATCGCGCGATTCCTGTCGTCCTCTTGGCGATGATTCTTCTGCTGGTCATGACGATTGTTAATAGGGCGCGTGGCGCTTTGCAGGAACTTTCAGTGAAGGTTTCAAAGAAATGAGCGCTGGCATCCATCCCCTGGCGAGCGTGATCGCGGCGGTAGCGCGCGGGATCAGTGGCGTGCAAGTGCGCTGGGCAGGGTGCCGGCGGGAACAAAAACAGCGGATTTACTTTGCGAATCACACCAGCCACCTGGATTTCGTGGTGCTGTGGTCGGCGCTGCCTGGCCAGGTTCGCGCGCGAACGAGGCCAGTAGCAGCGCAGGACTACTGGGAGAAGGGCGTGAGAGCGTACCTCGCGCAAAAAGTCTTTCGCGCTGTCTTGGTTCATCGCCGGGGAACAGCGCAAGCAGGAAACAGGGAGGAGGCTCGGGCAGCGGCTCGCACGCTGATCGACCGGCTCGCAGAGGCGATGGGGGAGACGGAATCGTTGATTCTGTTCCCGGAGGGTACGCGAGGGACTGGAGATACGATTGCACCGTTTCGCAGCGGGCTCTATTACCTCGCGAAGAGGAAGCCCGAAGTAGAACTTGTGCCGGCTTACCTTGAAAACTTGAATCGGATTCTGCCAAAGGGTGAAGTGTTGCCGGTGCCGCTGATCAGTTTGCTGACGTTTGGAGTGCCCATGCACGTTGGAGAAACCGAGGATAAACATAAATTCCTGGAACGGGCTTCCGCGGCGATGTGTGCGCTTCGCCGCAAAGGAGAATCGTGATTACGCGCTCGTCGGGCTATTTAGCACGGCAAATTGCAACAACCCATTGGTTTCTTCACCTGGAAGATCCGCTGCAGGCATGGCTCTTTGGCGGCGTGCTGGGCATTCTTGTTCTGGCCAGCACGATCGGAGCCGTGCTCCAGCAAACAGCAAAGAGCGATACGGCGCGTGCAACAATCGACAATCTGAATGCGAGGATGCGCGCGTGGTGGAAGATGTGCGCGATCTTCGCGCTAACGCTGCTGATCGGTCGAATCGGTTCTCTGGTTTTGTTCGCACTTCTGTCTCTCCTGGCACTGCGTGAATACGTCACGCTAATACCGACGCGCCGCAGCGATCATCGAACGCTGGTCTGGAGCTTCTTCGTCATTACGCCGTTGCAGTACTACCTGATCGGAATCCGTTGGTATGGGTTCTTCGCGATCATGGTTCCGGCAGTGGCGTTCCTTTTCATTCCCACGCGGATGGCGATGACCGGCGACACCGAGCATTTCCTGGAGCGCGCCGCGAAAATCCAGTTCGGAATCATGATTTGTTCGTACTGCTTGAGTCACGCTCCAGCATTGCTCATCCTGAGGATTCCCGGATTCGAGGGCCATGATGCAAGATTGCTATTGTATCTAGTGCTCGTGGATCAAATGAGCGACGTGCTGCAATACGTATCGGGAAAGCTCACGGGGAGACACAAGATCGCGCCACAGGTCAGCCCGAACAAGACCTGGGAAGGTTTCGTCGGGGGCGTACTTGCGTCGACAGCGCTCGGTGCAGCGCTCTGGTGGGCAACGCCATTCACGCCGTGGCAGGCCGCGGGAATGTCGCTCGTGATTGCCCTTCTCGGTTTCGCCGGCGGCCTGGTGATGAGCGCGATCAAGCGCGACGTTGGCGTGAAGGATTTCGGCGCGATCATCGAGGGCCACGGCGGCATTCTCGACCGTATTGATTCGCTGTGTTTCGCTGCGCCTATTTTTTTTCACCTTGTGCGGTATTTCTTTGTTCGATGAGAGGCAAGGAAAACGTAGCTTAGCGGCGCATCTTGGGATTGTGTGGATCACGGGCACTCGGAAAGAACACACCGACGGCGGCTCAGAGGATGCGACGCTCGGCCGTGGGTCTTAGGCGAGCCTGTCTGGCTGCGAAACTCATTTGTGGCTCAACGGTTAGAGCGCTCGGTTGTTAACCAAACTCGTCCGCAACTAATTGAGCAAGAACGGGCTTAGCTACGACAAAAGCATTATATACTTGCACTTATACGGCACAATTGACTTGTAATCACACAGCAGCATATACTTGTTTTTACGCATCACAATACACTTGTAATGACCTGTACAGCATGGGAGGCTTCATGCCTTCGCCAAACGAAAAACTGGCTGAATCCCTCGACGTACTCGAGGCACTCCAGCAGGGCAACCGACGTGTGTTCCGTTCCGACGACCTGAGCCGGGTTCACCGCGAACGCCTGGTGGAGAACGGCTTCCTGCAAGAAGTCATGAAGGGTTGGCTGATCTCTTCAAGCCCCGACTCACAGGCCGGCGAGAGCACCCCGTGGCATGCCTCGTTCTGGGAATTCTGCGCACGCTACTGTGACGAGCGCTTTGGCGAACAATGGCACCTGTCGCCGGAGCAGTCCGTTTTTTTGCACGGCGAGAGAACGGTGATCCCGGATCAACTGGTTGTGCACAGTCCGAAAGCGACGAATAACGATATCAAACTTCTGTTCGGCACAACGCTTTACGATCTGAAAGTTGCGGAGATGCCGGCGGCCGGGGCTCTCATGGTGAGGGACGGATTGCGTCTGTTTTCGCCGGCGGCGGCCTTGGTACGCGTGCCGGAATCATTTTTTCAGCTGTGTCCCGTCGAGACGCAAGTGGTGATGGCCAGCCTTGCTGACGCCTCGGACCTGCTTCGGCTTCTGCTGAACGGCGGCCATTCCGCGAAAGCCGGTTATCTTGCCAAAGCCTTCCGCCAAACCGGGCGCGGCGACCTCGCGGACGAGATTCTTCGCGCCATGAAGGGTGCCGGATACGATGTGCGAGAGAGCAGTCCATTTGAAGCTGGACACGTATTCCGCAGGCTGCGCCGTCCCGCCGCTCCGATCGTGGGTCGCATGGAGATGCTTTGGGAATCGATGCGTGGCAAGGTTCTCGCGGTGTTCCCCAAAGCGCCGGGACTTCCGACAGACAATCAAGCGTATCTTCGCTACGTCAGCGAAATCTATCGGACCGATGCCTACCACTCGTTGTCCATTGAAGGCTACTCAGTCACGCCTGCCCTGGTGGAGAGAGTGCGGCAGGGCGGCTGGGACCCCCAGCATGACGCTGGTGATCGCAGAAATCACGACGCCCTCGCTGCGCGGGGATACTGGCAAGCGTTCCAGCTGGTGAAAAATGAAGTAGAGAAAGTGATCGCCGGTGAGAACCCCGCTGCGCTCGCGCGCGCTGTGCACAACGACTGGTATCGCGAATTGTTTCAGCCCAGCGTCACAGCCGGCCTGGTGGAAGCCGGGGCATTGGCCGGATACAGGAACATACCCGTGTATCTGCGCGGGTCGCGCTACGTTCCGCCGAGGTGGGAGGCGGTGCGCGACGCCATGCCGGCATTCTTCGACCTTCTGGAAAAAGAACCCGAGCCTTCGGTGCGCGCGGTGTTGGGACACTGGCTTTTCGGTTATGTCCACCCCTACCCGGATGGGAACGGCCGCATGGCGCGCTTTCTGATGAATGTTATGCTGGCTTCGGGCGGCTATCCTTGGACGGTGATTCGCATCAGGGATCGCAAGCCTTATCTGAGCGCGCTGGACCACGCCAGCATCGAAATGGACATCCATCCGTTCACAACCTTTATCGTCCGCCGCGTGCAATGGCACCTTGAGCTGCACGACCTGACATTTCTTGCGCCCAAAGAGAGCTTTGTTTTCGAGCGCGACATTGTCCTTTTCTATGGGCAAGATGGCGACTCGTGGGTGCGGTGCGTCATCAGCAGGGAAGCCCTGGACGATCACTTCCAGGGAGACGGTAAGGATAAACTCGAGGTGTTCAGAGCGAACCGCCAGCTCATCGAGCAGGAGGTCCGGCGAAAATACATTGCTGGCGACACCGAAGTGGATGGGTCTATTCTGATTCACTCGGACGATCTGCATTACTGACGACCCCTCGGCCTGAGACGGGACTAGTCCCCCCATAACTCCTTTCTTGTTGCGCCGTGCATGGCCTAACTACTGCCCTTGGGCGAGTCGGATAGATCGACGTTCACTGGTGAGAGCTTACGACGGCAGGCTAGCCAACATGAGGACGATCAGTTCCCGTTTGATCACTTTCAAAACGTGGTCATGCGGCGTGATGGGGATACAATTGTGCCGTTTTGAAGTCGATGGAGACATCCAGGTCTCGTTGTCTGACATGCATTCCTGATCCAACGTCCGCTGAGGCCTGACGGAGGAAGGGGATTCGTGTGATATTTGCTTTTGCAGTTCCGTCCTTCCGATAAGCCCATGATCTCCCTTGAGGGACTTCAAAGCTTCTATGACCAGAACCGGTTCTTAGAGGCGTTCCGCCAAAGCATGGAATCCTGGAAGCCTTCCCAACGATTAGAGCAACTCTCTGCAGATGAATTAATTTTTGGAGGGAGGCTGGCGGTGCGCCTGGGAGGGCGGCGACTGTCTCGCCGTTTATTTCGAACGGCATTGGCCCGAGATCCGTCGAATGCACGGGTGCGGTACTTCACGTGGGGGCTACGGCGACGAGGGTGGAAGTTGTTCGATGACCTGCGAAGCTGGGAAGTGCAGCCGGAACTGCCAGACGCAGACGTCAATACGCAAGCGAGTTGGCTAGCCTCACAAGCCGTAACTTGGGCGTCATTCCGGGACTTTCGACGAGCACACGCATGCATTGAGCGCGCCAAGTCGCTGGAAACCAAGGAGAGTTGGGTATTCAGCTGCGAATCGGATGTATTTGGACTGGAAGACCGGTGGGACGAGGCGCTGAAGTCCGCAGAGATTTCCTGGGAGATGAACCCGGGCACACCGTACGGGGCGCATAGCCTTGGCAATAGCTTATTGAATCTGCGGCGAATTCGAGAGGCAGCCGAGCGATTGTCCTGTGCAGCGCAAGGATGCGAGTCGTTCGAGGTGGCGCAGCTGACGTGCTGGCACGTGTGCACGCTGGCGGAGATCGTGGAGGGCGAGGAGCGCGGCCGAACATTGCAAAGAGCTGAGGAACTTGCCGAGCAAGCATCGAAGTTAGCACCACTGGCGGACCGCGAGACGCGAGCGTGGTTCGCGCTAGGCCGGTTGGATATCGCCGAGCTCAGAGACGATCGTGCGGCCATGGAGCGTTGGGCTAACGAGGTGCGCTCTCCGTTTCATCGCAAAGTGCTAGAGAATCTGCACAAGAACCCGCATGGGCTGCGCATTCGAATGCCGTTTCACCGCGCCATCCAAAAACATGATGAGTGTTTGCCGACCAGTGTCGCATCAGCCCTTGCGGCGATGGGCACGCCGGTGGATGCCGAGGCCATGGCGGCGGAAATCACATTTGGAGGAACAGCGGAATGGGCCGCGGCAGAATGGCTCGAAAAGAAAGGACTAACTGTCAGGTCTTTTCCCGTAGGACCGGAAATTGCCAGCCGCCTGATCAAGAACGGCATCGCGTTTGTGGTAACGCTGGAATCGGATGCCAGTGCACACGCTGTGGCAGTGGTCGGATTGGACGAAGCAGCGGGCACGCTGATCATTCACGATCCCACCGCGCTGCGTACAACTCAGTATTTGCTGGAAAGCATTGGAAAGAATGAGACGCCGCTAGGCCCGCGAGGCATGGCCACGGTGCCGAGCAACAAGGTGGCGCTGCTGGAAGAGTTGTTGCCAAGGGAGGATGCAGAAGCGGTAGCGGCTCGAACTGCTCACCATCGAGCAATCGTGTTAGGCGGACCCGCGGCTGGACGGAAAGTGGTTGAGAAGCTGGCAGAACGACAGCCGGCACACCCCAGCACCAGACTGTTGAAGGCCATGCAAGCGGTTGAAGATGGAAGAGTGGGCACGGCACTGGTTGAATTTCAGGACTTGATGAATCAGTTTCCGGGATCGGCATTCGTCCGTGCCAGGCTCTTAGGTTGTTGCCGCTTACTGGGAGACGCGGCACTGATGCGCCGGACGCTTGCCAGCGTTGTGGAAAGGGGAATACTGCCGGGGATTCAGTCGCAGCAAACCTGGTTATACCCGCCGGGTGCGTACGTAAGCGAGTACGCCGATATGTTGCGTGCTTCCGCCGAAACGCGAGAGCAGGCGCGCACGCTGCTGCATGGCGTGATTGCAAGAGAAAGCTCGTGTGCGCAGGCGTGGCATGTGCTTGGCGATCTGTTGTGGGAGGAGCGTGATCTGCAGGGAGCCGTTCTGGGATATCGAATCGCAGCAGGTCTCGCTGGAAGCAGTGAGCATTATGCGCGGGCGTACTGCGATGCACTTGGAAATGTAGGACGGCAGGAAGAAGGGCTGGAGTGGCTGGAGAAACGTGTCGCGACTTTCGGCGGATCCTCGCTCGCGTTTCGAACCTGGATCACGTGGATTAACGCACTGGAGGATTGGGGGCACCCGGAGCGAGCTCTCGCCGCGTGTCATGAATCACTGGAGAGTCATGAGGGCTCCCCGGATTTGCTTGGCTTCGTGGTTCCATTTTTGGCGCGGATGGGCAACTGGGAAGAAGCGGATGCGCTGCTGAGCCGATTGAAAGGCACGGGCAACTCCGCGCTCTATCACCAAGCGGCGGTTGATTTCCATGGTCGAAAAGGCGAGCTGAGTAGAGCCCTGAACCATGCGGAGACGTGGGTGCAGGAATCGCCTCTTTCCATGGAAGCGAGGCGGGAACTGCTGCGCTTGGTGGTCAAGAGAGATGGAACGGAAGCTGCCCTGGAGCTGGCAGGGCGATGGTTTGCAGAACACCCCGGCCACGATGATCTGGAGCAACTGTACAGCCAGTATCTGGAGCAGGCGTCGGCGCCACTATGGAAGAGGTATGCCGTGTTGCTGCGGCGCGTGCAGAGAAATCCGGAAGATGGATGGGCTTGGCGGCAGATTGTCTTCAATTGCATCGCTGACTACGAGTCGAAAGATGAGCAGGGCCGGGAAAAATTGAAACGGCGGCTTCCTGGTCTGATCGGGGAGTGCGAACGAACGGCGCCGGAGGACGCGGCAACCATGCGCGTGCGGGCCCAATGGTGCGAGGTGCGAGGGAAGTGGGACGAGGCGATCGATCACTGGATGAGCTCCATAAAACTTGAACCGCACAGCATGTATAGCTATCGGCACGTCTGGGAGTGCTTAGCAAGATCCAGCGCGGAACAGAGAAGAGACCTCTGGCAAGAGCTCTCGACCATGCTAATGAGCTACGCGGGACGGTTGGATGCCGTGCGCGAAACAATCATGCTGGTGGCGCGCCGATTCGGGGTTGTGGAAGCAGAGGGGGCCGTTTCCGCATGGAAAGGGTTAAGACCAGACGATCCTGAAGTAACTGAGGCGTACGCGGATCTTTTGCTCGAACAAGGGCATGGACGAACGGACGCGCAGCGCGCTCTGGAGTTGTTGCAGCCGGCGGTGGAGAAGTTTCCTTATCACCTCGGTCTGAGGTTTTCGCTGGCCGGTGCCCAGAGGAAGTTGGGGAAATTCAAGGAAGCGGAAGAAGTTTTGGCGGAGATCATCCGGCGGCACCCGGAGAATTCTCCAGCGCAAATCCAATTGGCGCGCGTGCACGAGCGTCACGGCAGGATTGATGAGGCGCTAAAGACCCTGGCAAGTGCGGCAAGCGGCGATCCACAAAACGTGGACATCCCCGATGTGCAAGCGCGAATTTTGATCGCGGCTGGCCGGCACAAAGAGGCCCGAGCGATGGTGGACGAAGCCACGGTGAAATTCCCGAGAAGCGTTCCCTGGCGTGAGCGGGCCATCCGACTCTATGCGGATTGCGCCGATAACGCTGCCGCAGTAGGAGTTGCACGGGAAGGCATCGTCGTGTATCCGCGCGGTGCTTACCTGTGGTTCCTGTTAGGAAGAACACTGAGTGAGATGGGGCACTTCGCGGGGCAAGGGGAGGTGGAGTCCTGTCTGCGGCGAAGCTTGGAGCTGAATGAAGGACTATTTGTGGCGGCTGACTGGTTGGCCATGCTCCTCGTGGAGCAGCGTCGATATGACGAAGCCGAGGAGGTGATGCGGAGAATATGGGAACGACTTAGCGATCCTTCTCCAGCGATGGGCCGTCTGGCATGGATCCACCGGGCGAAGGGAGAAAAAAAAGAGGCGCGCGGAGAGATGGTGGCGCTGCTGGGTGAAATGCCTTGGTATAGCTGGGGATGGGGCGTGCTGATCGAGTGGTTCACGGAAGACGAGTCTTGGGAACAGGCGCGAAGCGTGCTGGGTGCGGTTCGCCCAGAACTAAGAACCAACACGCAGTTTCGGCGCCAACGTCTCGTGGTGCTGGAGAAGGCCGGTCTTCCGGCGGCAGAACTGGATTTGGAATGGAGCAGTCTGTTGCAGGACTTCCCGGAGGAGGTGGCGCTGCATCTGCATCGTTACGACTCGTTGCGAAACGCCAAACGTCTGGCGGAGGCGGCCTGCGTATTAGAGCTTATCCGACCCATTGACCCGGAGAGCCCCTATGTTCTGGCGCGATTTGCGGAGGTGTTGGCAAACGACGCAACTAGAAAAGAGCAGGCCGTGGAGGCCGTCCTGCGAGTTATGTTTCAAGAAGGTGAAGTGTCAAGGTGGCCCGCTGACTACGCCTGGAAAGCAGTTGAGAGCGCAAAGTTAGAAGAGGCGGCGTACCAGAAGGCATGTGAGCGCCTGGGACAGGGGACACGGCCCACATTGGGCGCGCTTTCAATTCTGGCATCGTATGCCGTGGCGCGGGGGAAAGCGGAAAAGCGCGTGCTGCAACCCTACTGGCGCACCTGGCTTCCGGATCGCGGAGCACGGGAGCTGGTCAAACTGCAAAAAATGGTGGACGCAGCAGATTGGCCCAAGGAACGATACCGTGCATGTCTGATGAAAGAATTAAGCGATGCGGGGTACGCACGGCTGGTTGCGAGGTATTGGAAGAACAACAAAGCGCAGGTGGAGGCTGACGTGGACGCGTGGGCGGAAACGGCACGCGCGCTGGTCGTGCTGAAGCGCAAAGGGGAGGCACGAACCCTGCTGGCGCGTTGGCGAGAGCGAAGTGGAGTAGCGATGTGGGCAGTTGCGAACTATGTGAACTGTTTGACGGGGCTGCGGGCAAAACAATTGGGAGAAGTGCATTCCGCCTGCCACGACGCACTGACGGGACTTCCTCACGATCACTGCGCAAAATATCTGGTGCATCGGCAAGCGGAGGCGTGCGCGCTGCTGGGAGACGAGAAGGGACTTTTGGAAACGTGGAACGAATATCGAAACTATTTTAATGGCCAGCTGGAAAAGGCGGAGTGGTTCGAGCCCCGGCGGAGGTATCTGCTGGCAGACCTGGTGATTCTGGCGCGGTCGATGGAAGAGAACAACCGCAAGATGTACAAGAAGATGCTGAGGAGCTTGTGGTGGAAACGGGCTGCCGAGAAGTTACGCTTCACCAATACCACGAAGACCAGCGGAAAGAAGATGAGCATGCGCTGGTGGTGGATTATCTGGGTGTTGTTTCTGCTGTGGAGGTTGATCTTTCAGCATCCTTAACGGCTCAAGCAGGGGTATCGCTCACCCGCCATTTCTCAAAATCTGCTTCTCCTCGGGAGAAAACTGACGGTAGCGACCGGTCTCGATTTCGCGCTCGCGCCCAAACGGCGGCATCTCGCGCAATCTTTGCATCGCTTTCTGCATTTCCGGCCGAAGCGGCGCATGCGATTGGGGGTTGGCTCGCTCGGTGGTAGCCCTCTCCGTCATGGAATGTCCGACGCCATAACGGCTCGACGTCACGGTTATCCCGTCAACGGAGCGAACCGGCGAACGCGGTGCAATGGCCGCGACGTTGCTGTTTGCGTAGGTCGTCTTGGCCGCGCCTCCCGGCACCGGGGGTCTCCCGGGTCTTGCAGGTCCGTTCTGGTTGGCCTGGGGCCGTCGGCTGGGATCTGCCGGGGGAGGATCGTTGTTCTCATTGTCAGGATCCCGATAGTCCGCCGGATAGTCTGAAGGACCATAGTATGGGTAAGAATCATAAAGGTAAGGAGCGTCATACCAGGGGCTGTAGCCGTAGCCATACGGATATCCCCATCCCCAACCCCAATACGGCCACCCGAAGACAAATCCCCAGCCGTAGCCGTGCCCCCCATGTCTACCGCCCCAACCGTAGCCCCGCTGGCCCCAGCCGTGGCCCCGGCCACCCCACGCAAACCCTCCGTGACCGCCGTAGTAGCCGCCGCCATGATATCCGCCTGAGGAGTGCCCGCTGCCGTAACCAAAGTGACCTCCGCCGGAGAAACCTCCACCCCCGTGAAACCCTCCCCCGCCACCTCCATGAAGCCCACCGCCGCCGTGGAATCCTCCTCCACCGTGACCTCCATGTTGGGCCAGCACCGGCTGCGGCAACCCACTGAGCCCAATCATCGCGACGAGGACAAAAACTACTCGAAATAAGATAGCTTTTTTCATATCACTACCCTCGGTTCCAGGTCCCTCTGAGCGTTAGATGACAAATGCTCTTCTAAGGGTTCCAGCGTGGCATTCCACACCCGTGCGATGGTTACACCGCGATCACGGTGCCGCGCATGTTGCGGGGAGCCAAAACGACATTGTCAATCCTTGCGCCTACTTCAGTTTCATTCCTGTTGAGCGACCCGACAGATAGGTATGCCCGTGGGGACTCGAACTCCCAGACTTCTACCGTGTCAATTACCAGGTCAGAAAGCTAAGACCCTTTGTCTGTCTTGCTTTTCCGGTTCTGACCAGCCCTAAAAAGCCCCCGAAGTGCCCTAGTTCCGGTGACGAGTTGGTGAGGAGTTTACCCGCAGTCTAGTTGTTTTCTGGTGGGGTTTGCGTCTGTTTCGACTCTGACCGAGGTAGCCATCTACTGGCCATCAAGCGTCGAGACTTAGTCCATTGGCCCTTGGTCAAAATTCCGAGGCAGTGCACGCACCTGACAAGCTGACTCATCGGAATCCTCATATTCAGCCTGCCGACACTGGCAGCTAGAGCTCGAAGAGGCGCAAAGAATCCATCAACTCTTCGACGAACTCCTCCCAGTGCTTCTGCGTCATGGACGCCCCAGAAATCTACCAGTCGCCCGGTCTTGTAGTTGTAAGCGAATTTTTGACCGCAATCCAAGCAAGTGACGTAGGTTTCTCGGCCATAAACAGATGGGCATCCAGGTAGGTTGGAAGGGATGGACTGGCGCAGTGTTATCGGAGGACCCTTATGCCGATGGGGACAGACAAAAACAAGACGAAGCAGTGTCCGTAGAAAGAGCGGGGCCACGAGGACCAGACGCCACAACGGCTCCGCACCGAGGAGTGATCTTTCCGCTTTGAACTGACTCCTCGCTGCCGAACGATACAGAACTATAGACCTGTCGATTCTATATCCTCGGTCCGCTTTTTTCTGCGGTTGAGCTTTCACGTGCGCCCCTCAACAGGATGCTAGACGCGGCGAAGATTCGTGTCTGTCCACTTGTGTACAGTACCGTGGCCGATTGTTTGTTAGTCGCGATACTGCCTTGCCGCCCAGGCTGGCGATCTCGTTTCGGGCTCGCGAGCCCGCGAGGAGACCCAGTTGAACAGGAGAGCCAAAGTGGAGCCACTTCTACCAGATCGTCGAAAGCTGCTTACAGTTGCGAATCTTCGCGTCTTTGGTCACCAACGCGATTCCCTCGGCCAGCGCCGTGGCACCAATCAGGCGGTCGCACGGGTCGCTCGAGTAGTTTGCCGGAAGCTGGTTGGCGAGTACAGCAACCTTTGCTGTGAGCGGACGAATCGCCACTCTTGAAGAGACTTCTTCGACGTAGGCTTCGACGGTTCCCGTGATCTCAACGCGACCATGACTGGCAAGCCAGGCCAGTTCCCACAGCGTAATCGCGGAAATGGCGATGCCGCCAGACCGGGAGGCCCTGCGGATAGCCCGGCTGGCCTGTTTCGACAATTTTGTCGGTTCCGTCGAAAGCCAAACCAATACATGGGTATCGAGCAAAATCACCGTTTCGTGACCTCCCACTTTACGGGGATCGGGGATTCGATATCTCCGACGATTTTGACTCTTCCTACCATGAATCCGAAGATGTCGTTGTTCTCTGCTTCAGCGGGGACAACCTTGACGAGCGCAACTCCCCGTTTGGTGACGACAACCGGCTCTCCTGTCGCTTGCACCTGTTTCATGACGGTAAGGCACTGTGCTTTGAACGCACCCGCGGGCATCTGTTTCATGGGCTTCTCCTTTTGTCCATGGTCATTCTATCATGACCAGGATCGCAAATCACTGGGTCGCAAACCAAGGCGTGCTGAAATCAAGTCGTGGGTTGGGTTGTGGGTTGAAAATAACCACGGGAAGTAGCAATCACTTGCGTTTCTTTGCCGCTCTAAGAGCGCGCCTTTGATCCCGAGCACCGTGAAAAATGTGGAGGATATCTGTGGCGCCGCGCGTATGGCGATAGTAGATTAAGTATTTTCCTGCAGGGAAACACTTCACACCGCGAGCGATGTTGCCTGCAGGCTTGTCCGCATTGGGATGTTCTCCGAGCAGCCAGAAACGCTCTGTGATGCTATCAATTATTCGGTCTGCCGCCTCCAGGCTTGCTCGATTGGCCCCATAGAGGAAGATCTCATCAAGATCCTGCTCCGCCTCCTGTGAGACACGGTAGCGCATTTACTTGCCAGGGGCTTGGAGCTGCCGCCCTCTTGCCTTCACCCCATCTGCAAGCTTCTTTAGTCCTTCGCGCCCTTGATATTCGAGGAATTTACCTGCCTCGACGTCGTCGATGCTGGATCGGCCATTGCAAACGCGATCTGGGGATCGACGTGCTGATCCCGGCGCGCAAGGATCTGGAGATCTATAAGGACGTGGTGGGCTTGGCCGAAGGTGGGTTGTTATCGTTTCAGCTGTGCCGACTCCTTCCCCTCGTGCGCCGGCGGTCCCGGTGCACCGACCGGAAAGCATTCGTAAACGGGAAGAAGCGCGCCAACGCACCTTGGCCAAGAAGAAAGCCGAGGCCGCGCAGAAAACGCAGGAAG
>QHYZ01000089.1 GCA_003225295.1 Acidobacteriota bacterium | reverse complement strand
ATGGAACAAATAGCCAGCCAACAGTCAGCCCGTGCTGCGAGTGGCTCCTGAGTGGCATCAAGCTCCGCTATCTTTCTTATTCCAAACCGTTCCTGTCAGGCTGACGAGGGCGATCGGGCATAGACGCAACAGACATTTCAGCTTGGCCCAATCCCAAGCCCGGCATGGTGTGGCCATAGCAACCCGCGTCGCGCTTCCTCCGGTGTGACGGCCCTAAGTAGGACACGCGGCGGTTGGCGAGGATGCGCGTCGGCCTGGAAATGGGTTACCAGCCCGATGAGTTGGCAACCCCATACCGGGCTTCGTCTGGTGGGCGTTCCTTGCCGATGAGTACACGCTGGTAAGTACTTCAGGTGCTTGATCCTCAGGAGCAACGCTTCCATTTTGCCCGTCGATCCCCGGCCCGTCGCATCTCATCCCACGGACGCCCAGGACCGAGCAGGTCGCCCAGCCCCACAGTTGCGGCCCCGCGCGTGGTCCGGTCGAGCGATGCATCTTCTTGTTCGTTGGTTAATTGTTGCCCTCAAGTGGCATCTTGGCTGTGCTCAAGTCGGCGAAGAGCCCCCATTTCAGCGGGCCCGTTCTAGAAGTGGAAAACGATTCCACCAGCCAGCTGGAAACTGTTCTGCGATTGCTTAAAGAAGCCGGTGCGCACGTAGTCGCCTTCCAAGCGGAACGAAAGGCGCGGGTTCCAGCGGTAATCCGCTCCGCCGCCGCCCTTGATGACGTAGGAGCCGCGGCTTTGTCCCGCAAGCTGAGGCCGTTCTTGAGCGCCACCAAAAATTCCGTGCAGCCAGGGTTCCCACTGTTTCTTGCGCCAGGCGATCTTCGGGCCAGCACCATAAGTTCCAATCTTCACGTGTTCGTTTGAGAAAATTGTATGGGCAAAGACGGCGGTGATGTTTGCTTCGACCCCGAACCAGTCATTCGTGAAGTACACCACCGACGTGTTGATGCCGGCAGCGTTGGCACTGAAGGGCGTGGAGCGGAAGCGCAACCAGCTCGCGGAGATGCCCAGCTGCCAGCGGTAGTCGTCGCGGCCGCCGTAGAGAAACTTTGGTCGCGGCGACGGCGAAGCTGGCTCGGCGTTTTCTAGCGGCAAGGCCAGGACGGTCGTGACCGCCGGCCGAGCGAACGGGTTCAGAAGGTCAGTCGGCAGCGCGGCCTTTACCGCGGAACTGGCCGCGAAGTCCGGAGCGGCGCTACCCCTATCGCTATTCAATGCGGGCGCGCTTAGCTGTGCTCGCGCAACACCCACGCTCCCCAGCAGCAGAATTGCCAAAGCAAATCGCCTCTTCATGTTGCTCCCCTTTAGAGGGCTGGCTCCCAGGCTGGATTCAGCCACGTACGTACGGTAAACAACACCATGGCCCTTTGTCCATGCTCTTCCGCGGAAATGAGACAAAAGAGAAAATGGTGGATCGGCGTACTGCCGAGAAAAGCTGCGGCCGTCCCCGGACGTTAACGACCATGTCTCAAATAGTCGTCGGTCTTGTTCAGCCAGTCTTCGCGCGGAGGATCGAAGACGTCCAGGTCCACGGTGTCTTCGAGCGCCCAGGCCTCGTGGGGCATGTGCGGGGGGATGCACAGCACTTCGCCGGCGCGCACCACCAGCTCCTGGCCATCGATGGCAAATTTCAGCGCGCCTTCGAGAATGTAGGTGACCTGCTCGTTGTGGTGGTGATGCAACGGCACGTGCGCGCCTTTTTTGAGCAGCACGCGCGCCAGCATGATTTTGTCGCCCACCAGCATTTCGCGGCCGATGAGGGGATTCAATTGTTCGCGCTCCACGTTTTTCCACGCCACGTGCTTCATTTCTTCTCTCCATACAGCTTGGCGGCATTGTCGTGTAGGTACAGCCGCGCCAGCTCCAGGGCCTTTTCTTCGCTCCAGGCGCCTTCGGCGACAAGTTCTGCCAGGGCCGCAGCCACCGCCGTCCGGGCCGAGCGTGCCGCCAGCCAGAAGGTCTCTTCCGCGCCGACCGCATCGTTGAAGGGAAAGGCGTCTGAGCCAAACATGATTTTCTCGGGGAACAGCGAAATCCACTGTTTGAGAATGTTCTTCAACTCCGAGGGATAAACGTAGTAGCCCATGAGCGAGGAATCGGTGTACACGTTCTTGGCCGCCGTCAGCCAGATCATATCCAGAGTGTAGGGATAGCCGCCATGAATCAGTACGAAATTCACGTTGCGGTAGCGCGGGTCGCGCACCACGTTTTCCAGATTCAGCGGATTGCCGTTCTGCAGGCTGAAGTAGTCGCCGATGCCCACCGCGCTGTGAAAATGCACCGGGAGTTTCAGCTTTCCCGCCTGGTCGATCAGCACGCGAAACACGTAATCCTGGAAAGTAATGTAGTCCTCGTCGGATGGCACGCCACCGGCGCGGAACTGGGTATAAATCGCTTCCGCTCTTTCACGCGGGGGATCGCGAAAGTACAGGGTGCGGAAATAAGCGGCCTCGAATTTCATGGCCACCCCACCCTTTTTCTGGTTCTCCGCGAGCGTTTGGCGAACGAAGGCCTCGTAGCCGGCCAGATCGGCGGGCAGGCCGAGAACATTTTCCTGTTTCTTGTAACGCTCTAGCACTTTTTCCTGCAGCGGAAGGTACACCGCCAGATCGCCGTTCTTGGCGATCAGCCCGTGGTTGTCGAAGGGAAAAAGGAAGGAATCGACAAAGAACACCCAATGAAACCGCCGGGGATCGAGATACGGGGCCAGCGCCACGCGATTGGCCAGGCAAGTCTCGATGTTCATTTTGTCCAGGATGCCGTCCCAGTAAGCCGTGCCGCCCGCCGCTTCCGCGGCCTTCTTCTTATCGATCAGCCACTTCGCGTGTTCCGGCTGGAAATCAAGATAGGGGTAGCCAAAAAGCGCTTTTGCCGCGGCGACAAATTCGGGATTGGTGTCGCGGAGGCGCAGCACCGTGCTTTCCTCGGGAGGCGAAGTCATGGCGTCCATGTCGGAGTCGTCCGGAAATGTTGCGTGCGAGTGGTTGTCGTAGATAGGGATCAGCTCGATGCGCTTCTGCAGGCGGGCGTAAACTCTCTCGACGTCGCCGCCCTCGAGCGGTCTCGCTTGCGCGTACGCGGCCACGGCCCCCGCGAGGGTCATGAGCAGTGCGGCGCCAAAGTAAATCAAATGCTTCATTTTCCAGCTCCCCGAAAACAATCGCCCATCAGCGGGAAATCGCGGCGCGCCAGTGCTGCGAAACGCGCTGGATACGTTCCAAAGCTTCCTCGAGCAGTCTCCTGGCACTGGCCAGCGAGAAGCGCAGATAGTTCTTGCCGCCCGGACCAAATGCCGCCCCGGCAATTCCCGCTACGCCGGCTTCCTCGAGCAATAGCCTCTGCACCTCCTCGGCAGAGAGTCCCGTATCTTCGATATTCACCCACGCATAGAAAGCGCCGTCCGGCGCCTGGCAGCGAAATCCGGGGATGTGATTGAGCCCGGTGACGAACTGGTCGCGGCGTTTCAGATACTCCAGCACCATGGCCTCCACGGCGCTAGTCGAATCGCGCAGCGCTTCGATGGCCGCCACTTGGGTGAATTCCGCGGCGCAGGTGAAGGTGTTCAGCACCAGCAGGTCCATGGCATCGATGACCTCCACGGGCGCCACCGCGTACCCCAGTCGCCAGCCGGTCATGGCAAAGCTTTTCGAGAATCCATCAATGATTACGGTGCGATCCGCCATGCCCGGGAGCGACCAAATGGAGTGGTATTCCCCGCTGAACAGAATACGCGCGTAGATCTCGTCGGAAAGGACCCACAGATCGTGCTTCCTGGCCAGCACAGCGAGCTTCTCCATAGCCGCATCGCTGAAAACCGTTCCCGTGGGATTATTCGGTGAATTGAAGATCAACATGGTGGTGCGCGGCGTGACCTTGCGCGCGATCTCATCCACGTCAGGCTGGAACTTGTTTTTCTCCTCCAGCCCAAAAGCAACCGGCGTCGCACCCAGCCCGCGTGTGAACGATGGATAAATCGGAAAACTCGGATCGGGAAGAAGCACTTCGTCGCCGGGCTCGACGAGCGCCATCATGGCCAGCGAGAGCGCCATCTTGCAGCCCGGGGCCACCAGGACCTGCTCACCGGTCGCCGCCACGCCGCGCGTGCGCTTCAAATAATCGGCAATCGCTTCAGCGAGAGCCGGTAGGCCGCGCGTCGAGCAGTAACGGTCGCGCCCCGCGGCTACGGCACTGCGCAACGCATCCACCACCGGGGCCGCGGGATGAAAATCCGGTTCGCCGAGTTCCAGATGAATGATGGAACGCCCTTGGCGCTCCAGTTCCTTGGCGCGTGAATACACCGCCAGCGCGCCTTCGCCATGCAGCTGAGAAACCCGCGATGCAATCCGTTTCATGGTAATTTCCGGACGGGAATCTTATCACTTCGCGGCGAAAAAGGGCGGCGGCGGAACACCCCCCGTCGATGGTCTCGGACTAGAAGGAGTAACGCAGCGAGAACTGAATCAGCCGCGGGGTCCCCACGGTCGAGAAAATCTTTCCGAATGGCCCATCCGCAGTGGGATTCCCGGAACTGTCGTGGGTAATGGTTTCCACGTCGTTGATCGAAGGATTCGCGAAGTTGACGTGATTCCAGATGTTAAAGAAGTCGGTGGTGAACCGCAGACTCTGTCGCTCGGTGATCTTGATATTCTTGATCAAAGAGAAGTCCCAGTTTTGCTGGAACGGGCCACGGTAGATGTTCCGGCCCAGGTTCCCGAAGGCGGTGGTGCAGGCCAAGGCCGGGTCGGCCAGGCAGCCGGCCGGGTCGGCCACCGGCGCGGTTGTAAAGTTAGTGAGCTGGAGATAACCGTTCAGCCGGGAATGAATGTCACCGGTCGTCGTTCCGCGACCGATTGATCCTCCCGGGGCCAGCTGCGCGCCGAGCGTGGCAGAAGCCAACCCGGGTCCGAGATAGGCCGTGCCGGCGGCCGAGTCGGTGACCGAGAACGGAGCGCCAGATTGGAAAATAGTGATGCCGCTTAGACTCCAGCCCCCCAGCAATCGTTCCTTTGCTCCGCTGGCGCCTTGGTAAAACGGCAAGTCGTAGCGATAGCTCACCGCGAAACGGTGCGTCCGGTCGAAGTCGGATAAGCCGCGGGAAAACTTCAGGTCGGTCTCATCATTGAACGCCGTGTTCAGCGCGGTGTTGCCGCTGGAGGTCGCGTCGGTGGACTTCGACCAGGTGTAGGCCGCCTGAAAATAGCCCGCCACCCAGCGCCGCGAAAGCGTGGTTTGCAGCGAGTGATAGTGTGAGTACGCATCGTTGGCAAAAATCTGGAAGCCCCCGTAGCCATTGAGCCCCTCCAGATTCGATCGCGCAACTCCATTGCTGGTGGTGCTTTCGGTGATTAGGAACGGCGTTCCGTCCTCCGCGGTGACTGTCAGCGGATGCGTTGCGGTGGCCAGCTTGGCCTGAATGCTGGTGCGCGTCTCCCGCAGGTGAACCGCGTGGGTTCCCACGTATCCGGCCTCGAAAACCCAGTTTTTTCCGAGCGCCCGCTGGATCGTCAGGTTCCACTGTTGCGTGTCCGGAGCCTGGAAATCACGCGGCACCGTCAGCACAAACAGAAACTGCGAGGGGACCAGCCCGGCACTGCCCGCAGCGCAGGCATAGTTCGGAAATTGCCGGGTGTCCCCACCCGGAAAATTCTGCAGCGCTCCCAGGCACGGCACGAAATTGGGGTCGAGCACTCCCGCTTGCGGCAGCGCGTTCACGCCGGTGAGGAAAAAATTGGACAAGCTCCCCGGGGCGCCCCCTCCGAAGGCAATCGGCAGATACGGCGCTTGGAACGATAGCTGGTCCACCGTGCCAACGTCCTCGCGCACGAAGTAGATTCCGTAGCCCCCGCGAACTGTCGTCGAGTGGCGCCCGAGCACATCCCAGGCAAACCCCAGGCGCGGGCCGAGACCGGTCGTGTAATTGTTGTGGTACGTGGTGTTGTCGCCGGAGCCGGCCAGACCGGCCACCTTCAGCTGGTTGGCGCAGCCTCCGTAAACAAAAGGATACTTCCCGCTGTTGGCGAGCTGCGGATCGAAATTGCCAATGTGGCAAAGATTATCGTAGAACGCGCCCAGGAGTTCCGTGCGCAGGCCCAGGTTCAGCGTCAAATCCGGCCGTACCTTCCAGTCATCCTGGGCGAAGTACCCGAAGTTGTTGTTGCGGTATTGATGATTGAAAACACCCCCTCCCCCAAAGCTGAAATCTGGCGCGCCAACAACGAGCTTCTGAAAATCTGTCGCTCCGCCCGGGTTGTTTACGAAGAACAGTTGGCCATTGAAGGTCTGCGGAAATAGCTTGTCGAGAATGATGCGTGTGTAGTCCCCGCCGAACCGCAAGACGTGTGCTCCAAGCACCCAGCTGACGGTGTCTACCAAGTTGAAGGTATTCTGATTCTGGAACTGATCGGCAGGAGGCGTAGGCCCCATCTGAAAGCCGGAACTTCCCAGCGTGAACTTGTAAATGGATTCTGTGATGTTGTTGGTGGGCCGGTTGATGCCCACGTCCGCCACCGTCACGGGCGGCACATTGATCAGGCTGTCGTTGATGTGCACAAAACCGAACCGGAAATCATTGACCAGCCGGGGGGAAAACAGATGCGTCTCGTTGGCGCTAAAAAAGCGGCCGTGCACGGGAATGTCGTAAGGAAAATTCAAATCCGTGGCGCTGATGCTGCTCGCTAGTGTTCCGCCAAGCGAGGCCTGCAGGCCGCCCGCCCCGAACGGCAGGAGCGACTCGGAATCCGAGAAAAAGAACCGTGCCGCAACCTTGTCCTGGGCGCCGCGGAACTCGCGGTCCCAATTGGCCGTGAATTGATCGTCGGTATACTTCCCCGGCTTACTGACCAGGAAGGGCGCGGTCGAATAAGTCATCTTAAGGGGATCCAAGTTCGGTGTGCCCACCGAGGGGATGAGAAACCCGCTCGGATCGCCGAACTGCTCGCTCTTGAATTGCAGCAGCTTCAGGATGACCGGATCGATGTCTGTGGGCGCGATAGGAAATGCCGACGTGCTCAGCGCATTGGCGATCGACAGAGCATCGCGGGTTGTCGGCAGTGACGGGAATCCCGGATTGTTGATCTGCGTGCCCGGCGAGAGCGCGCTGCGCTGCCGTGTTCCCTGGTAGTTGACGAAGAAGAGGCCGTACTTTTCCTGGCCCACTGGCCCACCCAGGCTGCCGCCGAAAATGTTCTGTTTTATCGGCGGACGTTTCTGGCCCGCGGCGTTCAAAAAGTAGTCGTTGGCGTTCAAAACGTCGTTGCGAAAAAACTCATACCCATCGCCGTGGAGCTCGCGCGTGCCGGATTTGAGGATGGCGTTGACGTTGCCTCCGCCGTTGCGCCCCTGGCTGGCGTCGTAGAGCGATGTTTGCACCTTGAATTCCTGGATCACATCGGGATTTGGCAAAGGAACGTAGGTGGCCTGGGCCACGTTGTAGTCCGTTGCGCTGATTCCCTCGATCAGGTAATTGTTGTTGTCCTCGCGCTGTCCGTTCACGATGACGCGGACGTTGCCACGTCCCAGCTGCGCCGAGGCATTCAGCTCGCTCTGCGCACCGCTGGAAAGCGTCAGCAACTGCTGATAGTTCTGCGTGGCCAGCGGCAATTCCCGCACGGTTTCCGTGCCCAGCGACTGACCGGTAGCGGCACTGGTCGTTTCCACGCTGGTAATCTCGGCGGATATCTCCACCTTTTCGGTGACCGCACCGGGCTTGAGCGAAATGGTGACTTTGGTGGTCTCCGTGACGCGCACTTCAATGCCCGAGGCCTTGGCCTGCGCGAAGCCCGATTTATTCACCACCACGGCGTAGATTCCCGGGGGCAGCAGAGGAACGACAAACGATCCGTCCGCGTTTGTCGAAACCTTGCGCACCAGCGACTCCGTGCGAGTATCAAGAATTTGGACTTCAGCTTCGGCAACCGAGCCGCCAGTGGTATCCACAACTGCGCCGCTGATGGCCCCGGTCGCGCCACCTTGTCCGTAAGCACCCGTGCTCGTTAGCGTTCCCACGAGTACGAGGACGACGGTCAAGAGTCTATGCTTGCTTCGCATCGTTTCCCCCGGAAGGACTCGGCTGCTCCACGGTCGTGAGCAAACCCCATTTGGCTCGCCAACACCCTGCGCTTAGATTTTAAGGACCACGGACCCCAGCGGTAACCTGTCATTTCCCGCTTTTGAAATTAGCGTTTCACTTTTCGGGTGTCAAGGAACTAAGGAACCCCGGATCACGGATTGTATTTTGCCAGCCAATCCGCGATCTCCTTGAATACGTCGCGGCGCTGCTCGGCCAGATTCGGGAAATGCGGTGAGCCAGGGTAGGTCACCATGCGCACCGTTTTTCCCCGTTCCTTCAGCAGCACAAAAAACTCCCGGCCCTGGAACGTAGGCACGCGGATGTCCGCCTCACCATGCAGAATCAATAGCGGGGTGGTCACCTTGTCCGCGTGCATCACCGCGGAGAATTGCAGCATGGGAGTCGGGTCTTTTTCCTGCAACCGCGCATCGTAGTCGGTCTGCCAGATATCGCTGGTGGGGATAAAGCTCAGCCAATCCGTAATTCCCGCGCCTTCGATGGCCGCTTTGTACCGCTGCGTCTCGGTCACCGTCCACGAGGTCATAAACCCGCCCGCGCTCCATCCAAAAATCGCCAGCCGGTTAGGATCGGCCCAGCCCTGGGACACGGCGAAATCCGTCGCACTGTCCACGTCGCGATACGCCCGATCGCCGAAATGTTGGTAAATCGCGGACAGAAAATCCGCCCCGTAGCCGGTTGAGCCGCGGTACTCAGGTTCGAGCACCACGTAGCCCATCGCCGCGATGAGGCGCACAACTACATCGAAATTGAGCCGGTCGTTATCTTCCGGTCCGCCGTGCGGTAACACCAGGAACGGACATTTTTTCCCTGCGGTGTATCCCGGCGGAAACGTGGCGATGCCCTGGAGTTTGATTCCCTCTTTCGACGTCCAATCGACTACCTGTACTTCTCCAAGGGCCACACTCCCCAGCGTGTCGTCCCCTTCGTGAGTGATAGTCCGCAGCTGGGTTCCAGACTTCACGGCCACGTTGGTGGTATGTTCCGGATCCTCGACGGAAAACGCCACTACGTCCGGCGAAGTGCTGAATGCCGGAAACACGGGCAGGCCTTCGAGAACCCCTCCCGGCCAGCGGTACATCGTTTCGAGCTTCCCTCGACGAAACGTGTCGGCTTCGGTGATCACTCCCTTGTGCATCTCCACCCACACCGTTCCGCGGGGATCGGCCGTCACGGTCGTCGCCGTTCCCGCGAGCTGCGGGGTGCGATCCACCGGCGGGCCGCCCTCGACCGGCACGGTCCAAACGTGTTCGGGCGTTAAGGTCGGAGTGGTGGTCGCCGCAAAAACGATTTCCTTCCCGTCGTCCGACCAGGCGATCCCGCTGGTCCCGTCAGGAATCTCCGCCAGCCGGCGTGAACCCCTTGCGCCGCAAATATTCACGAACGAGTGCAGCTCGTGGAAACCGATCTTCGGGGTTTGAGTCATCACCGCGATTTCGGCAGAATCCTTCGACCACGCGATATCCGTAATGACGTTCAAATCCGGACACCACCACGCACCTCCTCCTCCATCTGCGCCTACGACATACAAGCTGGTCTGGTCGTTGTCGACGACCGTGTGCACACCTTCAAGAGGATCCTTGGCGCGCGAGTCCGCCAGTATTGCGAAGCGCCGACCATCGGGCGAAATCGTCGCGCCGTGTGCTCCGTTCGGCAGGGCCATAATGATCGTCGGCTTGGCCGCCGCCAGCGGCACGATCGCGAGTTGTCCCAGCTTGTCCACTTCGTAGGTGCCGTACAGCGCTCCGTCCGGAGTGAATCCTCGAGGCTCAAACTTTTCAGGCAGCTCGAGCTTGTGCGAATTTTCGCCGTTCACGTCGATCAGACGCCACTCATGCTTGGTCGCTCCTTTTGTTCCGTCGGTGCTGACGTTGTACAGAATGGTCTTGCCGTCCGGTGAAACTGCGACCGCCCGCGCGCTGTGCAGCGCCGAGTAATCATCAATTCCAAAGGGATGTTTGTCCGCCGCGTTGCTCTTGCCCGTCCCGGCAAGGACTGCTCCTCCCAGCAGCACCACGGCGCGCAACAATCTGCTCGTTTTCCTTCTCCTGGAGCCTGCTTCTCGCCGGTCGGCTGCGCGCGCTTGCATGTCTGGCCTCCCACTTTAGGAAAGAAACTAACACAACCGCAGCCATAAACGACGGGATGAACACCCGCAGTCTCCCCTTGACGCCGCCATCCCCGGGCGAGACGATAGTCCAGGGCACCTTCGAGGTAACCTGCCTGCTCTTCGAACCGTCTAACGAGGTAGGCCGCATCCCCGTGAGGGGGGTGAATATGACTTCCCGCAAACTGCTTCCTTCCATTTTACTCCTGCTGTTTGGTTCCCTGTTCGTGGGCGGGTATCCCGCAGTGGCGGACTCGAGCCATGCCCGCATCATCCGCCTCAGCCTTGTTCAGGGCGACGTGCGATTCGCCCGGGAGACCCACGGCGACCCTCTGGCGGACGCTAACGCAGGCTGGGAAACCGCCGGGCTGAATCTGCCCATCCGCCAGGGCTATGTTCTTGCCACGGACAACGGCCGCGCGGAAGTGGAATTCGAGAACGGCGCGATGGCTTTCCTCAAGGAAAACACGGTCTTGGAGTTCTACGACCTTTCCCTCAATGACGCTGCGCGCACCACGCGCCTCGTTCTGCGACAGGGGAGCGCCTCCTTCTATGTGAATCCTGCGGGCGGCGACTATTTCAGCGTCACCGGGGGCGACTTTACCGTGGAAGCCGATGGCCGGAGCAGCTTCCGCCTTGACAATTATGACGACGGCAGCACGGTCGAAACCTATAAAGGCCGCGTTTCCGTTTTGCACCATAAGAACGCGACGCAGCTTGAAAAGGGCCAGTCCCTTACGGTAAAGGCCGGCGACGATTCTTCCCTGAAGATCGGCCGCCTTGCCGATGAAGATGACTTCGATCGCTGGGTCTCCGGCCGCATCGACAGCGTCTCCGCCGCCACGACCGCGGCGATGCAATACACCGGTTCCCCTTCCTACGTTCCGGGATTCGCCGATCTGTATACCTATGGGGCCTTCTCCAACTGCGGGGGATACGGATACGGTTGGAGACCGTTTGGTGTGGGGCTGGGATGGTCGCCATTCACGAGTGGGCAATGGATCATGGATCCTCAATTCGGCTGGACCTGGGCCAGCTCTCAGCCGTGGGGCTGGGCTCCCTATCACTATGGAGGATGGCTCTTCGATGCCTCTTGCGGGGGCTGGTTTTATTCCCCGCCGATTCTCTACGGATATGGATACGGATACCCCGTCGTGCCGAGAAAGCGGCTCCCGGGTGGCGTTCATCCCCCGCGTCCCATCTATCGTCCGGTGACGGGCGTGTTCGTTCGCCAGGGCGGCAAGAGCGGCATCGTGCCAATGCATCCGCTCGACCAAAAAGGGAAAACTCCTCTGAATTTGGAGCGTGGCGTTTTCTCTAATGTGGGGACGAAAGGCGTGAGTGCCGAGATCCTGCCTGTCGAGCACGGACAAAAATGGGAAACGTTGAAGTCGCCGCCGCGCGACTCCCTCGGCGGCAGCCTGGCGGCCACACCGCCGCCAACGCGCGTTTCGAGGACCGTTAGCGAAGGCAAATCCGAAATTCGCGGCGTGTCGCTCGGCAAGGATTCTTCCATCGCCTACGATCCGCGTGAACACCGTTTTGTGAATACGAATTCTTCCGCGGCTCCGTCTTCCGCACCCAGTAACGAGATGCGTGTGGAAAATGGACGCACTCCCGCTGCCACGTCGACCGCCACCGTGGTGGCGCCCCCACGCACACCGGCAACTCCTCCGGCCACGCGGAGCGCTCCTGCACGGACGAGCGTCCCACCGCCGGCACCGCGTTACTCGGGCGGCGAACGCGGAGGTTCCAGTGGCCGAGGCGGCAGTTGGAGCGGTTCGTCCTCTTCGAGCGCAAGCGGATCAGGTCGATCCTCGCCTCCTTCTTCGGCGCCGTCGCCGCACCCGTCCTCTGGCCGGCCGCACTAATCGAATCGGAAACAAATTTAGACCGGCGGCTCCCCTGGGGGGAGCCGTTCCTTTATCTGCCTCTGCACATGGGGTCAGCAAAAGATCATGCCCGCGTAACCCACCACCGCGTCGCGATCTCCGGAAACGTCTGCGGACGTCGCATACTTCACCAATTCCGGTTTTTTTGCACCCAGCCTACGGAGCGCCGTCAGCATGGCCACGGCAGGTCCCAGCCCGCACATAGAAATCGCTTCGTGGCGGCAGGTTTCGTACAGTCCGCGTGGTTCGAGCAGCAGCAACTGGTCGATGGCTTTGCGGTCCTTGATGCGCGTCGTAGCGTCATCTTCGTAATGATTCAAGTCCGAAGTGGTCAATAGCAGAACGTCCTCTTTAGCAGCCTCAAGCACCCGCCCGATGGCTTCCCCCACGCTCACCAGGGATTCGAATTGCACCGTTCCGAGAGCTATGGGAACAAATGTGAAGTCCGGCGCCAGCACCTGAAGAAACGGCAACTGCACTTCGAGCGAGTGCTCCGCGCTGTGCGCCACAGTGTCGTCGCGCAGCAGCGGGCAGGCTTTTCGGAGCGCTTCGGCCAGCGCCTCGTCGATCCGCGCGTCTCCGAGCGGAGTGCGCCAGGCGCCGCTAGAAACTATTGCCGCCGGCTCACCCCGCGGATAATGGCGCACCCCGAGAATGATGATTTTCCTGGGCAACGCGATCCGCCGAAGCACCGCGCCGGCCACGTGACCGGAATACACATACCCGGCGTGCGGCACCAGGCAGGCCTTTACTGGAATGGGTGGCTGGCTCCGATCGGCAACACTGTAGCTGTGAATGAGCGCTTGGAGTTCCGCGGGACCCGCGGGATAGAAGCGTCCGGCAACCGCAGGGAGGCGAAGCATGTTGCCGCTCCGCAAATCAAATGGGTTTCGAGGGTTTCCCTTTGACCTTGATGGCTTCGGACGTGGCGGGAGTGTAAAAAACGGTCACTTTGTCGCCGTACTGGTAGCCGCCCTTGTCGATGAGTTTCTGCATTCTCGAGGACGCCGCTTGCGAAAGAGGGAACGTTCGGATGGCCATGTCGTTGCCCTTCGCGCGCACGGTAATCTGCGCGTTATTCGCATGCATCACAAAACCTTCAAACTTATCAAGACCGGTCGGCTTGGGCTTGGGTTTCACCGCCGCCACGATGATGGGCGCCGCAGTATCCACGACAATCGGCACGATCACCGGGACCTGCGCGGCCGCAGGGAGAGAAAAAAAGCCCGCCTCGGCAAGCATCAGCGGCAGTCCGATGGCGGCAATCTTGACGATTCTCTTCATTCCGTATCGTCCGTAGCAATCCGCAAGGACTTTAGAAATCGCACATCCTGGGGCGTCATGGCCAGCCGCGGGGCCGGCCTTCTGTCATGCTCTTCCAAAAACGATTCCTGATCCACCTGAATCCGCAGCGACTCCAGAAAGCGGCGGTCCTGGGTCGTGAGCTTGGCTGCCTCGGCCCCCGCCGCGTCGCGCTTTGCCAGCCCGATGGTGGCATCCAGTTTCAGCACGATATCGTACCCGTGAGCACGCACGCCGGCAATCGCACCCGTAATGCGATCGGAATCGGACACCGTGTCATTGATGGCGTGTCCCAGTTCACGGAGCAAGTTCTTCAGGTGATCATCGAGTTGCAAGGCTGGTTCTCCCGTACGTCTTCGGCCATTCTAGGCCCCCCGATTGTTGGATACAAGAGAGCATCGCTCCGTTGTCTCCAATACGTCCACAGTACCATCGTTCAGGTTCGAATGGGCCTAAAGTCGGAGGACCCCGGCACCCTCTTCCTCTGTGCGCCGCGTTTTGCGCTAAGATGCTCGTATGTCCACAGCCGCAAGGGCCGCCGCCGGGCCCCCGCAGCCAGGTGGTTTCCGGCGTCTCTGGCGCGTGCTCCGCCAGCTTTTTCACGAGGCCACCGGCGCCGTCTTTGCCGTTCTGGCGCTGGGTTGGCTCAACGCCGCGCTGCGCGCCTGGACACGCGACGTTGCTCGCTGGCTCATCGGCATCGCCGTGGCGGTTGCTCTGTTATTTCTGTTTTTCGCCGTAACGTCGTTTCAGAAGGCTCGCCGGTTGTAGCGCCGGCTTCCAACCGGCCCGAATCGCTCGGCTCGGCCCATCGAGCACACCATCATGTCTGACGCAAAAACCAAATCCGAACGGAAAGAACGATTCACCACTCTCTCCGGGCTCACGATCGATCGTCTCTACACGGAAGAAAATCTTGCCGGCTGGAACCCCGATGAGGCCCTCGGATATCCCGGGTTATATCCCTTTACTCGCGGTATCTATCCCACCATGTACCGCGGCCGCTTCTGGACCATGCGCCAGTACGCCGGCTTCGGCACGGCCGTCGAATCCAACCAGCGCTATCGCTATCTGCTGAGCAAGGGCCAGGCTGGTCTTTCCGTCGCTTTCGACCTGCCCACGCAAATTGGCTTGGATTCTGACCATCCCCTGGCCCTCGGCGAAGTCGGCAAAGTTGGTGTGGCCATCGATTCGCTCGAAGACATGGAGACTCTCTTCGCGGGCATTCCGCTCGAAAAAGTCTCCACCTCCATGACCATCAACGCCACGGCCGCCATCCTGCTCTGCCTGTATGTAGCCGTCGCGAAACGGCAAGGCGCGAGCCTGCCCAGGCTTTCCGGCACCATCCAGAATGATGTTTTGAAGGAATACATTGCCCGCGGCACTTACATCTATCCGGTGCGCCCCGCCATGCGCATCGTCACGGACATTTTCGCGTGGTGCCGCGACCATCTTCCCAAGTGGAACACCATCTCCATCTCCGGCTACCACATCCGGGAAGCCGGTTCGACCGCCGTCCAGGAAGTCGCCTTCACTCTGGCCGATGGAATCGCCTACGTCCAGGCGGCGCTCGACGCCGGACTCGGCGTGGATGAATTTGCCCCGCAGCTCTCTTTTTTCTTCAACGCCCACAACGATCTTCTTGAAGAAATCGCCAAGTACCGCGCCGCGCGCCGTCTCTGGGCCGGCATCATGGCCGAACGCTTCGGTGCCAAAGATCCGCGTTCTATGATGCTCCGTTTCCACGCGCAAACCGCCGGTTCTTCGCTTACCGCGCAGCAGCCGGAAAACAACATCGTGCGCGTGGCCATCCAAGCGCTCGCCGCGGTTCTCGGCGGCTGCCAATCCTTGCACACCAATTCTCTCGACGAAGCGCTCGCCCTTCCTACCGAAGATTCCGCGCTCATCGCGCTGCGCACCCAGCAAATCCTGGCTAACGAAACAGGCGTGGCCAACACTGTCGACCCCGTGGCCGGGTCCTACGCCATCGAATCCCTCACCAACGAAATCGAATCGCAGGCCTCACACTACCTTACAAGAATCGACAAAATGGGCGGAATGTTGCCCGCCATTGAAGCCGGTTACGTCCAGGGAGAAATCCAGAAAGCGGCCTACGAGTTCCAGCAAGCGGTGGAGAAAAAAGAACAAATCGTGGTCGGCGTGAACGACTTCGTGGGCTCCACGGAAGGAAATGACGCCCGCATCATTCCCATTCTCCGTATCGACGCCCAAATCGAACGTTCCCAGATCGCCCGGCTTGCCGCCCTGCGCGCCAAGCGCGATACTGTCCGCGCCAAATCCGCCCTCGCCGAACTCCAGCGCCGCGCCGCGACCACCGAGAATCTTCTTCCTGCTATCCTCGCCGCCGTCGAAGCCTACGCCACGGTCGGCGAAATCTCCGACGCCCTCCGCCGCGTCTTCGGCGAATACCTGGAATCCGTGGTCATCTGAGGGTGGAGGCAAACATGTTCGACATCCTGGCAATCAAGGGCGTCATTGGCGAGCAGCCTTATGCTTCCAAGGCTCTACCCTGCTCATGAACAGGCCTTCAGGTCACGAACTCTCATGGCCTCGCTTGATCCGCACGCCCTCGGAGGCCACCCGCTTCATCGATCATGCCGGGTTCTGCGTTCTCTTCCCGCTCAAAAACGTTCCGCTCGCATCGCTTTACTACGCCGTCGCAAAGCGCCGAGACGTGCGCTGGGACAAATATGCGCAACTCATCTGGAAATGGAAAGACGATTTGCCAAAGAAGCGCCGGGCCCTTTACGCAAAATATTTCAAGAGTCGCGGCTCATTTCTCTCGCTCCAGCTTCTGCCGTATTTTCTAGCCATCGAGGGACCGGCAGTGGGGGCCGAAGCCTGCTACAAAATGGGGCGCATTTCTCACGATGCGCTGGAACTTTGGCAAGCGCTCGAAAAGCACGGGGCCCTGCCGACGCTCGAACTTCGGCAGGCCTCTAAACTCGAAACGCCAGCCGGCAACAAGCGCTTCAAGAAGGCCATGTTGGAATTGCAGGGTCTGCTGCTCGTCACGCACTCCGGCGCCGCACAGGAAACCGAAGCGTGGGCCTCCAACTGCTTTGATCTGGTGGCCCGCGCCTTTCCCCGCGAGGTTCGGCAAGCCCAGAAAATATCCCCGGAAAATGCCCGCAAGGCGATTGCCGCGAGATATCGCGCCCTGTACCCCTCCACGCCCACAGTACAGATCGCCCGCCTCTTCGGCTGGACCAAAGCACAGGCTCTCAGCGCGCTTGGGCTATAGTATTCTTCCCTGCGAGAAGGTTATGAAGTTGATCCTTGCTTCCGCTTCGGAACGCCGCGCCGAAATTCTTCGCGACGCGGGCTTAGCGTTCACGCAGCTCTCTTCCGCCGTTGACGAAACGCCTTACCCGGGCGAAGCTCCTCACGACCTCGTCGAGCGTCTGGCCGCTGCCAAGGCCGAACTGGTTGCCGCCCGGGCGGTCGGCCCGTCGATCGTCATCGCCGCCGACACCATCGTGACTCTGGAAGGGCACATTTTCACCAAGCCGCGCTCCACGGACGATGCCCGCCATATGCTCGAACGGCTTGGCGGCCGCACCCACGCGGTGGTCACCGGCGTCGCTCTCATCCGCCTTCCTGACGCGGTCCGGCGCACTTTTGTGGAATCTACGCTGGTGCACTTCACCGCGCTCCCGGCCGAAGAAATCACCCGCTATCTCGCGACCGGCGAAGCCCATGACAAAGCAGGAGCTTATGGCATCCAAGGCCGCGCCGGCCGTTACATCCCGCGCATCGAAGGCTGCTATTTCAACGTCGTCGGCCTGCCTCTCGCGCACCTCCTGCGTTCCCTCACCGAGCTAGGCTGGTCCGAAGTCTAGACACTTACGGGCGTCATTCCGGGGCTGGCCTTTTCTGATTTTGTCCTCCTTCAACGAAAGAGCGGGCCTTTTCATCACTCTTCGACACGCATTCCCTCGATCTGGTGTTGAAGAGCACCAGGCTGTCGAACCGCTCGGCGTCGCAAAAAAGAAGAGGCGTCCAGGTGAGAACCAGGACGCCTCTTTTGCTTCAGGGGGTGGAAGAAACTTAGTTAGGTTTCGGCTGCTCTTGCGGCTGCGTCTTGAGGTTGTGTTTGCTGTGAGAAATGTTCTTCGACGCCGCATTCTGTTCATGGTTGACTTGCTTCTTTTCCGAAGCCGTCAGCGTTCCGCCGTTGGCCTTGCGGTCCGCGGCAACCTGCCGGTTGATGCCCTTCTGCTGCTTCTCGGCCTTGGCCGCTTCGCCAGCGGTCATCTGCCCGCTCTTGATGCCCCGGGCGACGCGGTCCTGCTGATTTTCGCGGCGCTGGTCCACTTTGTTGTTGGCATAGTGCTGGGTGCTAGCGTTGTGCTTGTCCTTGCCGATCTGCTTCGAAAGCTGATTTTGCTGCCCGTTGATCTGTTTTTTCTCCGCCGCCGTCAGCTTGCCACCACCCGCCGCGCGGTCCGCTTTGGTCTCGCGATTGAGGGCCGCTTCTTTGGTTTCCAGCTTGGAAGTTTCACCAGCCGTCAGTTGGCCGCTTTTCACCCCTTGGGCGATGCGATCCTGCTGATTTTCTTTGCGCCGCGCCACGGTGGGCTTGGGCTTTGCTGCCGGCGTGGGTTCGGCCGCTGGTGTTGCCGCCGTAGCGGAGCTTCCGCTCTGCGCTTCGTCGGGCTCCTGCGCACCCAGATCTTCGGCCAGCACCACGGTTCCGGCCATCAGCACCAGAACGGGCAAGGCACTCCACTTCATGCAGGTAGATTTCATGGGCTCTCTCCTAAGCTTTCAGAATTTGCGAGTCCCGGGTGACCGTGTCATACCCGATGCTGCTCGGAAAGTTGAGCCGCCGCTACTGGCCTGCAGTACAGGTTTTGCGGATCGCATCGCGGTTTTCCGCTACTCTTTGGACACATTTCGAGTACTCCGTCCTTGGGGCTGAGGTCGATTGCACCCGATTGGTGCTATTTGGAGAGTTTTCGCCTTGAGAGATACTGGCGGATGTTTTCGGCTTTCCAAAGTAGCGCCGGGTGGCGCCGGATACGACCCACAATGCCCTTGTGGCTGGGAAATAGAAGTTCTGGTTCATATTTCCCCGTAGCCATCGCTGCGAGAAAATTGGCCTCACGTCGATGATCCAGAACGCCTTCCAAAATTGGCCTGACAACCGTGAACATTCCGGCCCCTGTTGGGCGATCTCCGGCCTTCAATAGCGGATAGAGAAGTCTCTTGATTGCCGCATCGTCGATGTTGGCGAATTAACTTCCTTGAAGACTGGGAAACACCGGCCTATATTTCTTTTCATGGTTGCACGCCGCGTGCTGCCGGTGGTTCCCCTGTTTCTGACGAGCATTCCATGTGTCTTCGGACAGTTGCCAAAAAGGTTGGAGAAATGCCTGCCCTATCCCACATTGGCTCAAGAAATCCGGGAGATGCAACCAGCACCGGCGCGGGTTAGGGTGCACGTGATCCGCGTCGAATTCGATTCGAATGATGGGATTCCGGCAGATGCTCAAGAGGAGATTTCAGGGAAGTTGCAAAGCCGCGTGTTCGAGCCTGCGTTGGACAGTGCCTACTTGAATGATTTGGAGAACGAAATCGCAGATGTCGGCGTCAGGGGGGCGCTCCGAGATCGCGGCTATTTCAAGGTGATTGCGACAGCAAGACTAACGCCCCTATGGAGGGAAGCTACAGACATCAGCGTCGTCGTGACGATCAGCGCCACGCTCGGACCTCAATACCGGGCTGGGGACATCCGAATCGAGTCCGCGGACCCCGACCGTCCGCTCACGATATCGCCCGAAATCTTGCGAGGCCTTATCCCGCTTCAAAGGGGCGAACTATTTAGTACCGAACGCGTGCGAACCGGTTTGGAGAATCTGGGCCGCGTCTATGGGCGAGAAGGTTATGTGGATATGACTCCCGAGCCGGAGACTCAGGTTGACGAGGAGCACGGGACAATCGACTTGGCGGTGAGGATCGATCAGCAGGTGCAATATCGTGTCGGAAGTATTGAATTTCTGGGCGTAGACAGCATGACGCGGGAGAAATTGATCGAATCGCTTCCGAAACCCGGAGAGGTCTTTGACAGCGCCAAGCTGAACGAATTCTTCAAGGTGAACCGGGCGATCTTGCCCTCCGATGCGTCAAAAGACGATGTGAGCGTTAGGTATGATGCCAAGACGAGAATGGTGGCGATCTTGTTCGACCTCCGAACTTGTCCGCCTAATTGACTGGTTCCGGCTGAGCTAGCTCGAAGCCGTGCTCTGCGGCTATATCCGTAATGGTGGCGTGCACCGAAGCCACGTGCTCGGGTGAACCAAAAATATTCAGCCACAGTTTCGTCCCGCTCGGGTACTGCGCAAGTTTGGCTTTTAGCGATGAAACGTCCGTTGCGGTGTATTGGTTCATGCTCGATATAATTTGGTCCCCGGCGAAACTGACATTCACATTGACGGTGGATTTCCAGTGCCACTGTTTGACGTTGTCCCTCTCTTGCCCCAACGTCATGTTTTCCAACTCCGTGATCTCGTCGTCGGTCAGAAGCCAGGCCGGCGCCTTCCCGATCGCTTCGACTAAGCCGAACTGGAAGCCGATAGCCTCATTTGCATCGCTCCGCAATCCTGGCCGCATTGACAGTTCATTTCCCCGCCCTGACCATTGCTCATGAAACTTCCTTAACCGATCCCACAATGCTTTTTCTGCCTGCTTGCTGCCGTACTTCGCTAGTGTCTCGGCAGCTTGCCGCGCCCAATTGAGGTCCGCGTCATTCAGGCGCGCAATGATGGCAGGTTCAACCTCGGTCCAAAGCTGCATTTTTGTGATAGCCCGCAAGGCATTTGTCATACACCCGGTCGGAGGCTTCTTCTCCAACCGCTTGACGCCATAGTTGACATCTACTCTCAAGAAATACACAACGAATCCGTCCTCGGAAACGCAGTCCCACCCACCGCCAGCGCTCTCGAAAACACTTTTCACTTTCGGCAGGATCTCCTTCGTTGAATACCGTCCGATGAGTTGTGCATCCAAGCTTCTGGTGCGGCTATTCTTCTCCTCGATTCGAGCGGCAAGCATCTGATCAAATTGAGGCAGTGTTTCGTTCGGCAGCAGACCTAGAGTTTCGCCTTTAACCGTAAATATGCCGTTCTCCAGGTGCGGATGCTGGATTTCTTCGAGAATTATCGGCGTTGCTTCACTTGGGTCCAGATCGTAGAGGCGCCGTAACGCCAGATCACGCAACATCTGGTGACTCATGTTGGGCTGCCGTGCCACTTTCTCAAGAGGCACCGACATGGCCGGGTCTTTGAGGCGTTCCCAGAAACTCATAAGGAGATTCCACTGCTGATCCTGCGTTAAATTCAGGAACGCTGCCGCAACTTCTCCGGGCGGCAGTCCGGCGAGGGGCTTCGCATCGCTATGCCCGTTGGACGGGCGCAGAAGCAGTGTTTGTACGGTCTGCGCTGTGGCTTCCCCTCGCTTGCTGGCAACCAGCATGGCTGTTTTCTCGTAGAGGGAATCCTGCAGCGCTTTGAGTTCTTTCTCCCGTGCCTCGATTCGTTCACTCCAGATTTTCTGCTGCTCAGCGTCTTTTTGCGGATAAGGTGGGAGAGGATCGTGATCGAGCTGAAGTTTCTGTTTACCCAAAATATACAGATAATCGTTGGTTAGCGCGATGTCGGGACCGCTCATCTGTTGTTCGAGTTCCTGTACGACCAATTTCTGATAGCGCGAAGCTGCCAGACCAGCAATCTCATTCCAGCCACTGCGATCCCCACGTGTCCCGAGACGAAACACGAGTTCGTGCACGGATGCAGGAGTATCCAAAAATCGCAGGACTCGCAAAGCTGCGGCCTTCTCGGCCTCGGTACTCGATCCCATGTTCAGTGTCGCAATGGCGCTGCTGAGCGTTTGTTGCTGCCACGCCGCGTCCGCAGCGACAACATCGAATTCCAAGTCATTGGACCGCAGTTCGATAGGCTCAGCCTTGCTTGCTGTTCGGCGAGCAACGCGACCCGAGGTCACGTACAAGGAGTAGTGGCCCGGTTTGTCTACCGCGACCCACTCATTTAGGTCTTCGCGCATGACTTGCGGGTCGCTAGAGAGTTCGCGCGCCCCTCCCAGGCCACCGCCCATAAATGCCCCCGTGGAGTAGTAGCGTTCGAGTGGGTCACGGCCCGGCGGCGTAACATGAAATGCCTCGATGTTCAGACGGCCACTCCGGTCATAGTTGCGCATCTCCATGTCGTACGTACCGGGAATGGAGGCCTTAAAAGACAATTCGATGGGAATGATCTCCCCGACATGGAAACGGCTGGTTCCATCAGCGAATCGAATCGTTAGAGAAACACCGCTCTCGTTTTGAGCAAACAGAGGTGGCGCGAAGACAAGGGCCGCAAAGATCAGCCGCAAGGGTTTCATACGAACACCCCGCCAGTCATGCCATCCGTTTGGACTGGCATGGTTTCCAGTTCAGATGTTGCCAGACAACTCCCGGGTTGCAAGCCTGCCGAGTTAACCGCCTGATGAGTCGAAATGACTTGCAAACTGCACCGGGGAACTGAAGTTGTAAGTTGATTTGGCAGTCGACGTGGCGGTACATGTTTTCGCTAACGTCCTATGCTCAATCCGTGCTCTACCGAGCGTTCTACCGCTTTGCTCGCGGCTACTTCTTCCGTTTTCGGCTTCGTATTTGATTCGGCTCGGACTGCGTTCGATGGCGGGGGACATCAGAGCGTGCGAATTACGGAGAAGCACTACACGCCTTGGGTTCGTGCGCGTCAAGAGCAGTTGGAGGCCGATGTTCGTCGCACTTGGGAAACTCCTGAACCGCAGCGAAGGGTACACGGCGGGTACACGAAAAAACGCACGCGTGTAATTCCTTTCAAATCAAGAAGAAAGAATGGTGTCGGCCGGGGGAATCGGGGACCGCTTGGTGAAATGCCACGAGCGTTCAAATCCGGAGGGCGGCCGCACGGGCCGCCCCATCTTAAACCTCGAGGGAACTTCGGCTACTTCTTTTCTTCGGCAGGTTTCTCTGCGGGGGGAGGAGCAGGCGTCTGTGCCGGAGGCGCCGGTGTCTGCGAAACGCCTGACATGCCGTCCTTGAAGCTGCGGATACCCTCGCCAAATCCCTTCATGATTTCCGGGATTCGCTTACCACCAAAGAAAATCAGTATGACCGCCAGAACCACAAGCCAATGAAAAATACTAAATTCACCCATAAACCGCCTCCACGCGCCCGCCGCGGCGGGCAGCGCGCTGTGGCCACCCTAGCGCGAGTAGCCCTGCGCGGCAAGTCTCGTCCGCTTCTTGCACCTACAGGATAACACGCTCGTCCCCCGCCCGGCGCGTCACATGTTCACGATCGAGGTATTCGAGCAGGGGGATGGCGTACTTCCTGGTGATCCCGGTGAGTTCCTTGAATGCCGGCACGGAAATCCGCTCGCCCCTGGCCTTCTTGTAAGCGGCCAGCTGCTCCCTCAGCTGCACCAGCGCTTGACGGTGGAACACCAGTTCGGCGGACACCCGCACCAGATTCTTCTCTCGCAAGAGAATCTGCAAGAGTTTTTCTGCTCGCTGGGCTTCGACAGCAAGTTTTGCCAGCACCTCTTTCACCGCTGGCACCGTCAGACTCGCGGAGGCAAACGCCGCTTCGAGCTGTTCTTTGGCCCGGGCTTCTTCGGGTAGCAGGGCGATCTCCGATCCCGCCTTTTTTACCAATTCTCCCTGTGCGTCGAGTTTCTTCTCGGCGACCAGCTCTTCCAGCGCGGCGCGAAATGTTTCGTTGCGCACGCGCTTTCCCAGGCTGGCGCGGAGGTCCTCACGCGCGATTCCCGGCAGCAAAGGATTTTCCTTCTGAAATCTTGCGACTTTTTCGACAATTTTCGTGCGCACTTCTGCAAACAATTTTCCCGCCACCAGCACCAGCGGTTCGCTCGATACCCTTCTTACGCGCCCCGTATCGTGAAGTTTATCCGCCGCTCGGTGGATTTCTTTTTCCGTCCAGCCCGTTCGCGCCACGATCTCCGCGAGCCCCAGCCCCAACAGCGCGCGCGCGGTCATCGCCGCCAAGGTTTCCTCGCCGTTCTGCCGCTCGAGCGTTTGAAGAAACGCCGCGCGCCCCGAATCGCGCAGCATCGGTCGCCGCGCCAGCGGGTCCAGCACCGCGCCCCCGCCAATCGTAACTACCGGCGAAAACTGCCGCACAATGAAGCGATCGCCGGCCAGCACCAGCACTTCGTCCTGTAGCTTCAGGTTCGCGAGCGCGCTCCCGCCGGGCGGCAGTTCCTGATCTCCGTGAAGAAATAGTTCGGCGATGGTCTCTGCCGTTCCCGCGTGAAAGTGCAGGCGCGCACCCGGTTTCATTTTTCTCGCCGATGGCAACAGTTCGAGCCGCACATCGATCCGGCGCGTCTTCCGGAATCTCCCCGGTGTCGCTAGCACCATTCCGCGCTTCAGGGCGGTGTGCTCGATTCCCGCCAGGTTTACCGCCGTGCGTTGTCCCGGCATGGCGCGCTCCACGGCTTTTCCCCCGGATTGCACGCCGCGCACCCGCAGCCGCTCGCCGCGCGGGAAGAGTTCCACTTCGTCGCCCGGGCCCACGCTTCCGGAAATCAGCGTACCGGTCACCACCGAACCAAATCCCTTCATCGCAAAAGCGCGGTCAATGGGCAGCCGGAAGTACCGCGCCGCATCCCTCCCAGACGCGTTGGCCGCCGCCTCGCTTAAAGCTCTCTTCAGTTCGCCGAGACCGGCTCCCGTTTTCGCGCTCACCGGCACAATCGGCGCGTGTTCGAGGAACGATCCTCCGAGGAACTCCTCCGCTTCCAGCCGCACCAGTTCCAGCGTTTCACTCTCCACCAGATCGCTTTTCGTCACCGCCACCACGCCGCGCTCGACTCCCAGCAAGCGGCAGATATCGAAATGCTCGCGCGTCTGCGGCTTAATGGATTCGTCCGCGGCGATCACCAAGAGCAACACATCAATACCGCCCGCGCCCGCCAGCATGTTGCTGACGAAGCGCTCGTGCCCCGGCACATCTACAAAACCGAAGCGCACCCCGTTTTCTTCCAGGAATGCAAAACCCAGATCGATGGTGATTCCCCGGCGCTTCTCTTCGGCCAGACGGTCTGGGTGCGTGCCGGTCAGCGCTTCGACCAGCGTTGATTTGCCATGGTCGATGTGCCCGGCAGTGCCAACAATGACGCTCTTGGTCGGACTGGACATGGATGAAGGTGTGCGCTGTTTCGCGCCGCCTGGACGCTGAAAAAATCAGCGGTCAAACTTCCGAGCTCACTTCGCGGCAGCGATCTCGTCGACGATCGCTTGGGCGGCTGCTCGCGGATCAGAGGCCGCCAGAATAGGCCTGCCAACCACCAGGAAATCGGCGCCGGCGCGAATCGCTTCGGTCGGTGTCGCTTTGCGGGCCTGGTCTTCTGATTGGGGTTCCACTGCTGAACTCTTTGAGCGCACCCCGGGCGTCACGATCAAAAAATCACGGCCGCAAACCTTGCGAATGGCTTTGGCTTCTTCGACCGAAGCGACCACTCCATCGACGCCGGCCTTTTTTGCAAGTTCTGCCAGCTTCACGACCCGCAGTTTCGGAGTGCCCCCGATTCCCACTTCCTTCATGGTCTTCTGATCCATGCTGGTTAGAATGGTGACCGCCAAGAGGCGCGGCCGGTCGGCGCCCATCGGAACACCCGCACTGATGGCCTGTACCGCGGCCTCCAGCATGGCATGGCCGCCGAGCGCGTGCACGTTGACGAGCTGCACTCCGCTCATGGCCGCCGAGGAAAGCACGGCGCCAGCAACGGTGTTGGGTATGTCGTGGAATTTTAGGTCGAGAAAAATACCCGTGCCCAGCGCGGCAACTTCCTTAACAGCAGCGGGACCCGCGGCGGTGAACAGCTGGTTGCCAATCTTGAACATGCCGACAAGATCGGCAACCTGTTTCGCGAACTTCACGGCGGACGTCAGAGAATCAAAATCCAGAGCGACGATCAGGCTGCTGCGGGGATGAGCGTCGAAGGTCAAGGTCATAGTTGACCCCGACTCCTTCGGGGTCAGTGCTTCTCGGGTAGTGCCACCAACTCGAGCCGGACCTGGCTCACGCCGGAATGGATCAATCCGATTTTCCGGGCGACACGATAGGATACATCAATTTCACGCCCTTCCTGATAAGGACCCCGGTCATTGATGCGTACCAGCTCAAACTTCCCGTTCCGGGTGTTCACCACGCGAACCATGGAGCCAAAAGGCAGGTTGGGGTGCGCCGCAGTAAGGGCTTCGGAGTCGAAGCGCTCGCCATTGGCGGTCTTGCGCCCCTGGAATCCTGGGCCATACCAACTGGCGTTGCCCACCCAGGACTTCACCGGCTTCATAGGTTGATTCAGATGCGCCACCAGGGGGGCCTCCATCACCGGAGCGATGAGGAACATGGCAGCCCAGATCATAAAGAGTCGATGTCTCATAGTGTGTTCTTTGTGCTACTCGGATCCAAAAAAGTGTAGCAACCAAACTCCGTTATGTCAACCATTTTCTGACAGAAATTTCGCTCTTATCTCATTCAAAGTAAACGCTTTAGTATCGAATAGTACCTTAGTAATGGTGTCGACAAGTCGCTCGCTGACCCTCGGGTCAGCAAAGCTGGCCGTCCCGACCTGTACCGCCGAAGCGCCTACAACCAGGTAATCAAGCACGTCTTCGACCGTCTCGATGCCTCCGAGCCCTAGAATTGGTGTCTTTGTGGCCTTCCTCGTTTCCCAAACCAGCCTCAAAGTAATGGGTTTAATTGCCGGACCCGATAATCCCCCGGTTTTGCTCCCCAACCGGGACTTCCCGGTGCGGAAGTCGATGGCCATCGCCGGGTAAGTGTTTGCCACTGTCAGGGCATCTGCTCCCGCTTCTTCGGCAGCCCGTGCGATAAGTCCAATGTTTGTCACCAGAGGGGAAAGCTTGACCCACAGAGGTCTCCGCAATGCTGCCCTTCGGGCGGCCCCGACAACCTCAGCCACCAGGGCTGGATCGCTGCCAAACTGCATACCCCCCCTCTTGACGTTGGGGCAGGAGATATTGAGCTCATACCCCGCTAGCCCCTCGGCGTCCTCGAGCACCCTCAGGACTTCGACATAGTCCTCCAGCGTGTAGCCAAAGACATTGGCGATGACCGCGGTATCGAGTTTTCGCAGTTCCGGGAGTTTTTCGGCTACGAAGGCGCGGACCCCCACATTCTGGAGCCCTACGGCGTTGAGCATCCCGGAGGGGGTTTCACACAGCCGAGGGGCGGGGGCACCTTCGATGGGTTCCCGGGAAAGGCCCTTGGTTACCAAGCCGCCGAGGCGGTTCAGATCAACGAGGTGGGCAAATTCCAGGCCGTAACCGAAGGTTCCGCTGGCGGCGAGAATAGGATTGCGCAGGCGCAACGCGCCAATTTTTACGCTGAGGTCCACGGCACCAGCGGAGCTCACTTCGCCCGAGAGAATAGCACGAAGCCGCTACCCTCACGCAAAATCTGCCAGATTCCGTTTCGCTTCACTTTGTCGTGGCAGCGACAGCAAGAATCTGTTTCTCGATGGAGGTACGCATGTCTTTGGGGAGCAGGTCCGTCTCGTCGAGCGTTTTCCAGGCTCGGACGGTACGCTCTGCCGTCTCCACTGCAATCTGCCAGAGCGGGCTCGCCGGAATTCTTGCCGCGTCGGCAAAGTGCCGCATCTGGTCGGTTGTGATTCCGGCGAGACTGCGGCCGCCGCCGAAGGTTAGTGCCAGCGTGTCGCCGGGAAGATAGGGGAGCGTGGCAACAAAATCGTAGGCCGGCGACAGAACGGGCGTGCGCCGGTCGGGGTATAGGAGCGACCAGTTCTTGAGATGCATGTCGGCATTGCCGATCAGCACGGAAAAGACCACCCGACGGACAAACTCGTAGGTGGCTTCCTGGCCGGTTTCCGCCCAGAGAACGGAAGCGATATTGGCATAGCTGCGGCGCCCGTACTTGTCATCGGGAAACAGCCCGAACACTTGCGCGAAATCCTCCATGTGCACGGCGCCGCCGCCGGGGACGCGGTCGAACCGCTCGACGGCGAGGGCAGTGCCTCCTGCTGTCCTGACCTCTTGCGGCAGTCCCTTTATGTTGGCCACCGCCACGAGACGGAGCCGCGGCACGGCGATGCCCACGCGGCGCGCGAGCTCAAGCATTACGAATTCGTTTTCAGGAACGGCGGGAAACCGGGCAGAGGGAAGCTTCACAATCCAGGACCCGCCCATGCCGTCGGCAGGAACACTCAGGCCGCCGGAAGCTTCCATGACGGCGGAAAACTTCAACTGTACGCCGGCCAGAGAAAAGCGCATCGCGGAACGGTCCTCATGATCGCCGCCGGCGGAGGCGTCGCCATTATGCGCATGGCCCTCAAGCGGGCTGACGACAAGCGCGCCGGGAAGGTCGGCGCCCAGGACGGCCAGCAGAAAAAACCCACGATCGGGCTTGACGTCGGCAAGCCTTGCCAGATAGGTGCGCAGATGTCCTTCCGGCAGCAAGTTGGAGAAGAATGGCGGCACGCGGAAAGAGACCGCACGCAAGGCAGTGACCAGCCCCCCGGTACTGCTCTTGAAAGACAGGCTGAGCGTAGGGCGCTGCGGGTCGTCGATGTAGTCCTGTTCAAACGCAAAGATCTGGCGTTCGCCGGCCAGACGGTTGATAACACCGATCGGCCGGCCGTGCAGACGCACGGCCAGCGCGTTAAGCTTTTTCGTATCAAACTTCATCTTTGGTTCTCTGCTCGTCGTCGTGCGCGGCGTAGAGGGCGCGTTCCTCACTCTCGCTCTGCTGATCCGGGCGGAAATGATCGCGGATGAGCGAGAGCACGGCTGGAACCAGGGCGCGCGGGACCATGAGGAAGTCGCGGTCGAGGATGCGGACGAGCTCGAGGAGTGTGTCGTAGCGTGGCACAATCTTGCCGGACTCGATGCCAGAGATGTGCATTTGCGGCAGACCGAGGCGGCTTCCCAACTCCCTCTGGCTCCAGCCCCGCCCGAGCCGCGCCTGCTTCAGCTCCCGGCGCAAGTCCTCCGGAAGGCCCTCGAGCCGGAGCGGCTTGCTATGCTTTGTGATATTCGTCTTCATGATTGCTAGGAAATAGCACCTTCGATCAAGTTTATCAGTCTATATGTCAAGCCACATCATTTCCTGCAACCGATATAATATCGCATATCGCTTGGACAATGGGGGCGTCGCAAGGTGGCGCTGCCTGTGGTCCCATTCAGAAGTCGACCGGCACAGCTTCCTCGAGGAAGCACCGCATTTCTCGAAGGCGCAGGGTGGCGTTAGGGGCTTGAAGACACGGGCGAGGTGGATTTTGGCCGCATAGGCTGGGCCGGGACGGAGGGTTTCTTCAGGGCTTGGCCGAGGACGTGGCCGTCGCGGGAGGCCAGGGTGATTCCACAGAGCGCGGCGAAGGTTGGCGCGATGTCGGCAGGGGTGATGGGCTCGAAGTACTGCCCGGGTTGGATGCCGAAGCCCATCAGCAGAACGGGGACGTGCTGATTATAGTTGTAGGGCTCGCCGTGGCCGGTGCCGTAGGAACGCTTCGTTCCTAGCGGAGTGCCGTCCATCAGCCAATAGGGTTTTGGCAGGATGAATAGATCGCCGCTGCGGCCGGGAAAATAACTGTAGGCCATGGCCCGCTGTGCGGGGCTGTCGGTGGCGGGGCGGTCGCGCAATTCTTCGGCGCGGTAGACGGCGGCCACGCCAGGCTGGGCCAGCACAGCATCCCGGACGGAATCGAAAGCGACAGGGTCCTGCCGCAATTTGTCATACACCCCGGGCGCGAAATAAACGTCACTGCCCCTGATCTGTCGAACCGCCGGTTTTTGATAGCTGAACGGTTCGAGAGCTTTTTCGATTCTTTCCTCTAACTCCGGCAGATGCACGACGCCAGCGTCGGCGCCGGTCGATTGCATATCTTCCGGAATGGGCGCCACGCCGTGGTCGGCGCTGAGCGCCACGACATAATTTCCTCGGCCCACCTTCTGGTCCAGGTGCGCGAAAAGCTTGCCGAGGTCCTGGTCCAAGCGCACAAGAATGTCTTGAATTTCGCGGCTGCGGGGGCCGAATTCGTGGCCCACGTAATCCACCGAAGAATAGCTGACCGCAAGAAAATCGGTTCCCGGGGTTTTTCCGAGATCGAGCGCGTCCACGGCTTTCTCGGCGAGTTCCGTCAGGGCCGTGTCGGCGTAGGGGCTCGAAGCCCATTGCTCATAGAAGGTGTCGTCCGCTCCTGTTTTTCCACCGAGCAGGTGCGGGAAGGTGAGGTCCCATCCCTCGGGAGGAACGGCACCGAAAGACTTCTCACCGTACCAATAGGCGCTTACCGGGAGTGCCAATCGCCAGGTCTTGCCGAAGTCTGCTTTCGCCGGATGCGACTTAGCCTGCTCTTCGATGAAAGGCAGAGTGCCGTAGGCGCTCGAGGTAACCCATGCGCCGCCGTCAAACCAGGTGGCGGCATTGGCTCGGTGTCCAGCCATGGTGATGGCCGCGCGCGCCTTCAGAGAAAACGTCACGATGCGCGTTCGGCCGCTGCTCTGAAACTTCAATTCTTCGGCAAACGAGGGCACCGCCATGCGCCAGGCGGTGTCAGCGCCTTTCGGAGTGGCGCCGGCATAACCAATGTTCTTTACGCCAGGATCCGGGTCTTCCGTGCAGGTCACCATGCTCTTGTGCTGGCGGTCCCACCAAGCGTTTGCGACCATTCCGTGGGTTGCGGGAAATGCTCCGGTGGAAATCGTTGCGTGGCCCACGCAAGTTTCCGTGGCGGCGTAGGGATAGGCAGCGTCGCGGAACCACGCGCCTTCCTCGACCAGACGCTTGAGGCCAGCGGTCCACTGACCGAGGAATTTGTCCACGTAGTCGCCGCGCATCTGGTCGACCACCAAGAGTACGACCAGCCTGGGCACTTTTGGCGACTGCGGAGCTGCCGCGCGATCGCTGGGCGCGACGCCCAGAACAAACGCAATGCTCAAAAATGCCGCCGCCATCGTGGCCCGCCGGAACAGCGTGCGCGGCAAGAAAAAGGTGCTCGGAACCATGTCTCGTGTGGCCTCCCTAAACCTGCCGGAAGAGTCTACTACGGCCGGTACGGTTCGACGATCGACGACGGCATTGACCGCGGCGCGGTCAGCAATGATAGGATTACCCGACCATGCGCATCGTGGAAAAGAGCCAATTGATGTCGGCACCGGAAATCGACCGCACCCTGCTGCGGCTGGCGCATGAAATCGTGGAGAAAAGCGGCGGAACGAAAAACCTGGCGCTGATCGGGATCGTCCGGCGAGGCGTGCCGCTGGCGCAGCGCATCACCCAGGCCATGCGCGGGATTGACGGGGTGGACGTGCCCGTGGGCGTGCTGGACATTACCCTGTATCGCGACGATCTTTCGAAAGTTGCGCCACAGGCGGTGCTGCGCTCTTCGAATATTCCCTTTGGCGTTGATAATATGGACCTGGTATTGGTGGATGACGTCCTATACACCGGCCGGACGGTTCGCGCGGCCATGAACGGGCTGTTTGACCTGGGCCGGCCCAAGCGCGTGTCGCTCTGCGTGCTCATCGAGCGCGGCCATCGCGAAATGCCCATCGAGGCTCAATATATCGGCCGCAGCGTGCAGACGAGCGACACGGAAATCATCGAAGTGCGCCTGCGCGAAATCGACAAGGAAGAGCGCGTCGTCCTGGTCGATCGCGTCGAGTAGTTTTCGATTTTTGATGGCCTACGCTCCGAAGAAGGGACATTGACTCACCGCTTCCGCGATTTGCTGGCCCTCGAACCGCTTGCTGCGGACGAATTGAGCTTTCTCCTCGACCAAAGCAAGCCTTTTCAGGAAATTCAGCGGCACCCCTTGAAAAAGCTGGCCACGCTGCGCGGCAAGACCGTGGCGCTGGCCTTCTTTGAAACCTCGACGCGCACGCGCATTAGTTTTGGGACCGCTGCCTCACGGCTCGGCGCAGACACCATGAACCTGCAGGCCGAGGCCTCTAGCCTGAAGAAGGGCGAGACGCTCCTCGACACGGTCTTCAATCTCAACGCCATGAAGCCGGATTGCCTGGTGATGCGGCACGCGGCTTCCGGCGCGCCGCATTACGTTGCGCGGCATCTGGACATTCCGGTGGTGAACGCCGGCGACGGCACCCACGAACATCCTTCGCAAGGCTTGCTGGATGCGCTGACGATTCGAGACCGCCTGGGCACCATCAAGAATCTCAACGTCACCATCCTCGGCGATATCCTGCATAGCCGGGTAGCGCGGTCCAATATTCATCTGCTGGGAAAATTCGGCTGCCGGTTTACGCTATGCGGGCCGGCCATGTGGGTTCCGCGTGATCTCGAGAAGATTGCCCCCGGCACGCCGATTCGCTGCGTGTACCGGATCGAAGAAGCCCTGGAAGGCGCGCATGTCATCGTCATGCTGCGCGTGCAGACCGAGCGGCTGAACGATCCGCCGCTTTCCGCCGGCGATTACATCCTTCTCTACCAGCTCAACCACGAGCGGCTGCGCCGCGCCAACCGGGACGCCATCGTCCTCCATCCCGGTCCCATCAACCGCGGCATCGAGATTACCCCGGAGGTCGCCGACGGGCCGCAGTCCTGTGTGCTCGAACAGGTCACCAATGGGGTCGCGGTGCGCATGGCCATCCTCTATCTGCTGGTCAGCGGCGCGACGGAAACGGACACGCATCCGGCGCTCGAAGTGAAGCCCAAGGAATCCGCCAATGCTTCTGATTAAGAACGGGCGCGTCCTCGACCCAGCGTCGAAGACCGACGGAGTTCTCGACGTGTTGCTGGATGGGGAAAAAATAACTGAGCTTGGGCCGCCCGGGAAACTCTTGGCGCCGCCAGGCACGGAAGTCTTTGACGCCAGCGGATTGATCGTCGCTCCCGGCTTTATCGATATCCATGTGCACCTGCGCGAGCCGGGACAGGAATCCTCGGAGACCATCGAAACGGGCACGCGGGCGGCGGCGCGCGGCGGGTTCACCGCGGTTTGCTGCATGCCGAATACCAAGCCGGTCAATGACAATGCTTCCGTCACGCGGTTCATTCTGGATCGCGCCAGGGTTGCCGGCAGCGTTCGAGTGTGGCCGATTGGCGCGGCCTCCGTGGGGAGCAAGGGCGAAGCGATCGCCGAAATTGCGGGCATGAAAGACGCGGGCATCGTGGGTGTTTCCGATGATGGCCGGCCGATTTCGACCGCCAAGCTCGCCCGGCAGGTCATGGATTATTGCCGCTCGCTCGATCTTCCAGTGATGGAGCATGCCGAAGACGTTGCCCTGGCTGCCGGGGCGGTCATGCGTGAGGGCGTGACTTCCACGCGGCTGGGCCTGCGCGGGATGCCCGCGGCGACGGAATCGGTTTGCGTCGCCCGCGACGTGCAACTCGCCGAGCTAACCGGCGCGCGCCTGCATATCGCACATCTATCCGCAAAGGCCTCGCTCGAGCAGGTTCGCTGGGCCAAGTCGCGCGGGCTGCGCGTCAGTTGTGAAGTCACCCCGCATCATTTCACTCTGATCGACGAAGACGTGCAGTACGATGCGCGGTTCAAGATGAATCCACCGCTGGCCGCTCGGGAAGACCGCGAAGCGCTGCTCGCTGGGCTGGCCGACGGCACGGTGGACGCGATTGCAAGCGATCATGCTCCTCACGAGCCGGCTTTGAAGGATGTGGAGTTCGATCGTGCGCCGTTCGGCATTCTTGGTTTCGAAACGGCACTGGGGCTGGCACTCGAACAATTGGTTGAGAGCGGGCGAATTTCGCTGATGCGCATGGTGGAGCTCTTTACCACGGGTCCGGCGCGCGTACTGGGCATGGAGCGAAGGATCGCCTCGGGCCAGCCCGCGGACTTGACCATTTTCTCGACCGCCGAGGCCTGGACCTACGAGGTGAAAAACTCCCCGAGCAAGTCACGCAACTCGCCCTTCGACGGGCGAGACTTTAAAGGCCGGCCGATGGCTACCATCGTGGCGGGCCGCGTCGTCGATAAGCAATAAGAAACGAAACGCAGGCGACCCCGAGACCAACTGCATCAGTCGAAACGCGCTACGGCGGTCCATTCTCAGCGAGCGGCGGCCGGGTGCATGCCGCGATCGAAAACAGGCTGCCTTTTCACGAGCATCCAGAATCCCGCGGCGCCGGCGGCCAAATGTTTGAGCGTGTGCCCGCTCGAGAAGCCTCCCAAGGAAAAAATCTGGCGATCGGCTGCTTCGCATATTTTTGCGAGTACATAAAGACCGGCCACGACCAGCAGGTCCCCGCGTGTAGCGCGGAGGCAATGGCAGCGCGACGAGCAGTGCCAGCAAAGCATAGAGTTCCACGGCGGCGTAGAAGCGCGGGTCGCCGGCGTCTTGTTGTTCAGACCAATGCCACTCGATCACGCTTCCCATACCGACGGCGACCAACAGCGGTAGCAGCCCAAGGCCAAGCTTCACGTTGACGCGCTCCGCAAGGATGGCCGCCACGAGCGGCATGAAAACAAACGTCATCGGGAGCCGATCCCACACCAGTCGCGCATTGTCCGGAGCCAGATGATCGTAGGCGGACCCACCGGCCGTCAGCACAAGGCCGAGAAAGAGGAAAACGTACGGCCATCGCTCGCGGGCATCGATGAAACAACATCGCCGAAGTTCGGGATGCCCAGCCAGCTTCGCCGATCCGCGAACTGGTGGTAGGAAAGCGGCTGTGGAGTTCGCGGGAAGAACAGCGCCGCAATTCCAACAGCAGCCGCCAGGGCCAGGAAGGGCCAAAGGGAGGAACGACCCCCAAGCACCGACCGCATGGTTTTTAGTGGGCGGCGGGTTCGGCGGCGGGGTGCATGCCGTGCTGGGGCACTTCGTGGATGCCGCGGGCCGGGGGCTCGATGCGCTGGCGATAGAAATGATCGAGAGGCACGCGGCCTTTGCCGATGGGGTAGCCCTTTTCGATTGCTTTCGTGACGTAGGCTTTGGCGAGCGTCGCCGCTTCGACCAGAGTGCGCGCCGAAGCAAGTTGCGCGGCAATGGCTGACGCCAAGGTGCAGCCGGTTCCGTGCGTGTTATCCGTTTTCACCCGGTCGCCGCCAAGCTGCACCAATTCGTTGCCATCAAACAGCACGTCTACGGCGCGCTCCAGGTGGCCGCCCTTGACGATCACCGCGCGGGCGCCCAGCTCCACGATCTTGCGCGCCGCCGCTTCCATGTCCGCTACATCTTTGATGGTCAGCCCGGTTAGCACTTCGGCTTCCGGCACATTCGGGGTGACCACGCTCGCGCGTTTCAGCAGTTCCGTGGCCAGGAACTTGATTCCGCTGGCATCCAGGAGTTCCGCGCCCCCCGAGGATTTCATCACCGGATCGTGCACGACGTGTGCAAAATTGTGCGCATCTAGAAATTCCGCCACCACTGCGGCGTTGCCGCGGTTGCCGAGCATCCCGATTTTCACCGCGGCGATCTCGCAATCGTTTGCCAGAACCTCCAACTGCGCGCGCAATTCAGCGCTGGGCGTATTGTGGACCGTTTCGACGCCTTGGGTGTTCTGGACGGTCAGCGAGGTAATCGCGGCCACGCCGTAGCATCCGTGCGCGGCGAAAGTCTTCAAGTCCGCGGCGGTGCCGGCGCCGCAAGACGGATCAAAACCCGCGATGGTCAACAGAATCGGCGGTGCTGAATGACTGTGTCCGTTCGTACTCATCGTCTTTTCTTACTCGAAGAATGAAAATAGCCGGTCGCGTCAGCAAAACGCACCGGCAAGTGTGAATGTACGCGCGCTCGATCGTCAGCGCAAGAGGTAAATTCAGAAATTTCTCTGGCCCCATGGTCGCCATCGAAACTGTGAACTTAGATTGTGATGTTACCTGTGGAGGATACGGTCGGTCATCGCCTCTCTACGGCACGATCACGACGGGAAAACGCAACATAACTTGGCTTCAGGGAGATACCACCTTCTCCTGGACTGAGCTGAGTTCTCCGGAAAAAGTGGATTGACGAATTGACGAGTTGTGGGGCGAAGAAAAGAAGCGCTCGAAAGGCCCGGGCGTCTCCCGAGCAAACCACTCGATGTTTGGCCAAAAGACTTGGCCCATTTTGTACGCGTCTAGAGCAAACGCCAGAAATTGTTGCAACTATAAAACTCGATGCCCACGTGCACTATCGCGCCATCACGGCGTTCGCGCCACCTCACGATGCCCTCGACTCCCTCGCCCGTATCCATTCGCTCCATTTTCACCAGCTCACCGACGCTGATCGGGAGGCTGGAGGTTAGCGCAGTTCCGTGTTGGCTGACTTCCACGACCGACGTCTCTTCCGCATGAGTCTGACTGGACGATTCAAGATATAGTCGCACGGGAATGGAGATCAGTTTGCGCGGGCCACGCCGTATCTGTCCGATTAGGTCTCCGGCCCATCGGACTATGTCCAGTAACTGGACCCGTTCCAGATTACTTAAATCGTCACGAGTTAGGCTCGTGGTCGTTGCTTGATCCACAATTTCCTGCAGAGAGCGCCTGCGTGTATCGCACGCTAGCTCATCCGCCTGGTCTCGTTCTTTGAATTTGTCCGCACATTCTTCGAGAAGTTGATAGCAGGTCTGGATGAAGTGCTCGCGGCAATGGTCTGGTTTAACCAAGGTGACCACGCTTGGCCCGCTACAACCGGAGGTGGCGCTTGAGGGATGCATGTTAGGCATTTTCATCGGCAAAGTTGTCAGGAAAAAAGCTAACGGCCTGGAGATGAACCAGCAAGTAAGGCTTCGTTCTCCCGGCTCACCTTGGAAATGCTATCGAGCACAGCGCGGACGATGTGCATCCGGTAGTGGACGTAGACGAAATACATGGTCGGCACAACCAGCAACGTTGCACCCCCATTGGTGCCATGCCCCGCGGCACTGGCAAGACCGGCTACGGCCGCGCCCACCAGGAAGTAAGGGAATGTCCATTCATAGCAAGAGGACCAGACCTCCCTGAGTGGGCGTTCCTCAGCCAAGGAGATCACTAGCGAGACAAGCCCGGTGTTTAGCACCACGTACACACAGGCTCCCAGGACCATCATGGCGGGGAGAGAATTCAAACCCAGCATCGCCAGGGCACTGTGCGAGGCAGAAAATGCTGCCGCCGTCGAAACCGTGAGGCACGCCCCGTTGAATAGCACTTGCACGGGCTTCGGCCGACTCTGCGTCTTCCAGAGGGACTGCACAAGCGCGCCCCCCAGACCGATCAGCACGGTCTCACTAAAACTGAATAAGGCGATGCCCACCAGGATGAAAACAAAGTTTGTGGAGATCGTCGTCTTAAAGCCCGGCAGCCGAATCTTCATCGTGGAACCGAGCATCGCAAGCCCGAAGAACAGCACGAACTGCCCGAGGTTTTTCGGATTCCCTTCTGAGGCCGCCACAGCGAGTATCGCGGCAGCCAGGGCGGTCATGATGGCGATGTAGAGCTTGGCTTTAGTGGTCATCGGCTGTCCCCACCTCCCATCTCCGTCGCAGCGCTCACTTCTCACCTTCTAACGTAATGCTCTGTGCCGTGGAGGTTGTCTGGTTCGTTCCGCTACCCCAGACGACGCCCGTGCCCCAGACCACGCTGAAGCCATCGCTGGTGCTCGAGCCCCAGCAGACGCTATTACCCCAAACCACCGATGTCCCGTCTACGAACACATTCGTGCCCCAGACCACGGAGTTGCCCCAAACCACCGAATTGCCCCAAACGACGCTGCTTCCGGTAACTAAGGAAACGCTCTGTGTTGTGGGGTCAAAGACCGCGGTCGGAGACGCCGTCGAAGCATCGGCCAGATCGTTGTTGGCGAGCGCCGCGGCAATATCCAGGTAGCCGGCGCCAACGGTGAAAATGTCGTAGTAATCGATATAGGTGATACCCGTTGTTGGGTCCGTGACGGTGCTGTTAGCCGGAAAGTCCTTGGAGGCCGTTTTCATCAAGCGGGCTTTGATTTGATCTGGTGTAAGGTTCGGATTCTGCTGCAGCAGAAGCGCAGCGGCGCCACTGACCACGGGGGTGGCCATGCTGGTTCCGCTCAGCCGCAGATAAGACGTCGAGATGGCATTCGTGGTGAGGCTTGACGTGGAGTCCTTCTTTTTGTTCTTGGTAGTGGTTGTTGTGGAATTGGAATACTCGTTCAGATAAACGTCGGTGGGAGTACTCAGTAGGTGCGCGTTCGGCGCCAGGGTGGAGACGACCTGATTTCCCGGTGCGACGATGTCCGGTTTCGCGACATGGTCAAATGCTGTGGGTCCTTTCGAGCTGTAGCTGGCAATGGTGTCGTCAACACGCGTGGGGGTGTTCGCCGTCTTCATGGCACCCACCGTGATGACGTAGGGATCATTACCGGGAGCCGCGATGGTGCCGTAGCCTTCCGTGCCTCCGCTATTGTTGCGGCCTTGGTTGCCGGCCGCGGCCAGCACCACTATGCCTGAATTCCAGGCCGCCTCGACAGCCTGGCAGAGCGGATCGAGCGTATAGCTCTCGTACACCTGGCGGCCAAGAGAAAGGTTGATGACCCGGATGTTGTAGGTTGACTTCAAGCTGATGGCTGTCTGGATCGCCGCAATCACGCTGCTGTCGGTGCCCACACCGTTTTGATCCAGCACCCGCAGGTTAATGATGTTTGCGTTCGGCGCAATCCCTTTGAATGTGTGGGTAAAGTTCGACCCGGTGGAAAACCAACCCGCACCAGCAATGATTCCGGCCACATGTGTTCCGTGGCCATATTGGTCCGAAGCATCCGTGGCGCCAGGAACAAAGTTCTGGCTATAGACGACGCGCGAGCCGTAGGTCTGATTCGCCGGAATCCACCAGTAGAGATCGCCAACGGCGGTAACGCCGCTGTCAATGACTGCCACTCCGACGCCCGTGCCATCCAAGCCCTGCTGCCAAGCCACTGGCGCATTGACACTTTCGGCGCCATAGTCAAGGGTTGAGGTGCCGCTTAGCGGGCGATTGGGCGAGATGTAAGCAACGTCGGGATCATCCGCAAGAGCATCAAGGGATCCAACGGGCACGGAGTAATGCGCGCCCTTGATCAAGTCCATCTTCGACTTCAGGACCCCGCCCTTGCTGTGCACCTTCTGATGGTGAACATCCGTCGGCGCTTGGTTGAATTGAATGATCACGTCAACCGTCGGGCCGCTATTGCTGCCTTTCAGAGCGTCAAGGTCTTTCGACAGCTTGTGCTTCTTGCCGTCGGCAAGAGACAACGCGGCAGCCAAAAGCGCGACCAGCGCCAAGAGTGCGAGCCGTGCGCCCCAGGTCGTTGTCGTCTCTAGAACGGGTCGCCTTGTTTCAGGTGTGGCGGACATAAGGGCTCCTAAAGTGCGTTGCAGGGCCAAGAGCTTGAAGTGTCGAGAGAAGAACGCGGCCCGATGCTTGGTGGTTGTCACTGCTGTGAGTGTCAGGTCTGACTGCGTGCCCGTCGATAGTACAGGTAGGTCCTAGGTGTAGTACCAGCGTAGAGCCGGGTTTTGCCGACAGGGACAGTCTGGGGATTTCTGGGGTTGGCATCTTCATAAGGTAGTCAAGAGCACGTGGCCGGCGTTTGATTGAATGGGATGATCACGTCAACCGTAGCGCCGTTATGGCCGCCTTTGAAAGCCTCAAGGTCTTTCGACAGCTTGTGCTTCTTGCCGTCGGCAAAGGACAATCCAGCAACAAGCAGCATGAGCAATGTCAGGAGCGCAAGCCGCCTGCCCCAAGTGGTTGTTCTGAGGATGCCACCGCTAAAGGACTGCTTCGTTCCCGGTGCGTGTAACAACAGCATCAGCCGAACTCCTGAGCAAGGTTAGGGGCCCACGTTAGGGACATGGCCCGGCGCCTTGATTCCCGTTAGGGGAGTGAGTATTAGGTTTGGTCACGAGGGAGGCGATGGTACAGGGGTGGGCCCAGTCTAGTACGAAGGTACGGTCCGTTTTGAACCGTGGCTAGGTCTGGCGACAGGGGAGAAATCAGTGCGGCAATGACCAGCGGCAATGCCTGGCCATTGGCCGGAGGACTGCTCCGGGGCAGACCGGCAGCACCTCCGGTCGCCGCAATTACGGAAAGAGTCCGCGGACCAGCGTGGCTTCAGAGACGCGGCCGACGGCCAGGATCATGGCTCCGGCGCGCGGCGGGACGTGATGCTTGCGCATGGTGTCCACCATCTCGTGAAAGGCACGAACCATGATCTTCTGCAGGCGGGCGTTCACTTCTTCGACGTCCCACATGAGGCCTTCCTGGTTCTGCACCCATTCGAAGTAGCTTACCGTGACGCCGCCGGCGTTGGCGAGAATATCCGGGAGGACGATGACTCCGCGGCGGGCGAGAATTTCATCGGCGTGCGGCGTGGTGGGGCCGTTGGCAGCTTCGGCGACGATGCGGGCCTTCACGGCCTCGGCATTGTGGAGGGTGATGACGTTTTCGAGCGCCGCAGGCACCAGGATGTCGCATTTCATGGTTAGCAGTTCATCGTTGGTGATGCGCGACGCGCCGGGCATGCCGACTACGGTACCGGAGCGCTCTTTGTAGCGAATCGCTTTGATGGGATCGATGCCGCGGGAATTGGTGACGCCGCCGCGGGTGTCACTGAGGGCCACGATTCTGGCTTTCTTTTCCGCAAACAGGCGCGCGGCGGTTGCGCCGGCGTTCCCGAATCCCTGAACCGCGACCGTCGCGCCACGAAGCGAAATCTTCTTAAGCTTGCACGCTTCCTCGACCACGTAGAGCAGTCCGCGCGCCGTGGCTTCGCTGCGCCCCTCGGAGCCGCCGATCGAAACCGGCTTGCCGGTAACCACTCCATGCGCGGAATGACCCACCGTCATGGCATAGGTATCCATGATCCAGGCCATGGTCTGCGCGTCGGTATAAACATCGGGCGCGGGAATGTCTTGGGAGGGTCCAATGATGGGCAGGATCTCACTGGCATAGCGCCGCGTCATGCGCTCGAGTTCGCTCTTGGACATGCGCTTGGGATCGCAGATCACGCCGCCTTTGGCTCCGCCAAACGGAACGTTTACCGTGGCGGTCTTCCAGGTCATCCACGCCGCCAGCGCCTTTACTTCATCCAGCGTGACGTTGGGATGGAAGCGAATGCCGCCCTTGCCCGGGCCCCGCGACACGTTGTGCTGCACGCGATAACCGGTGAACACCTTCACCTGACCGTTGTCCATCTTCGTCGGCAAGGAAACTTCCAGCACGCGCTTGGGTGTGCGTAAAATCTGGCGCAAGCCGGGATCGAGCTTCAAGAATTCGGCCGCCATGTCGAACTGAATCTGCGCGATGCGAAACGGATTCAGGTCCTCGCGGGGAGCAATGCGCGGCACCATGGGAGGCGTGCCTATCTGTCTTATCGGGGCGCTGGGCTTTGCGACCGTGGCCATCGGCGTCGGTCCTTTCCTCTACTCGATTTGTCTAAGAAACTTTGTTTCCACTTGGCCCAAGTTCTAAACCCGCTGGAAATGAATTCCGTCTAGCCGTTGGCCGCAAACTTCCTCGTGTTGACAGCGTACCGATCGCGGCAGGTGGTGGAGCAGAAGTGCAGAAGCTGGCCCTCTTCCCGGAACGGAATCGAAAGCGTCTCGTCGACGTGCACGCCGCAGAGCGGATCGCGCACCAGCCGCCGTGTCCCAGCCATGGCCGGAGCGGCGTCCGCAGTCGGCGCTGCTCCTGTCGCTCGGTCGCCGAGCATCGAGTGGAGCAGGCGGCGGACGAGCGCCACACTCCAGGAGACAAAAATCAGCCAAAGTAGAAGACGTGCCACGCGAGCGAGAAAATTTGTCATTTCGTGTTTGCTAAGCGGCCCGCTACCTTATAACCCCTTTAGACCGCCATGAAGGGAGTGTATGCAAGGCGAAAAGGGCCCGTCAAACGAAAAGGTGTGATTTCAAGGGGTTGCGAGGCGAATGGTACGTCGCCGGTGGGCATAAAAATGGGTTCAAATGCAACATAAACCACTTAATTACAATAAGTTACGCGGAACTTAGGGGGAAATCGGGGCCAGCGGCAAGGGCTCCGCGGCCCAGTGTCAAATCAGGTGCACCGGGCCCTTCGGTACTCACCCGGCTGCCGGAATGCGCTCAATTCCCATGTACGGGCGCAACACTTCCGGTAGCCAGATGGACCCATCCGCTTGCTGATAATTCTCCACCACAGCGATCCACGTGCGGCCGACCGCCAGCCCGGAACCATTCAAGGTGTGCACGAAGTCACTCTTGCCGCCCCCCTTGGGTTTGAAGCGAATGCCGGCGCGGCGCGCTTGAAACGCCTCGCAGTTCGAGCAGGAAGAAATTTCGCGGAATTCGTTGCTCGAGGGCAGCCACACTTCGAGGTCGTATGTTTTGGACGAAGCAAAGCCCAGGTCCCCGGTAGAGAGCAGCATGGTGCGATAGTGCAAACCAAGTTTCTGGAGAATCGTTTCGGCATGGCGCACGATGGCTTCGTGCTCTTCGTAGCTTTTCTCCGGATGGGTGAACTTGAAGAGTTCGACTTTTTGAAATTGATGCTGGCGAAGAATGCCGCGGGTGTCTTTTCCAGCGGCCCCCGCCTCGGAGCGGAAGCAGGCGGTCCAAGCGGCGACGTGTATGGGGAGTTTTTCTTCGGGAATGGTCTCGTCCCGGTACAGATTGTGGAGCTCGACTTCGGAAGTTGGCGTGAGCCAGAAGTCGGTGTCCTGAACCTTAAACAGATCAGCGGCGAATTTCGGCAGCTGGCCCGCGCCCGTCAATGACGCGGTGTTTACCAGGAAAGGCGGCAGGATTTCCGTGTAGCCGTGCTCGCGGGTGTGCACATCGAGGAAGAAATTTGCGAGCGCGCGCTCCAGGCGCGCTCCCCAGCCCTTGTAGACGGCGAATCGGGCGCCGGTGATTTTCGTGGCCACCGCGAGGTCCAGTATTCCTGCGCCTTCGCCAACCTCCCAGTGTGCCTTGGGTTGAAAATCGAACTTAGGAGGAGTTCCCCAACGGCGGACTTCCACGTTGTCGGCCGCGCCGGTGCCCACCGGCACGGAGGAGTGCGGGAGGTTAGGAATGGTGAGCAGCAGGTCGCGTTGGGTGCTATCAAGACTGGCGATGCGCTCATCGGATTGCTTGATGCGCTCGGACACCTGCTTCATGTCGGCGATCAGCTGGTCCGCGTTTTGCCGGTCCTTTTTCAGCCGGGCAATTTCCTCGCTAGCCCGGTTGCGCTGCGCCTTCTGCTGCTCCGTGGCGGTGATCAGTTCGCGGCGCTCCTTGTCGAGCTTGCGAAACGCCTCGAGGTCGAGCGCGGCGCCGCGCTTCTTGGCCATCTCGGCGAAGACCTCCAAGTGCTCTCTAAAATAGTTCAGGTCATGCATGGCTTTGAAGGATACCGCAATGTTCGAAGAAGATGGGCGGCCCCGTCCCGGCTTCCAGATCGTGGAGCTTTACATTGTCGCTGGTTTTGAAGAAGCCGTCCTGGACCTCTCGGCCCGCAGCAAGCGCCGGCGGCGTCAGCAAAAACGGAAGCACGAGGAGAATCTTAGCGAACACGGGGCACCTCACTCATCAATTCCATGATATTCCCTTCCGTATCGCGGAATCCCATCATCCAAAGATCGTAGCTTGGCATCGGCGCGATCAGCCGCGGCGGCGCTTCGATTTTCGCGCCTAGCTCGAGAAGCTGGCGGTGCGCGGCGTTGATATCGGAAACCCGGAAGTACAGGATGGAGCTCGGGTGATCCAGCTCGGGCGTTTCCGCCGGGCCGAGCATCAGCCGAACACCGCCGCAATCAAAGAACGCCAGGTTGGGGACGGTGAACAGCAGTGGCAGACCCAGCGTGTCACGGTAAAATGCCGTGGCCCGCTCGAGATCGTGAACAATGATAGAGATTTGGCCGATATTCTGGATGCTCAGTTTCGAAGCAGCGGCGCTCATGGCAGTGTACCTCCGGGAGCAATCTAGTTAGCATAGCTAACTAAATTCTATGAAGGTTGTCAAGCCAAAAAGTTTCGCGGGCCGCGACCCCACCGAGATTGCTGACCGGCTGCACTCGGCGGCCATTCATCTGCTGCGGCGGGTGCGGGTGCGGGACCGCGAAAGCGGCATCGGCCCGGCGCAGCTATCGGCGTTGTCGGTTCTGGTTTTCGGTGGCCCGCGGTCTCTCGGCGAGCTGGCCGATGCCGAGCAAGTGCGGCCGCCGACCATGAGCCGCATCGTCGCCGGGCTGGAACGCGCTGGTTTGATCCGGCGTCACGCCACCGAAGACGGGCGGCGGGTGCGCCTCGAAGCCAGCGCCAAGGGTAGGAAGATCCTCGAGGCGGGACGCCAGCGCCGCGTGGAATCGCTGGCCAAAGCGCTAGCGTCATTCACGGACAAAGAGCAGCGGCAGTTGGGGGAGCTTACCGACCTCCTTCGGGAGGTCATTCGGAAGCTTTAGAAGTTTTGGCAGCTGCACCGTTCGACGCACCTATTCTAATTGACTGTTTAAGGCTCGCTCGACCGGGCTGAGATTGGAATTCCCGGCCTGATTTAGGGAAGGCTTGCGAAAATCGACCCCAGCGGCGTTGCCCCCGCAGAGGAGAATGCCGACACGTTCGCCCGGTTTAGTGACGTAACACCGGGAGAGTAGCGCGGCCAACGCCGCGGCTCCGCCTGGTTCGACGACGACTCGCAGAACTCTCCAGAGCGCTTCTTGGGCCTCCTGGATGGCGGAATCGGGTACCAGCAAGACGCCTTCGACATGGCGCTCGGCGATGGGAAACATCAAATCGCCGACCCGTTTCGGCGCCAGGGAGTCGGCGGCGATCCCTCCTGCGGGGCAGTCCACCGGATGGCCGGCCTTCAGGGCGTAACTCAGTGTCGGGGCAGCCTCCGGTTCCACACCGATGATCCTGGTGCGACCGGAATACCAGGCGGCCACGCCTCCGATCAAACCGCCCCCGCCAACAGCGACCAGCAAAGCGTCGAGACTCGGGGCCTGCTCTTCAAACTCCAGACCCACAGTACCCTGGCCGAGCAAGGTTTCGACTTGATCGTAAGCGTGGATCCCGAGAGCGCCCCACTCGGCGGCCCAGGCATCGCTGGCGGCCAGGGCATCGGCGTAGCGTTCTCCGGTCACCACGAGATCTGCGTCGTAGCCGCGAATGCGCTCCATCTTTTCAGGAGAACAAACCGTGGGCACAAAAATTGTCGCCGGCTTTCGAAGCTTCATGGCGGCGAAAGCGACGGCGACGCCATGATTGCCTCCCGAGGCGGCCACCACGCCGGCTGGGGGAACCGCGCGAGAGAGGAGATTACTGAACGCGCCGCGAGTTTTGAACGAGCCGGAATGCTGGAGAAATTCCAGTTTGAAGACCAGCTGGACAGGAGGGAGGCCGAAGTCGGCGCCGCTGGCTTCTACGACGGGCGTCCTTCGGATGTGCGGACGGATAAGTTGATCAGTCGCGATGATGCGGTCTCGGGTGATCTCGGTGGTGGACATGGTGATCAATTTCCGCTGCCAGGGATCCGCTGGATCAGATGATCTGTTCCCACGGGAAGGCCCGCATGCGGTTCCCAGGTTGCGCCGCATTTGCTATTATACTTAGGGAGTTGGCTAATTGTCTATATGAAGACGGAATTCGTTCTACGCGCCCTGGCGAGCGAACGCCGGCTGCAAATCCTCGATTGGTTGAAGCACCCGCGCAAGCATTTCCGGCCGCAGGTGGATGGGGATCTGGTCGAGGATGGCGTTTGTGGTGTGTTGATCGCAGAGAAGCTCGGGGTTAGCCAGCCCACGGCCAGCGAGCATCTGAAGATCCTCCGCGAGGCCGGACTGCTGAGGGCCAAGCGCATCAAACAATGGACATTTTACAAGCGCGACGAAGCGCAGATAAAGAATGCCAAGCAGAGCATCGTGCGACGCGTCTAGCGGCCGAAGTACTTCCGTACCAGCGAAGGATGGTCCGGTGTGAGCGGGAAGTACTGGAAAAAATGAACCCAGTGACCTATCGACGGACCATTCGGCGGATAGCAAACTAGGCAAGTAGTCGGAAGTTGCTTTGGCTTACTGGAGTACTACGACGGTAATCGCTTGTTTGCTCCTGTGTGTCGTCCTGCTGCTCGCGAGCGCAGCAGAACGGCCTGAAAAGCCAGACTGACTTCGGATTACTGTATCCTCCATCCCCACGCCCGAGCGGCCGGTGCCCCCACCGGCCGCTCACTTTTTTGCTGCGCCGTCCAGCGTTGACAGTGCTTCGCCTAGAGAGTCGAAGCTGCCTGGATTTCGGATGGCCTGATTTATTCGCGCCGCACCCGCGCGGTCCCGAAGCGAGCCCTAGAAATGAAAAAGGGGGCTGGTGCAAGCCCCCTCTTTGTAATTGACGCCCCAAACCGGTAACCGAGTCGAGGATCGGTTCCGGCCACCCCGGGAAGCCAATCTTATAAGTTACCAATCAGAGAGCAACCCGCGTGCCAGCGGTGACTGTTCCCCCCGAAACTACCGAGTTGCTTGAAACCACGGTGGTTAGCGTCAGGACCGGCCGGACAAACACGATGTTACCTAGCGCCTCTCTACAAAATCCCACAGAATGGCCGCGGGACTCTCCATTCTTTGGGAGCACTCTTTCGGAGGTGGACCTCTAAGTGGCGACCGCGGTGACACGGACGGGAAGCTCGAGCGCTCGAGCTAGCTAGGGAATATCGTTATTGTCGGTTTCTTGCGGAAATCAGAATGCCATGCGATGTAAGCGGTTACGGCGATGAGCGGGAGCTCGCGCTGAATTGCCGGGTATCAAATTGCCGCCTGTGAACCCATGGCGAGAGAGCGCTGATAACGCCGCCACAGCAGCCAAGCAGGGAACGAGAGGATCATCAGCCAGAGCAATAGCGTGGGACCCGATTCGGCGAGAAACAGGACTAGCCGAAGAAGACTCTGGAAGGCGCTGCGGAAACCATTGACGCCCGCGTTCCGGAGTTGACTCCGAACCGAGGGGGAGGGCGTCGAGAGCTGTGCCTGGTACTCTTCGGCAAGTTTCAGCTCGATGGTGGCGAAGTTGACGCGGTGCTCCAGGGTTTGCTGCTGGGCTTCCCTCTGCTCGATCTCGCCGCGAACGCGCGCGATTTCCTCCTCGACTTCGAGGACTTCTTTCACTTTGCCGGTGCGGTTGCGCAGCACATCTTGAAGGCGCTCTTCCGTTTCGCGGGAGTTTTTCAGGCGCGCCACAAGATCAGCGTGTTGCTCGGTGACTTCCTCGCCGCCTTGCGTTTCTAGTTCAACGCGGCCGAGTGCTTTCAGTTCAGCAACCGCGGAGAGAAGCTGAGGCGCGGGGATTCGCAACGAGGCCTGAAGAGTGAGCGCGGCCCCCTGCGGTGTCGCCACGCTCAGCGCGGCAGCATATCCGTTGTGCCGTCGAAGGGTCGCGTCCAGTGCGGCGCGCGCCGTGTCAAAATCCTTGACCACCACGGAAAGGGTGACCGTGCGCGCAATCAACGGAGCGTACGGCAAAGAGAGACCGGTCTTCTGGTTCAAGGTGCCGCGGTCAACAGAAATCGTCCTTCCATTTGTTTCAGAGCCACTGTAGCTGTAGGCCTCCTCCTCAGGGATGGCTCCGCCGAGGTGGGCCTGAGGTCCCGCTGGCCGTGGAGAGCTGGCCGGAGCCACCTGGTATTTCGTGAAAATGCTTTCGCGCGATGGGCGTTTGTAGCGTTGCGCCCCAATTAAGAACGCCAATAAGAGACAGGCCAACGCCCAAGGCAATGGGCCAGAGACGAGCAACTGGAGGCGGCGGAGCCAGCCTTGGACCTCGGAGAGAAAGGTCGAAGCCGCTGCTTCCGGTGGGCAGAGAGAGTCAACTGGATCGATCCGCCACTCGGAGAGCGAATGAGAAGTACTCCTGAGAGCGGCGGCGGCTTCATGGCACTGGGCGCATTGGTCGATGTGCATGGAGATGGAATGTGCCAGATCGGCAGGAAGTTCGCCGTCAACGAACGCCATGACTTCTTCAGGTGCGCAGGGATGCGCATTGGTGCTCATGCGCGTTCTCCTTTCTGGGCCATGGGCTGCGAAGCAGGCTCCTGCCGAACCTGCATCGCACCTTTTGCGGAGGGCGATGAAGCAGGTTCGAGCAAAGTGCGTAGCGCGGTACGGGCACGAAACAGCCGTGAGCGAACAGTGTTTAGAGGAAGCTGCAAGAGGTCGGCGATTTCCGCGTAGCTCAACTGCTCAAATTCACGGAGCATGAGGACTTCGCGGTCGATGGGCTCGAGCTTTTCCACCGCGCGGCGGACCCACAGACCGGACTCGGTGGCATCCCGCTTGGAGGGATCGAGTGCGGAGTTTCTTTGGCCAAAGAACGTGGCGCGGAAGGCGGCTTTGCGGCGGTGGACGCGCAGTATCTTGAAGCCTATGGCATAGAGATAAGTGCGAAAGAGCGCGCGTGGTTGGTAGCGAGTGGCGGCGCGGAGCAGGGCGAGAAATGTTTCCTGGGTGAGTTCCTCCGCGTGAGCGGGTTCGGCGACACGGCGGCGGAAAAATCCATAGATCGGCTGCTGGTAGCGGGAGAAGAGTTGTGTAAAGGCATCCTGAGAACCCTGCGAAAAAGCCAGCATGAGCCGTTCGTCGCTGACGCCGGTGTTTGCCGGCGCCGGTGTGCTTCGAGAGTTCGTTGAGGTGCTGGGCATCTCGTCCATGGCATCTCGAGAAAGAGCCTCCGAATTTAGAACGAGCGCCGGCAGTGCGTCTTCGATGGCAAGCCGACTCCAGTCCTTCACTAAGTGTAATGTCGCGAGCGGCGAAAAAGTTCCCGGGCGAGCGGATAGAAAACGGTGAAAGGGGCGTTATTTTTTCCCGTACTGCGCGATCCATGCGGGCGGCTCGGACTCCAGGCTTCCATCCACTTTAATACCGAGTTCCTTGGCCCACCGATAACCCCACATGGGTCCGAACTTCGTTACCAGCGTATCAGGGACACCATAGGCGGGATCGGATTGCGCGGCCTCCACAGAGACGAACCGATATTGCTTTTTCTCAAAAATAACAAGGATCTCGTCAATCACATCAGCGTTCAGCCGGTTTACATGAAGCAGCATTATTTGCGGAATTTCCCGACCAAATATCCGCTTGTGAAGATAGCCATAGTAATCAATTTCGACCGCCGTGTAAGCCAAATACGCACGGCGAAGTTTGGCGGCCGAGTCCTCATCCTTCTTTGCCAGCATTTGAAGGTACGCGGCGTTGAACAAATAATCTTCGTTGTCGATGGTGCAGGCGGCAATTCGGTAGCCACGCTCTTTCAGAAACAGGGCAACGGAATCGTGTTTTTCTTTTGTATCTCCGGTGTGATTGTAAGGAAAGCGCAGGTAATGGGGAGTCTTCCCAACTTCAGCAAGCAGTGGCCGAAAGGAGTCTTCGCCAGTGACAACTTCCTGCTTGAACTGTTCGAGCGTAATGTTGTTCAAGTCCGCGTGCGAAAAAGTGTGATTCCCTAAGTCAAGGCCTTCCCGCGCCCATTGCTGCAAAATCTGTTGGCCGTTATCGCTTCCCAATTCTCCAGCGGTCTTCCCGTTTACAAACCCGATGGCTGGGGCGCGATGTTTCTTTAAGGCCTCTAATAAGGCGCGGTTGACCGCTTGCGCTTCGGCGGGATTTACGCTTGGACCTGGCGTGGCCGCTACGGGGAGATCATCAAAAGTCAGAGCCACGGTCCGCGTTTGTGCCGCAGCAGCAAGACAGCTCATGAGCGCCAAGGGCGTCAGGATGGCGACGCAGAGATGCTTGAGGATGTTCATAAGTTTTGCCGCAAGCTGCTCAGGCGCCGATGGAAGAATGGAGGGCCTTGGCGAGCGACTGGCTGAAACGCTGGACGTCGGCTTCGTGTTCGGCTTCGACCATGACGCGGGCAAGCTGCTCGGTGCCGGAGTAACGCAGCACCACGCGGCCTTTGTCGCCCAGTGCGGATTGAGCTTCGGCTAAGGCGCGAGAGACTTCCGGAAGCGTCTCGAGCGGCGGTTTCGAACGCACCTGCACATTGACGATCAGTTGTGGATAATCCTTAAGGCCTTCCACCAGAGATTCCATCTTGCCGTTCAGAGAGACAAGGGAGGCAATTTTTGCTGCCGTGAGCAGGCCGTCACCGGCAGGGCTGTCCTCGAGAAAAATGATGTGGCCGGACTGTTCGCCTCCCAGCACCGTGCCGCTCTGAAGCATCTCTTCAAGGACATAGCGGTCGCCGACGGCGGCACGGGCCAGGGAAATGTTTTCGCTGGCCAGCGCGCGCTCCAGACCCAGATTGGACATGGAGGTGGCCACGACGCGGTCACCTTTGAGCTTATTCTGAGACTTGAGGAAGCGCGCGGCAGCAAGAAGCACGCCGTCACCATTCACGATTTTTCCGCTTTCGCAGACAAACAGCGCGCGGTCGGCATCACCGTCAAAGCCCACACCGAGACGCGCTTTTTCAGCGACGACGCGTTTTTCGAGGCCGTCCAGGTGCATCGAACCGCAGCCGGCGTTGATGTTCCGGCCGTCCGGTAAATCGCCCATGGCGATGACCTCGGCACCTAGCGACCGAAACAGCTCCGGGCCCAGCTTCGAGGCTGCGCCATTGGCGCAGTCCAGGACGATTCGGAAACCGCTGAGCTTCGCGCCGGGAATGAACCGCTTGCGGAGAAAGGCCAGATATTCCGCGTGAAGAGATTCATCGGGCGTGAGCGGCGGCAAATTCTTTGGCGCGGGTTCGCCCCGGAGCTTCAAGATGCCCGCTTCCAGCTGTTCTTCGACAGCGTCGGGGAATTTCATTCCGGCGTGCGAGAACAACTTCACACCGTTGTCTGGAAATGGATTGTGCGAGGCGGAGATGACCACGCCGGCTTGAAAATCATTTTGGCGCACCAGACAAGCCACCCCGGGAGTGGTGATCACCCCGGCGAAAGCCACCCTCGCGCCAGCCTGCCGGAGACCCGCGGCGAGCAAGGAGGCCATGTGCGGACCAGATTCGCGAGTGTCCAGGCCGATGAGGACATGAGCCGCGCCATGTTCTCTCCTGAGATACGCGCCGAGAGAGCGTCCCGTGGCGTAGAGCGTGGCGTCGTCCAGCGGCGGCGTGCCCGGTACGCCGCGAATCCCGTCGGTTCCAAAAAACTCTTTGCCCATTTCGAAGAACCCTGTCTCCCGACCGTGCGATCGATTGTCCAGCCAACTTCCCTGCCCACGACCTCAGCAAAGCTTAACATAGGGAAAACCATGACTTACGGCCCGCTCCAGCCCATGCCTCATCTATTACTCCGGACTATCTTAAGAATCGGCGCAACCAGCCTTCCAGATTTGCTGGATCGCCACGCCGGACTAGGACATCGTAAACAGTTTCGGAGAATGTGTTAACGTGGAGCACCGGAGCCGCTCGTGTCCACCACACCAACGCCACCATCGATCGTTCGCTTCACCAGTTCAAACTTCAGCATGCGTGTGATCGCCGCGGCCATCATTCTGCTTTTCTTTTATTACGCGGCCGGCGTGGTGATCACCCTGTTGCTCTCCATTCTGCTGGCCTACTTTCTGGATCCCGCGGTGGAATTTCTGGAAAGGCTGGGGCTGCCCCGTACCCTGGGCGCCATGGTCATGGTGCTGATTCTGATCGCCGTGCTGCCTGCGGTCGGCTACGGACTGTGGGCACGTACCGCGGATTTCGCCGAGAACTGGCCAAAATATAGCAGCGTTCTGCAGCAGGCGGCCGGCGCCGTGGAAGGGAAAATCAGAGGAATCGAGGGGCAAGTATCCGAGATTGCGCCGGAGCCAGGCTTGCCGTCCGCAACCGCGGGGCGGGCAGAGCCCGGGGTCGTGCGCACGCTGATCTTCCGCGGCATTGGCTCGCTGTACGCGCTGTTCCTGGAAATTACCTTCCTGCCCTTCCTGGCTTTTTTTATGCTGGCGGAGAAGCGCCAGGTGTGGCACGGGACGTTGCAACTCTTTCCCGCTTCGCGCCGTACGCAAGTCAAAGAAACGCTGGAAGACTTGCGCGATGTCCTGCGCGATTACCTCGCGGGAATGACCATGCTGACGCTGATAGTAATCGGGGCGAGCAGCCTGTTTTTTTGGGTCATCGGGATGGAGTATCCCATTCTCACGGGCATCGTGTCAGGAGTTCTGAACATGGTGCCGTACATCGGGGCCGTGATGGCCTGGCTGCCGGCCTTTGTTATTGCGCTGGCCAAGTGGAGAACCTTCGGCCAGTTTGTTCTGATTGCCGCGACGCTCACTGCCATCCACGTTTTGGCCATCAATCTGGTTGCGCCACAACTGGTGGGCCGCCGGGTGCGCTTGAATGCCGTGGCCATCACCATCGCGCTGCTCTTCTGGGGCTGGGTGTGGGGAGGCATGGGATTGGTTTTGGCCATTCCCATTACCGCGGCGTTGCGCGTGATCTGTGATCACACCGAATCGTGGAAACCGATCGGGCGCTGGCTCAGCGCCTGACGCCGCGCCGTGGGCAGCGCACCTAGCCAACGCTTCGGCGGTGAGCCCCGATCGAGCAAACCGGGCTGCCCCGATGGGGCCAGAATCAATGAATCATAAAATCGTATTTCTTTCGGGCGCTCTCGCGCTTCTGACCTCCAGCGCTCCTCCGGCCCAGGCCTGGGGCTGCAAGGGTCACCAAACGGTGGCCTGGATTGCAGAGAAGCACCTGACAGCTGAGGCGCGTCAACTGGTCGAGAAGCTTCTTGGCGAAAACTCCATCGATCCGCAGCTGAAACGCTGGTGTGGCAATGCGACGACGGACCTGCTGGTGGATGCTTCTACATGGCCGGATGATGTGCGCAATGAGCGCAAGAACGGGCCCTGGCATTACATCGATATTCCGCGGGGCAAACATAAGGGCGATCTGGACGGATACTGCGGTCCGGAGGGATGTGTGACCAGCGTGATCGAACAGCAGCGCGCCATCCTGAAAGACAAGTCCGCCGATCCAGTGAAGCGCGCCGAAGCGATACGCTACCTCGTCCATTTTGTCGGCGATATGCATCAACCATTGCACGCCATCACCAATGCCGACAATGGCGGAAACTGTGTGCCGGTGAAATATTTTGGCCACCAACCGCTTCTCAACGCGCTGCGACCGGAGCGCGAGGATTACTCACCCAATCTTCATCAGATCTGGGACACCGAGATGGTGGAACGCGACATGGAAATCTCCAGCCCGCTGCGGTACGCCGACGAACTGGACGAGAAATTTCATGCCCAGAGCGCCGCCTGGGAAGCTGCGGGCATCCACGTGGACAACTGGGCCTGGGAGAGCCACGAGCGAGCGGAGACGGCGGTCTACGATGCCCTCCCGGAAAAAATTGCCATCGAACCGGTCATCAAATTGAAGAGCTGCGCCGAAAACAATCACATGGGAGAGCGGATGCTCGCCAAGCACCTGGCCGTCGGCGAGGTTTATCAAACGAGCGCCGCCCAGGCGGCGGAGACGAGCCTTGCGGAAGCTGGCGTGCGTTTGGCGATGATCTTGAACGAAGCCGCCAAGGTGGCTAACTCCAGATCGTTCCCCTCAAGGCTGGGCAGCGGGTGATTCCGCCCTAAGAGCGGGGCCGCCAAGCGACTTGATGTAGCGCACCAGCTGCCAGCGCTGGGGTTCGGGAAGCTTCGACCAAACCGGCATCTTCTTGCGAACCACCCCATTGGTCAATAGCCAGAAAAGAGTTCCCGGTGTGGCGCTTTGGACTTCTCTCACCACTAGACTCGGAGCTTTCGGCGAGCCTTCGGCAGACTTGCCGTGGCATTCCGCGCAGTGCTGTTCGAACAGAATGGCGCCGGCAGCAACGGCGCGCGGATCGTTTTCGAACGGATTTGCGCGGTTGCGCGCCTTTTCAGGCGCCTTTTGCAATTCCGCGTAGATGGCTGGATCGTATCCGGGCGCGGCGGCGACGAGTGGTTTGCCGGAACTCCGGCCTTGCGCCAAGACCACGGACACGGCAAGAAATGAAGCGGAAACGGCCAGTGCCGCGGCCATGGCTTTCACTGCTGGCCTCCAAAAAGCCGGCTGACCATGGAACCAAACCCGGCTATTTCCCGCGACACGCCCCAGCGCAGGAGAAAGCCATGGCTGTTATCGTTCAGACCGAAGCCCGGCGAAATCCGCAAGGTCCAGCCGGAAGGTAAATTCCAAGCGAGAACCGGCGCCAGGTAATGCGAGGTGTCGTGAAGACCAAAACTGTGCCGGTCACCTAGACCGCCATACATCTCGACCCCGCCAATGAAGTTTTGCGGACAGAGCGTGCAGCGCTTCGCGGAAGCTTCCAGAGCAAGCGGACGGCTGGCGCCCAGGGCATAGCCGAATTCCCAGGGAGAATTCGAAAGATTCTTGGCCGCCAGGGTGTTTTCTGTGATGTTCCAGCCCTTGAAGGTGCTGGAGAGGATAAGCTTTAACTCCACTTCGTGGATGCGCTCCTTCTGAGCCTGTCGATTGGCAACCAGGAAGTCCGATTCCACGTCGTGACCTTCGATTTCTTTGAGGATCTTGTCCGCGCCGCTTTTGTTTTCATACTCGAAATAGAGGACGGGATTGATGAAGTGTTCCTGCTTCAGTGGCCGGAAGCGATTCTCCCAGCGAAAGCCGGTAAACACCGTGCTGTCGCCGAAACTGGTCTGGCCATCCAAGTACAACTCCGTGGTCCACCAAGCGGTTGCGCCGTATTCTAGTTCGGTCCAGAAGGCGTGGAAGTTGTTACCCCCCCGCTGGGTGCCCAAGGTGGAGAAATACTCGATCTCCAGGTTGCCGGGCTCTTCGAGATAGTGGTCATAGGCGACAAAGTAAGGGTTCTCCTGGGCCGCGGCAACGGGCAGGTAGAGAGCCCAAAGCACGGAAAAGGACAAACAACCAAGCAAAGCGCGCCGAGAGAATGAGACCACGGAGTCTGCTATCTTTCTTGTGAGTGAAAATGAGTATTCACCCACGGCAAAGTTCCTGGTTCGACCAGGCCGGTTTCACTTGCTGTGCCAGCCAAGCCAGAGCCTTCCTGTCCCCAGGCGTTGATTCCCGTGTAG
>QHYZ01000013.1 GCA_003225295.1 Acidobacteriota bacterium | reverse complement strand
ACTTGAGGAGGCGTTTGCGGTACATTAGAATCGATGGCGGTAGGTTTCCTCCACCAAAGACCATGCCCAAGCAGGCCGAACTCATGAACCTGAATGCCGTTGCGAAGAAGGCCGGTGTCTCCACCGCCACTGTCTCTCGCGTGCTCAATGACTTAAAGGTGGTCAAGAACTCCACCCGCGCTCGCGTCCTCAAAGCCGCGGAGGAGTTGAAGTATCATCCCAACCTGCACGCCCGTTCTCTGGCCCGAGGCAAGAGCCGTACTCTGGGAATTCTAGTCTCGAATATGGAAAACCCCTTTTTCTTCGACATCTTCCGCGCGCTCGAATCGGCAGCGCACTCCCGCGGTTATGAAGTGGTTGTCGCCAACACGGACTACCGCTCCGAGCAGCTGGTCTCCAGTGCGCGTCTGATGATCGGCTGGCGGGTTGCTGGGCTGGCAGCGATCGTCTCCGAGATGGACGCGGATCTCATGCAAGTCCTGACCGATACCAGAATCCCCATCGTCTTTTACGATGTCGGAACACCCAAAAAAAATATCACCAACGTCAGGGTGGACTACCGGAAAGGGATGAAAAAGATCGTGGAGTATCTCTATTCGCTGGGTCACACACGAATGGCTTTTGTTGGGCATCACTCTACCTTGGAGCCGATCAACGAACGACGAAAGACCTTTCTGGAATCGGTGGCGCACTGTTCGCCCAGCGCGGAAACCCACATCGTTGCCGGGACCGACGGCCTGGAAGGAGGGCGGCGGGCGGCTCGCGAACTGCTTTCTTCCGGCTTCCATCCAACTTCGATTATCTGCGTGAACGATTTTATGGCCGTTGGAGTCCTGCGGGAACTTCGCGATCAGGGCGTTCGCGTCCCGGAAGATATTTCCGTAACGGGTTTCGACAACATTAAGCTCGCCGAATTCTGTTCTCCGGCGCTTACCACCGCGCACATTCCCCGCGAGCAGATCGGTCAGATTATTTTCGAGAATCTGGTTCCCGATGCCAAGAAAGAGCAGTTCACGGGGCGCGAGATTCTAATCGACCCGGAACTGATGGTTCGTGAATCCACCGGGCTGGTGCGGAACGCTCAAGCCGTAGCCGGCAACCAGGAGAAGTTTGTCGCCGACTGAGAAGTCATGTTTCTCCCCGACCGCAAATGCAAGCCTTCGCTCATAGCGACGCTCCGAGCGGATGTCCGTCAAAGAAAATTGCTCGCGTGATTTGGCCGAGCGTAACTTCGAACTTGCGCGGCGACGGCGGCAGCATGCGCGATCCGCCCGCCAGAGAAAGTGTCAGCTCACGCCGGGCATCATGCCACAGCATTTGCACGCCCATCCATTCGCCCTTGCGGTAGCTGAAGGAAATGCCGTCGTCTTCGTATAACAAGAACGAAGCATCGGCGCCGGGGTAGATCGAGATGGAGAGCGGTTGATCCACTTTTTCCATCACGTATTGCTTTACTGGACCAAGAGGCAAGATGGTCCCCGCTCGCACGTACAGCGGCGTGGTCTCAAGGTTGACCTTGCGGCTGATCTCCGCTCCGCCCGGCACACGTTCGCCGGTCCAAAAATCGTACCAAACTCCACGGGGAAGATAGATATTGCGCGAGGTGGCACCCTGCTCGACGACCGGCGCGACCAGGAGGTCGCGTCCCCACAAGTATTCGTCTTGGCACGCGACCGCCTGGGGATCGCGGGGATAGTGGAGCCATAAAGCCCGCAGAATTGGCATGCCCGTGGTGGCGCACTCTCGCACGACGCTGTAGAGATAAGGCAGCATTCGGTAGCGCAGTTCCAAATACTTGCGGCAGATCGGTTCCACTTGTCCATTATGCAACTCGCTCGCATCAGGGATGGCCGCGCCATTGTAATGGTTGATCTCCAGCGGCCCGGGATCGCCTGTATTCCAACCCCACGGGAGGCGCAACTTCCAGTTCCGGCCATGGGATCTGAACAGAGGACAGAACGCAGCAAACTGAAACCAGCGCAAAAATAACTCCGCGGTGAGTTCTTTTGTGGGCACAAACCCACCGATATCCGTTCCCCAGTACGGAATGCCGGAGAGCGCCGTGTTGATGGCCACGGGAATGTGAACCTTCAACGTTTCCCAGGTCGAATAGACATCTCCAGACCATAAGAATGACGCGTAGCGCTGCATACCGGCGTAGCCGTTGCGGTGCAGCGCGTACGGCCGCTGGTTCGGCCTTTCGAGCTGTGGACCTTCCCAATACATCCGATTGCGAACGAGCCGTGAGGCGATGTCCAGTGAATCACCTTCATCCGGCCACCAGCCATCAACGCCCATGGCGAAGTCTTCGCGATGCGCATCCCAGTAGCAACACGCTTTCTCCTGGTCGACACAACCCCGCTCGCAAGGGTCGTCCACGGTACCACGGAGTTTGTCTGTCTTGATTACCACATGGAGTGCGGTACGAAAATTTTCGTTGTGGAGTTCGTCAAGGATTCCCTTGGGATCGGGGAATACCCGGGAGTTCCAGGAGAATGAGCCGTTCTCAGTATTCCACCCCGAGGGACAGAACCCGGTCCCGAGGTAGATCAGCGTGTCGCAGGGCAATTTCTTTTCCCGAAATGTTCTCGCCTCGGCAATGATTTCCTCGCGGCTGGCGAGCGTGCGGTGAGACTGTTGATAACCAAAGCTCCACAGCGGAGGCATCTCGGCATAACCTGTCAGACGCGCGTATTCGGCCATGATCGTCGCGGGTTCGCTCGCAGCGACAAAAAAAATGTCCAGGGGTAGCGCCGCATCGGGGCCAGCTGGCTGGAACTTGCTTTCTGCTCCCGTGAAGTCAAAGGTCCCAAAAGGCTGGTGAATGAACATGGCCCATCCGGCGGTACCAATGAGCCAAGGAATGGGAACCCGTCCGCCATGCGTGCGAAGCTGAAAACCTCCTTGGCCGCTGCGCATCCGATCGGTTGACCCACGGCGGTCGAATTGCGGCCCGCCCTCACCGAGTCCAAGTAACGGTGAATCGCCCGTGGAGAATGAGACGACGCCGGTGTCCTTGTGCACGCTCAGATGTTGGAGCCTCGCGCCTTTCAACGTTTCAATGGTGAAAGCCACGGGATCGGAAGTAACCTTCACGATCAGATTGCCCATCTTTGCTGTTCGCGCGCGTCCCGGGATACGCAGCTTCACGATGGGCGCCCCCCATGAAGTTTCGACCAGCGAACCATCCCCCGCGACGGCCATTGTTCGGCCATCTTCAAGCGCAGAAGTGAGGAGAATCGTGAGTCGCGCGGTGTGTGCGCTGACGGGAGCCACTTGAATCTCGGCATCCTGACCGGCGATCCGCAGACCGGGCACCGCGGATTCTGTCTTTCCCGGCAAAAGCAATGCGGCACAGGCAGCGGTCGCACCTTTTAAAACTTGACGGCGGTCAGGTCGTTTATTCATTAGGTGTCCATTCTGAGTTTTCAATCCCGGCAATTCCAATCACCGCTCTTGGAACTCGCACTGGGAATGGGAATCCCGGGATCGTGCTCGATTTGGCGGCGCCGGCAACAGCATGGCAGGGGCGACTGATTTCTCTCGCGTGATTGTAATGGACGCCCCATTCGGATCCACGGCGACGCGAACTTGTTGATCTTCGCCTTCATGACTCGTCAACGTCTGGAGCAGCCGGTCTTCGACGGTGACCTGATAGGTACCTGGGGGCAAGCCAGCGATTTGGAGGGTTGTCTTATGCGGGCGCCCGTCGCGGTTTTCCAGCCTTACGGTGATGCGATTTAGCGCATCATCGAACGCGATTGGTTGCCCTGCCGCAAAGCCGTCGCGCCCCAGCAGCAGATGCAAACGCTGGGAACCGCGCAGGACATGAAACCGGGCGCGGAGCCCGTCCTTAGGAATGACGTAGGTCAACGCGTTCTTCCGCTGCAGATCTCCGCCGTAAGCAATAAGTCCAAAAATGGGATCATCAACGACGACGGTCGCCGCCGAACGAAGTGCGCCGCCAAACCCGAGATCGATCTCGCCGGAATACCACCAGGGTCCGCGACCCATCTCTTTGTCGCCAAGCCAAGCTCGGCCCCAGGGCCGTGGTTCGAATCCACCGCTTGCGCCACCGTCGTTCTCTTTGCCCGGATACCAATAGCCGTAGTTGGATTCCGGCGTTCCCGAATTCAAGAGCGCCCAGGAACTCAGATACGACGCGTAGGCCAGACGCAGGTAGGGCGCGGGATCCGGCGCGAAATAGAGCGCGTAATCGGAGATTGCCCAGCCGCCCATTTGGGCCATGTAACTCAGCGTGTAGCTGGCGCTGCCGGACGCACGAAAGTCGCTCCCGAGATGGTAATAGGCAGTTTCGAGCCACCCCCGGCAAGCCAAGTTCAGCTTGATTTGCTGATCCAATAGAGCCCTGGCGTCCTCATACTTCACGGTCCGACGGAAGTCCTCCGGGGGAAGATCGGGAGGCATCGCTTCACCGGGCTTCAAGACGTGGCTCATCGCATACTTCGCGAAAGCGTGCGTAGACTCGAATCCCGTGGAGTCAAATGGGTACTCCGACCCGAAAAGATAGGGGTGGTCGTTTACGAAGTATTTGACCTTTTTCTCCCAGGCCGCCCTCAGCCAATCGGCTTGGTCCTGGTGTCCGTTTTCTTCTAACCCCTGGATTAAGTCAGGGATGACCAACTCGTCGTACGTGCCGGTCTCGTAGGCCGACCATTTCAAGATCTCCACGGGCACGGTGAAAAACGCTTTTGCCGTACCGTAGGCGCGCTCGAGATAGCCGTCCTTGTCGAGGTATGTGGTCATTTTCGGGTAGAGCTTGGCGAGCTCGTACATCTTGAAGTACAGGAGAATTACGTGCGGATAGTCGTAGATTCTCCAGACGTGCTTTTTTCCGCTCTGGTCGTCCTTGAGGCTGTCGCGATTGACCTTCCAATTGGGAATGCCGTAGATCGCATAGGGGTACGGTTCCTTATCGGTTTCTTGCAACCCACCCCAAACGAAATTCTTGATGTAATCCTCAACGGCGTCGATTTCTGCTTGCGCGGGATAGAAGATGTTTTTTCCCGCGACGTAGGGCGCTTTGCCCAGAACGGTGTCGTCGGAAGCGACCGCGTACGACTGCAAGCCGTCGAGGTCGTCCGGACTACGGAGGATTTGGTGCTTCATGTCCCACTGCGAAAAAAGGGTGTCGTACCACTTGCTCGGATCCTTGTGCTGCTCGTGCGATACGAGAAACGCAGCCCGCTTCTTGTACAAGGTTTCCAGAGGTTCGGTGACGAAAAATTCAAGCGAGAGATAGCGGCCCTCGCCATAGTTAAGTTTCAGAAGATTCTCCCCCAGGCGGGAAAACCGAACCTTGTAGACTTGCACATCCTTCCCTCGCTCTCCGGCAGACTCGATTTTCGTTTTGTCAAGATACTCCGGCACAATCGCGCGGATCGGATTGCGCGTATGCAGTGAGAACATGGCGGTCAGGTCGCAGGGAACGGTCATACCGGGAACGACGTTGATGTCGAAGAGATTCTCTTCGTAGAGCACCTCTCGCACGCCGGCGTAATCCTGCGCCCAGCGGAACCGGAACCCGTAGATTTTGGAGTCCCCGGCATGTCCATGGGGCGCAAGAAGGACGTGGGTGTTTGGCAAACGCCAGGTTCCGCCTTTCGCGCGAAGCTCTTCTCCGCTTGCCGCGGAGTGGATGTAGGCCGTGTAGCTGCGGGGGAAGCGTGATGCTTCGAAGTATTCGAGAGCAGTGTCCGGAAGCGGCGTCATCACGAGGTATGGACCTTCCGCATTGGTACGCATCCAAAAAATGAACGAGCCATTACCCGAGATGAGGCGATGTGCGATGAGCCTCTTGGTGTAGGTTTCCGTTTTATCCCAAACGTACTGCGTATTGAAGGGCAGTGGCAGGGCCAGATCGCCAATCTCTAGGTCGTGGTCTGTGCCATTGCGCAATGAGATGGTCCAAACCAGAGCGTTATTCTGGAGTTGAAAGTTCTCCTTGGCCTGCAGGTCGGTGACGGCATCGACATGCTTGCTCTCGTCGTTCAAGCGCCATTCGAAAATTCCAGCGGTGGCGCTTTCGTCCAATTGCGCTTCGACACGCACGGCCGAAGTAGTGACGGGCTCAAAGGCCACTTTACTGTCCTGGTCCGTGAGGACGGAATAGCCTCCCTTGGCGCTTACCTCCTTCCAGCTCTCCCCGTCGCGGTAAAGAATGCGCCAGTTCTTTGGTAGTTTGCAGGGGTTCTCCGGATTGTCAGACTTTGCCCAATAGACCTCAGCGGACCATACCTTCTTGGGCTCGGGAAAATCGTACTGCACCCACTCCCGTGTGCCTTTCTTGCGTGGCCATACAAATAGCGGAATCCCCATATCGTGCGAGGATTTCGGCACCTTCTGGTCGTTCAGTGCAAACACACCCGGGAAGCGCACCGAAGCCGAGGCCTTGCTGGAGGTAGCGATCGTCGGAGCTGGAACACCGATGGTGTAACTGGGAGATGGCTGATCCTTCTCCGCTGACTTGTCGAGCGCTGCCGCCGAGGCCTGCTTCCAGGTGTTTTCTCCACGCAACCGATACCGGATCAGGAGATCGCCCAAGGTATCGCCGGCAGAAATGTACTCCGTATCGTCCTTGTCGTGGACGTGTGTGACGCTGGTAACGCCGAAGGCCGAGTAGCGAACCTGGAATTGAGCATTGCCCAGGGATTGCTGAGCAACGGCCACCTGTTGCGAGCCGGCAGACAAAACCGCCACGAGTAGTAAGGAGGGAGGGCGCATAGCTTCAACTACCTCGATACTGTTGTTGACTACATCCTGCGGCAAACCACGACCGGTCTAGTTTTGCTCCCGGCCGCGATTTCGCATCAGGCGCGTGTCCCGAGCTACCGACCAGCGATTAGCTCAACCCAGGTCGTACCCTTTTCGAGCGGCACAACGTAGGCGTCTCGCTCGGTCTGCAGCGGCTTCGCCGGGTGAAAGATTCCTACGCCTTGCAACTTGGCTGGCTGCTCGATGCGCAGACGAGCTGCAGATGTAAACTGCGTGACACCGCTCAGGCCGACACGAACGGCGCCGGTCTTGGCATCCACCTCCACGCTCTCAAACTTTCCGGCATCGAGAGTCAGCCAGAGCCCTGAAGGGGCCACATAAACGCGCAAGCGGAAAGAATCGAGCGGCGCGACCTTGACCGTGTGGCCATCGACCCTGGCGTTGCCGCCGAAGGCGACCCAGCCGAATTCGGGATGATGGACGATGTAGGTTGCGGTGTTGAAGGCGTGGCCGAAGAAGTTTGGCCCATTGTCACCGGAAAGAGGATCGAACTTGAGCATGTCGGGGCAGGAATGGAATGCCGGAGCCAGGAACCCTTCGCGATCGATGTCCGTGAGCGTTCCCATCGTCCCGCCATAGCCGACGCGCAGGAGGTAGAAGTCGCCCGGATGCTCGCGATACTCCGCGAGCACCGGGATGGCATTGAGACCCGAACCATAATGATGGAGCTGCCGTTCGAGCCGCCTGTACTTGGCGGCAAAAACAAAATCCCAGTAACGCCGCGCACTTCCGTTGTAACCCCAGTGTGGGATGGTGGGGTCGTAACCGAGGACGGCGTCGAGAGTCACCTCAGCCTTGTCCTGGTAATCGAAGTATTTCATCCACGCGTACACTTCTTCCTGACCAGTGGAGTCCCAGGGCATCTCGCTGCCGAACGGGTAGGCCTCGGACTTCCAGCGGTTGGCGCGTGTTTGCATCCTGGCTTCGAGATTCGCGGCTTCCGCGGTCATGCCTTCGCGTTTGAGGTCGGCCAGAATTTGAACAAAGATGCTGCCCTCCATCTGGCCAAAAACGGCCAGGCCGTCAGCAAATTTGGTCATCGCCACGGATGTTTCATAGGCATGTGTGAGATACCAGTCCCAGGGATGGTCGGTGACCAGTCCCTGGTTGTTGCGCGCCAGGCGATACAGCACCCAGTAGGCGGCAGCGACGTGAGGATAGTTGTAGGACCGATCCACTCGTTCGGACGTTTTCATGCTCCAGCTGGTCCAACTGCTCCAATCGAAATCGCTGCGATAGTAATTCGGCGGCAGCTGATCGGGCTGATAGTAGAACAGACTCTTGCGCACGCCATATGGATGTGGGCCGTCCCTGAATTGCAGGCCGCCCCAGAGCACGCCATCCACGAACTGTTGAATCTTGTCGAGCTCTTCGTTGTTGGGCTGGCCCAGTTGTTTCATGATGGACGCGAGCCAGGAACCCGAGCCGCCCTCATCGCCCAGGCCAGCAATCCACACACGGCTGTCCTGCGTAACGATCTGGTTGGTTTCGCGATCATAGCTCATGACCGAGGGGCTGCGATGGAAGGGATCCTTAGGATCGACAAACCACTGCTTGGTGGTCAGAAAACTACCCATGTTGGCGACGGCCTCGGCGGCGGGCTTGACCACAAAATACTGGATGGTCTGAACTAGTCCGTCTTCGTAGGTGATCGTTAGGCGCGCGCGGCCCCAGGAATTGCCTTTGAGCTCATAGGCTTTCCATCCTAAGGACGGAACATCTCGTTTGCCGATCGTAATGGCTCCACCGGGTTCGACAACCAATGACTTAATGCCTTTGGCGTATTTCAGAAACAGTTGCGCATCGATATCCATCGGCAAGACATAACCGGGGATACCAATTGCCACCGGGCGATGATTCTCTGTGAGTGTTTGCTCTATACCTCGGATGGAATCGGCGACCACAAACTTGAGCCCGTACATTTTCGACTCACCGGGTGCCAGGGTAAGCGATGTCGGGGGATTCCACTGCTGGGCGTTCTTCCACTCATGCTCCGCAAAGGCTTTGGTATGTACCATCCAATCGTAGAAGCCTTCAAACGTCACCCAGCGCGGTGTAGGATCGGTGAAGATTGGTCCGGGGTCCTTTCCGCGAGTTCTGCCCTGGCTTAAAATTGGGCCATAAGCCTCGAACGGAGTCTTACCATCCGGCAATACCAGCAGCGCCGGACCATGACCGTTAAGCCGGGTGACCTGGAGATAACCCGCATCCTCACCAATGTAAGGGTCATAAAAAGAACACTTGGCGTGGGCTTCCTCAAGCGAGCGATCATTGAGCACGTTATTGAAAACCATGGGAATGCCCAGTGCGCCGACCTGTACTGGCTCCCGCGTCTTGTTCTTCAGCGCGAAACGCAGGACAAGCTTTCCTTCTTCAAGCGCCCAGATGCGCGAGATCTGCAGCGGAATGTCAGCGGGCAGAGTAGGTGAGAGATCAGCGGCGGCCAACACTGCGCCTGATGCCGGAAGCGCTAGAACGGGTTGGCGGACGACAGCCGTCGAATAGTTCTTCCACTCGTCCGAGCTTCCTATTCGCACGCGCAAGTTCAGGTCACCCAAGTGGTAGTAGCCGTCCTTCGAGCGTTCAACAATAAGATCGCCGGGAGTGAAATCGAATTCGGGAGCCGCTTTAGGTTTGAGGCTTGCGACGGTTTGCGACGAACGCACAAGGTCGAGAGTAAATTCTGGAGTGTCCAGAGTGATCCTGCCCTGAGCAAGCATGGGCCCCGGAGTCGGAGGCTCTTTGCGGGCGCGTTCCTGCGCGGCCGATGTTTCGCACCATGCTGGAATCAAGGACAGCATCAGCAAGCACGGCAAGATCGCACCGGCCAGCCGGAAGTAAGCTTTTCTCATTGGCTAAGTCTCATCTTGGCGTCCGCATTCTGCCACCGGTCTACCATGTGATTCTCAACAATGAGAGAGCTTCTCTTGGCAGCGTGAATTCCAACCTGATCTGGCTTTCCGTTGCCTTTCTCCATTGCGGTGAAGCCAATTGTTGCAGCTGAGCCGAATCCTCCAGTTGGCGATACTCGTCGGCAGAAGGATTTGCCGGAGAGCCCAGCCGCTGCCACGCGGCAAACGCGTTGCTGTGACTGTCGTCGATGCGAAAGTGTTCGACCAGGACCTGCTTCACTGCCGGGGGCATTCCCGTCACTGAAAGGCTGACTGAAGTAGCCACCGCTGGCACATCATCATCGTGATAGTTCCAAGCGAGAATCGTAATTTCCCTCTCTTGGCGGGTCGCCATGGCATTGATATCCGGACGGCTGCGCACGCCGGTCTTCAGTACTTCGTCGGCGGATACGGCTCCCGCGCTGTCCACTACGAGCCGCCTTCCGCCCAGCAGCCCTAACATACGGAAGGCATTCAAGACCGGCTTGTCGATCCCATTGCTGGCCAATTCGCGAAACCCAGCAAAATAAGGTTGGTTTTCGAACTCAAAAGACCAAGTCACTGCACCTTGGAAATTGACGTGCTCCTTTGCGGCTAACGCGTCGATCTGGTTCAAGATTGCCACCGTATAAGATGCAAACAACGGTCCATTTCTGTAAGCGTTTTCAGGATGTTTCTCGGCCGAGCAAGCGGCGCAACCTTCAGGATCGGATTCTCCCAGGATGATCGGAGTGTCCCGCCACTCGGGAAACGAAGTAACAATCTCAAAGCCACGCTGAATGGCGGCAAGTTGATGGCGCATTCCCATCCGCACGCGGCCGTTCTCGAGTGTCGGTGCTCCCTTCGCGTGAAAGCTAATGAAATGCAGCGGTGCACCTGTCTTGCCAGTTGCGTAGTTGCGCTGATGCGCGCAATGCTCTAGGAATACGCGAAGAAACTCTGCGGCGTTGTTCCCAACCGGGCCGGTAGTGTCAGGACCTCCAACATGCGCGTCCGGCAGTGCTCGCAAGACCGCGTCGACGGCATAGTCATACAGCTTGAAATATTCTTCCTGCGTTCCTTTCCAATAGCCGACATCTGGTTCGTTCCAGACTTCCCAAAGCCAGCTTCTAGTCGTCACATCGCCGTATCGTTCACGGAGATGTCTGACGAAACGAAACACGAGATCTGCCCACTTTTGGTCGCTTTTGGGCGGATAAGCCCAGCCGGTGTAGATCGAACCTTCCGGAAAATTGTGCCGGTAAGGTTCGGGCCTGATGGAGAGTGCTTGCGGCATGAAACCAAGCTCCACGAGCGGCTTGATGCCCAGTTCTTGATAGGTATCGAAAATCCGGTCGACAATTGTCCAGTCGTAGATCGGCTTCCCAGACGCGTCTTCCGTATAGACATTCGTTGAGCCCCACTTCAGAGAGGCCGATCCGTCACCGCTGGTGAACAGATTGTGGGTGCGAATATAGACCGGTAGCGGGCTCAGGGCCGCCAATTCACCCAGAAGCTTCTTGCCATTCGGGCTGTACGTGTAGTTCGGCTCGTCATAGCCAAAGGAGTTCCAGATGGGCTTTGATAACCCTTCTTCTTGATCCGCTTTGACTTGCATGTTCACAGCGGTGGCAGCAGCTTGCGCAAGCAGTCCACCGCCCCATAGCAATGAGACGATGCTCAGCACCCCGGCACGGTGGAGGTTTCTCTGGCCATGGGAATCGCGATTCCACGCCGGCCCTGGAGCACGAGTGGGTCGCTCATAACGCCGAAGCACGCCGCGAAGGACCATGCCCATCATTGCCAAACAATGTAACCGCTTACACATAGTGCGCGTTAATCGCCCCACCGATACCCGGGGGTCTTGGACTCTGGGATTCTAGCCGCATTGCGGCCCACAAGACAACGACTAACGGATTGGCCAGTGCTGCCGCATGCCCCGGACACACGGTAGCCAGGGCGGTCCAGCCGGGGCAAAGCGTAGATAGAACGCGGCGACTTAGGCCATCCCGGCGTTCCTTCCTGTTTCGTTTTGCTTCTTCCTTGTTGATTGTTGGGCCATCCGTTAGCGAAGAGCGACACCCTGCCGTGTCGATCCTGCGAGGAGGCTTGGAATTGTCATTGTTCAGGGTTTTGTTCATTCCAGACGAAGCTGGCAGGGAGAGGCGAGGAGCAGTTGAATTCTTGTAGCGTCCAGCCAAGGCCCCGTGCACGTCTCTCTCAGAAACTGAATCAGACCACGCCGCCCGCGACTACGCACGAGGCGAGCCAGATGTGCCGTGTTTTGCGCCAAGGTGTTCAGCAGATGTCCCAGTCGCATCAGGAAGTGGTAACCCTTCATGGCCTTCCAGTCCTGCGAAAAGCAATGCTCGTACTGATAGCCCTGACACTTCTCCACCAAAAAGTTGCTTTCGATTCCCCAACGATGCCGCGCGCCCAGATTGCATCGTTCGTGCACTTCTTGTCGACTCAGCGCTTGGCTGGAGATCCAGGCATGACGCGAGGCTTTCTGCACCGGCTTGGTCGAATCCGGGGCCAGCTCTTCCCAGGTTTCTTCGCAGATCACCACATGCAGAATTTGCCTCCTCCGCTCTCCCTCCCCGTAGCGATACTCGTAGCGATACTCGTAGCGATACTCGATGTCGTTCATCCATCGGAAACGTTGCTTGCGGTCACCCCAGTGCTGCTCCCAATGATGGTTGCGCTGTAGTGGCCCGAGCCCGCGGACCTCTTCCCACACCGACGGTAGCGAATCGTCCTGCAGCACGATCATGAATTGCCAATGGTAGTGCCGGCACAGTTCCACGACCGGGCCGTTGGCATACAGCCCATCCAACAAAACCAGGATCGGCAGACGCGGAAAATACTCTTTCATCCGCTGTGCCAGTCGGCGGAAAGCTTTTAGTTCGCAATCTTGTTTGCCCCTCTCCTGGTCGTACTCTTCGTAGCTCAGAAACTCGCTCAACAGCGGAATGGTCATGCCATTCGCGAAGGCCAGGTTGGCCTCCAAAACATAGACGTAGTATTGCGTCTCGCTGGCCATGCTCCCGTCTTCCTGCTTGCGCTGTAAGTCTCGCTCCAAGCATTGCTCGGTCCACAGCCTGTCCCGCACCATCTTCTGCGTTCCATCGATCGCCACCGGATAACAGTTCCCCACCAAATAGCGCAAGAATTTCTTCTTGCGGATGAACCGCTGGATCAGTTCGACCAGTGCTTCCTCGATCTCGTTTACCTCTATCCCCGCCAGCAGCCGGTTCAGCGTGTCCTGATGCGCAACACTTTCCAGCTCCGGAAACAGCTGTCGCAGGTTCTCCTGGAACTGTGGCAGAGTCATCTGTCGATTGGCTTCTCGTCGCGAGGCCATCTGGAAGACAAACAGCAGTATCCCGTATAACAGCAACACCGTGGATTTGTGTCGGATCGTTTTCGGATTCCGCGGGTCGCGGATCTTCCCCAAGCGCTTCAACAACGTGGGCAGGGCGGAACGATATGCCTGGATCTGTTCTTCCACCGCTTCCTGTCGCGCCTGCTGTTCCTCCTGCACCGTCTTCCAGGGACTCGTTCCGTTCCCGATGGTGCCCGTCGGCGGCCTCTCGAGACCCTCTGCAGCCTGACGTTTGCGTAGTTCTTTCGCCGCTCGTCTCCGCTCCTGTCTCTCCCGTCTCCGATCTTCTCTGCGGCCCCGGCAGCTCATCGCTGCCCCTGGCCTGCTCCGCTCGCCCCTTGCAGAAACGCACGAAACTCCGGCACCAGCGGATACACGTAGATCGCCCGGGGAGTCGATAGGTATCGCGTGTGACGATCCATCCGTCCTCGCCCACGCGTCTCCCCCAAGCGAATCCAGTTGGCCGCTTGATAGCAGGTCCCCC
>QHYZ01000132.1 GCA_003225295.1 Acidobacteriota bacterium | reverse complement strand
GCCACCATTCCTTGGTCAAGAAAAATGGCCATGCCCAAGCCGCCAGAGCTCGAACACTCTGCGGCTTGTCGCCGTAGATCTTCGTAGGCGGAGGTCAGTGTTTCCGGCTCCGCTGTCTTGCGTGCGCCACTGGCTGGATTCAGCGATGTTTTTTTTCCTGCCGCCTCAGTGCGCGTTCGATGCTTCGTGGATGAGCTTTGATAGCGAACCGTTCCTGGATGGCGGCGGCCAAGTCCAGAGCACGTAGCGAAGGATCGGTCGCCCGGAGTTGCATAACAAAATCCAGAACCTCCGACGTGAGTTTGTGACCTTGCCGGGGTCCCCGCTTCTCGGGCAAGAGCCCGAACAGGCCATCTTGCTGAAAGTCGGCTTCCGCTTGATAGTAGGTAGGGCGTGAAAAGCCGAATGCTGTAGCGGACTGAGTGACGGACTGCTTGTCGAGTGTCACACGGCGAAGCATTTCGTACTTGACTTGCACAGTGTCGTCGCGGTCGAAGAAATCGCCAGTTTCGAACAAGGGGTCTGTCACGGCCCTCGGATGCGGATTGAGCGTGCCGTGCCGCTTGAGGGCATCTCGCTTGGATTTTTTGGCCGCCTTTTTGGGCATTGACCAAGTCTCCGGAATGTCGACGTTTGGATGTAAACATAATTATGTCCCTATTCAAGGTTCTGTCAAGGTCTTTTTGCGCCCCACTAGCGCGTATGGTACCGAATCTATGTCGCTGGCAGACATATGGCGGCGATTGCTGCGGCGTAATTTCTTTAACAGTAGGGACGAAGTTAACTTTACACATCATCGCCGCAGTCCTTCGACTAAACGCGCCAATTCAACCAGGTCTGCCGCACGGAACCAACTTTTTCCGGAAGCCAAGATGGTAACGGGATCTTCCGCAGCCAGATCGGTCCAGCTCAGTGGAATCTCACACTGGCGGCCTTTCTTGTCGAGGAAACAGACTCTCTGTTCACCGCCGTATTCTTTGCATGCCAGAGCTTCAAACTCGCGGCCAGAGAGCGGATGAAAGGGATGCGTGATCCGAAACTTGTCAGGTTGTGTTCGACGAACGGGTGTAGTCCGATGCCGTTCTCTCTGATTCTGTCCATTCCAGGAACTCGACCTGTGCCACAAACTCAGGGCGGACCCAAACACAATTCTCCATATCCTTGGCAGTCAAGCCGTCGCCCCAGCGCCCTTTGTGAGTTTCGGGAAGATTCACAAAGGGACAACTCTGCATCTGCAGAGGGCGTAGCTTCTGGAACACCTGGCGCCGCGAAGTCGGAACAAAGCCGTTTCGGACGCGCGCTACGTAGATCAACTCCTCCCCTCGGTAGTAGCCAACAATGATTGAATCCAGGCCGTATGTCCCAGGCATATACCCCCCCAATAACCAACTCCTGGCCTGAATTCAGGCGGTACTTGACCCACGATCCGCTGCGCTGTCCCGCTTGATAGGTGCTGTCCCTCCGTTTTGCAATGACACCCTCAAGTCTTTGCCCGCGCGCTGCGTTGAGCATGTTCTCAGCAGACGTTTCGAAATATTCGGCAATGCGAATTCTGGGCGAGCCAAACTTCAGCACCGAATTCAAGATTTGACGACGCTCAATGAATGGCAACCGTGTGAGATCGCGGTTGTTGTAGACGAGCAGGTCGAAAACGAAATAGTGAATGCGCGACGCCTCAACTCGGAAGTGCTGTAGAAGATTAAAAGCCGGACGACCCGCTTCATCTAGCGCAACCACTTCGCCATCGATCACTGTCTCGTCTGGAAGATCTCCCAGAGCTTTTAAGACAAGCGGGTACTGAATATTAAAAGAATTGCGGCGTCTGGAAACGAGGTTCAATTTGCCATCTGATTTGATGGCGATAGCTCGATACCCATCAAACTTAATTTCAAAAACCCATTCCGGGCCATCGGGGAGTTTCGTTACAGCCAGACACTCCATCGGCTCGATAAATGCGGGTTGGCGTCGCGGCTGTGAAGGGAATTTCTTTCCTAACAAATGCATGAGGCAAACCCGTCGAACTTGTTGGTGATGAGCTTTCGGTACCAGGCCAGCAGCGTATCCGGCTTCGCGACTGCCGCCAATTCTTCCAAGGCTCTCCGTCCCAGCCGGTGGGCGATCTCAGCCAAAGTAGCTTTTTCGGCATCGGATAATAGCAATCTGCCTTTGATTTGGGCGCTCAGGATGCGGTTCTCGGCGGCCAGGTATTCGTTCGTCAATAGAAGTTCCTGGTCTACGGTTCCTGTGATGTAAGCAAGCATGCGAGCCCAAATCATTCCAGAGCCTCCCTAAACCTGATCGTCGAACCCAGCCAGATTGTACATGCTTCTGAGGTTTCAGAAAGTGTGCCAGGAAATTACGAGACAGCGGTTCTCAGGCTCGCAGCCCAATTGGACTCAGCCGGATTACGGTGGAGACATCAATTCCAACAGCCAAGAGTTTTGCTCGGGATCGTCAAGTGCTACGAATTTACGTCTCATATTTCCACCAACTGTCCGATTGATTGGTCGGCGGGAAGAAGTTTCTGTACAGCAGACACCGGAGGCGGTGCGTAAGCAGCTCAAACTGATGGCTGAACGTGGTCTGTATCGAGACATAGATATGTCATGCCACGTAAGTCAAGGAACACGCGCTGACGAACACTTACTAGACGAAGGAGTATGTGCTGGCAAACGGCGCATCGAGCCACGACGCCGGGACTTTGCATGTACACATGCGCGTCGGCGAAACGCTTTCTTGCGCCGCAGTGTGCACACTGTCCTTCTGCGGCCGTAAGGTCCATAGCGAATATTCTGCTCAATTCGCCAGCGGCAGCGTTCCCGTCGAGGTAGTTGGAGGTAAGCGAAGTCATTTTCGTTCTCCTGTGGAGCCAAAACGCTCCGTTCTGATCTTGTCGCGGTCGATGCCAGAGGCGCTGAGGAGGTCCGTTGCGCTTTCTACGAAGGATGTGGGTCCGCAGACGTAGCAAGTTGGGGCAAGGGCTGACGGCCAAGTCGCGTTAGCAATCAAAGCGGCGTCGAGACGGCCTGGTGGCCGCGGCCAATCCTTGGGAGTTTTCCGCGTGTAGGCGTATGTGACGCCCACAGAATACTTATCGTGGGATAGCGTCTGCAATTCGTCCGAGCGAGCCCGCAAGATTGGGGGAAACACCCTGCATTCCATCAGCGAGATCTCCAAACATCAACGATTGAAGGACGACAACCGCGAATCCGTTTCGGGCTCGCGCACTGGCCGTCCCGAGGACATGCTTCACGAAGACTGGGGCACGGATACCGGTACACCGGATCACCCTGTTCATGTTCGGCGGGGTATCCCAGATCGCAGGTGAACCTCCCAGCGCCACCGCAGAATTCCTAATTGCAGTTGTTGGGCCGCTTACTAGCTTTGCGCTGGCGGCGTTCTTTTTCTTCTTGGAGCCGTTGCTAGTGAACATCACGCCGGCCCTGGGGGTAGCCAAGTATCTCGCGCTCATTAACGGCATGCTGGGGCTGTTCAACCTGATTCCAGGATTTCCGTTAGATGGTGGGCGAGTTTTTCGGGCCATCGTTTGGGGAGTCTCGAAGAACTTTCGGCAAGCTACACTTATCGCCGCCAGCACAGGGCGATTCTTTGGATTTCTTTTTGTCATTGTGGGTGTATGGCAAGCACTTAGAGGGAACGTTGGCAATGGATTGTGGACGGCCTTCATCGGCTGGTTCCTCGAAAGCGCTGCGGGAGCCCAAGTCCAACAGCAAATGGTGCAAGGTCTATTAGTCGGCCACAAGGTATCAGAGGTGATGGGAAATGCATGTACCCCCGTACCGGGAGACACTTCATTACAAGAGGTAGTAGATCAGGAGGTTCTTACACACGGTCGACGGTGCTTTCTCGTGGACCAGGGAGGCCGCGTGGTCGGATTGTTAACCCTGCACAACATGAAGGAGATTCCTCGACCCTCATGGACAACGACCACTGCAGCCCAAGCCATGATACCCCTTGAGAAGCTAAGCAGCATCGATCCCAACTCAGAATTGTGGACAGCAATGGAAAAGATGGGTCGAGACGGAATTAACCAAATGCCCGTCATGCTGGGGAACAACCTCGTCGGAATGCTTTCGAGGGGCGATATAGTGAAATATCTTCGAACTCTGCAGCAGGTAGGCGGATGAAGTTCGGTGGTCACAAGT
>QHYZ01000131.1 GCA_003225295.1 Acidobacteriota bacterium | reverse complement strand
TGGGGATGAGTACGACGGTGAACTAAAAGTTGTGGGTTGAGTTGTGGGTTGGAGTTTTAGGAGTCACGTCCGATAACTCCTTTAGAAAGAATGGCGGGGACGACGAGACTCGAACTCGCGACCTCTGCCGTGACAGGGCAGCGTTCTAACCAACTGAACTACGTCCCCGCGGTTAGAAACAAACGACTTAGCAAAAAACTCAAGAAACGCTCACATTGTCATGTGTGAGTTTTGTATGACTTTCGTCCGCCGAAAGCGGGGTCTGATTGCGCGCCTCGATCTTCCGGGTTGCCTCCGCCAGGTCGGTCTCGTCCACGATGTTGTAGCGATCGAAGACGCTTCTGGTCGAATGGCCCGAAATGGTCATGGCTACTTTTTCCGTCACGCCTCGCCTGGTCATGTTCCGAAGCGCACTCCGCCTAAAATCGTGCGGATTGAGCCCGACGTACTTGTTGTAGGGCTGGCCGTTCTGCCGCTTCGCGGAAACATAGGATCCAAGTTTCGCCGCAACACATAGATCATACCAGTCCTGCCGAGGGTCTACAACCCGGGTGCCATCCTCGCGCGTGAACACATAGTCCTGATCACCCTTGCCGCGGACGAGCTCCAGCATCAACGACCGCATCCTGTCGGTCATAACGACCGTCCGCGGGTCTCCGTTCTTGCTGTCCTCGAGACGGATTAGCCCGTCGATCAAATCAATCTGGTGTTTCCGGAGCCCCAGCAGCTCGCTTTTTCTGAATCCAAACTTATAGTCGCACTCGATGAAAGCCCTTAACCAAGGAGTCTTGGCATTGGCGGCAAGAACGGCGAACTGCTCATCTTTCAGAAAGCCCCGGCGCGGCTTTCCTTCCTTTAACTTCGAAGGAAAAGCGGGCAATCGTTCGACCATGGGCTGGCCATTCGCCATGGTGGATCGCTCACCCAGGCGAAACATAGCCTGCAGGATCGCGAGTTCACGGTTAATGGTCCCGTTCTGGATTCCTTTGAGTTGCCGGCTCGCAATGTATTCGCTGATCAGGGCGGTCGTGACGTTCGATACCGGTATCGCCTCGAATGTCGGCCGTAGGTTGTTCCAGGCGATTGTTTGTCGGCCTTCGTCCTTGCCGCCGCGGTTCCGGTAATCGACGATATAGGGATTCCAGAGATCCTTGACCGTGTAGATGATCGGTACGGGTTCCAGCGCCGCTGTCGGGACAATAGCAGCCTTGGGCACATAGCTGCCCTTGCGGATTTCCATCTTCGTGATCGCCAACTGGTCGCGCGCAAACTCGACCGAGCAGTTGCCGAGGGAGACGTACTTGACCTTGCCCTGGTAGGCAAAGGAGATCACCAGAGAACCATTGCGACGATGAATGCCTCGCGGCAAAATTTCTTTTCTCATCGGGGTTGTCCTTTCAGCCTTCGTTCTTTGGCTGCTTCGATGTCCGAATCGGTCCAGAGATATTGGGTTTTCTTTCCGAGCCGGATCTGTTTCGGTTCCGGGATTTGTTTTCCCCGGAGCCAGACGTAGAGGGTCTCGCGGCTGACCAGAAGCTTGTTGGCAACCTCCGAAGTCATGGCCCGGTCGGCGAAAACTGCTCAATCTCCTCATCGGGGTCGGGCCGTTCTCCTTTTCAGGACAGCGCCCGCCACCATCCACACAATCGCCAATACCGGAGCCATGCTAATGGTCGGGCAGGAACGCTCCAATGTAAAAACGGCCTAAGCTGCCGAGCCATGTCGTGCTCCAGATTGTAGCCGCGCCACGCGAGGGTCATCGAGCTCTCTGACGGAGTTTCAGGCTCATACAACCACCCCGTAGGGGTGGCCGGTGCTAATGGGCAAGAGGCCTCGAAAATCTTTCAAAGAAAAATGTTTCACGCTCAAACGAAAAAGTTTTGGGGTCAGATCGGTTTGACGGTGTATTACGGTCGCTAGCGCCGGCGTGGCAGAGAATTGGCCGCGGACGAACTACACGACGCATGACGCATCGAGTTTGCGCGGGCGCGACCCCTGTGCAGCGTTTGGGCGGCATTCTCGCCCAAAACCGGGGGTCCCCCTCCCGCCCAAACAGGGGGGGTTCGTCCGCGACCAATTCTCAGTCTGAGATTCGTGAATCGTTCTGATGGACCTTGGTTTGGGTTCGCGAGTGGCCGAACGCAAGGGCCTAATTTTCGGTAGAACACTGCGCGTGTTTGTGCATTCGGACTTTCACAGCCACTCGCACTCGCTCGCGAGGGAGTGAAAACGAGGGCCTGATAGGAGGGTGAAACCAGTGTGCGACCTCGGTTTCACCCGCGGCTGGCTGCTCCAGGTGCTATGATAAGCTGCGAAGGAGTGCCGTCACATGAGCGACGCTACTGGCAATCTGAAAAATTACGAAGAGCGCATAGTTCGTGACAAGCGGATCTGCGGCGGCGAACCCGTCTTCAAGGGCACGCGTGTCACTCTCCGCACTGTGCTCGCCAGTCTGGCTGACGGAGATTCCGCCGAAGAAATTCTTAGGGATTTCCCCAGCTTGAGACCCGAAGACGTTCAAGCTGCCATTGCGTTTGCCGCCGCTTCCGCCGAAGAGGACTTGCCGGTTACCGAAGTTCCGCACATTCGATGAAGATCAAGCTCGATGAGAATCTTCCCCATCGGCTTGCGATCCTGTTGAAGAATCTCGGGCACGAAGCTCATACGCTGCACGAAGAAAGACTTGTCGGCCACCCAGACGCGGACGTTTGGGAAGCGGCGCAGAAAGAATCGAGATTCCTGATTACGCAGGACCTGGACTTCTCGGACTCACGAAAGTTCGCTCCGGGTTCGCACCACGGCATCCTTCTCCTACGTCTTCGCTCACCGAGCCGAAGAAATCTAATTAAGCTGATCGAAGAAATGGTTCAGAAGGACAACGTCAGCGAGTGGGCGGGATGTTTTGTTGTCGCTACGAAACGCAAGATTCGAGTGCTGAGGTCGGGGCACACGCAAAATCCCTAGAGATGTGGTATCGCAGATAAACGTAAAGACGAAACAGAAGACAATGGACCACAGCGGGTCGAGCTTTGATAGCTTCCTCAAACAGCAAGGGATTCGCGAAGAAGTCGAGGCAGTCGCCATCAAAAGTGTGCTGGCTCGGCAACTGGACCAGGCCGTCCGGAACCAACCAAGACGAAACAAGCGATAGCCAAGCAGCTTCACACGAGCCGGTCACGTGACATGGCCAAGAAGCTATACGCAGTTGGGAGCGGTTGATCACTCATGAAGCAATCTATAGCAGTCTGGGCCGCGATTCTTTTGTGCCATTCGATAGCCCTCTATTCTCAAAATCCTGATCCGAAAGAATTGCCTGCTAACAAGGGGAACCTCGTTGGACAAAATCTTTATTACAACCCAGCCTTGAGCCTGAGTCTTTCGCTTCCCGGTGCATGGCAGTTTTTCGACAGGACGGCTTACTCCACTCCTGAACAGAAACTGCACGAAAAAGAAATGCTTGAGAAAGCCAAAGCGACTTGCCAGGGTGCACTCTGCGGTCCTGTAGAGATTGATGTATCTCTGCAATCACCTTCGGGAGGGCCTCCAAAGTATGCAATTTATCTGAGTGCCCATAAGCTGGCCCCAGAGTATCAGGATCGTAGCCTTCATCCCCTCCGGAAATTCGCCGAGGTCATGTCACTTGGCAGTCTCGGAAACAACTGGATTCCTGATGGCGCGCTGGCGTCCGTCAATCTGGGCGGAAGGCCCGCCTACAGGCTTGTCGTTCACAACAGCCACACGACTACTTCAAAGGGATTTCTGTATGTGGCAGATTCCAACGGACAAGTGTTCATGTTGCTGGGGGTCGCAATGTCGGAACCAGCGACATTACAGTCCGCTCTCGAAAGTCTAAGGTTTACAGATCCTCCCGTGTCATCCACAGTTGCCCAAGCAAGTCCAGCGGAAGCCTACCCGGATACCGTCGACGGTCTACACCGACTTCTGAGCGATTTGTTGCTGAATGCCAAAAATGACGATCAGGCGAAGCTCCGGTCACAGATCGCGGAGATGGAGATACCGAGTTACGAGAACTGGTTCACGAGCACGTTCGGGCAGGAGAAGGGTCAGTCATTGGCAAGCACGTACGGAAAATTCCTAAAGGTAAGCGAATTACAATTTCAAATGCTATGGGCAGAACTTGCGAAGCAGGACGGCGAAATTTCGATTGAAGAGGCGGACACGGCAAAGAGATATGGCAGGGTCGCGGGGGCACTGGACGAGTACAAGGCGAACTGGAAAAAGACGGACTCCTCGGAGGGGCCAAACTTGCAGGCGATTGGTCTCTTTGATTTTGTGGATGGAAAGTTTCGGCTGCATGAGTTCCTTCACGAGGTGCGCATAGTGTCGACCAATAAGGTCGGAGCGCCCTCGCCGGCAAGACCTAACAATGTCGTGCCAGGAAGACTCGTCAACAGGGTACAACCTGTGTACCCTGAGGCAGCGCGGCAGCTGAGGATTCAAGGGATGGTCGCGCTGAACGTGTTTGTGCGGAAGGACGGGACCGTGACGGTCCAAAACGTGGGGGCAGGTCACCCGCTGCTCGCGCCCGCAGCGGTCGCGGCAGTGCAACAATGGCGCTATGAGCCGACTAAAGTAGATGGCCAGCCGGTCGATGTGGAGACAAAAGTCTATGTGACCTTTGAATTGAGTAGGCAACAAGGCGAACAAAAATAATATTCAAACGGCTGTACGCCGTAATCGGCAGCTGATCCACGATCTACTCCACGCCTGCCGTCTGCCTGGGCACAAAGCTAGGTCCAACTTGGGTCCAGGTGCGGACAAATTGGGTCCAAAACCGTGCACCATGACGCAGAACAAAGCTAGACGGACCAACCAGATAATATTTTTTGGTCTGCCTTGACCGCAGGAGGTCCCAAGTTCAAATCCGGACGCCCCGACCAATTCGTTCAACGACTGGAGTTGAACGAATGCCTTGCGCCAAAGCGCGCTTTTCCGGGTCGTGTTCTCTGAGACGCGGGGCCGGATGCGTTAACCCCTTTACCCAGCGCAAAGCGCTCGCGTCCGCGACAAGAAGTGGCTGCCATAGCCATAGTCAACTATCCGTTCACATGCCGAGCCCGCCCTGTCCGTTTTCTGTCCGGGTTCTAGGTACAAAACCGGACAAAAAGGAGCAACTGAAACGAGTGATTCCCCTTTGTTTTCTTGCATTTCGTTGCACGACTTTGTACCACGTGTAGGCAGGAATTGCGCTCATAACCCGAAGGTCGTCAGTTCAAATCTGACCCCCGCAAGCATCGACTTCCGCATAACGTGAGGTACGAGTCCACCGGTCCAGCTTTGTGCGAAGACTTCTAATAGGATAATGAAAGGACGATTGACCTTTGTCCAAAATACGTGTCGGCATCGCTGGAGATTCCGGGAGATTCCGGGAACCCCGAATCGGAATCAGCTGAATGTGCTAAACTTCGGGGAGATAACGTTCAAACCCCTCACACATGCAATTTTCTAGAGACGAAGGCTCGCGATGTCCGGTTGTCGCACTCGCTGCACTCCTCAGCCGCATTTGCGGGTTCAGGTCATGAGAGCGACGTTTATGGCCTCATGCTCTCCTGATCACATGAAAGCCGCGGTCGTTGTGCTTGTTCTAGTCGGCGGAACCGCCGCTGCCATCATTACTGAGCCTTCGGTTGCCGTCGATGCGCAACCTGATCGCATCGTATTCAGTTCGTTTCGGCCGAGCAATTGGGACATCTACGCTGTCGATCATCCGGGGCAGGCGCCGCGCCGGCTGACTGATGATCCCGCACTCGATTATGACCCC
>QHYZ01000012.1 GCA_003225295.1 Acidobacteriota bacterium | reverse complement strand
CGTTGCAGTTGGAATTTGAACTTTCGGCCAAACGATGATTCAAAGCCAGGAATTGGCGACGGAGTGCGTATCTAAAGGACTTGCGAGTCGCTGCTGTTCTCAGCGGCCAAGCGATGGTTCAAAAGCGGCCAAACGACGGTTCAAGTCACAACTTTGCCCGTGCCAGCCCTGCTTCTTTAAGTCCATGGCGAAGAAGGACCGAAAGGAGGCGCAGCACCAGGTAAACATCGCAAGCAGCATGAAATTTATTCCTAGTGCCCGGCGCACTCCTTGGCCAACCGTGCCGCAAGGCCCGAATTCTTAATCACTTATGTGCACGCCCTTTTGGCATTCCATGAGCACCATGTAACCTGCCGAAGCGCCTCAGGCCTTCTCGTCTGGAGGGAGCGGAGGCAGAGTCCTCCGAAGTCAGGATTTGGAGATCGCAGGCAGCTCCAGTCCTTGGCAAGACCCTATGTCTCGCGTGCGCAGTAGTGCATCCGATCTCCGTTCGAGCGGAGAGGAATGACGAGGGACTTATGAACTCAGCCATTTTGCTTGTGGATCTTGCCTCACAGCGCCGCGAATGTTGGAAATCATTCCTACAGAGTCAGCACTACGAAGTATTTACGGCGGAGGATGGGCAATCTGCGCTGCGAGCGTGTCTTCAGCTGCAGCCTGATGTGGTTCTGTTGCATGACAGCCTGCCGGATGTCGATGGCTTCGACCTCTGCAGCCGTATGAATGGAAACCTGCTCAATCATCAGATCCCCATTGTTTTAATCAGGTCGTCGTCGGATCTCACGGATGCGGCGCGCGGGCGCCAAGCCGGCGCTGCCGACTTCTGGGGATCTTGCAGCTCGGTCGCGGAAGCGCTAAGTCGCGTGAAGTCTCTCTTGCGGCTACAAAGTTACATCGATGAGCAGGCCAAGTCGGTGATGCTCTCGCTGGGGCGCAGCATCGAGGCGAAGAGCCTGCTCATGAACGGGCACTCGGAGCGGATCGTAAAATACGCCGTGCAACTGGGAATGAGTTTGGACTTGCGGGAAGAAGAATTGCGAGACTTACGCATCGCGTGCTTGCTTCACGATGTAGGAAAAGTAGCGGTACCGGATGAGATCCTCCTCAAGCCCGGGGCGCTGAATGCGGGAGAAACGGAGATCGTCAGGCAGCATCCCGCCATTGGCGAGAACATCTGCGCCCCGCTGAAGTCGCTGCGTCGCATCTTGCCGGTGATTCGGCATCACCATGAGCGAATGGACGGGAGTGGATACCCCGATGGTATCCGCGGGCATGAAATTCCGCTGATGGCGCGGATTCTCCAAATTGCAGACATCTACGATGCACTGATCACGGATCGCCCTTACCGGGATGCGCTTTCTTCAGAGGAGGCCTTGGAAACTCTCAGCCGGGAGGCCGGGTATGGCTGGCTCGATGCTTCCCTGGTGTGGAAGTTCTCGCGGATCTGCAGACGCGGCGAATACTTCCCGGTAAAGGGAAGATCCATGCTGGCTTCCTATTACGCGTAGCGCTCCATCGTTGGTCGGGTTGCTCCGCCGACTGAGAGAGTCTTCCAGGCATGTCCAAATTGGCGCTCGCTGAACATCACGGACAACCGTAACCTACGCCCATCATGGCTACGGAGATGGTGGTCTCCCCGGTGATGCTGGAAGGCGCGTACGTGCGGCTGGAACCGTTGACAAGCGTGCATCTGGCAGGGCTCGCCGAGGTTGGGCTGGACGAGGAATTGTGGCGCTGGATTCCCACACCGGTTCGAACGCAGGAAGAAATGGCCGCCTATATTGAGGCTGCGCTGGGGGAGCAAGAGCGAGGAGAGTCACTGCCTTTCGCAATCGCTGATAAAACGACGGGGCGCGCGATCGGGAGCACGCGGTACGGCAACATCGACCGCACGCATCATCGCGTGGAGATTGGCTGGACGTGGCTGGCGCGCGAGTGGCAGCGCACGGCCATGAATACGGAGGCGAAGTACCTGCTGCTGAGGCATGCCTTCGAAACGCTAGGCTGCATACGCGTGGAGCTAAAAACAGACTCGCTGAACGCACGTTCGCGCGCGGCGATCTTGCGCATCGGCGCGAGAGAAGAAGGCATTTTTCGGAACCATATGATCACGGCTAGCGGGCGCATCCGGCATACCGTTTATTTCAGCATCATCGATTCCGAGTGGCCGGCGGCGAAAGCGCGCCTTGAAGCGATCCTGAGTTCCCACCAGCACTAGAGCTGCGCGGGCGGCGTGATGCCCTACCTTTTGCGCACCGGTTGGCCCTGCGGCAGCTTCCCAAGACCTTCAGCTAAGGTAAGATTCATCTCAGGATCCAGGTGATTCCTTTTCTGGTTTCCTAAAAGTCCCGGACTCTATCTTGGGAGAAGAGCTTGGCCAGTCCGACCGATCCGATGAACCGCCGGCGAAGCGAGCGCGTGGTGCTGCAAATGAGGATCAAGGTGATCGCGGAAGACGTCGAGCGCCGGCCACGCCAGGAAGAAGCGCTGACCCTGATCGTGAACGCTCACGGCGGCCTGCTAAAGATGAAATTGGACGTGCACGTCGGCCAGTCCATGCGTCTCGTGAACCCCCAGAACAATGTGGAACAAAATTGCCTAGTGGTCCGCGTGGAGGATACCTCACCGGAGTTTTATTCCGTGGCCTTTGAGTTCGATCAACCGAACTCCAAGTTCTGGCCGGTTGTTTTTCCACCATCGGATTGGGGTGCTCGGCGCTCCTGATAGTGGGCCAGGCTGCTTACGCCAACCGGAATTGCCTTCTTTCACCGCCTACCCGCTGATACACACCGGTTTTTACGGTCGCAACTCTTCCAGCCATGCAGGGTTCAATATAAGCAGGGACGGTGTTCGCTTTGGAGGACGCTCTGATGAAGTCTCGGATGAAGGGCATTGGAAAATCACCGCTACTGGCAGCTGCGATTTTGGTTGGCGGGCTGTTGCTCGCCGGTTGCGACGATCACATCACCGTGATTCGCGATCCGGACATCCCCGTCGTGAAGGGGAGCTCTTGGGCCTGGAAACCCGCCCCGCCACTGAAGGACGCGGAGCGACGTCCCGTCGTGTCGCGCGACGTGATCTCGCGTGGAGAAAGCGTGGCGCGCGAGCCCGGCGCGAACAATGAAATCGTTCGCCAGCGCATCCGCACGGCGATCGAGCAAACACTGTCGGCCAAGGGACTGCGGCAAGTCAGCGACCCGCGAGACGCGGAGTTCCTGGTCGGCTATCACGTCGCCGTGAGGCGGCACGACGTGACTGTGCAGCGCGTCTACCCGGGCGGATACCCGGGCCTGGTTTGCGGCCCTTATGGATGCTGGGAGTCGTGGGGCTGGGGAACGCCGGACCTCAGTTACGAAAATATTCGCTTCCGCGAAGGCACAGTCGTGTTTGACTTCGTGAAGCAATCGACGAAACGGTTGGTATATCGAGCGATCGGTCAGAAGCCGGTGCGCCGCGACACGTTTAACCAGAATGAGATTTCAGAATTCGTTCACCACATACTCGGGAAGTTGAAGACCAACGGATAGGTTGATCCGCTTGCACCGGACAACACTTGGTTGCGTGCGCTTGTGGGCGTAGTCGTCATCCTGAGGGAAGCGGCCGAAAGTTCCGGTCGTACCGGACAGGACCTCACGTCGCCACAGACTCCCAGGACTGGCCGGCGGAGATCACGCTTCATTTCTTTTTTTGCTTCCTTGCTCTTTGTTCTTCTTGATTGCGCCAGCTCAGAAGGAATCAGATCTATTTACCTCCGCTGGTTTCCCTTCTATCCTCTAACTTCATGCCCAGACCACAACAAGTTGTTCTCATCAGCGGCGCGAGCAGCGGATTTGGCCGGCTGATCGCCGAAACGCTGGCCCGTAAGAATTATCAGGTCTTGGCCACGATGCGCAACTTGAACGGCCGCAATGCGGCAGCGGCGCGTGAAATCCGGGAGCTGGCCGAGCGCGAATCCCTCTCCCTCGAAGTCCTGGAACTCGACGTTACCGATGACTTCTCGGTAGATCGCGCCGTGGGCGAGGCAACGGCCAAGTGCGGCCGCATCGACGTGCTGGTGAACAACGCGGGTCACGGGATCATGGACCTGGCGGAGTCTGTGACCCTGGCGCAGGCGCAGCGGCAGTTTGACACGAATTTTTTCGGCGTCTTGCGGATGAATCGAGCGGTTCTACCGGCCATGAAACGCCGAGGAAGCGGATTGCTGCTGCATGTAAGCAGCGGAGCGGGACGCCTGGTGATTCCCGGCATGGGCTTGTACTGCGCGAGCAAGTTTGCGATGGAAGCGCTTGCGGAGGTCTATCGCTACGAATTGGCCTCCCAGGGAATCGACTCCGTGGTGATCGAGCCGGGCGCGTATGCCACACCCATCATGGAGAAGCTCGAGCGGGGAGAAGACCCCGGCCGCAAGACCGGATACGGCGATATGGCCAGGGTTCCCGAAATAGTGCAGGCCAGGATTGGAAGCTCGCGGGCCAACCCGCAGGAAATCGCCGATGTCGTACTACAAATCATCGAAACACCCGCTGGCCAGCGGTCAATTCGCTATCGCCTGGGGCCTGGCGGGCCAGGAGTCGAGAGGATCAACACGCTCACGGCCGAGATTCAAGGACAGATGCTCGAGGCATTTGGGATCACCGCCCTGGCGAAATTCAAGACGTCCACCAGCGGAGTCGACGCGATCCCCTGCCGGCAGCCGGAGCCAACGTCGAATCGCTAAGGCAAGAGACCGAAGACGGCTACGCTAGTGGGGGTGCCCACGTAGACTTTTCCATTCACCACTACGGGCGTGATGAACTTGTTGCCGCTGAAGTGGTCGCGGTTACCGGCGGCCTGATTGGAGTCGTAGAGTTCCTTGGTGAGGTCGGCCGCGTCGTAGGCGAAGAGAATCGCTCCGCTATTCTCGATGGCCCAGACGATTCCGTTGGCGGATCCATTTGCAGAGACGCTCGGCGTCGTCCCGGGATATCCGAACTGATGGGTGGACTGTGACAAAGGGGCGCTCGCGAGTTTCGCGCTAGCAACTGGAAATGCCTTCAGAGCGTCGCCCACCGCGCCATAGTAAACGGTGCCATTGAAAAAGGCGGGCATGGAGAAGACGCTGCCGCCGAGCTGGCCGGAAATCTCCTGATAGATCTGATCCGTGCTGGCATTGAACTTGCCCATGGCATCACGATCCACGACATAAATGAGGGCATCCTTGCCGGCCCCCACCGAGAGATGGCGTGTCGTTCCGCCGGAATCCGTGAGGTCCATCAGCAGGATTCCTCCGCCTGAGCCGAAATCCAGGTCGGCGTTCGATTCGGCGACGGTGTTGTGCGGCGTGAAGTAATCCGCGAGCTTGAGGCCACCGGAGGTGGAAAGCTTGACGAAGCAGTTGCCGCAATTGCCGTTCGCGGGAAAGCCGCTGGCGTTCAGGGTCGTGTCGAAATCACCGTTGCCCATGATAAAGAACACATTGCCGGCCGCGTCGGCCGCAGGCGCGGTGCCCGCCATCCAGATGCCGCCTTCACTTCCATTCGGCACCAGATTGAGGACGCTGGTTGGCGCGAGCGTGTCCGCATTGAAGGCCATGACCCACGAGGTGTAGGGACGAATGTCGCAATGGGAAGACCAAGTCGTGTAAATCGTTCCGTTGATCTGCAGTAGCCCAGGGCGCTCCTTGTATTGTTTCGGATCAAAGACTACGTTTCCGCCAGAGCTGTTGTCGCCCGTGCCAGGATAGGTCGCCGTGATGGTTTGAGGTCCGCTGAAAAGCTCTGCGCCGGTGGACAAGTCCAGCGCATGTAAGCGCTGGAAATAACTTCCACTGACGTCTTTCGACATGGCGACGACGTAAATGGCATTGCGGGCACGATCGATGACCGGCGTCGCAGTGATGCCAATCTCCGGTGAGACCTGGCCACAGCCGCGATTATCGCTGGTCGTTTCGCCGCTGCCGAGCGTAGTGGTCTTCCACAGAAACGTGGAAGTCGTTCCGCTGATGGAGTCGGCGTCAAAGGCATAGACGGAGCCGTGCTCGGTCGCAACATAAAGAACATTCTTCTTTTGCGCGCCGATGGTGACCTGCGAGAGATACAGCGGCTGGGCATCCACTTTGCCATCGACTGTGAATTCGCCCTTCTTCCCGAACTGCGTGGAATTCACATTGGCGAGAGTCAGCGTTGTTTCATTGAGGTTCTGGCCGGAGCGGCCGTTGTCGTAGTGATAGGTGATCACGTCGACGCTTGAATTGGCTGTGCCGGCGTTGACCGTGAGCATGGCGGAATTGCTGGTCACATTCCCAGCAGCGTTGCTGACCATGACGCGAAACATTTCGCCATCGTCGGCCGCAGTGGTGACGGGAGTTGAGTAGCTTGATGACGTAGCGCCAGTGATGTCCGCGCCGTTTTTCTGCCACCGATAAGTGAGGGGCGGGGTTCCCGTAGCGGCCACGCTGAAGGTGGCGGTTTGCCCAGCGGTCACGGTTTGGTTGGCAGGCGGTGTCGTAATGTAGGGGGCCACGGGCCCGTTCCCATTTACAGTAGCGGTGCCGGAGTAGCCGCCACATCCTGCGAAAGAGAACACCACCAGCATGACGGTGATTAACCATGGGAATGGGATCCGCCGCATGAGCATTACCCTCGACGTTGAATTCAGCAGCCGGGCTAAGCAGAGATGGAGATGCCGGGGTGGGTTTAACCAGTTTAGCGAATACATAAAATGCTGGGTATGAAAAAAACACCCGAAATACAGCCTAGGAGAAAACTGTAGGACCATACTAGAGTCGCGCTCGGAGAATGGGCTGAACTGAGGCACAGTTCTCACGCCGGCGCGTGGGGAGCAAGCCGCGATGGACTTGCCTCAGGGCTTCCTTCCCTCTATTCTCATGGGCCTTATGCTGCTCAAAGATCAGGTCGCACTCATCACTGGCTCGGGCAGGGGAATCGGCCGCGCCATCGCTCATCTTTTTGCGAAAGAAGGCGCAGCCGTGTTTCTTACGGCGCGCACGAAGGAGCAGCTCGATTCCACCACGGCGGAGATCTTCAAGGGTGGGGGACGGGCGGGATACCTCGCGGCGGATCTATCGCGGGAGGCCGATTGCGCACAAGCTGTGGCCGCGGCGCGGGAAAAGTTCGGCCGGATCGACATTCTGGTGAACAATGCAGGGCATTATGGCCCAGTTGTTCCGGTGGAAGACTATCCGCTGGCGGATTTCGACCAAGTGCTAGCCGTCCATCTTCGTGCCGCGTTTGTGTTGTCGAAACTAGTGCTGCCGGAAATGTACGCGCGGCAGTCCGGAGTGATCTTGAATATCTCCAGCCTCTCAGCCAAGGCGGCCTACGCGTGGGGCTCGGCCTATGCGGCCGCCAAGGCGGGGATGCTGGGGCTGACGCGGGTCACAGCCGCGGAAGGAGCGCGCAAGGGCGTACGTGTAAATGCCATCTGCCCAGGTCCGGTCACGGAAACGCAAATGTCGAAAGATTTGGGCACCCTGCTCGCGAAGAAAATGGGGGTGAACCAAGATGAGCAATTGGCTGGCTTTCTGAACGGTCTACTGCAAGGCCGCGCACAGACGGCGCAAGAGATTGCGCGTGCCGTGCTGTTCTTGTGCTCGGGGCAGTCCAGCGCGATGACCGGCCAGTCGATCAACGTCGACGGCGGGGCGGCGTTTTACTGAGTGGTTTTGAACTGCACGGAAGTCCAAAATAGGGCATCTTGATTGGGTTCTTGGCGGCGTCCTGCCAGGTTACTGCAGGTTACTGCCAGGTTCGTTGACTTGCATGGTTCGAACACCTAGAATCAACTTCAGCTCCCCCCAGCCGCATGCTCGGTCAAACCATCTCGCATTACAAGATCACCGACAAATTAGGCGCCGGCGGCATGGGTGTGGTGTATAAGGCGCTCGACCTGAAGCTTGAGCGCGTGGTCGCCTTGAAATTCCTGCCGAATGACCTCACTGTGAGCGACCGGGACAAACAAGGCCTGCTCCGCGAGGCTCGCGCCGCTTCCGCGCTGGATCATCCAAACATTGGTGTCATCCACGGGATCGAAGAGTCCGAAGACCACCAACTCTTCATCGTCATGGGTTACTACGAAGGAGAAACTCTTGCGCAAAAGTTGTCGCGCGGGGTGATCCCGGTCCGCGAATCGCTGGACTTAGCGATCCAGATCGCCAGAGGGTTGAGCTCGGCTCATGCGCGCAACATCGTGCACCGCGACGTCAAGCCTTCGAACATCATTATTACCAATGATCAGGTGGCCAAGATCGTTGATTTCGGCCTCGCTCGGGTTGTCGCCACAGCCGGCTCTACGCAAAGCATCTCTTCCACGGGGACGCTCCCGTATATGGCTCCCGAGCAAATCCTTGGCGAAGCCATTGATCAGCGCTGCGATATCTGGGCTCTGGGCGTAATCCTCATTCAAATGATTACCGGCAGTCATCCGTTCGTGCGGCCGAATAAAGGTGCGATGACGTATGCCATTCTAAACCAGCCGCCGGTGGCGCTCGACGTGGTTCCACAGGCCCTGCAACCTGTCGCCTATCGCGCCCTCTCCAAGAAGGCCGAGGGCCGCTATCCCGGGGCCAATGAAATGCTCCGCGATCTGGAAGCCTCGCTCGCCGAAATCACCTCAAGCCCCGCCCCAGACGGGGAACCAACGCTCACGAGCTCCATCAATGCACGCGCACTCAAGCACTACATTGAGAATGCCTCCACGCCGAGCTGGGCGGTGGGCAAACCCGGGAAAGCCCGGCGTCTCCTGCTGGCCTCCGCTGGAGTGGTCTTGGCCGCTATCGCCGCATCTTTTCTTCCTCCGCTGCGCGAACGCCTTGCGGGACTCGCCTATGCCGGCGGCGAGAGGCATATCGCGGTACTGCCGTTCGCCAATTCCGGCAACGATCCCGAATACGGCCCGATCGCGGAAGGGCTGATGGACTCACTAACCAACGAACTGTCGAACCTGGAGGCCGCTCAGCAATCGCTTTGGGTGGTTCCCGCCAGTGTAGTCCGCAATCGCAAAGTTAACGATCCAACGTCCGCCTTCCGCGAACTCGGAGCTACGGTGGTGGTCGAAGGGAGTGTCCGGCGGAAAGGCCCGGGCGCGCATCTGACGGTGGTTCTGATTGATTCGAAACGCCTCCGCCAAATCGGCTCGACCGAGCTCGAAGATCCGAGTGGTGATCTGGCGGCACTCGAGAGACAAGCCGTTACCGACCTGGCTCGCCTGCTGAAAATCAAAGTGACCCAGGCGGCCCATACTCCCGCCGGAAGCGTGGTGCCCAGCGCCTACGAGTCCTACCTCAAAGCGTTAGCCTATCTGCAGCGTTACGACAAGCCCGGCAACGCTGATCTGGCCATTTCCGCGCTGAACTCCGCCATCGAGAAGGACCCCCGCTTTGCCTTGGGCTATGCGACCCTGGGGGAAGCCTATCGCTTAAAATTTCTAATGGATCATCATCCGGCGTGGGTGGATCAAGCGCTGGCAAATTGCCGGCGGGCCCTCGAGATAGACGACCGTTTCCCTGCTGTCCGCGTTACTTTGGCTCAACTCCAGTTGACCCTGGGCAAGAACGATCTCGCTCTTCAGGAATTTCAAAAGGCCCTGGATATCAATCCGCGCGATTCTGGCGCCTTGATCGGCATGGCCGGTGTCTACGAGCAGATGGGTCATATCCCGGACGCCGAAGCCAGCTTCAAGCGCTCCATCGCTCTTCGGCCAGATTACTGGGAGGGATACAGCGCTCTCGGAGCGTTCTACGCCCGGCAAAAACGCGTGCAGGACGCCCTTGCGCAATACCGTCGGGTCATCGAACTCACGCCCGATAATCCCGAGGGGTACAGCGATCTCGGCGCCGAGTATATGGAGCTCAAGGATTCTGAGTCCTATGCCGCCGCGGAGGCAGCTCTTCAGAAATCCATTCAACTCGCGCCCAACTATCAGGCCTACGCCAACCTCGGCTGGTTGTACTTGGACCAGAAGCGTTATGCCCAAGCCGCCGCAGCCACCCGCCAGGCTCTCGAACTCAACGACAAGGATTGGCGGGTTTGGGCCAACCTGCTGCTCGCTTACACCTGGCTGAAGGATGGCGAAAAGATGCGCCCCGCGAGAGCCAAGACGCTGAGCCTGCTGGAGCAATACGCCGTATTGAATTCCCAGGAGGCCCCGGTGCAGTCCATGCTCAGCATGTTCTATGCAGAAGACCAGCTTCGAGAAAAGGCCCTCGCCCACGCCAATGCTGCCTTCGTCCTGGCGCCCAAGAACCCGTGGGTGTTGGCCGATATCGCTGAGACCTATGACGACCTTGGCGACCGTAAGCGCGCCATCCAATACGCTCGGGACAGCCTCAAGAACGGCTACACTTTGACGGACCTTCAGCAACGGCCAGCCCTCCTCGGGCTCCTCGCTGACCCAAGTTTCCGGCCCCGCGGAAAGCAGTAAGCTTTGAAAGGAGAATCACGTGGCTACACCTGGAGTAGCAAGAGCAAAACAGACTACCTTGCCCCGATCGGCAACGATCACCATCCGCGACCAAAAACCCAGTCCCGACGGCAGAGTAGAGGTGGCGCCGTGGACCGGCAGGGTCCACTTCGCGAATAAGGATAACAAGGAATATCGCCTACGCTTTTGGAAGACGAACACCGAACCGCTTGCGGGCATCGACATTTTACTTCCCGCAAGAGGTCGCGTCACCGTGATGATCAAGAAAAACGATGAATATCACTACGGCATATTCCACGTTAAGGGCGATGAAGCTGCTACCGGTAGAGGCGGTGGCCCCATCGTAAATTGATTCACGGAGCGACCGCCCTAGGCTCGGTGCGCGCGGCTGCAGCGAACCGAGGGCTCGCCGCCGCGCATTATGCGTTTGCTCGCATTGAAGGGTAATTACGAGGTTTGCCATCCTCGAGACGCAAAGTCACCCCTAGTCATCCAAGTCATTCAAAGGGAATATCGACAATGGCGCAAGCTTCGGCTACCATGTGCCGCACAGGACTCCGCAGGGGGAATACGGCGTACACATATGCCGGAGGCAGGTTTATGCTCAAACCGAGTTTGCCTCCCTGCGGAAAAGATGTCTCTGCTTAGCAATGGAGCTACTAGGAACAGGAACGGTATCTATCTGGAGCAGCCGTGAGCCAATCGTCTCTGATTGATACTCCTCGCAATTCCGCGGAGCATGACGCGCGGCGCAGCACGCGGATCGAGCGGTCCGTCCCGCTGATCGTCTTCGGTCAGAACAGCTTGGGCGAGCCATTTGTAGAAAGGACGGTCTCGACGAGCCTCAACCTGCATGGTTGCCGGTATCCCTCGCGACACGATTACGGCATTGGATCGTGGGTTGCCTTGCAGGTGGTGGGATTGGAACTCGAGCCGAAGCCCCCGGTAGTGCGGGCCAGAGTCCGCTCGGTCCATACAACTCCTAGCTCGCGGGAATTGCAGCAAGTCGGTGTGGAACTGGAAAACCCGGGGAATGTTTGGGGAATTGTTAGCCCGCCCCAGGATTGGATGAAGCTGGGAGGAACGCAAGCCGTCGTCGCGCAATTTGCAATGGCAGTCGCGCCTGCGCTGGATCCCGCGCCCATCACTTTACGGCTCGACGAACTGGCGGTGAATGCTGACCACAAGATGGCCGAGGTCGCCACATTTCCTTCTCCGTCGTCGGCGGCCTCAAAGCCACAGGCCCCGAGGGCGGCCGAGGCCCCCAAACCGAAACGTGTGTTCATCACCCCGGACGAACTCATCGCCGCATTGCAAGGAAAACTGCAGCGAGCGGCAGAGAAGGCCGCGGAAGCAGCGGTAACGCGGCAAGTGGACGAAGCCGTGCGCGAGGCGCTCAGCTCGATTGATGACGTACGCAACTCGAGCATGCGCGAGATTCAGGAACTCTTTCCCACACGGGTGGAGGCGATGCGACTTTCCTCGAAGGAGGAATTTACCGGCGAGGTCGCCTCGCACTGGAAAGAACAAATGGAAAAGTACCGCGGTCAAGCCGAGGAGATGGCCCAGCGGCTGGAGAAACAAGCGGTAGAGTTGCGGCGCGAACTGGTGAGGTCGCAGGAATTTGTGGAACGAATGACGCGCGAGAGTGGGCCTCAGATCCAGGCGCGCCTCAGCGAAGCGGTGACCCAGGCAACCTCCCAATTCGAAACGGCGACTGCCCGCTCAGCTGACCGCCGCTATCAACTGATGCTGGAGAATACCCAGGCTGCCACGCAGGAGGCGCTCTTGAAGCTCGATGCGCGCTCCGCGGAAGTGCAGGCGTTGGCGCAGAACGTGCTGAATTCCGCTTTGGCCGCCTTCCAGAGACAGACGGAACAACATGTGGATGCCGTCCTCTCCGAGACCAGGGAGCGAACGGTGTCCGCCCTCTCGTCACTCGACGCAGAGAGCCGCGCCAGGTGTGAGGCCCGCCGCCAGGAGTTGGAGACCGAAGTTGCCCGCGCCGCCGAGCGTTCCACGGACCAATTCCGTAAGGGCATGAAAGCTTTCCTGTACTCCTGCCTAGTAGCGGCCGTCAGTGCCGTGGATGAACATTCGAAATCCACTCTGGACGGGCTTGTCAAGGACAACGGGAAGACTCTGTTCGAATCAACTAGCGATTCCGGCACTGAAGGTGATGGGGTTATTATTCCTGATACCAACGATCCCCTCACCCATTGAAAGACAATGGCCGGCGAAGTCGGCGCCTGCCAGCCCCCCCTGAACCGTTACAATCCTGAACCAGTTGAGGGCTGGATTGATTGACCAATGCACAGCCGACGCACGAGGAAGCGGCGGCGCCAGAAGATCTGGCATTCCCGCAAAAGAAAAAAGGCCAACCGCTCTCTGGAGGACGGTTGGCTCTTTTTATTCGTTCCAATTGTGGCAGAGACTTTGTCAGTCCTGAAGGAGGCAGGATGACAATTTCTGCGTGTGCTCTGGCCAAGGCCAGAAGGTCATAAAGTCAGTCAGCGGGCTGGCGCGGAGCCCGGACGCCGAAAGGGCCTGCGCACCATGTCTTCGATCGTGTCGAGGCCCTGCCGCGTGGCCACCATGACCGGGTGTTGGCTGTCCGCGACGCGTTCCACGGCCAGTGCCCAGCCGCGATGTAGCATGTACAAGCTTCCCGTCACAAAAGCGATGGCTGCAAATCCAACGGCAAACAGCACCAACACCGCCAGCAGTTCCCACACGAAATACATTTGCAGCAAAACCAGCGTTGCCAGGAACGTCCACATCCACTTTCGGCTCTTATCCTCGGTCTTCATCTTTCCTCGGTCCCCAATCTCCACGAAGTTTAACGCTGGCTTGTAGTGTTGCGTTTCATTCCTTCGCCAGCCCTTAGATGCTCGACCCTGTCCAGAGGTTCAGTCGAACCCCTCATGCCTGTCCCATTTGACAGCTTCGGGGCCCAAAAGGCGATGGTACACAAGACACATTTTTAGGCCCAAACGAGTCTCCTAGTACCGCAACTCACCGGACAAAAATCCCCTAAGCAACACAAACTAAATATGTTACATACAGTTCGATTTTCGCCCCAGTTTTCGCCTCGTTTTCCCTGTACTAGCTGTGGAAAACCTGTACCTATGTACAGGGGTTTCTGGACTGCTATCTTTCTTGTGAGTGAAAATGAGTATTCACCCACGGCAAAGTTCCTGGTTCGACCAGGCCGGTTTCACTTGCTGTGCCAGCCAAGCCAGAGCCTTCCTGTCCCCAGGCGTTGATTCCCGTGTAGCCCACGGTATTTTGTTTCAGGTTGATCGCTGCGTTCACGTCGCGGTCGTGCGTGGTTTGG
>QHYZ01000088.1 GCA_003225295.1 Acidobacteriota bacterium | reverse complement strand
GTTGTCGGTGTTGGGTGCTCCGGAAGCCAGGGTCGGAATAAGCGCTATGATCTTCGCCGCGATGGGGTCAATCGTCGGAAGCATGTTGCCCGCGTATTGTCTGCGCCCAGTACCAGCCCCAGTGCCAGTGGAAGGTGAAAAGATCATTCCCACGCGGTCTTGCTGGGACACGTTATTGGTATCCGTCACCATAACTGGAGTTTTGGTGCCTGCGCAGGGAGCGGCAGATGTCGTGCCGTCAGTGCAAACATAGTCGCCGAGAATGCCACTAAAATCTCCGGCGCGAATGGCGGCCGTCGGCAATGTGACAAGCCCGGTATTGCGATTGTCGCGTTCGTAGGTGCCGTCGTAGCTTCCGAAGAAGAACAGCTTGTCCTTCTTGATGGGGCCACCGAAAGTGCCGCCAAAATCATTGAGCTTACTGTCCCCCTTTGGGCCAGTCTCAAAGAATTGCTTTGCCCGCAGAGCCTGGTTCTGAAAGTACTCAAACGCAACTCCATGGTACGTATTGGTGCCTGACTTGGTAATGACGGTGATGGCTGCGCCTCCCGTCATCCCCTGCTCGGGATCGAAATTATTGGTGGAAATGTTGACTTCCTGAACGGTCTCCGCCGGCGGGATATAAACGGCATGGTGCGGCAGCCAGACGAACACGTCCGCAGCGCCGTCCACGCGCGTATTATTATTGTTACGATTCGTGCCATTGATGTTCGTGCTCAAGGCGCGTTCCGGTGTGTCGGCGATAGCGTTCTGGAATTTTCCTGGAGTCGCGCCGGGCACGAGATTGATCAGCGTCTGGAAATTCCGGTACTGGTTGAGCGGCAGGTTCAGGATTGCTTTTTCGCTCAATTCCGTGTGGACATCAGTCTTTTCGGTCTGCAAATTCACGACGGATGCCTCGACGGTGACCTGCTCGGACATCGCGCCCACCTGTAATCTCGCATCGCCGTTCGTAACCGTGTTGGCGGCAACCATCAGATTCGTCTGAGTAAGGGGCTTGAACCCGCTAGCTGTAACTCGGAGGTCGTACTCACCAGGCGGTACGTCTGTAATTGTGTAATGCCCGCTGTCGTCAGCGTCCGCTTCACGCACAACCGCCGTTGCCCGGTTGGTAAGCACTGCGTGTGCCTTGGGAACGCCCGCGCCGCTCTGGTCCGCCACTGTACCCGTTACCGAGCCATACAAAACTTGAGCCCAGGTATTGTGCGTGGATACCAACGCCAAGAAGCTGAGAGCCACTACACATAACATGGAAACGCGCAATCTAGTTTTGACCATCCTCTTGTCTCCTTCCGTTCGACCTTGACGGCAGCCTTTCGCCAGCTCACGCGTGCCTAGACAGTATTCCCAGTCAGCCTATTGCCCGCGAGCGGATATAGTTTGGAAATGTTTCGAAAAGCAATCACACTCTAGCCACACGCCCACGCTAGCGGTGATTTCGGTGACGCGATCGCGGTCCGTCGCACCTCTAGGACACCCCGTCGTAAAAGAAGCACTCCTTGCTCCCCGACTTTTAACGGAAGCTATCAACCCGAGGAATGCTTTGTCAAGTATTTTTTTGTCATTTTAGAACTAAGTTGGTGCAAAATGACCCCAGCAACGTGGACTTAGTTATGCATTCAGATTTATTTTTGCGGTTTGCTTCATTGGGAAAAACGATCTCACACCACCAGCGGCAGGTCCAATGTACCGAATAAAGCATTGCCGGACCCAGCGCGAACGCGACCTGCACGTTATCGAGGGCCTGGTGCGGAGGTTTGGCTCCCTGTCTCAGGTAGAGATTCACGAGCTCACTCATCTGCAGCGGAGCGCCATCTCTGGGCTCGTGCGCGACTTACTGAAGCAGGGAAGGCTGGTTGAAGCTGGACGCTCAGACAACTCGGTGGGAAGGAAACGGATTCTGCTTCGTCTCCACGAGGAGCATGGCTTCTTCCTGGGAGTTGGGTTTGACGATGAAGCTGTGCTCGCGGCGGTCATGGATCTTCGTCCGCAAATCCACTCGATCGCGCGAGAGGCCACGCAATTGGAAGGCGGCATGAACGGGTTGGCGCATCAGCTGCTTTCCTGCGCGCACCAAGCCATGCGGCAGGCCGGCCCTAAAGCAGAATCGCTTCTCGGCATTGGCATTGCCGGGTCGGGCCTGGTCAATAGTCAGGAAGGCACTATGGTGATGTCTTCAACAATCGAATCTATCAAGCACGTGCCGCTTCGCCGCATTTTCGAGAAAGAATTTGCAGTTCCCGTCCAGGTAACGAACTTCGCCAGCGCCAAGGCAGTGGCGGAAAGGACGCTCGGGGCAGGCGCCATGACTGAGGATATGATTTACGTAGAATACGGCAAGACCGGAATCGGTGCGGGGATCATTAGCGGCGGGAAACTGTTACATGGCGCAGGGTATGCGGCGGGAGAACTTGGCCATACGCACATGACCGAGGAAGGTCCCGCCTGCAGGTGTGGCAGTTTTGGCTGCCTCGAAGCACTTGCGGGAGCGGCCGCCATCGAGGCCAGGATCCGAAAAGCCATCGCCGAAGGGAGTGGCTCGGAAGTGATTCGACTGGCCGGCGGCGAGCCCGCGGCAGTTTCAGGGTGGATGGTCCTGAAGGCTGCCGAGATGGGCGACAAGACTTGCAGCGCCATTGTCGACCAGGCGGCGAAATACCTAGGATTGGGTCTCGCTAACCTAGTGAATCTCTTCAATCCTTCCGTGCTGGTTCTCGACCAGCGGCTTAAGCTCGCGGGACAAGGTCTGCTTGAGCAGGTGATAAAAGTAGTCAAAAGGCAGGCGCTGCGATATTCGACCGAGAATGTGAGCATCCGCTTTGGCAACTTGGGCGACGAAGCCAGCGTTCTGGGGGCCGGCTCAATCGCACTGGAGAAGCATTTTGAGATTCCCGCCCTGAAGCCTCCGCGATTTCTGATCGAATCCCTGTCTGGCCCACCGTATCGCGGCCCGCGTCCCGAGACGCCCTCCGTCGAGGTTTCCGACTCGCTGGTGACCGAGCGAACAGCTCCGCAATCCTAGCCTGGGCCCCTGAGGCTGCGGCCGGTTCCTTGGCGAATGGTGACCATGCGATCCGCGTCAACTCGATCCCATTCTTCACCCCGGCCGTCCGGCCAGAACACCGTCAGTTTTTCGATCTTGGCACTGTCCCCCAGTCCAAAATGAACCCGCACGTCATTGGCGCTTAGATAGCTTCCGTCGGTGTGGGCGCGCCGCAAGAGTTTTCGCCCGCGTAGGCGAACTTCGACCTTGGCGCCCATCGCGAAGCGGTTGCCATTGGCCGCTTCCAGTCGAACCAGTAGCCAGTGATTATGGTTCAAGGAGCGGGTCTGGTTGAGCAGCAGCCGCGCGGGGCCGTTGTTGTTGGCCACCACAACGTCAATTGCGCCATCGTTGTTAACATCGCCGAAGGCTGCTCCCCGGCTTACTTCCGAGAGGGCCAAAGCCGGCCCGGCGACTCCGGTCATCTCTCGGAATTTCTTTCCGTCACCCTCATTGCGAAATAGCTGGTTATTCTGATGAAACGGATAGGGACTGCCGCGCAACGACTCAATGCGGTTCACAGCTCCGTTGGCGATAAACAGATCCAGGTATCCGTCGTTGTTGTAGTCTAACCAGTCCGTGCCGAATCCGGTGTAAGGAACGGTCGGCTGCAGTAGGCCAAATTCCGCCGACGCATCATAGAAGTTTGCGCGACCATCGTTGACGTACAGGTTGCCGCCCTCATTGGTCAAATTGGTCTTAAAGATGTCTTCGTCTCCATCATCGTCGAAATCGCCAGCAGCCACACCCATGCCAGCTTGTGGAGCGCCCTCAGCGTTGTATGCGGTTCCTGACAACAAGCCCTGCTCTTTGAACGTGCCGTTTCGCTGGTTGATCCACAGATGAGCGGCGGCGCCGTCATTGGCGACGTAAATGTCTGGCCAGCCATCGCTGTTGAAGTCGGCACAGACGACTCCGAGGCCCGGCCCGATGGCCGCTCCAATTCCTGCCGATTCGGTCACATCTTCGAATGTTCCGTCACCGCGATTATGGAAGAGACGCGCCGGCACAGGCTGGTACATTTTCGGCGTGCAATAATCTCGCTCGCCTGTCGACGCATAGCACTGCTTATTTCCTTTCACTGTGAAGTCCAGATAGTTCGCTACGAAAAGATCAAGGCGCCCATCGCGGTCATAATCAACCCACGCGGCGCTGGTGCTCCAACGCAGGTCATCGACCCCGGCTTGGACGGTGACATCGGTGAACGTCCCGTCGCCGTTGTTGTGATAGAGAACGTTATGTCCGAAGTTTGTGACGTACAGGTCTTGGAAGCCATCGTTATCGTAGTCACCGACAGCCACTCCCATTCCGTAACCCACGTGCCCCACTCCGGCCTTTTCAGTGACGTCCACGAACTCGAGCTTTCCCGTCTCGCTGAGCAGATTGCGGAAGAGCCGGTTCCCGGGCTTCCACCCCGGCGGAGGGGGAAACTTCGCTTTGCGAGGATCCTCGGTAGGGTCGAGCATGGTCCCCTGCAGTAGATACACATCTAGATCGCCGTCATTGTCGTAATCGAATAACGCGACCCCAGCGCCCATGATTTCCGGCATAAAGTACTGTCCTATGGTGCCGGTGAAATGGTGGAACTTCAGCCCGACTTCCTCGGCCGCCTCGCGGAAAAGTGGAATGGACGAAGGGTTGGCAAAAGCAGCGGTTCCCGGGATCCCTATCTGTCGAGCAAGGCCTAAGCATAGCAGCTGCAGGAAGCTACGCCGCCCCAGAAGGCGGTTGTGTTCTTCTCTTTGTGAGCGACTGACGCGCTTCTTTTCCTTCACTGTGGGGTTCTCGGCGCTTCGAGAGTGTGAAGGTCGCGCTCCATGCTGGCAACCAATCCGGATTGACCGAGTGCCACAGCACCATCACGGGCTTGGCGGATATAACGCAAGGCATTCTGTCGGTCTCCCGAGCGGGCGAAAGCCGCGCCGAGCGCGTACTTGTATCGAGGAGTGTCTTCATCTTCCGGTTCGATGGTTTTTTCGAGCTCTTGAATTCCTTGCTCGTACTTCCCAAGATTCACCAATACGCGTCCCAGGTTGAAGTGTGCTTGGCGATTGTTAGGTTTATTCTCCACGGCTCTCTGGTACTCGGCCTCGGCTTCCAACAATCTGCCTTGCCGCTCCAAGAGGAACCCCAGGTTGTTGTGGGCCCCCGCGTGAAAGGGGTCGATCTCGATGGTTTTTTGAAAAGCGTTCTCGGCCTGCTGATATTTTTCAGCGCTCAGGAGAAGCACCCCGTAATTGTAATAGCCCTCGGAGGAACCGGGATCCAGATGGGAGGCCGTGCGAAAGTGCTCCTCGGCCTTCTCGAATTGACCCAGCCGCCCGTAAAGCTCGACCAGATTCACATGCGCCTGAACCAATTGCGAATCGATTTCGACTGCCTTCTCGTGTGCGGCAACGGATTCCTCAAGCCTCCCTTGTCGCTCGAGCTCAATGCCAATTTGTATCTGTTGCGTTGCGCTTCGGTTGAGTGCCCGAACCTCATCGAATAGCGGGTCACCGGCCGGGGGAGCACGGTCCTTGTCTCTTTCGTAGAGGTGAAGCTGTTCTTCGGCTTGGCCAACCTGGCCGAGCGCACGATAGACCAGAGCCAGAGCGTAATGCGCCGCTCCGAAATTGGGATACAGCGCACAGGCCTGGCGGTAAGCTTCGGCTGCGCCCGCCAAGTCGTGGCCGGCAGCGCGTACCCGTCCCAGTCCGTAGTAGGCGTCAGCATTATCAGGGTGATGTTTTGTTATCGCGGCATAGAGCTCACCGCTTCGGATCCAATCGGCGGAAGCCAGCAGGCAGCTCGCTAGCCGTAATTGTGCGGGGACATAGTTGGGATCGAGACGCAGGCTCAGGCGAAGGGTGGAGGCCGCCGCGTCGCATTGTCCTTCCCCAGCCTCGACCACGCCCAGGTAATAAGCCCACCGGAAAGTTGAAGGGGCCAGTTGGGCGGCACGCCGGTAGCACCGTGCCGCGTCTTTGAGCAGGCCATATGTCTCGAGGACCATGCCCAACCGTCCGCATACGGCGTCGTCACCCAGGTGGGCCCGGGCCTCACGGTAAGCTTCTTGAATCTGCTCCCGGATACCGGGCGACATATTGTCGAGGCCGAGAGAGCGTAATTCCGGAAGCGCCGCGGACTCTTGAGCTCCCACAGCGCACCCCGCGAGAAGCAACATTTGGCCAAAGATCGAGCATAACGCCTTCCGCATGCGTCTCTCTCCATCAGACCGGGATGCTAGCACCGCTTGAAAACCCCGGTCAACGTTGCCGCCCCACCAAGGAGTCCGGCGGAGAATAACTGTTGCTTATAGACATCCCGCACGGAAGCCCGACACCGCCTGTCGACCGCGCATTTAGATGCTGGCAAGAGGATTTTTCTCAGTAGTCGACTCACCGCCTTCCATCCGAGAGGTCAAGTCTGTTTTCTTCTTCCTTCCTCTGATTCCTGCCTTTGAACCGAGCAGCCTCTGTCGCTGCCGACCTTATTGGCGAAGAGCCAGCTGGATGTGCGTCCGCCGACGAGCACGCTATCAGCACTTTGAGAACACGATCCTCAGAGGCCATTGACTCAGCTGGCAACTTCCCGATAGCGTAAAGACTGGTGGCCGCGGGGAAAAGCGCAGGCCAATAGGTGATTATTGCAACTGCACAAGCCGAATACTGTGGGCGGGCTGGGAGACGCACAAGCTAAGGTGCTTCGCGTGAACTTCCGGCGGATTGAGCGCCGGGAGTGGTGGCTGTGGACCGCAGCGGCCATCATCACTCTTCTGCTGACCATTGGGCTGGCTTCTTTTCTTCTTCCCAACGCGCACCAACATCAAGACTTCTACTCGCTCAACGTGCTACCGCAGGCCATTCGCGGGCTAGTAGGTCTGGTTTTCCTCTTCGATCTTTACACCATCTATCAGCATCTGCTGATCTATCGGATCCGCAGGCAGCTGGTGGAACGGGAAGGACTCTTTCACCTCATCAGTGAGAACGCCGCCGACATGATCGCGGTGGTAGATATGGAAGGGAGGCAGCTCTACAACAGTCTCTCCTTTCAGAAGGCCCTGGGATACTCGCCAGAGGAATTGCAGGCCTCCTCGTCTTTCGAGCAGATTCACCCCGATGATCGTGACCGCGTCAAGCAAGCCGCCGAGGATGCGCGGCGCTCCGGAATAGGAAAAACGCTGGAGTACCGTGTTCGCCACAAGAACGGCACATGGCTGGTGCTGGAATCAACATCAAGCGTCATTAGGAATGCCAATGGCGATCCTGAAAAGCTTGTAATTGTGAATCGCGACATCACCGAGCGCAAAAGGGCGGAGGAGGCTCTGCGGCAGTCGGAGGCAGGGTTTCGGTCGGTGGTGGAAGACGCACCGTATGGGATTTATCGCTCCAGCCCGTCTGGCCGATTTCTACAAGTTAATCCGGCGTTCCAGAAGATGCTCGGCTATGACTTAGAGGAGGAGCTTCTCCGGAAAGACTTGGCAAGTGACATCTTCCGGCACACCGGCGAATATCAGCGTTTGGGTGAGCTCCTCACTGGCACCGAAGAAGCTAAGGACGTCGAAATGGAGTGGAAGCGGCAGGACGGCACGCCGATCACCGTGCGATGCTCGGGCCGCAGCATCAACGATGAAAACGGCGCCCCGGCGTACTTTGAGGTGTTTGCGGAGGACGTGACCGAGAAACGCGTGCTCGAACGACAACTGCGAATGGCGCAGAAGATGGAGGCGATCGGGCGGTTGTCGGGAGGAATCGCGCACGACTTCAACAATCTTCTCGGAGTCATCATCGGTTACAGCAGAGTGCTGGGCAAGGCCCTAAGCACAAACACTGCACTGCGTGAACATGCCCTCGAAATCGAGAAGGCCGGCCAGCGAGCCGCCTCATTGACCAAACAGTTGCTAGCGTTCAGCCGACAACAGGTCTTGACGCCCGCGGTCCTCAACCTCAACACGCTCGCTTCCGATATGGAAAAAATGCTTCCGCGGCTGCTGGGAGAAGACATCGAAGTGTCGCTGGCGCTGGATCCTGAGCTGGGCAACGTGAAAGCCGACCAGAGCCAGATCGAGCAGGTCATCATGAACCTGGCAGTTAACGCGCGCGACGCCATGCCCATGGGCGGCAAACTCAAAATCCAGACCGGCAATGTGGAGCTGGACCAAGCCTACACCTGGAACCATCCGGGTTCCAAGGTTGGAAGCTACGTGATACTGACGGTGACCGACACGGGGACGGGCATGGACGCTGGAACGCTCACGCACATCTTTGAACCCTTTTTCACCACCAAGGAGCGGGGCAAAGGTACGGGGCTGGGGCTTTCCACGGTGTACGGCGTCGTTAAGCAGAGCAACGGCTATATTTGGGTGGACAGTGCGCTGGGGAAGGGTACGTCCTTTCAAATTTATCTCCCCCAACATGTGGGTCAGCTGGTAGTAGATGCGCCGATAACCGACTCCAGAGAAAAACTGCGCGGCTCGGAAACCATTCTTCTGGTGGAGGATGCCGATCCCTTGAGAAAGCTGGCGCAGACCTTTCTTGAAGGCGGCGGATTCCGTGTGTTGTCGGCAGAGAACGGTGAAAAGGCCCTGGAATTGGCCACACGCTTCGGAGGAAAATTTGATCTCCTGCTTACCGATGTCGTCATGCCTGGTATGAACGGCCGGGTGCTGGCAGAACAATTGTTTTCGCGCCAGCCGGGAATGAAAGTGCTCTACATGTCGGGTTATACCGACAGCTTTATTGCCGGGCACGGCGTTCTGGATCCGAAAATGCACCTGCTGCACAAGCCATTCACAGAAGAAGTTCTTATCCGCAAGGTTCGCGAGGTGCTCGATGGTGGGAAGGGACCCGCTTCGAGCAGTGTCAACGATCTTAAGCCAAGCGAAATCGGTTCCAGCCAATAGGAGGTACTGTCCCAATGGAAAAGCTATTGGTTGTGGACGATGATGAGGCGCTGCGGCGTCTCATGCGCCTGGAGCTGAGCGACACCTATGAAGTCATCGACTCGGGCGAGCCGGAGCAGGGTCTGGCTCTCGCCCTCGAACATCGGCCCGACGCCATTTTGCTCGATCTGCGAATGCCCAAATATTCCGGCTATGAACTGCTTCAAACATTCACTTCCTTCAGCCGCACGCAGATGATCCCGGTGATTATCGTGAGCGGGGAAGCCGGCGGACAAACCAAGGAACATTGCAAACAGCTCGGTGCCGCGGACTATTTCGAGAAGCCGATTGACTTCGATGCACTACGGGCGTGCCTCCGCCAAAATGCTAAGACGAGTCGTACTCCTGCTCGAACTGAGGTGCGCGTACGGTTGCGTGTTCCCCTAAGGCTGGGGGGCACGGACAGTCACGGAAAGAAATTCAGCGAGGTCGCAACCACCGAGAATGTGAGTATGAGCGGCTTTCTGTGTGGCTGCACCGTCGATCTGCACGCTGATTCCATTGTGGACGTCTATTTAACAAGCGGCGGTGAAGACTGCGTCGTGGGCCAGGCCAAAATTGTCCACGTGGACTCGAAAGGTGCGCCGCTGCGGCGCTATGGATGCCGCTTCATCAAGAGGACCGGGCCTTGGGTGTTGCAGTAAGATCTTGGCCACTGCGCTTCACTTCGGCATCCCTGTGACACCATGAATGGCGAGTTGGGCCTCGTGCCCGGTAAACTGGACATTTCGAATGGCCAATCCAGACCAGGAGCTACCTCCCGAGAGCGAAAGCATCGTCGACCGAATTGCGTCAAGTGGGCACGCTCTCACCCGCGTGCTCGCGGTTGACGACGAACTCGCTGCCTCCAAGCTTCTCTCCATCATCCTGGGACCGCCTGATTACTATTGCGCAACGGCCAGCAATGGCGAAGAGGCCCTCCTAGCCTTACAGCGCGAGCGATTCGATGCCGTCATCTCGGATTTGCGCATGCCCGGTATCAGCGGCATGCAGCTTCTCGCCCAGGTTCGCCGCCGACACCCGCACGTGGCTTTCTTGGTCACCACTGGCGTGAATGATGTGGACGTGGGCGTACAGGCGATGCGATCAGGCGCAGATGACTATCTCGTTAAACCTCTTCTGGAAAGCGTAGTTCTTCTGAGCCTTGAGCGAGCCCTGCATAAGCGGCAACTCGAACAGCAAGTCGAAGACTATCGCCAGCATCTTGAAGAGATGGTTGTGGAGCGCACCGCACAGCTTCAAGCGGCTCTCCAGCAGATCGAGGGGAGCTATGAGGATACCTTGGAGGCGCTGGGCGCGGCGATCGATCTCCGTGATAGCGAAACCGCGGGCCACTCGCAGCGGGTCTGTCGCTACTCGCTCGTGATTGCCCGAGCCATGAGCTGGTCGGACAAACAGCTCGGAAGTCTCGCCAGGGGAGCCTATCTGCACGATATCGGAAAGCTCGGGATCCCCGACGGCATTCTTCTCAAGCCCGGGCCTTTGACTGCAGATGAGCGGGCCCTCATGCAGCAGCACGTTCAGATCGGATTTGAACTCGTCAAGGGCATCCCGTTTCTGGCAGATGCCGCCGAGATCATTCTCACACATCACGAGCGGCACGATGGCAGTGGCTATCCGCGCGGCCTCCAGGCCGAGGAGATTCGCTTGGGGGCGCGGATCTTCGCCGTGGCTGACAGTTTCGATCCCATCACCTCCGACCGGCCCTATCGTCGTGGTTCCCCATTGGACGCAGGGCGCGAGACCATCCGGCGCGAGGCGGGGCGGCTGTTTGACCTGCAAGTTGTGAATGTGTTCTTGAGCATTCCCGCAGAAACTTGGTCGACCATTGCAGGAGATCAACGCACAACGGCGGTGCTCCCATCCCTGCTGCGCCAGGACAACGCCATTCGTCGACGCGACGCGGGCGTCATCCTTTGAGAGATCATGGCCGAGCCGAGTTTTTCGATCAGTTTCAGTACCAAAGGTATGCGATGCAACGCTGGACTGTGCCTCTCTCCGCCGCTGGCGTCAGTTTCGACTCGCCACTGTGGAACACTCTACCTCGCCATGGCCCTCGATGGTTGCGGGAGCGATGGCTGCGCTTCCGGACGTAGGAAAGGTGGCCACGTCGCGACCGCCCTCCGGAAGTAACGGAGGTTCGAACCTTCGACACGCTGAAAAAGATGCCGGCGACATTCGTTGAGTTTCGCTGAATTTTATATTCAGTTCTTACAATTTGACACCCCGGCGAACGGTTTGTAATCTGTGGCATTCATGACCCCCACGGGACTGTTGCATCGCACGTCGAGGTATCTTGCCAACCTAATACAGGGCCACCGCCCGCGGCACTCGGGCCGCGCGCACGGCGGAATAATTAAAGGTAAGCGCAGCAACACTGGGTGCAAGGCATGAGAACTGCGTTTCTCAAATCAACAGGGCAGATTCCCATCTCCCGCGACGGCGATCTTCTCACCGAAGCGCAGATTTTTTCGACGGTGAAGGACGTACTCGCGACCACGCAGGTCATCGACATTCACACGCACTTGTTTGCTCCCGCATTCGGCAAGCTCGGGTTGTGGGGCATCGACGAACTACTGACCTATCATTATCTTGAGGCTGAATTCTTCCGATGTTCCGATACCAGGCCCGAGCAGTACTGGTCGCTTTCCAAGCGCGACCAAGCCGATGCCATATGGCGGGCTCTCTTCGTCGATAATATGCCCGTCTCGGAAGCCACGCGCGGAATAATCGCTGTGCTCAAGGCTTTCCACCTGCCCACGGATCGTCCAGACCTAGCGGAGGCAAGATCATTCTTCAAAGCACAGACCCTCGAAGCGCACATTCACAAAGTGTTTCAGATGGCCGGCGTGAGTACGGTGGTGATGACGAATGATCCACTCGATCCGGAGGAAGCCGCCGTGTGGTTGAACGGGGTCGCGAGCGATAAGCAATTTTGCGCGGTGTTGCGGCTGGATCGAATTCTTTGCAACTGGACTACCCATTGGCAGGTGTTGGCCGGTCAAGGCTACCGGGTTGACGAGCAGGCATCCGGGAAGTCGGGGACGGAAGTGCGGCGGTTCTTGGTGGACTGGTACGAGCGCATGCAACCCGTGTACATGGCGGTCTCGCTGCCGGACACCTTCGAATATCCGAGCGACACTATCGGCAATCGATTGCTGAAGGAGGCAGTGCTGCCTGCTTGCCGCGATTTGGAGGTACCGCTCTCGCTCATGATTGGAGTGCGCAAGCAGGTCAATCCATCGCTGCGTTTGGCGGGCGACGCCCTGGGCCGGGCGGATTTGCGGGCACTCGAAAATCTATGCCGCGAGTTTCCCGCCAATCGTTTTCTAGTGAGTGTGCTTAGCCGGGAGAACCAGCACGAACTTTGCGTTTACGCGCGGAAGTTCAGCAACTTGATGCCGTTCGGTTGCTGGTGGTTCATGAACAATCCTTCGATAGTGGAGGAGATCACTCGCGAACGCATCGAGATGTTAGGGACAAGTTTCATTCCGCAGCATTCCGATGCCCGCGTGCTCGAGCAAGTCATCTACAAGTGGAACAACACGCGCAGGACGCTGGCGCGCATCCTCTCTGACACCTACCGTCTTTTGTCGGAGGACGGTCGGGGCGTCACGCGCGGTGACATTCAGCGAGACGTTACTCGCCTCTTTCGTTCGAACGCCGAAGCTTGGACGGGCCCGCGGGCACACCTTTCCGATGCCTCCACGCAAACTTCGTAGGCGCAGCTTCCTTGGAAGAGATCACTCCTGGTGGTGAGGGCATTTCTGATGAAGAAGATCGGCTCCCCGCTGCTGCCACTCGCCCGCAATACAGGAACGGATGTTGTGTGAGACCCTCGCCTGGAAGAGCGATCGGCACAGCCGATGGTACCGGACGATGCGTCTCTGTCCCTTGAGCCGCGGCAATGCCGGCAGTCGCCACCGTGCAATCATTGCCACCAACACATCATAAAGCGCGTCTAGCAGATCCACACTGAGGAAGTTTAGTCATACGCGCAAAGAAGAGTCACACGGCTCTGACGTCAGTGGTTCAAGACCTTGGCCCTCTAGCCCGAGGTCTAGCTGCACGCTAGTTGAACGCTGCGCGCAGAGTAGGCCCGCGGATGCCGGTGGCCGCAATTCCTGATGACGCAGCTATCTTGAGCATCACCACGCCGTGGGCCGGCACCGTTACGGAGTATTCCGCCCCGTCCAGCTTGAGGTCGCCGTGGGCCCAGAGATCTCGTGCACTGGCGGGTGCAGTTTTCATCCCTAGGTCCGTCCATTTGACGGTGATCTTTGCGGGCGCGCCGCCGCGGTTAAATAATCCGATGGCCTGCCCGCCATCGAAAAGCGCCTTAGCCCATACTTCCTGGTCGCCCGATTTCGCGATGCGCCGGCCCTGTTTGCCAGCCTTGTCTTGATTGACGGCGATGACTTCGCGATTGGTGAGAATCTCCAAGATGGCGGGGGTCATGTTGCGCAAATCGTTTCCAGCGAGCAGCGGTGCGGCAAGAATCGACCACAAGCTCATATGCGTTCTATATTCGTCGTCGTTCATACCCCCGTTGCCGACTTCGAGCATGTCCGGATCGTTCCAGTGACCGGGCGCCGCCCACGGAGCCAGCTGGTCTTGCGAGAAACCAATATTGGTCATGGAGTCCCAAGTGTCGCGGATGTCTCCGGTTGTGCGCCAGGCATTGCCACCTACCTCGGCGCCCCATTTCCACACCTCGGCGCGACCATACTGGCAGAGGCTGTACAGGATGGGACGCCCCGCTTTCACAAGCGCATCGCCCATGATTTGATATAGCGCGCGCATCTCTTGGTCGGTGTACAGGTTGCGCGCACCACACCAGTCGTACTTAAGATAGTCAATGCCCCACGCGGCATACGTTTCGGCATCCTGCTCCTCGTGCCCGTAACTACCTTCGTATCCCGCACAGGTGTTGGGACCTGGTGAAGAGTAGATACCGATCTTGAGGCCTTTGCCATGCACATAATCGGCGAGCGCTTTCATGTCTGGAAACTTCTTATTGGTCGTGATATGCCCTTGTGCGTCGCGACCTGCTTCCCAGGTGTCGTCAATATTGATGTATTGATAGCCGGCCTCTTTCATCCCATTACTGGCCATGGCATCGGCCATTCCGCGGACCGCGGCGTCATCCACGCGCCCTGCAAACTTGTTCCAACTGTTCCACCCCATCGGAGGCGTTTTGGCAAGGCCGTTGTCGGCCACCTTATGAATCGCCGGCAGGGGGAGGCGGGCGGGATACGCGCCTTCGCCGAGCGGCGCGCGGTGAGCGACCATGTGGATGAGCTCGGCGTCGGGGCGGCGCCGCGTCGCCAGGTGCAGCTCGTCATCCATCAGCTGGCCTTCGTATTTCACGCGGCGCTCATTGGTTCCGTCCGTCATGCTGGCGGTGAGCGTGAAGCCATCAGGCCCGTCCGTGCTCTCGATAATCTTGAAATAAAACTGAGTGACCCGGATGGAGCCGGTGATGCGAGAGCCTTCCTGGTGAAGATCTAGATACGTAGTCCGGAAAGTGCCGTCCGGCAGGGGATCGCGGACCACCCAGTTTCCGGTCAAGTCCGCGGCAAAACACGGAACCGCCAGGAGCAGGAGCAATACAGTACCAAGAGGTTTCATTCCAGCCGGAGACTACAACAAACCAACATCGGCTCAAACTATTTTGTGAGCGGCGTCCTTTCAAATTTTCTTAACAACGTGTTTAAGGCGACTAGAAGGCTATTCGATGCGAATCTTGGTGTACGCTATCCGCGCAAAGTGCCCACGTCGGGAGACGATTGACCAGGCTGTCGACGGACGGCGTATGTAAACGATCGGTGATGAGCCTTGGTGTTGCGGCGCTCTTCCATGCCGGAGAAACGATGAGACTAGAAGAACTACGGAGCAGACTTCGTGCGCGTGATCGCGTTTCCCGCCGCGCCCGTTAACAGCAGCCTTGGCCAAGAAAGGAATTGATGGCATGCGGCACCCAGCGGCCCGGCGCGGTAGGGAAAAGCCCCATGAGAATACCCTATAGTGAGTTGTTTGCTGGTCTGTTGCGAGTGTTGCTCAAGCTGGGTTTCGAGCAGCAACGCGCCCGTCTTTGCGCGCAGCTCTTCGCGGATGCCAGCCGGGACGGTGTCTATTCGCATGGCTTGAACCGCTTTCCGCAGTTCGTACGGATGATTCAAACTGGAGTCATTGCAGTTGATGCCGAGCCGGAGTTGGTAGCCAGCTGGGGTTCGCTGGAAAGGTGGAACGGAAGAAGCGGTCCCGGTAATTTGAACGCCTACCGGTCGATGGACAGAGCGATCGCTCTCTCTCGTGAGCGAGGGATTGGCTGCGTGGCGCTGGCCAATACCAATCACTGGATGCGCGGCGGCAGCTACGGCTGGCAGGCCGCCGATGCCGGTGTCATCGGAATTTGCTGGACCAATACAATGGCAAATCTGCCGCCGTGGGGAGCCAGCAATCCGCGTGTCGGCAACAATCCTTTGATTATTGCGGTGCCACGGGCGAAAGGCCATGTGGTCCTCGATATGGCCATGTCGCAATTCTCCTACGGCGCTCTGGCCTCGTATCGAATGCGCGGTGAGCAATTGCCGGTGGCGGGCGGCTTTGACTCTCAAGGGCGGCTCACGCGAGATCCTGCGGCCATCGAAGCATCGCAACGCGCGTTGCCCATCGGTTACTGGAAGGGTTCAGGTTTGGCGTTGATGTTGGATATGGTTGCCGCGTTACTGTCCGGCGGCCGCGCCACCCATCAGATATCGGCAGACACGGAACGAGAGACCAAGCTCTCGCAGGTGTTCATAGCCTTGCAACCACCTTCGGTCGATCAATTCGGTTCTGCGGTGCCCCTCGCCGACCAGATCGTGGAGCATCTGCAATCACCCCCACTTCAGGCCGGAGAAGAAGTGCGATACCCCGGGAAGCGCGTGTTAGAGACTCGCAAGGAAAACCTGGCGAACGGCATACCTGTCGAGCCGTCAATCTGGCGCGCCGTTCAAGCGCTACAGCCAAGGCCGGTGGGCTCTGGCAGTTAGTATCCCAGCTTCTTGTCGACGACATTGAGCAACGGCTCATCCTTCCGGAATCGTTCAAATTGCGCGATGAAAAACTCCATGGCTTGGTCGAGCCAGTCTGGCGTGTGGTCGGCGCAATGCGGAGAAAGCAAGACGTTGTCGAGCTTGTAAAAGTGATGATCCCGTGGCAATGGCTCTTGATCAAAAACATCCAGCGCGGCGCCCTTGATTCGGCCACTAGAAAGCGCCCTGACCAGCGCCTCCTCTTTAATCACCGGGCCCCGGCCGACATTGATCACCACCGCCGTGGGCTTCATCGCTCGGAACTCCGGTTCGCCGATCATTCCGCGTGTTTCCGAAGTTAACGGCGCAGCGACAACCACGTAGTCGCAGCGCGAAAGCATCTGCAGGCGACGATCCGGACTATAGGTCTGCTCGACCATTGGGTCCGTGCCGCCCAACGGCAAAGTATGGCGCTTGACGGCTAGGACGGTCATCCCCAGCGGCCGCACCCTGGCGGCCACAGCGCGGCCGATATCGCCATATCCGATGATTCCCACGGTATGGCCCGAAACGGGCATCACCTCAAAGTCCTCCCACACTCCTGCCTGCTGATTGCGAATCAGGCGGCGGAAGTCTTTGGCGAAATACAAGATGGCCGCAAGCACAAACTCGCCCAAGGAGGCGCTAAATACCCCGGTCCCATTGGTGAGCGGCACGGGACTTTCCAGCAGCTCCGGGAACAGCGTTCTTTCCAGGCCCACCGAGCGAGAATGCACCCAACGCAGGTTTGGGCAATTTCCAAATATTTTTCTAAACAGGACCAGAGAGCCCGACCAGTTGAAGAGCACGGTGGCGTGCGCCGCCGCTGGTGCGAGTACTTCGGCTGAATTCCCAGCGATAATGTTCACGCCCGCGAGCGACTTCTCTAGCTGCCGAAGCTGCGGCTCAGCCGGATCGGCCAGGATCAGAATGGTGTCGTTTCTCACAGGGGCAATAATATACTTGGCTCAGTGGATCACTTTTTCTGAATAACGATCGCCCGGCTGGTCAGTTCCACCACAAACTCACCCTTTGCAGTGTTGTACGCGGACCGGTCTTCCCGGAACCGCTCGGCAAGTGCGATCTTCAGGTGGCCGTAGATTTTGGCGTCCTTTGGGTGAGCGCGGAGGTAATCTCTGAACGCCATGTGCCTTTGAAACTCGGCACTGCAGGGTGGGCAAACATATAGGTGATGCGGAGGATCGTTGGCGGGTGCAAGGAAAGCCTCGCGCTCGGGGATGCCCAGGTTTCCCCGATGGATATAGCCCAAGCTCGCGAGGCGCTCGATGGCCGCAGGAAGCGTCGTTTCGCATGCCAAGAGCACATCGATGTCGATGATAGGCTTTGCTGCCAGGTCGGGAACGGCAGTGCTGCCAACGTGCTCAATGGCCGTCGCCATGTCACCGAGTGCACCGGCGACTCGTTTGCGAAGGGACTGAAAGAGTCCGGGCCAGTGGGGGTCGTAGTCCAAAACGATAACGGGATTCGCCATGGCTGGATCAAGTATATTGATGCCCTCACGTGGATTGCAGCGGCGCCGAAAGCCATTACAGCACAAATCAGAGCGGACCATGGCCAACAAGAGCAGTTTGGAAAATCCAAGGCTTAGAGCTTAGCATTTGACACCGAAAATTAGGGTCTCCTAAAATACCTCGCTTTCAGAAAGATGGCCAGGAGTTGACCCGACGATTTCAGTTTGCCAAATTCAGTCCCATGGCTTCGGAAGGAACGCTATGTCGCCGAGAGATTTTAAGTCATTGAGAAGTTATCGCTGGTATGGCCCGGATGATCTGCGTTCCTTCGGGCACCGTTCGCGGGCCGCCTCCATGGGTTGCACGCAAGCCGATTACGCGGGGAAACCCGTTATCGCCATCATCAACACCTGGGGCGACATCAATCCCTGCCACAGTCATCTTCGGGCGCGCGCGGAAGATGTCAAGCGGGGCGTGTGGCAGGCCGGGGGATTTCCTGTAGAGATGCCGGCGTTTACCCTAGGCGAAACGTTTCAGAAGCCAACCACCATGATGTATCGCAACCTGCTGGCGATGGAGACCGAGGAAATGTTGCGCTCCTACCCAGCGGATGGCTGCGTGCTCATGGGGGGCTGCGACAAGACGACACCGGCGCTTTTGATGGGCGCCATCAGCATGAATCTGCCGGCCATCTATGTTCCCGCAGGACCGATGCTGCGGGGCAATTGGCACGGCGAAATCCTGGGCAGCGGATCCGATGTCTCGAAGTACTGGGCAGAACGCCGGGCGGGGAACATCGATCTCCAAGCCTGGACGCAGATCGAAGATGGCATCGCGCGCTCGGCAGGAACTTGCATGACCATGGGCACGGCCTCCACCATGACCAGCGTTGCCGAAGTGCTGGGTTTCTCTCTCCCTGGCGCGAGCGCGATACCCGCGGTGGATTCCAACCATGCCAAGATGGCCAACCGTTCGGGCCGGCGCATCGTCGAGATGGTGTGGGAAGATTTGAAGCCGCGGGATATGTTGCGCGAAGCTTCCTTCAATAACGCCATTGCGGCCGTGTTTGCCCTGGGGGGATCTACGAACGCAGTGATCCACATGCTGGCTTTGGCAGGGAGGGCAGGAATCAAGATCGCGCTCGACCGTTTTGATCAATTTTCCAAGAACACACCAATGTTGGCCAATTTGCGTCCGAGCGGCAAGTACTTGATGGAAGATTTCTATTACGCCGGTGGATTGCCCGCGTTGCTGCGAGTGCTAGCCCCCCAGTTGGAGCTAACCTGCTTGACCATCACCGGGAAAACGCTTGGAGAAAATATTGCCGGCGCCGAGATTTACAATGCGGATGTTATCCGCGCCTTGGATAACCCCGTTCTCGAGTCCGGAGGGTTGGCGATTCTCTATGGAAACCTCGCTCCCAACGGCGCGGTGATCAAAGCTTCCGCCGCCGAAACGAGGCTCCTAAAGCACACGGGTGGTGCTATCGTCTTCGACAGCTACGACGAAATGAACGCCCGGATCGATGATCCGGCCCTCCAGGCGGATCGAAACAGCGTGTTGGTGCTGCGTAACGCCGGCCCGAAGGGTGCTCCGGGGATGCCCGAGTGGGGAAACCTGCCCATTCCGCAAAAACTGCTGAAGGCCGGGATACGCGACATGGTCCGTATTTCCGATGCAAGAATGAGCGGCACGAGTTACGGCGCTTGTGTCCTGCACGTCTCGCCCGAATCCTTTGTCGGAGGGCCACTAGCGTTGCTGAAGGAAGGGGACATTATCGACCTCGACGTGGCCGCGCGCCAACTGAATATGCGCGTGAATGAAGAGGAGCTTCGGCGGCGGCGCGCAGCCTGGCGGCCGAAAGAGGGAATTTATCCGCGTGGATACGGCAAATTATTCATGCAGCACATCCAGCAGGCCGACCAAGGATGCGACTTCGACTTTTTGGAAGGTACCGCTCCCATCCCTGAGCCGGAGATTCATTAACATGGGCGGCAGAGAAGAGGCTTTGGGTGATCGGCGTTTGGCTCGGAGTAATAGCCCAGGTGATTACCCCAAAACAACGCGGCGACGCCCCCCTCCAATGGCCAGCATCAGCAGGCCTGAGAGACAAAGGCTCCCCACCAAGTAGGACAGACCTGCGTTAAAGGAATGGGTACGCGTGACCAGGTAGCCCATGATTAGCGGTCCGACAAAGCCCCCGAGATTTCCCACTGAGTTGATCAAACCAATGGATGCGGCAGCTGCCGATTCGCCCAGAAAAGCGCTTGGAACTGTCCAGAATGCGGGATGAAACGCAAAATAGCAGGCGCCCACGACAGTGAATAGCATGACCGAGAGGACGATATTCGATCCCCATACGACAGCCAAGGAGAGCGTCACTCCACTCAGCAAGAGAGGCAGGGCGGCGTGCCATCGGCGCTCTCCGGTTCGATCGGAATGCCAGCCGTTGAACTGCTGTACGAGAAATCCTGCAAGATAAGGCAAAGCCGCAAGCAGGGTCACTCGCAAGTTGCTCTGACTGGAAAGGCGCTTCAAAATGGTGGGGAGCCAGAAAGCAATGCCGTAATTTCCCGTCAGCGCGAAAAAGTAGGCAAACGTCAACAGCAGAACGTCGCGGTGCCCTAAGGCCTGCCAGACGGTGTAGGACCGAAGCTGCTGCTTGGCTTGTTTTTCCCGGCTCAACTGCTCGGTGATCCAGTCGCGCTCCTCGCTCCGCAGCCAGCTCGCCTCGCGCGGCCAGTCCGTGAGATAGAAGGCGGTGATCGCTCCAAACACGACCGCCGGAATCCCCTCCAGTATGAATAACCATCGCCAGCCTCGCAGGCTCAGCCAGGAGATTCCGAGCAAGTAACCGGCAAGCGGAGAGCCGATGACAAAGGAGAGAGGATTAGCAGCGTAAAACCTTGCCACGGCTTTGGCGCGGTCCTGGTTCGGAAACCAGTGAGACAGGTAAACGATGACGATCGGAAAAAACCCCGCTTCGGCAGTGCCCACGAGAAAGCGAACCAAATAGAACTGCCAGGCCGTGCGGATGAAGGCCATCAGTACGGTCAGGATTCCCCAGGAAATCATGATGCGCGCGATCCATCGGCTGGCGCTCCATTGCTCTGCAACCAAAGCTCCCGGGATGCCCAGCAAGAAATAACCAAGGAAAAAAATGCCCGCGCCGAGACCAACTACGCGGTCGCTGAAGCCCAGGTCACCGGGCATCTGAAGTGCCGCGGCGCTGATGTTCATGCGGTCCAGGAAGGCGATGACGTAAAGCAGAAACAGAAAGGGAAGGAGGCGCCATGCAATGCGGCTTCTTGCGCGCTCGGCGACCACTATGTCGGGTGTGACGGGCATGTGGACCTCAATTTCTGGGGACGCAGCGATGGCCTGCAGATTCACCGCGCTGACCAGCAAATCCTTGCCAACGAGGGAGGCGGAGTCCCCAGAAAGTCGTCGGCTTATCGTCCCGATCCTACGGCCCGAAAGCAACTCCAGAAAATCGCGTGAAGCGGCCGAAGTCGTGCCCATAGATTCGTCGAGGAAGAATTGCGAAAATCGACACTTTGGGCCACCGCAGCGGAAATCCCCGAGCACCGGGAAAAGACCGTGGCGGCCAAGATGATGGGGATAGATCCACAGCGATTCTTGACGATTTTCCTTCCCGTAGCGTCTTCTAATTTTTCATCCGCTTCGCGGGATTGGCGCGTCCCGAATCATAGGACGATTAGCGTGGAGCATTGTAGCGAAATGATTCCGGTTGGGATTCCCATGAAAAGCTCTTCTGGTTGTTCCCGAAGCGTAGGATGTGCGTTAGAGTATGGACCGTTCTAGCGACTCCGTCTCTATGGGTGCCAGGCGCGCATGAAAGTTCTTCTGCTTTCCGAATACCAGCATCTTGAGATTGCCGATCTTCCTGAACCGACGCCGGGTCCCGGTGAAGTCCTGGTGCGCGTGGCTGCCTGCGGCATCTGCGGTAGCGACGTCCACGGCTATGATGGCTCGTCGGGGCGCCGTATCCCGCCCATTGTCATGGGGCATGAAGCCGCAGGAAGAATCGCTGCGATCGGCGCCGAAGTGAAGGGATTCGCAGTGGGCGACCGAGTCACGTTCGATTCGACGATCTATTGCGGCGCTTGTGGTCCCTGCCGCCGCGGAGAGATGAATCTGTGCGATAGCCGGCAGGTTCTGGGAGTCTCCTGTTCGGACTACCGCCGCGCCGGAGCTTTTGCCGAATATGTTGCTGTTCCTTCCCGCATCGTATATCGCTTGCCGGACAATCTTTCGTTTGCCGAAGCGGCCATGCTGGAGGCGGTGGCCGTCGCGGTTCACGCCGTTTCCTTGGCGCAAGTTTCTTCTAGCAGCACTGCTTTGGTACTCGGTGCCGGGATGATCGGACTGCTCGTTGTGCAGGCGCTGCGCGTCGCGGGTTGCTCACGCGTGCTGGTAGCGGATATAGACAGCTCGCGGCTCAAACTTGCTCAAGATGTCGGTGCCACCGCCGTGTTGTCTGCTGGTGCTGGTCTGATTGCGCAGGTGTTGCCGCTTTCAGGTGGGGCCGGAGTAGACCTGGCGGTTGAAGCGGTGGGAAGAAACGAGACTGTTGGTGCGGCAATTGAAAGTGTTCGCAAGGGCGGAACCGTCGTACTCGTCGGAAACATTTCACCTGAAGTCACCCTGCCGCTGCAAAAAGTAGTCACGCGGCAGATCCGGCTGCAAGGATCGTGTGCTTCCGCAGGAGAATACCCGCAAGCCATGGAACTTCTGTCCACGGGAGCTATACAGGTAAAGCCGCTGATCACCGCCGTGGCGCCGCTGGACGACGGTCCACAGTGGTTCGCACGGTTGCACGCGTGTGAACCCAACTTGATGAAGGTGGTCCTTACGCCCGGGGTGTTTTCGTGAGCGACGGGCTCTTCGATCTCAGTGCCCGGGTGGCCATCGTTACCGGGACGAGCCGGGGGCTCGGCCAGTATCTTGCGCGCGCCCTCGCCAAGGCCGGGGCGGATCTCGTGCTCACCAGCCGCGAGCGCGCTCGTTTGTTGCCGTTTGAGGCGGAGATGCGCGGGCTTGGCCGCCGCACCATTTCACTGGAACTTGATGTCCGCAACCTCGATAGCATTGAAAGAATGGCGGCGGCCGCCGAAAAGGAATTTGGTCATCTGGACATCCTTGTCAACAATGCGGGTTGCAACGTTCGCAAACCGGCGCTCGACGTTTCCTGGGAAGACTGGAACCTGATCCTTGACACCAATCTGCGCGGGAGTTTTTTCGTCGCGCAAGCGGTGGCGCGCCGCATGATCCCGCGCCGGTATGGGCGCATTGTCAATATTGGGTCGGTGACCAGCGTGTCTGGTTACGCAGGTCTGGCACCCTATGGGGCCAGCCGGGGCGGCATCCGGCAGTTGACGATGAGCCTGGCCGATGATTGGGGCAAGCATGGCGTCACCGTGAATTGTCTGGCACCGGGATGGTTTCGCACGGAACAGAACAAGGTTCTGTACGAGAACAAAGAGTGGGTTGATTATCTTTGCGATCGCATTCCGCTCAAGCGCCCGGGGGAGCCTCAAGATTTGGATGCGGCAGTGGTATTCCTCGCGGCGGAGTCCAGCCGATATATTACCGGGCAGACCTTGCTTGTGGACGGCGGAATCTCCACCGGTGCGACGCGCGCCCTGGTAGAGTCTCGCCCGGCGATGCGGGACCGTCCCGGAGAATCACACTAGGAGTTCAAGATATGCGGAGGAATTTGTTGTCAACTGTTGGACGGCAGGGTTTCGTGTGGTCATCCCTCTGTGGCAGTGCACTCTGGGGATTTCTAGGTCTATTTCTGCCGCCCGTGGCGCCTGCTGTGCCGGCGCCCGAGAGCCGTAAGACGCTGGAAGTCTATTTTGTGGACGTGGAAGGCGGCCAGGCCACACTTTTCGTCACGCCAGAAGGTAATTCGCTGCTCATTGATACGGGCTGGCCCGGCAACGATGGCCGCGATGCCGATCGCATCGTCGCTGCGGCTAAGCTGGCGGGGATCAGCAAGATTGATTACCTGCTGGTCACCCATTTTCACAGCGACCATGTGGGAGGTGTGCCGCAACTGGTGGCGCGCATTCCGGTAGGAGCGTTCATCGATCACGGCGAAAACCGCGAAACCAAGAACGGGCCGACCGTCCAAGGCTGGCAGGCCTACCAGCAAGTGTTGGCCAAGGGACAGTCCAAGCGGATTACTGCCAAGCCCGGCGATGTTCTGCCCATTCGGGGTATGCAGGTAAGTGTCCTAAGTTCCGACGGCGCCCTGATTGAGAAATCCTTGCCGGGAGCCGGCGCGGAAAACTCCGCCTGCCAAGAGTCCGAGCGGCGTCCCGCCGACCAAACCGAAAACCCACGTTCTCTAGGAACGCTGATCACCTTCGGCAAGGTCAAACTTTTAGACTTGGGCGACCTAACCTGGGACAAGGAGCTGGAACTGATGTGTCCCAGAAACAAGCTCGGCAAAATCGATGTTTATATCGTCTCTCACCATGGCTTGTTTCAGAGCAGCAGCCCCGCGCTGGTGTACGGAATCGATCCTCGCGTGGCCATCATGGACAACGGCGCAAAAAAGGGCGCAACACCTTCTGCCTGGGACATCATCAAGGCCGCGCCGCACCTCGAGGATCTGTGGCAATTGCATTTTTCCGCTGAAGGCGGCCCCACGCACAACGTCCCGGAGCCCTTCATCGCCAACCTCTCGGGGCCGCAAGATGCCGCCAACTATCTCAAGCTGACAGCCTCGACCGATGGAAGCTTCGAGGTGTTTAACTCGAGAACCAATAGCGCGAAGCACTACGCCCCGTCGCACTAGTTCAGGCCGGGTGGGGATCGGGGATGGGCGCCATATCTCCCAGCAGGAAAACATAGCCCGCGATACCGACGAGGAGAAATACCGTGGCCGCGCCGAACGCCCATGAAAAAGAATGGGTTGCCTGTACGACATAGCCGGTGGCAATCGGCGCAGCAATTCCGGCCAGCTGATTGCAAAAATTCAGAATTCCCCCCAGCGTGCCGACGCTTTCTCGGGGAGCGATTAGCGAGGGGATTGACCATCCCACCGGTGACGCGGCGGCCAATCCTCCGATAGAAATGCTGATCCAGAAAAGCGCCGTGGCCGGACCGTGAGAGCGGGCAGCGCCGAGAATTCCGAGGCCCAGAATCGTTCCGCCGATGAGAACAACCTGACGAACGCGAACAGGGTTCCAGCCGCGCTGTATCAATCGATCGACGAGCCATCCGCCTACAACAAGATCGGTGAGCGTGGCAAACACCCACGGAACACTGGTATACAGCGCGGAATGAAGCAAATCAACATGATGCATGGTGGAAAGATAGGACGGCAGCCAGGTTAAGAGCAGATAGAAAGTGTAGTTATACGACGCGAAGCCCAGAGCCAGGCCGCAAACTCTTCGTTGTCGAAGTAAGTAGCCGAGCGGCGCTCCTTCGGCGGCCTTCGCCGGATCCTCCGGTTGCGCTCCTCCTCTGGCGATGAACTCGCGCTCGCGAGCGGTCAGCAATCTATCCTCGCCTGGATTTCGATAAAACGCGTAGAACAGCGCGAAATACAGAAGACTGATCAGGCCTGTCGCCGCAAAATTCCACCGCCAGCCGAAATACAACAACAAGAGACCCAGCAACGGTATGCCAATCGCCGAGGAGAACTTCGCCGCGGAGTCAAACATGGCGGTGGCCAGGCTGCGTTCGTCCTTGGGGAACCAATAGCCGGTGGCTTTCGCATTGGCCGGGAAAGTCGGAGCCTCACCGATCCCCAGAAGGAAGCGCGCCCCAAACAATCCTCCGACGCTCGTAGAGATGGCTGCTGCGAAGGAAGCCACACTCCAAATCATGGTGCTGATCACGCCTACGCGGCGGACTCCAAAGCGATCCAGCAGCAGCCCGGAGGGCAGTTGGAGCAACGCGTAGGTCCAGTTGTAAGCGCTGGACAGATAACCGAACGTCACCGCGGAGATTCCAAACGAGGCTTCCAGGGCGTCCCGGGAAACAGAAAGGTTTACACGATCGAAATAATTGACGAGCACGCCGAGCCCCAGAAGCAAAGCGATGCCCCACCGTCTTTTCGGCACCGCAGAAGCCTCGAGACCCGCTGGTTGCTTCAAAAGTTCATCCCTTTCTCCAGGCATGCCGCGCGAACTATAGTGGAGAACCGTGGATCGAAACAAGGGGCGGAATGGAAGTTGGGAAAAAAATCGGCGGTAAGGTCGCGGGTGGCCTCCTTAGATGCGCCCCGCCAGGCTCCGGGGCAAAGGCAATTTAGTCCGGCTAAACCACTCCTTTAAATTTTCCGGATTGACACGATTGCGACTGTGCTCCTAATGTCCCCTCACTGGATCTATTCAAGTAATTGATAGCGACTATCTATTAATGTAATGGTGCCAGGCGAGTTCTCTGTCGCGTTCAATCCATGGTGCGAGAGGCGTAGCCGTGTGGTTGAGGCACCCGGTACGCCGCGGCCTGCCGGCCCAGTCGAGACAAAAGTCGCGGGCCGTCCGCGAAAAGGAAGGCAGACATGAAAAAGAATGTGCCATTTGTTCTTTTCGCTCTTCTGTTCGCGCCTCTGTTTTTGCACGCGCAAGGCTTGGGGAGTATCGTCGGCAGGGTCACTGATCCCGCTGGAGCCCCAGTCGCGGGCGCGCAAGTCACCGCGACAGAAGTGGGTAGGGGTTTTTTTCGCAACGCCATGACTGATACGGAGGGGCTCTATGTGATTCCCTCCCTGCAACCGGCGACCTACAACCTGAGCGTGGAGGCGAAGGGCTTCAGCATCTCCAAGGAAAGTGGGATTACCTTGCTCGCGGATCAAACGCTTACCGTAAACATGAGCTTGAAGCTGGGCATGACCACGGAAGTGGTCACGGTGACGAGCAATACTCTCGAGGTGGATACGGCGACGTCCGTCCTGAAGCAAGTCATCGAACAGCAGCGCATTTCTGAGCTCCCGTTGAACGGCCGCAATGCCGCGCAGTTGACTCTGCTTGTCGCCGGAGCGGTCAACTCTCCTAATGGAGGTGCCGATCAGGGTGCCACCAAGACTTTCCCCGGGGCCGTCACTTTCTCCGCAAATGGAGCCCGCCAGAATTCCATCAGCTACCAGCTCGACGGCGGCAACTACGTGGACGAATACACCAACGTCAATCAGCCCTTTCCGTTCCCCGACGCGCTCCAGGAATTCAGCGTCCAAACCAGCAACTACAGCGCGGAGTACGGCTCCAACGCTGGCGGCGTCGTTAACGTCATCACCAAGTCGGGCACAAACGGTCTCCACGGAGACGCCTTCGAATTCGTTCGCAATCCGGTGTTCAACGCCCAGAATTTCTTTGCCACGCCTAGCACTCCCGATCGCGTCAAGCGCAATCAGTATGGCGGCACTCTCGGCGGCCCCATCATCCACGACAAGACTTTCTTCTTCGGCGGATATCAGCGCACCTCATTTCGTAACCTTGTCCTGGGCAGCCAAAACGTCGTCGGGCAGACCGACATCACCAACTTTCTGACTCCCAAAAGCGCGGCCTGTCTCACTTGCGGCGCTCCCACGACTGTCGCAACTGGCCCTGCTGGCATGATCGATCCAGCCGTTGCCACGCTTCTCGGCATCGACCCAACCACCGGCGCTGCGCTCGCTTCTCCAAAGTTCAGCTTGGCCGGCACAATTCCTGCCGGTCAGAAGCCGACCGTGCCATTCTCTAAGCCCGACATTGAGAACTTCAACTCCGCCATCGGCCGCGTCGATCACTCCTTCAGTCAGAATGACAAGCTCAGTGGTCGCTACGAATTCGATCGCTTCACCAAAGCCGCCGTTTTTAATCCTTTGCTGCTCATCTCCTACACCGACGCCACTTTTGCGATCACCGCGCAGAACTTCTTGGCGCACGAAACCCATATCTTCTCTCCGCGCCTCATCAATGACTTCCGTTTTAGCTATTCGCGCGAAGTCTCCCACCGCGGCCCGGGATCCAACGCCGCAAGCGTCACCGCTTTCGGGGCTGCGCTCCCGTTCCAACCGACTCCCAATGCCATTCAGGGCGTCGGCGTTCAAGGTGGGTTCTCCTTCGGTGACAACCCCGCCGCGTTCTTCACTCGCAACAACTACACTTGGGCCAACGACATCAGCTGGGAAAAGGGCAAGCACGATTTGCATTTTGGCGGCTCCGTCGAGCGCAGCTTGGTCGACCTGAACAATCAGTTCAACCAGCCCGGAATTTTCGGCTTCGGCACACAAGACAACTACCTGTTTGGCGGCTCAAGTTTTGCCACCTACCAGCTCTTTCTTGCGGGCATCCTCTCGGACGGTGCCAGCGTCGGCAATGGCTTTGCGCTCCAGCAAGGTGCCGGAGAGTTTAAAAACAATCGCGCGACCTTCATCGGCGTCTATGTCCAGGACAACTATCGGGTCACCCGCCGCTTGACCCTCAACCTTGGCTTGCGCTACGAGCCGGCATTTCCCTGGAGTGACACTGGAGATCGCTGGGCTCAAGTCAATCTGGCCGCCATGGCTGCCGGCACCGTTTCCAAAGTTTATCCGAACGCCCCTCCCGGCATCTTTTTCTCCGCGCAAAACGGGATTCCCAGCGATCCCGGCATGCCAAAGAATGCACTAAATACCAATTGGACCGGGTTTGCTCCTCGTCTGGGCTTTGCTTACGACGTGTTCGGCGATGGTAAAACCAGTCTCCGCGGCGGCGCCGGCATCTTCTACGACACCCGCGTCATGGGCATGCTCAGCAACCGCTTTGTCGACGAGTGGCCATTCAGCCCCCAGTTCATTCTTTCCACGGCTGGCAACAGCGCCCCGACCGCGTCATCCAGCCCCGGTTCTTTCAGCGATCCTCTGTGCACCCAAGCTGCGACGCAGGCCGCCCTGCACTGCGATGGCGGGCAAGCGGCGAACTATCCCAAATTTCCGAGCCCGTTCCCGGCGCCCACAAACTTTGCCTATATTCCCCCGTTCAACGAGATCGCCGTGAGCTATGACCCCAGTGGCAACTATCATGTCCCCACAACTTATGAATGGAACCTGACGATCGAGCGCCAGTTGCCTTCCAACATCTTGTTCCGTGTCGGCTACGTCGGCTCCCGCACTCTTCACATTCTCGAAACTCAGTACTACAACGCTGGCGTTCCCTGTAACGACCCCGCGTCCGCTGTACCTTGCAATGGCAAGGCCAACGTCGGCCTTGCAAACCTCACCGTCTGCGAGGCGACCGGGGGCACCGTGGCATCCTGCCACGGCAACCCCAACACCAGCGGCGCACTGTTCAAGCCCAACACCTTTTCGTCCACGGTTCAGGCCGACATTACGGACATCAACGCCAGCTACCATTCACTGCAGACCTCTGTCGAAAAGCGCATGTCTCGCGGCTTCACCGTCCTGGCGAACTACACGTACTCCAAGAGCTTGGATGATCTCCCGTTCGGCGAGGGCGTCTCCGGCTTCGATACAGGTTATTCGACACTCCCGTTCAACGCTCCGGGGCGGCATAAGTTCGACTACGGACCGTCGAGCTTTGACCACACCCACGTCTTCACGGCGTCTTATGTCTGGCACTCTCCCGGCATCAAGAGCTCCCGCGTGTTCCTTCGCTATCTGTTGGGGGACTATGAGATCGGCGGCATCGTCTCCGCTGCCAGTGGTCGCCCCATCACCGTGCTGCAGGGAACGGAACTCTCGGGCACAGGCATTGGACAGGACCGAGGCACTTTCATCGCGGGCGCGAATCCCTATAGCTCAAACTCTTGCGCTGGCGTCAGCCCGAAGTGCGTCAGTTGGCTCAATCCGGCTGCGTTTCAGCCGACCAAAATCACCACCGGGTGTCCGCCACCGGCTACAAGCTGCAACAACCCGGTGATTTTTGGTACGTTCGGCAACGTCGGGAAGAACCTTCTTCGGCTCCCAAAGACGTCCAACTGGGATGTCCAGCTCTCCAAGTACTTCAACTTCACGGAGCGCTGGAAGCTCCAGCTTCGCGCCGAATACTTCAACGTCCTCAACCATCCGAACTTCGCGCCTGAAAGTACCAGCGGTGGTGTCGTCAACGGCACCGACCAGATCAGTGCCTTTGACAAGCTGAATGGCAACGCTGCCTTCGGCACGTTCCGTGCGGGCCAGGCCGCCGATCCCCGCGTCGCTCAATTGGCGGTGAAAGTCTTCTTCTGACCCACACCAAAGCGAAAGCGGCGGGGCGCCTTTTCGAGGAGGGCGCCCCGATTTTTGTTAGAAAATGATAGAACTGGCTGTCCTGTTTTGGATGCCGGCATGTGGAGAATCCAGAGGCTGGCCGTAAACTTGGGGCATCTCAGCAGATTGTTTCCACATAGTTTGGTGACCAAAGGCCTCAGGCGCTTGCAGTAGCTGATTTTTGTTCGGAGTGTTACGACCAAGACTGGGGGTGAGAAAAGATGAAAAAGCTCTGGCTGGTGTTTTTGATTGCGATTCCTTTCCTAGGCGTGAGATCCGAGGAACCCGTCCCGCAAGGTTTCGAGCATTGGACGCTAGCGAACCTGCAGCACGCTGCGCAGGCGCTTGGTGCCGAAGCTGCCACTGATCCACATCATTTTGCCGTGAAGCAGCTCTCGGATTTTCCCAGTGAAGCCTTCTTGTTGGTTCACCGGGAGGCCGACGGTCAGGTCGAGTGGCACGAAACTCAAGTGGACGTATTTTTCGTCGAATCCGGCTCCGCTACACTCGTTGTGGGGGGCACCTTGGTAAACGGAGAAACGGTCGCGCCTCACGAGAAGCGCAATGGCACCATTCAAGGTGGCACCCGGCAGAAACTTTCGGCCGGAGATGTGGTCCGCATTCCCGCTCGGGTACCACACCAGCTGGTGCTCGATGGCGCTCATGAATTCAACTATTTTGTCATCAAGGTGAAAGGCTACTAGCGCCAGACTGAGGTTAGGGAGGCCGGGCCGTCAGACCATGTCGCCCGTCAATCGAAGTCGCCTGCGGCGAAGACTCCCCACGCCTGAAGGCGGGGGATTCTTTGGAGTTACTATCCTTGCAGTTTGGACATTGCCAGCGGTCTTCCGGGATCAAGTGATTTCCGGGTGGAGGCCTCAGTAAGGATAGGCTTGCCCTTGCCGCGCGATTCGAATGCGGTGGTCGGTAAATTTGAAGTGCGCGCCCGGCAACTCCACCTTGGGCATATGGCAGCTTACACACCGCTCGCTTGCCACCGGGCAAGACTTGGCGGTGGATGAGACTGCCGCCGTTTTGCCGGGTGTGCGGATATTGGCTTGTTCCGCACCGCGCGGTGCATGGCACGCCGTACACTTTGAATCGTAAACAGCGGCCCCAGGTTTCAGATCCTCGTGGGGGTCGTGGCAAGCAGTACAAGTCAATCGCGCGTCCTTGGGATCGTGGCCGCGGCTGTTGAACAAGCGATAAGGCTGAAATCGCACGTTGTTGATGCCCCCCAGGTCGGGCATCATCGCCACGGTGTCCACGCCGCGATGGCAAGCCCCGCAGAACTCCTGCGAAAGAGTTTCGGCATCAAGCTTTTTCGGATTGAAAATGTACAGGCTCTCTCCGGGGGCCAAGAGCATCACTGCGGCATGGCTCCCTCCCGGTCCGTGGCAGGTCTCGCAGGTCACGCCGGGAATCAATCGCTCCAGTTGAAGCTTGGTGTTGACCACCGCGGCGGTGCCGTGACAGCTGAAACAATTGCGCGCTTCATCGCCACTGATGTCGCGGCCGGCGGCCTCCTCCAAGCTCGGCGGCGGATTGAGAACGTCTCCGATCGTCCAGTCCAATCCATCGATCGCGGTGTAATAGCTCACGCGGGCTTCATAAAGCTTTTCGTTGCGGCGGTAGACATAAGTCTGGGCGACATGGGCATTTCCAAACGCGTAAAGAATCGGCTCACGGATGGTTTCTTTTCCGTCGCTCACACGATACGAGTTTTGTTGGCCATCGCTTACGATCTCGTAAGAGTACGCTCCGGCTTGAAAAGTCATCCGTGGGTGGGTTCGCAGCACATCGCTCTCGGCAGCGATACGCAGGGCATGTCCCATCGCCGTGTGGGATTGCCAGCGGCTCTTCTCCGGGTGACAACTCGCGCAAGCTTCTCGACCCGCAAAGCTTTCTCGAGGCATCTCCTGCCGCGGACGAAAATGGGGGAAATCGGTGGTCTTGTGCGTCTGCGACTGCGCGAATGCCAAACAGGAATAAAGAAGCAAGCACGGGACGATACGCCAGAAGGGAAGCAGGCGAGTTATTTGAAGCGGAAGTATAATTCTCCGATATCGAGCCCGGGAGGCAACACCAACCAGATGGTGCCGATTATTTCTCAACGACTCCCTGTCCCTCCACCACGGTGAGAATGCGATCGACGCCGGGTGCCACAATCTCTTCTTTTTTTCCGCTCGGCCAGTGAATCTCGATCTTATCCACTTTGGTAGCGGAACCTAATCCGAAATGAAGGCGTTGATCGGAGCTGGAGCCGTAACTCCCTCCGCTCGTGACGTCAGCGCGCTGTCGCACTCCGCCCGTGCTAAGGAGGGCTTTCGCGCCAACGGCATCCCGCGGACTCTTCGGTCCTCCCACCAATTTGAGGGTGATCCAGTGATTGTCGTTCTTCACCACATTCAGAAGCAGTGTTGGAGCGGAATCCATGTTGTTCAGAACCACGTCGATGTGGCCGTCGTTGAAAAGGTCCCCGAACGCGGCGCCTCGCGCGGGGATCACCGCGGCCAACCCGCTCCCCGTCGCGGGCGGAACCTCCTGAAACTTAACCCCATCGAGACTGCGGAATAGCTGGGGCCGCTCGGCCCAGGTGGTGCCCCAGTCCCGCTGGTCCACCGAGGGGTAGACGTGGCCATTGGCAATGAAAATATCCAAGAGTCCATCGTTGTCGAAATCTAGAAACCCCGCTCCCCACCCCAGGAAAGGAATTGTAGGGCCTCCCAAGCCCGCCCGAAAAGTGACGTCGGAGAAATTGTTGTCGCCATCATTTCTGTAGAGCGTCTTGTAATCGTCTGAGAACGTGGTAATCAAAAAATCCACTTTGCCGTCCCGGTTGTAATCACCCACAGCAATTCCCATAGATGCTTGCGCCAGGCCCTCGTTCGTCAAAGCAAAACCGGACAAATAGCTAACGTCTTCAAAAGTGCCGTCGTGAAGATTGTGATAGAGGTACCGGGGCACGGAGTCGTTGGCCACTGCCAAATCCACCCAGCCATCATCGTCTGCATCCACAAACACGGAGGCCAGGCCGTAGTACCTCTGTGAGTTGGCTACCCCAGCCTTCTGGCTAACGTCGGTGAAGGTACCATCGCCATTGTTGTGGAAGAGATGATCGGTCTCTCCAGGAAGGCCCCTGGGCCCGCACATGGAGAAACTCACGCCACGATACTGGCATGCGCTCAAACTAATTCCACCTTGTCCGCCGACAGGAGGGTGATCAGCGTCGAATTTCACGTAGCCCGGCACAAACAAGTCTAATAAACCGTCACGATCGTAGTCGCCCCAAGTCGGTCCGGCGGACCAGCCTCCTACGGTGACCCCTGCCTTCTCTGCCACGTCCGTAAATGTGCCGTCATGATTGTTGTGATAGAGACGGTTCTTGCCGTAGTTGGTCACGTAGATGTCGGGCCAGCCATCATTGTCGTAATCGCCGACAGCCACACCAAAGCTCCATCGTTCATTGGCCACGCCGGCCTTTGCAGTTACATCCGTGAAAGTACCGTCGTGGTTGTTGTGGAACAGCATTGCGCGCGGGGCGGGTTCTTTCCCCTTTAGAGCAGCGAATGTGGACCCGTTCAGCAAATAGATGTCCAGCCAACCGTCGTTGTCATAGTCCAGCAAGGCCACGCCTGAACCCGGCGTCTCGAGGATGGTTGCCTTTTCGGGATTCCCCGAGCGGTGGCGGAATTTGTCAAGGCCGGCCTGTTTGGTAATATCGGCGAACACGATTGGTGCACCATCGACAAATCCTCCGGCGGTGATTGGCCGAGACCAGGCGTCTTTGACGGGCGCGTGAGGGCCGCCGGTCGCCACTCCTGTGGCCTCCGGCTTTTGGGGTTTGCGGTCTTGCGGTTCCTGCCCGGCGGCGTTTGCCCACAACCATGCCGAAATGAGGACAAGTGCCAGAGAAGCCAAGCGACGAACATTCCTTCTCATCTCCAGTCGTTTCCTAGGAGACTGCGGAATTCGCAATTGTTTCATCCGCGCGTGGCGACTTCTTTGCACCATCCCATCCATGAAGGGCTCGTCATCTGAGGATAAAGCCGGCGAATAGCATCGCACTTTTCGGGAAGGCGTGCTAGGCTCTGCGTAAGCGCTTACGTCTGGCAAATAATGCGAGGTGCAATGACTTCTTCACCGTGCCTTTCCCTTCGAGTTCTTCCGGCGGCATTAGTTCTGTTAAATGCTGGAGCTTTATTCGCGCCGTCCTCTCTTTCGCAAGCCTCCAGTTCGGTGGCACAGACTCCGCCGATGGGCTGGAACAGTTGGAACAAGTTTGCATGCAACGTCAGCGACAAACTCATTCGCGAGATGGCCGACGCCATGGTCAGCAGCGGGATGCAGGCGGCGGGCTATCAGTATGTGAACATCGACGACTGCTGGCAGGTGAGTCGCGATCCGCAGGGGGCTATCGTTGCGGATCCTCAAAGATTCCCCTCCGGAATGAAAGTCCTCGCGGACTACGTCCACAGTAAAGGTTTGAAGCTGGGCCTTTACACGGACGCAGGCACGGGCACCTGCGAAAAGCGGCCGGGCAGCCTGAATTATGAAGTCCAGGACGCCAAGACGTACGCCTCTTGGGGAATCGACTACGTGAAGATCGACTGGTGCAACTCGGAGGGTCTCGATCCGGAGGTGCAATATGCAAAATTTCGCGATGCGCTTGCCGAATCCGGACGTCCCATGGTGTTCAGCATTTGCAACTGGGGCGTGAAGGCGCCGTGGCGTTGGGGACCCAAAACCGGCAATTTGTGGCGGACAACAGGAGACATCAGCGACAGTTACGACAGCATGTCTTTAATTGGGTTTGGGCAGAACGGCCTGGAAAAATTCGCCGGTCCGGGACACTGGAACGATCCGGACATGCTGGAAGTGGGCAACGGCCACATGAACCGCGAGGAATATCGGACGCACATGGCGCTTTGGGCCTTGCTTGCAGCTCCCCTTTTGGCGGGGAATGACCTGCGAAATATGCCCGCCGAAACGAAGGAATTGCTAACGAACTCCGAAGTCATCGCCGTGGATCAGGACAGCAAGGGGATTCAAGGACACCGGTTTTGGCAAGAAGGCCCGCTTGAAATCTGGGCGAGACCGCTCGCCGACGGCAGCAAAGCCGTAGGACTCTTCAACCGCAGCGAGTCCGCCATCCAAATGACGCTCGAATTCAAAGTGATTGGCGCTCCAGAAGCGGCGAAACTCCGCGACCTCCTGGATCACAAGGATCTAGGCACGGCGCAGGGTTCCTATACAACGAAAGTTCCGAAGCACGGTGTAGTGCTGCTCAAAGTTTCCAAATAACTTCGTCAGAGACAATGCCATCCCTAAATCTGCTAGAGCGAGCCCTATCTTTGCGACTCGGGTCTTGGACGAGCCTCCCCGGCCGGCCCATTTGCTTGTCCCGGGACCTCAGAGCGGTTGAGTTCGTCCAGCTTTTTGATTGCTGCTTTAGCCTCTTCCGAGCGGCCTAGTTTTGAAAAAGCGCGGCCGAGAAGGAAATACGCCTGTTTCATCCGCGGCTCGAGACGTAAGGCTTCGTTCAATTCCGGAATGGCCTCCTCGAATTGTCCATCTTGAAACAATGCGTTGCCGAGGGCGAACCGACCCGCCGCGGAATCTGGGGCCAAAGCCGCAGCCTTCCGCAGCCACTGGACCGCTTGAGGATATTCTTGTTTGTATGTGTAGCAAGCACCCAGACCATAGGCGACGTCATAACTCAACGGTGCATTCCTCTCCGCCTGAAAGTAATAAGCGATGGCTTCATCAAATTTTGACTGGGAACGCTTCAGCTCTGCCAGTTCCGTGGAAACTTCCACGGATTGAGGATTTACTTCCAAGGCTTTCTTGAATTCCTTCTCCGCTTCCGTTGGGTTGTTGGCGCTCAGGGCGGCTTCTGCAAGAAGCTGGTGCACGCGGAAAGAGTCAGGAGCCGCCGAGAATAGCCGCTGATATGCACTTTGGGAAAGCTCTCTGGAGACAATTGACAAATAATAGAGGGCATCAATGCTTCTCGGGTCGGACTCCAGTGCTCTTCGGAGTTCCTCGAAAGCTTGCAGAGCCCTGCCTTGGGCAAGTTCAGCACGAGCGAGAACCACCCGGAGAGCTACATCTTTCGGATACTTGCTCAGATGCTTTTCCGCCAATTGAGCGGCTTGAGCGTAGTCCTGGCTATAAAACGCTCGCGTGCATTCCGTCAGCGCTGAAGACTGTCCATAAGTCCCTCCCGAGATGGCAATCATGAAGGCTACCAACCAAAGACTGCGCAGTCCGGACGACAAAGCAAGAAGTTGTGATTTGCTGCTTGGCATCTTCATGGTGATTCAAAGGGCCGCACTTCCACGATGCGCAGGAACTCCTGGGTCTTTTCTGCCATCAGTTCTTTCAACTCATCGAAACGCTTGGCCTGCGCTCTTTCGCGCGCATCTTTGGTGCGCGTGTAGAGCATCAACAGATAGAAGTTCGCGGCGTAATGGTCAGGTTCAATCTGCAATGCGAGCTGAATCTGCTTCTCCGCTTGCTGGTAGTTTCTACGCTTCAGATAGTACTGGCCCAGTTCGGCCAGAGCATCCGTGAAATCCGGTTTGGCTTTTAGCGCTTCCTGTAGTTCGACGAAAGCCTCCTCGAGCTGTCCTTGCTCCAGCGCAATCGCCCCCAAGTAATAATGAGCTCTCGCGGCGATTGCCGGGATGCCAGCAGATTGCTTGAGCCAAGGAAGGGCATGCTGGTAATCTTTGGCCCGAAAAAGAGCCGCGCCCATGGCCAGCTTGCCGCGTGGATCCTGGGGCTTCAGTTTAAGATACTTCTCGAAGTACGGAACTGCTTCCGCCGGGTCGTGCCGGAAGGCAGAGGCGGCACCCATAGCATAGTTGTAATCTGGGTTTTGTGGTTCGAGCTGCACGGCCTTTTCAAACGAATTTCGCGCCTCGGCGATAAGGCTTAGGTCCACACACACAACGCCAAAGTAATAATGCAGGCTAGCCTTGCGGGGCTCCAGGTCTCTCGCATGCGCCAGGTAGCCCAGGGCCCCCTGGTAGTCTTTTTGCAAGTGGGCAATGCGCGCCAACTCCATGAGCAGGGCGGAAGAAGACTTTCCGTCAACAAAAGACTTCTCCAGCGTGGCCCGTGCTTCTGGCAGCCGGTCCATACGTTCATAGGTCAAGCCCAGTGCTTCGAACAGGCCGGGAGTCAATTGCTGGCGGCTTTGCAGGCTTTCGAGCAGAGACACAATTAGGTCGTCGCGCTTGCCTGGAAGCAGCCCCAACAACGCTTGCTGGGCATCCGGCTCAGAAATATCCGGGGCAGCCATGAGCCGCGCGGCCGCATCGTCGGTAGCCTGGTGGTTTCCCAATCCAGCGTAATCGGCGCACTGGATGGAGATTGTTTGTGCACTCTTCCGTTGTTCGCCAAGGAGACGTGAAATGTGAGCGAGTGATTTCTCGTATTGACCCAGTTGCAAGAAAAGCGCTGCACTCTGGTAATTCGCTTCAGCGTTTGCTGCTTCATATTCGAGCACTCGCCCATAAACGTCGAGTGCCTTGCGACGCGCCTGCGGATCGGCCGCGGTGTTCTCTTGATACAGCCGTCCTAAATTCAGGTAAGCTCCGGTGAATTTCGGCGCCCTGGCAATCGCCCGGCGAAAGCTCTTTTCCGCTGCGAGGTGATTACCCTGCTGTGCCTCGACGATGCCAAGCAAGTTGTCGAATCCCTCATCCGTCGGATACTGCTTGGCAGCCGCTGCGAGTGCGAGGTGCGCGTTGTCGAGATCGTGCTCCTGGATCAGTTGTTGGATTCGCAGAATTTCTTGCTCTCTCCCGCTAGCGCGGTTCTGCCTGGGATGAGCAGGGACAAAACTCGAAAAACAGAACAACACCGCCAGAGCTATCACGGAAATCCGCCAACGCCGCATTGCAAGCCACCGTCCGGGTTTTTTTCTCACGGGGATTTTAAGCTTTAGCGAGACAATTATATGTAAGAGGTCTGATTGTTTCCATAGGAGCGGGCTCCGGCGCTGGTTTATACTACCTACGATTTGTGCTGCTCTGCTGCCTGTGCGGTCGCATCGATGCCTTCTGCAAATCCTTTTCTGAGATGCTTGCGCGGCAAGCTCTTTTTGCTGCTGTTTGTTGCTGTTGCAACTCAGTGTTCTGCGCAGGAAATTCCGCCGCCCTCACTTGAAATCCAGGTGGCGCCTGGCATCGAGGCGTTGAAGTCCGGCGATCTCGACACGGCAGAAAAAGTTTTCTCGAGTGCCCTCCGCCAGGGGGTCAAACATCCACTTGTCTATCACAACCTCGGTGTCATCGCCCAGATGCGTGGCCGGCATTTGGAAGCTGTTCAGAAGTTTCGCGAAGCGCTGGCCCTTCAGCCCGCTTATGGTCCTTCACGGTTGCTGCTTGGATCCAGTCTGCTGGTACTCGGAAGAAAAGCGGAGGCCGTGCGCGAGCTCCAGCGCGCCGTCAGATTGATGCCGCAGCAGCCGCAGGCCCACCTCCAGCTGGCGAATGCGTATGAGGCTTCGGAAAACTGGATCGCCGCCGCTCAGCAACTTCAGAAGCTCGTCAAGCTGGCTCCGCAGGAACCGGAATATGCTTATCAATTGGGCAAAGCCTGGATGAGGCTTTCCGGCTGGTCGTATCAGCGGATGGCACGAATCAACCCGCATTCCGCGCGCTTGCAACAAGGTCTCGGACAGGAGTATGCGGTTCAGGAAAAATACGATCTGGCGCTTGAGGCCTTCCAGCGCGCCGCGGATGCGGATCCCAAATTACCCGAGGTTCATTTGGCAATTGGCTCGATCCTGTTGGAACAGAAGAAATACGAACAGGCACTAGCGGAAATTGCACTGGAGCTGAAGCTCGTGCCTGAGAGCAAGGGCGCCGCAGAACTAAAGGCAAAGATTGAGGAGGCCAAAGCCCATTCGTTGCCTTAATTGGCCCACTGTCGTGACGAGAAAAGAGTTGATCATCGTCCTGGTCGCACTAGTCTTGTGCCGAGTGGTGCCCGCTCGTGCTCAAATCCCGGTGTTGCAGCAGGACGATCCCTCCACATCAAGTTTGTCTCACCAGCTTTCGGATCTGCAGTTGGCCCCGTCACGTCTCGCGGAGCTTGAAAAAGCCATTAACACGCGCGACTATAAGCCTGCTGAAAAGATCCTCGTTGAAGAAGCGGAGCACGATCTGAAATCGTCCCGTTCGGCAAAGTTACTGGCGATGGCCGGTGGAATCTTCTTCCTCGACGGCCAATACCTGCAGGCTGCCATCGCCTGGAAAAAGGCCGAAGCCATTGCTCCTCTCGATGACCGGAACCGGTTCACACTGGCAATGGCCTACGTCAAACTCAACCGGCGCGACTTGGCGCGCCCGGAATTGGAGAAGCTTGCAGCAACGCAGGGGCAAAATCCCCTCTTTTTGTACTGGCTAGGGCGCTTGGATTACGACGAACGGAACTACACTTCTGCCATCACTCGGCTGCAAAAAGTTATTGAACTGGATCCGAAAATGGCGCGCGCTTATGACACTTTGGGGCTTTGCTTCGACTACCTCGGCAAGTTCGACGAAGCGGTAAAGAACTACAATCGCGCCATCGAGCTGAACCGGCTGCAATCGAAGCCTTCTGCTTGGCCGCACGTGGATTTAGCTATTTCGCTCATTGCTCTAAATCGACTGCCCGAAGCGGAAAAGAATCTTAGGGAAGCCGTCGGCTACGATCCGCAGCTTCCACAGGCGCACTATCAACTCGGCCGCGTTCTTGAGATGCAAGGCGGATACCAGGCTGCCGTTGAATCGCTCAAGCTGGCCGTCGCCTTGGCTCCAGAGTATCCGGAACCGCATTATCTGCTGGGCAAAATCTATCATCGGGTGGGAAACGAACCGCTTTCGAAAGTGGAAATTGGCCGCTTTCAGGAGCTAAGGATAGCCAGTGAAGCGCAACCTGCGAGTGGGTCCCCGCAGCCTCCAATGTAGCGGAGTGCTTTACCTCTGATCGTTACCATGAACCATGCTCTAAGACTTTTTTGGTCAAGAAAAAGACAGCGCCCCGACTCTTCATCGGGGCGCCGCTCGTTTTGGGGTGTATTAGCGTGTGCGCTTGTCAGAATTCAATTCTTGCGCCGAACTGAATTCTTCGCGGCGCGCTGACGTTGCCTGTCCACTGGCCGAAGCTCGTTGAACTTATATCTGTGTCGAATGCATTGCCTCCAGAAATGGTGAAATTGCCATCGTTGACGAAGATATGTAGGTTGAAGGCGTTGTAAAACTCTGCGCGGAAGACGAGGTTGAGTCGCTCATTGACCTTTGTATTCTTGGTCAGCGCAAAGTCCACGTTTTTGTAGTTCGGTCCCCGAAACCCAAAAATGCGCGGCCCTTTGCCCGTGTAGCCGTACACTCCGGTGCAGCCAGGGCACCCTCCTGCCGGTTCGAAATCCGTCAGAGGCTCAAATGCGGCTATGTTGAGAAGCGCCCCCTTGCCAGGATCGAAATTATTGGGATCTTGCAAGAAGGGATGCACTCCCGAAACGAGCCCAGGCAAGCACCCTTGTCCGGTGTAAGTGGTAAGGCACTGCCCCGAACGGACCCACAGAGGAGTACCCTTCGAGTAGCGAATGATCGGGCTGATTTGCCAGCCACCAACCAAGCGATCCAGGCCGCTGTTGTTATTCAGATAGGATTTGCCCTTGCCCAACGGCAGCTCGTACACGAAAGCTGCCGAGAGCGTCTGCGGAACGTCGTCGGGCGCCAAAGAGCGATTGCGCTTCTCCTCAAACGGCGAGATCACCCCTTGCGAGGCGTTCCATGTGGAGGCGTCACGCTGGGTATTGTCGGCAGCATCAGTGATGAGTTTCGAGTTCGTGTAGGCAACCAGCATGTAAAGGCCCTTGCTGTAACGCTTCTCGAACTTCAACTGGAACGAATGATAGATGGAGCTGCCGTGGTTTTCATTAAGCCCTTGGAGCTTATCGCAGAACTGCGGGAAAGGAAGTAGCGCCTGACCGACGGTCGGAGAACAATTGCCGGCGGCGTTGAGTTCTGCGATCCAGCCAGGATATGGTGGAGTAATTCCGAAAAGTGTCTGGTTGTTTGATGTGAATGGAACGTCCAGTTCAGGTACGTAACCGCAATTCACTCCCGGAGCCGGATTGCCAGAGGCGCAGGACGGATCAATGGCGGTTGTATTCGCTTCGAGAGCCTGAATCTTCGGATCAAACGGATTCAGAACGTTGACCGGATTCAAGCTCGAAGGCAGCCGCGAGCCCTTGTTTGCCACATAAGCCACACTCAGGAAAACACTTTGCGGCAGTTGCCGTTCGATTGTCAGGTTCCATTGCTGAGAGTACGACCGCCGGTTGGCGTCCAACGGACGGTATAGGATACCGTGACCGTTGTTGAAGGACCCCGAGATAAAAGGCGGGGCCTGCGCGGGTGCCGGAACGCCATTGTCCAGATAAAAGGATGGGTCGGCCTGGTTGGTGGTGGGATCCTTCAGCGTGCCGAAGGATTGATTTAGGTTGTACCCATCCAGTGATATTCCTCCACCCCAACCCGGATAGAACGCTTGTGTGAAGAATACGCCGTAACCTGCTCGAACTACCGTCTTCTGATCGTAGGAGTAGGCCACGCTCAACCTCGGCGCAAAACCCTTGCGCCACGGCTTCTCTGGGTACTCTGAGCCATAACAAGCAGGCTGGCAAGATGAGCCACTTCCCGCGAAGGCCAACCGGCCCGGTATTCCGTCCGGATTCATCCCTGTGGGGTCGAAGAACGAAAGGTGGTTGTACTTCTCTCGCGATGGCGAAAAGTAATCCCACCGCACGCCAAAGTTCGCGGTGAATTTTGTAGTCACCTTCCACGAGTCATTTACGTGCAGCGCCCAGGATTTCTGGCGCGGGAACCAGGCGCTGACCGTTCGACGGTCAACCGAATCGCCCGTCACGGCCCCCAGCAGAAAATCCGCAATCGGAGCTCCGCTATTAAGGCCCGGTATTGCCGTGGCTGAACCGGTGAAGCGATAGCTTCCTGCCTCATTCGTGTGCTGGTGAATATTGCCCTGGATATTTCTCCAATCAAAGCCAAACGTGATCGTATGGTGTCCGATGATTTTGTTCGCGGTGTCGTTCAGGTCCCAGGTCGGGCGGGTGGTGACGTTCCCGTTTGGCGGGCCGGTGCTATTCGAAATCTGGTTGAAGGTGGTAAACGTGAATTGGGGCAGTGAGTTGTTGCTCACTGCTCCCGTCACGGCCGGTAAAGTTCCGGCCTTAGCGGCAGCCAGGACCTCTGGCTCGGAACCATAACCCTCATTGCGGTTCAGATATCCAAGGGTCATGTGGTTGGTCATGGTTGTCGAAAAAGTGTGCTCCCAGTTAAACCGCGCGATCGGCGAATTCTGGGGCCGCGTCGGGGACTCGGTGGAAATGATCGCGGGAAGTGCGGTCGCCGTGTTGTAGCCCGTAAACTGGCGCCACCAGAAGAAATAGAAGTGATCCTTGTCTCCGTAGTTGTGGTCAATACGCGTCATGAAAACGTTGCTGTTCGAGACTAGCGAATCGGGTACGGGCTTGGCCAGCGTGTAATTGTTGAACGGCTGAGTATTCGTAGGCTGCGGCATTACGGCAAGGTAAGCCTGGGCGATTGGGCTGTAGCAACCCGAAGGGATAATATTCCCGGGAAATTGCTGCCCTGGTCCTACCCCGGCAGCGGTTTGACAAGTAGCACTGGCATTGCCCGGCATGTAAATAGGGATGAGGTTGCCGCTGCTGTTCTTCCAGTCCGTGAAGTTCCCGCCTCGCTCCAGGACGGAAGGAATCGAGAGAGTGGGGACATTCGAGCCGCCGGCCTGGTGAAATGCTTCCCAGTCAAAATAGAAGAACGAATGATGCTTGGAGGTCCCGTGGTAAAGGAACGGTATCTTGATCGGGCCGCCGAAGTTAGCGCCAAAGTCATGCTCGTTGTCGGACGGGCGGCGGTCGCAACCCGTACCGCTGCAGCTTGAATTCCAGGGTGCCGCATTGAATACCTTGTTCCGGGCATACTCAAATGCTGCCCCATGATATTGGTTCCCGCCAGACTTGCTGACCATGGTGATCTGCCCCGAAGAAGATGACCCATACTCGGGAGCGTAGGCCGACGTGAGAACCTTTACCTCCTGCACCATGTCGGGCGACATCTGGAAATCGCCCTGGATGGAGACCATGCCGCTCTGGCTCATGAAGCCTTCCTGCATGGTGGCACCATCGAGAAGGGCTTCGTCGCCGGACTGTAAACCGCCGTTGATGCGGGCATTGAAAGCCTCATTGCTGCTGCCAGTGGACACGCCGGGGAGAAGAACGGCGAAGCTGGCCGACGAGCGGGGCTTGCCCGACACGATCAACGGCAGGTCCTTGACGGTTTCAGGATCAATGCCTCCCTGAACCGTTCCGTTGTCGTAGTTGATGAGGGTATTCTCGCCCTCTACCGTGACGGTCTCGGACGTGGTCCCTACCTTTAATGTCGCATCCGCACGACCCGACTGATTAATTGTCAGGACAATGCCCTTCTGAACGTAGTTTTGGAACCCGGCTTTGACGACTTTCAGGTCATAAGTTCCGGGAGTCACATTGCGAAAGGTATATTCGCCCCGCTCATTGGAAGTGGCTTTTGCCTCGAAGCTGGTCGCTTGACTGACCAGTGTCAGTTCCGCGTCGGCCACGGCGGCGCCAGAAGGGTCCATCACAGTACCGCCCAAGGTCGCGTTTCCAATTTGTGCGCGTGCGGAAAGGACCAGTGCAAACGACCCCAGAAAGAATGCGACTAAGAAGCCAAAACGAAAGATCGCCGAACTAGAAAGTTTGTGGAACATAGTCATCACCTCGCAGTTAGACTCCGTCGCAAGGTCCCCAAGAGCTGAATTCTAAGGAAGGCCCCACTCCCGGAACGCAAAGGCCCGAACGTAAGCGCTTACGTCCCTAATGGTTTTGGATTATTCGCGCCACCGTTTCCCCTGTCAAGGGCAAAATCAAAATATCTGCTTTTCTCAATCGGCGTTTCCTATCGCGCGCTAGCTTCCCATGATCTAAACAGAGTGGACAAGCCAAACTCAATTTTCCCTCCAAAACCAAACGTACCCTTCGTGAGACCACCAGCCAGCAGCGATAATTCTTCGCAGGCCCCTCGAGAACGGCTAAGTTACACGGCCATCCCCCTTTAGAAAACTTTTGCATTGTTCCCATGTACGCTTTGAGTCTGTGTTTCAAACTTGAATTTCTAAAGGTTCAGTTCAGGAATACTGAAAGCTACGATTTTTGCGGTGGAGAGCCGACTTCGGCATTGCGCTATGAATCCGAAACACTTCAGAGTTTCAGGATCATCCCTGGAACGGAACTTACTTCAATAACGGGCTGCGTCCGTGGACTGCCGAACCAGTAGTTGAGTGGAGATTCTGATTTCGCGGCCCTCAGCGGAATTCGTTCGTAACACAGCCTCGACGGCGGCAGTGCCGATTTCGGTTCGCGGGATCATGATAGTAGTGAGCCGGGGATCGGTCAGCTCGGCAAGGGAAATATCGTCGCAGCCCACCACGGAAACATCTTTCGGAACTTGCAGACCTGCCCGTCTCAGCTCACGCAAGGCTCCCACAGCCATTAAATCATTGGCGGCGAGGACCGCTGTTGGTCTGCTCTTCAACCTCAACATTTCTCGTACGACCTGCTCTCCACTCTCCAGTTTGAAATTGCCTTCCAGAATCAACGGTTCTGTGTGCAGTGACGCTCGATGACTCGTCATCGTTTCGAGGAAAGCCTGCCGCCTGAATTGTGCCGATTTGAAGCGCACCGGGCCACTTATGAAAGCGATCTGCCGGTGGCCAAGCTCAAGGAGATGTTCAACCGCTTCATGAACACCTTTTTCATAATTTACTCGGATATTGCTAGTATGCGGGCCTACTTTTCCGATATCGAGAAAAACTACCGCAATTTCGCGCGATGACAGGCGCTCGATCACGGAAAGATCCATCTCCGTCGTTAGAATCATGACACCCCGAACCCTCAATTCCAACAAACGCTGCACGTATCGGGCGTCGCGCGCAGGCTCGTAATTGGTATTCAGCACAATGACGTCATAGCCCAGTTCGAGCGCTCTTTCCTGAATGGACTTAACCAGGTCCGGGAAGAATGGGTTGGTGATGTCCGAGATGATCAGGCCGAGAGTCCGGCTCCGGCCGGAGGCCAGATTGCGCGCGTGTATGTTTGGCGTGTAGCCTACATTTTCAATCGCGCCCAGAACCCTTCGTTTCGTTTCATCGCTGACGTAGCGCGTCTTATTGATGACATGCGAGACGGTAGCGGTGGACACGCCCGACAACTTGGCGACGTCTTTTATTCCAACGCCACTCATACTCGAGGCTTGTCCCTAAGGTCCGTCTGGCGGCGCAAAGTCGGAAGAGATGAAGCTGTATTTCTCATCTCACTACTCTATGGGAAATCGTTCGCGGAGCAATGGTACAACAGGCTCCTTCGAGTCAAGTGCTTCTTTTTCTGCAATTTTACTCTCTATGTATTCAAACAACTTCAATTCCCGTCAGCGACCGGCGCAGCTTCTCGGGGACCACCGCAAACCACACGGCAGCGTAGCTTAGGCCGTTTCGCGCCCCCCCACGAGACTGCACCGTGTTTCTCGGTCCTTCAAGAACCGGCGCCGGGGCCGACCGCCACCACAAAGTATGTCGCCGGCGCGGTGCCCACATTCTTGATCCCATGCTGGTCATTGGAACGTACGAATCCGACTGAGCCGGCCCCGAGACGGTAGCTCGTGCCGTTGACGGTTAGCTCGACCGTTCCTTCTCGAATCAGCCACATTTCGGAGTGCACATGGTGGTGTGCCGCGTGGGGCGCCCCGCCCGGAGGCAGCGTCGTTTCATGCACCTCCAAGGACTCGCCGGTGGCCAGCTTGCCCTTCAGAACGTCGCGGATCTCCGCGTTGTTCGGCGTTCGAATGGGCAGCGCTTCGAACGGATACATTGCCGATGGCATAGATTCCTCTTGTGCGGCCACGCCCTCGGGCCGCAGAACGGCGGGGAGGAGAGCTGCCCGAAGCGAGAGGCATAGGTCACGTCGCGTGATGGACATTTACATCTCCTTTTGCAATTCGCAAACGCCTTGTTCAGCGCATTCGACCAAATGCTGCCAGGGAAGCCCCTCGACAGGGAGACAAAGAATCTTTACCATGCCTTGACCTCCTCCCCTTCCTGAAGGAAGGGGACTCCTACTGGCTCCATGCCTAAGCATGAAGGCCTTCGGTGGGTTCTTGGGCCGACGCCCTTACTTCAGGCGAAGTATCTCCACAAGCTAACAAGGCAAGCCCTGCCTCTTTGATGTTCATGGCGGCAACCCAATCGGCGTTGGCGGAGAAACCGCACTCGAGGCAGGTGAACTGTGCTTGCCTCTTGCGGTTGTCTCCCGAAGTGTGCCCGCACCCGGGGCACTGGCGGCTGGTGTTGTGCGGCGGCACCGCCACGAGCATGCCGCCCCGCCACCTGGTCTTATATTCCAACTGGCGACGTAGCTCGAACGGGCTGGCATCCAGAATGGAGCGGTTAAGGCCCGACTTGGCCTTGACGTTCCTTCCCGGCTGCTCCCTGGTGCCTGCGGCCGATGCCGACATATTCTTTACTTGCAGGTCTTCGACAATGACAACGGCGTGGTTTTTGCTGATGTCCGACGAGACCTTATGTAGGAAATGCTTTCTGGTGTTGGCGATGCGTTGGTACAGCTGGGTGACTTTCGCTTTCGCTTTCTTCCAGTTATTCGAAAACTTTTGCTTGCGTGCCAACCGCCGCTGCAACGTCTTGAGCTTGGGCAAGAAATTCTTGAGTGGGGACAACCGGTCTACAGGTTGGCCTTCCGACGGCGTGATGAACTGGGCTACCCCCCAGTCGATCCCCACCACTGCCGTGGAGGCGTGTCGTGGTGGCTCTACTTGCTCGAACGTGTTGACGCTGACGTACCACTGGCCAGCCGACTGGCTGACGGTGACGCTGCGTATCTCGCCAAGAACTTCACGGCTGTTGCGGTAGCGTACCCAACCAATCTTTGGCAATTGGATGCGGTTGTTCCCTTGCTCCAACTTGATGCACTTTTGGTCCGATTCTCGAAACGAATCTCGCACTCCTTTCTTGTGGAACTTCGGGAACTTGGCGCGCCTCTCGAAGAAATTCGTGTAGGCCCTATCGAGGTCGAGAATCGCTTGCTGTAGTGCGTGAGCCGGGGCTTCTCTAAGCCACGGTGTTTCCTGCTTCCACTGCACCAGCAGTTTGTCCAGTTGGAAACGAGTGAGCTGTTCTTTCTTCTCGTACCGTTCTTTCTTGAGCGCCAGTGCTTTGTTGTAGACATAGCGAGCACAGCCAGCGAAACACCGCATCTGCCGTTGCTGTTCGCCGTTGGGCATCAACTGGAACCGGAAGGCTTGCCTACGTTCCATGTTTTCATTATTATCTGGTCCATGGACAAAATCAAGGACCTTAGACACGGCAGGCATTGCGCTTCTGCAATGCACGTTCATCTGGTCTTTGTCACCAAACGCCGCCACTGCATCTTTGATGGCCATGCTATCGAAGCACTCCGACCTATCTTCTCCAAGGTCTGCACCGACTTCCAGGCCCAGCTGGTAGAGCTGGACGGCCAGCGCGACCACGTACATTTGCTGGTGAATTACCCGCCGAAAGTGTCCGTCTCATCGCTGGTGAACTCCTTAAAAGGGGTATCCAGCTATGTTCTACGACGCCGGTTACCGCGCATCGCCAAATGCTACTGGAAGAATGTTTTGTGGTCGCCTTCTTATTTCGCCGCATCCTGTGGTGGCGCACCACTCCACCTCATCAAGCGCTACATTGAACAGCAGGCCACGCCGCTATAGTCGTGGCTTACCCCGGCCTGAAGTCCGAGGCTTGCGCTACTCGCGGGGTCATTTGTCAAGAGGCGCGGTTTCGGCCAAACCTTCGCTCACGGGTCGCGAATGGAGCGAACAGATGGCGGTACAGAGAAAGAGCAACCTCGTAGATTCTGGCAATCCCAACTCCATGCGAAGGCCGGAGACAGACCGTCGGCTGCTCGAAGTCGCGGCGACTTCGTTTGTGGTTCTGTTTTGCGTCGTAGGCATGGCTTTGCTGGACGCCTCAGCGGTCGAGGGACTGGCCAAGGGACAAAGACCAGCATGAACACGCTGCCGATTCTGCGGCTGGGGACGGTGAAGGATGTAAAGCGCTTTGAAGATCATGTTCACTCACTGGGATTGACGATTCCCTGCGATAGCGAGATAGCGAGCGGCGCCGATCGACCGCTCAGATGGCCGCTCTCGCGCGGCGAAATCAAGATCGGCAACCGCATCGCCGTTCATCCGATGGAAGGATGGGATGGCACCGCGGATGGGAATCCCAGCGAGCACACCATCCATCGCTGGAAAAAATTCGGACGAAGCGGGGGAAAACTAATTTGGGGAGGTGAAGCGGTCGCGGTCTCGCACCAAGGGCGCGCGAATCCGAATCAGCTGGTGATGGCGCGGCATACCCGAGGGGGATTGGCGGGATTGCGAAAAATCCTGGTTGAAGAACATAAGCGGACCACGGGCTCGGAGGAAGGACTCTTTATCGGATTGCAGTTGACGCATTCCGGACGCTATTGCCGGCCGAATGCTCACGATCGAGCGGAGCCGCGCATTCTTTATCATCATCCCATCTTGGATCGAAAGATGGGTTTGTCTCCTGACTATGTGGTTCTGACCGATGGCGAAATCGGTGCGATCATCGAAGAATTTCATCGCGCGGCGAAAATGGCGCAGGAATTAGGCTTCGACTTCGTGGATATCAAGCATTGCCACGGATACCTGGGGCACGAATTCCTAAGCGCGCATACGCGAGAAGGGAACTACGGCGGCAGTTTCGAGAACCGCACGCGGTTCTTGCGGGAAGTGGTCGAAGGGATCCGCTCGATGGCGCCAGGGATTCACATCGGCGTGCGGCTCTCGGCGTTTGACACCGTGCCATTTCGTCCCGATCCGTCGCAATCGACGAAGGGAAAGTTGGGACCGGGAATTCCCGAACCGCATGACAGCTTGGTTCCTTACCGCTGGGGATTCGGCGTGAATCCGTTCCATCCCACCGAGGCGGATCTCACCGAGACGATCCGGTTGCTGTCCTTGCTCGAGGATCTGGAGGTCCGGCTTGTGAACATCACCGCGGGGAGTCCCTACTACAATCCGCATATTCAACGGCCGGCGCTTTATCCGCCATCCGATGGATATCAGCCTCCGGAAGATCCCCTGGTTGGCGTGGCGCGGCAGATGAAAGTCACCCAACAATTAAAGCGGCTCTTTCCGAAGCTGATCCTGGTGGGAACGGCTTACAGTTACTTGCAGGATTTTCTGCCCCACGTGGCGCAAGCAGCGGTGCGCCAGGGATGGGTGGACGCAGTTGGTCTGGGAAGAATGATTTTGACTTATCCTGAGTTGCTTTGGGATGCCACCGAAGGAAAAACCATTGAACACAGGCGAATTTGTCGAACCTTCAGCGATTGCACCACCGCGCCCCGGAAGGGCTTGCCTTCCGGTTGCTATCCGCTGGACAGTTACTACAAGACTTCCGCACTGGCGGAGCAGCTGAAGATTGCCAAAGCGAAGCGATGAAAATCGGATCCATCAATCAGCGGCAACAACTTGGCCGCAAGGTGCAGGGCATCGCCGCGGCGCTCCTGCCATTTAAAGCGAATGGGCGAATTGCCGTCGAAGCCTTTCAAAATCATCTGCGTGCCACGCATCGCGCCGGATTGATGAATGCCGTGAACATGGACACCGGCTACGTCAATTATCTGAGCGAAACGGAAAAACTTGACGTGCTGCGCTGGACCCGAGAAGCTCTGGGCACCGACGCGCAATTTGTGGGCGGCGCCTATATCGAAGGGCAGCCAGGAGACATCCTCGAACTCTACCGAAAGCAGATGGACGACATTGTTAGACAGGGAGGAATTCCAATTTTGTTTCAAACCAGCCGGCTGCACGGGAAATCGGCCGCCGAGAAAGCGGCGGCGTATCGGGCGGCGTGCCGGGGATACGCGCACGTGCTGGCCTTCGAGCTGGGACCGGTGTTTGCCCCCAACGGAGAAATCTTTGATGAAGAAACTTTCCTTCGGTTGATGGACATTCCGGAAATCAAGGGAATGAAACATTCTTCACTCGACCGGCTGATCGAGCTGGAGCGGCTCGCGCTCCGCGACGCGCACCGGCCGGATTTCCGCATCTACACGGGAAACGATCTGGGCATCAACATGATCGAGTACGGATCGGATTATTTGCTGGGACTGGCGACCTTTGCCCCGGAGAAATTCGCCGAACGCGACCGGCTCTGGGAGGCGGGTGATCCTGCGTATTACGCCTTGTCGGATGCGCTGCAGTACTTGGGAAACGTGGCGTTTCGCGAGCCAGTTCCGGCGTACAAACATTCCGCTGCGGTGTTTTTGCATTCGACGGGGAGGATGCCGACGGATCTTCCCCATCCGAGAAATCCCCAGCGTCCGCCTTGGGAGGTGGAGATTCTTCAAGATTGTGCGCGGCGGCTGGGTCTTTAGGAGTCTGTTTGGCGACTGCCCGGAGACTGGCGACCTAGTTCTCCCCCGCCTTGGCGAAGGATGGCACGGTTCAGCCCGGACTTCTGCTTAACTTTCGTTCCGGTGTGGGCTGAAGCCAGTCCGTGAAGCCCTTCTCTATCTGTATTGAAATTGCGCCTTGGCTCTTAGCAGCACATCTCGGGCTCTGGCGATTGCCGCTGCTTCTTCTGGTGTTGCGAAGCGAGTGTTGTATCCACTCCAAAGCACCCGCCGCATGAGGAACGATGTGGCGAACGCAGCCATCTGGCACGGTGGGGAGAATGAATCCAGGATTCTTGACACAGTCTCCGCCGAATCCGCAAGTGTATCCGTCGCACAAAACGACCTTTCTCTCCCGCAGGCGTTGTGTTCTTCCACAGCCAGCACAGGCGACTTCGATCAGTGGTTCACCCTTTTTGTTTTTGCCCACGGTCGAGCTCCTTATCTACGATTCGTCGTACCAGTCCAGCAACAAAAATACCCTTCCTTGGCAATCTTTTCGGAACACCGCCTTTTGCGGTTTCGCAAGATAGACGTTTGTTCGTTCGTATCCCATGCTGCATGACATACACCCCGAATTGCACGCACTATCTTAACTGTTTAAGGCTCGCTTACCCCGCCCTGATGTGCTGGACTTGCCCTCGCCACGGGCAAAAAGGGGTAACGGATCTGTTCCGGTAGACGTATGCTAGATACAGGTAACACCCGCCCGTTGCCGGTTCGGAGGCCTTCTCTGTGGCCGGTTTTCAGTCTTGTCGCCCGGAACGTTTTATCGGGAAAGAAACAGATTCGACGTAGTGCCACGTCATATTCGTGAAGTCGGTGATTGGACCGCTGCGCATTTTGGGTGAGGAGGTCCATAGTGCCCGGAGCCTTTGGGCGTTTTTGGTCACTTGGTTTCCTGACGGGAGTCGCTGCCATCACGAGCAGCGTAGCGCTCGGGCCATCGCCGTCCGTCTCTTCCCCAAAGCAGCCCATCGATAACAGCCAGCGCGTCACCCTCAGAGGCAACATACATCCGCTGGCCCAGGCCCGCTACGATCAGGGTGCGGTTGTTGATTCGTTTCCAGCTGAACGCATGCTTCTGCTCCTTAAGCGCTCTCCCGCGCGGGAGACCGCGCTTCGCCAGTTTATTGAGGATGCCCACGCTCCTGGCCGCCGCAGCTATCACCAGTGGCTCACGCCGGAGCAGTTCGGCAAGCTGTACGGCCCGGCTGAGTCGGATGTCGCGGGGGTGGTCGCATGGCTCCAGTCGCATGGCTTTTCCGTAGCCCGTGTCAGCAGGGGCAAAACAGCCATTGAATTCTCCGGCAACGCCGGGCAAATCCGCGGGGCCTTCCACACGGAAATCCACACCTACCTCGTCCAGGGAGAAGAGCATCACGCCAACGATCGCGATCCTCAAATTCCCGCCGCGCTCGCGCCGGTCGTCGCGGGAATCACCGCGATGAACGATTTCCGGCCGAAGTCCTACAGCGTCGTGCTTGGCAGAGCCACGTATGAACTCCGCACACACCAGGTGAGGTCGGAGTGGACACTCCATCCCTTCGCGTTGGCGCTGGCCCCTAGTGATTTCGCTGTCCAGTACGACCTGAATCCCCTCTACGGCGCAGGCATCAACGGCGACGGTGTGACTATCGGCATCATTGGTGCCTCCAACGTCGACCCTGCGATCGTTGCCGCGTATCGCGCCCTTTTTGGTCTGCCCGCCAAGGCGCTCAACGTGGTCATCGACGGCCAGGATCCTGGCCTGAACGGGGCTGCCCTTGAATCCTACCTCGATGTTGAACTTGCCGGCGCGGTTGCGCCCGGCGCCACAATCAATCTCTACACTTCCGCCGACAGCGCTCTCGAATCCGGTCTAAATCTTGCTGCCTTGCGGGCAGTCGACGACGACCAGGCCGCCGTCCTCAGTACCAGCTACGGGAACTGTGAACAATTTCTTGGTTCGGCCGGAAACCAATTCTGGGCCGCCGTGTGGGAACAGGCCGCCGCCCAAGGACAAACGTCCTTCGTCTCCGCCGGCGACGGCGGCTCAGCGGGCTGCGACAACTTCGACATCCCGCAGGTCGCACAACAAGGGCTTGGCGTGAGCGGTTTCTCCTCCACACCTTGGAACATATCTGTCGGGGGCACCGACTTCTTCTACAGCACCTTCAACGGCACGGCTGCCGCACAGAACACCGAGCTGGCGACCTTCTGGAACCTCACGCCAACGACGCTGCCAGCCAACTCTCTCCTCAAACCTGTTCCTGAACAACCCTGGAACCACGCCTTTGGCTTTAACCTTTCGACTGGAGGAGTGTTTAGCTCGGACAACCCCACGATCGTTGCCGGCAGCGGTGGCGCCAGCGGTTGTACTGCGGGCGTCCTTGCCTCCAGCGGCTCGTTCGCCTCCTGCTCTGGCGGCTATCCCAAGCCAGCCTGGCAAACAGGCAGTGGCGTGCCCGCCGACGGGGTACGCGACCTTCCCGATATTTCTCTGTTCGCCGCCGACAACGCGAACGATAGCTTCTATCCCATTTGCGCCTTTTCTGACGATTGCATTCCGGACGAGGAGGGCGTAAGGATCGTGGGTATCGGCGGCACTTCTGCTTCTTCGCCCGCCATGGCCGGCATTATGGCCCTCATCAACCAGAAATACGGGCCACAAGGCCAAGCCAACTTCACACTCTATCCGCTTGCCGCACAGCATCCCTCGGTATTCCATGACATCGCGATCAGTAGCAACAACGTGCCTTGCCAGCGGGGCACGCCTTCCTGCGCACTCAGCACTCTCAACGACAACACCAACGGTTTTTACACCCTGGGCCAATACTATGCGGGCGCAGGCTATGATCAGGCCACCGGCCTCGGCAGCGTCGATGCCGCTCTGCTCCTCAAGTACTGGACTTCGCTGCAATTCACGCCCACGACCACCACACTTAGCCTTAGCCCGACGAGTTTTACACACGGGACTCCCGTCACCATCAGCATCGGCGTGAACGGTAATGGCGGCACGCCTTCTGGCCAGGTTGGCCTGGTCACCACCGCCACTCCTCCCGTCAATACAGGCGTGGGCGAACTAGCGCTCGAAGGCGGCACGGTAGCAAGCAGTTTCAAGAATTTTCCCGGCGGGCAATACGATGTGATTGCGAAATACGCCGGCGACACCATCTTCGCGCCAAGCAGTTCTTCTCCGGTTACCCTCAATGTGGCCCCGGAAGCCAGCACTACGTCTGTCTTTGGCAGCTACTTCAACTTCAACAGCCTTTTATTCGTCAGTATCTCCGACGGTGGCAGCTACCCTTACGGTTCCTACATCACCATCGATGCCCAACCCACAGGTGTCAATGCTGCCCCAGGCTCAACGGATGGAATAGCCACGGGAACCGCCAACTTTCTCGATACGGCGAGCACGGGCACGGCCAGCTCCGGTCCGGTCAGTCTCACCTCCAACGGTGTGGCTGAGTGGATCCCCAGCAGTGGATTCCCAGCCGGAACGCATAGTCTAAGTGCCAGCTACTCGGGCGACGCCAGCTTCAACGCATCTTCGAGCACTACTCCGCTCACCTTTACGATCATCAAGGTGATACCCACGGTTAACCTTTCCGCGAACGCCAGCCGCGTCGTGGTGGGCTCAACCACAGCGCTCACCTTGCTGGTTCTTGCCTCCAACACCGCCCCAGCTCCCACCGGTACCGCCACGTTCTACTCCGGTTCCATCGTGCTCGGCGCCGCATCAATTGACCCGGATCCCTTCAATCCTCACCTTGGGGCCGCCATCCTTCACACCACCGCTTTGCCGCTGGGCGTAGACTCTGTCACCGCGATCTATAGTGGCGACGCCAACTGCAATCCCGCCACATCTTCGGCCATCAATATCACGGTCCAGCAACCCGCCAGCGTGTCCGCCGTCGTCAATCCCAATCCTTTTAATGAGGCGCAGTCCTTTGCCCTCACGGTCACCGTTTCCGGTGTTGCGGGCCTACCAGCTCCCACGGGAATCGCGGAATTCCATGGCTACGGAGATGAGTCTTCGACTAGTGGTGCTGCGGCACTGGTAAACGGCTCGGCAAGCTTCACTGGGGACGGCAACTCTTTCAATCCCGGCAAGATCACTTTTGATGTCTCCTACGATGGCGACTCTACTTACGCCCCGGCCCGTGCGCGCATCTTGGCAACTGAGACAGTCCCATTCAGCGTTGGCGGAACTCCCGTTACCATCGTGGTTCCCGGTTCAACGACGGGCAACACTTCAATCGTGACGGTCACGCCAATGGGTGGATTTACCGGCGCGGTCAATTTCACTTGTGCGCTCTCTGGCTCCCCAGCGGCGGCGAAGTATCTTCCCGGTTGCAGTATTCCGTCTTCTGTCAACATTGCAGGTACAAGCGCGGTGACCGCCACGATGACTATCAGTTCTACCGCTGCGAGTTCGAGCGCGTTCGTCTTTCCCTCGCCGAATCGCATGGCCTGGCTTGCGGCCCACGCCGGAGTAGCCCTGCTCGGCATGGTGGTATTCGGAATCCGGGCCCGAAGGCGCAGGCCACTCTCCTGGTTGAGTTTCTTTTTCGTTATGGTAATTGTCGGCGGTCTGGTGGCATGCGCCGGCACGGGTAGCGGTCCAGGTGGCGGAATTCTCGGCACGACACCCGGCAACTACATGTTTACTGTGACTGCGGCGACGCCGGGCCCCAACGCCGCCCTCCCCACGATCTGGGCTAACACCAAGGTAACCGTTACCATCCAGTAGTTTCGGTCAGGCAATGGCGAGGCGACGGGGATTTTCTGCGGTTTGCTAGATAGACGGATTCAATGAGCGCGAGGCCGGGTGCGTTCATAGCTTCAAGAAGATGTTCCGCTTGTACAGCCAATAGCACATGTACCACATGACCAGCAGAATGGTGCATGCTTGCGCCACCGGAGCGAGTGTCCCGACGAATTTGTAGTGAAAGGTGAAAACTCCGACGGCACGATCCAGCCATTGGACCAGAAGCATGCTCAACGAATAAATGAAGATGGAATTCATGCCCACGACGACAAGGGGAAATGTCCATTTGCGATAGCCGCGTGCCTCAACCAACCAATAGAACCCGATGAACATCAAGAGCACCCAGCCGAGGCTATACAGCACGAAGGACGCCGTGCCGACCTGTTTGATGAAGGGGATCCACGGGTGTAAAGCGAAGGCCAGCGCGAAAGAGAGCGCCATTCCGGCAGCCAGTTTGGTCAGATTCTCCCGATGCGATTTGTTGCTCATGAGCATCCGCCCCACCCAAGCGCCCGCCAAGGTCCACACCGTGCTGGTGAGGAAGTTCAGCGTGGAGTACGCCGGGTCGTAATCGTAGCGAAAGATGGCGCGGTCGACCCGCAGCCCAATGTGATTCCGGTGAGAGAACGGACCATCAGGCCCAGGGAAAGCGAAAAGCAATGCCGTCCATCCCGCGAGCAGCAGAAAAGCCGCGAGGGCCTGGTATCGCCACGGCCAGCGCATGATGAGATAGGTAAGGAAATAGGTGAAGGCAATCTGGGAAAGAACGTTGATCAATTGCGGCTTGATATGGCCGGCAGAGACCCAGATGAGGATTTGGCTCAAGATGATGAGATGGATGGAGCGCGTCAGCACGTGACGAAAATTTTCCCGAGGTGTGGCGCCCAGTTCTATGCGACGGGCCATGGCGAACGGCATGGCCGCGCCGACCATAAACATGAAGGCGGGCTGAATCATGTCCCAAAACACGCCGCCTTCCCAGGGCACATGCTCGAACCAGTTCGCGATCCGGCCCCAGGTGGGATCACCCGTTAGGGCGGAGAACCCAAATCCCTCCGCAGCCAGGACCAGCATGATGAACCCGCGATATGCATCCAGCGCCACATAGCGTTTCGTTGCGGGCCGGGGCTCAGGGGTAATGGTCGGGGGCAGAATGCCTTTTTCAGAAGCCGCGAGAGTTGTGGCCATTGGCGCACCTCGTGAGATGCAGCGAACTCTACACGAATCCTGCGAATTTGGACAAATGATTCGGAAATTCTCCGATCACACGGCAGCAATCTGGCCGGGAGTTTTGGCGGCACGGTAGATGGATTCGACGAGGGCGATGCTGCGGCGGCCTTCAGGGCCGCCGCAGGCGGGGGCGCGATGGTGCTCGATGGCTTGGAGAAAATCTTCGAGGACCGTTTGATGGCCGCGGAAATCGCTGACGACGGCGGAGGAGGCGCTTTCGTTCTCGTCGAGGGCGGCGGAAGCGGTGGCGTGGGGAGTGTTTCGGAGGTTGGCGGCGATGATGCGGTCGTGTTCGAGAATGACCGTGCCTTCGGAGCCGGAGAGTTCAACGCGGCGGGGGTAGCCGGGATAGGCAGCGGTGCTGGCCTGGAAAAGGCCTAAGGCGCCGCTGGCGAATTCGAGGATGGCGACGGCGGTGTCTTCGGCTTCGATCTTGTGAAGCGCGGTGGCGGTGCGGGCTTGCACGCGAACGACATCACCGAGCAGCCAAAGGAGCAAGTCGACGGTGTGCACGCCCTGATTGATCAAGGCGCCGCCGCCATCGAGCGCCAGTGTGCCGCGCCAGCGCGAATTGGCGTAGTACTCGGGGGGGCGATACCACTTCACGCGGGCATCCACGAACAACGGTTTGCCGAGCAGGCCTTGATCCACCCAGTTTTTGAGTTGGCGAATGTGCGGCTTGATGCGGTCCTGGAAAATCACGCCGAGCTGGACTTTCGATTGTCTTGCGGCT